>NZ_JAHLOQ010000012.1 GCF_018917435.1 Intestinibacter bartlettii
GAGTAATTTAACACCAGCTGAAGTTTGTGGTATTAATTATTCTCATCGAGATAAAATTAATTGGTTTGTTAAATATTAATTGCACTTTAAGTCTAAAAAAATTATAATTTTGTTAGGCTTATTTGTTATGCCATTTTTTAATATGTGAAATCTAAATTTGAACCTATCGGTTATTAATCCTGTCGAGGATCATTTTTTTCATATCTAGTTAACAAAACCTAATATAATTTAATAAAATTATACCATATACAAATGCAACTATGTTTTTCTATGGAGTATAATAAGAAAAAAGGAAAAAAGGAGAGTTGAACTTGATAAAAGAAGATATTATAAAAAAGGGATATGAAATATCAGATTATTTGATAAAAGTAAGAAGGGATCTTCACAGAACACCTGAATTAGCTATGCAGGAATTTGTAACAAAGGAAAAAATAAAAAAATATTTAGATGAAATAGGAATAGACTATATTGAATTTGAACATCATAGAGGAATTATGGCCTATATATATAGCAAAAATGCAAAAACAACGATTGGAATTAGGGGAGATATAGATGCACTTCCAATTGAAGAAAAAAAGGAAAGTGAATATAAATCACAAAATAAAGGTATTATGCATGCATGTGGTCATGATGCTCATACAACTATGTTAATAGGTGCGTGCAAATTATTATACGAAATGAAAAATGAGCTAAATGTAAATATAAAGTTTTTCTTTGAACCTGCTGAAGAAAAAGATGGAGGAGCTAAATTCTTTGTTGAAGATGGTCTTTTAGAAAATCCTAAAGTAGAGTATATGTTTGGGGCACATGTTCAAGGTTATTTAGATGTGGGAGTAATAGAATCAAAATATGGTACATTAAATGCAAGTACTAATTCAGTTTTAATTAAAGTAAAAGGTAAAAAAGGTCATGGGGCATATCCTCAAAATGGGATTGATGCATTAGTTGCAGCAGCACAAATAATTACTTCACTTCAAAGCATAATAAGTAGAAATTTAGCACCACACGATATGGCTGTGCTTACTTTAGGAAAAATTCAAGGTGGAGATGCTGGAAATGTAATTTGTGACGAGGTTACAATAAATGGCACACTTAGGACTTTGGATAGTGAGCAAAGGAATTTTATAGTAAAGAGAGCTACTGAGATAGTTGAAAATACAGCTAAAGCTTATAGATGTGAAGCTAAATTTAAAATAAAAGAAAATGGATATGATGCACTTATAAATGATAAAGATTTAATTGATGTAGTAAAAAATAATGCAGAAGAATTTTTAGGAAAAGGGAGCTTTATTTTTAAAGATTATCCATCTATGGGTGGAGAAGATTTCTCTTTCTTTACTGAAAATTGTAAAGGTGCATTTTTCCATGTTGGATGTGCTAATAAGGAAAAAGGTATAACATCTCTTATACATACTGCTGATTTTGATATAGATGAGAGATGTCTTAGCATAGGTTCTATTATGCACGTGTTGAATGTATTATCTTTTAATTAAGTGAATAAATAATTAGATATTAATTAATTTAAAATTAAATAATTTTTTGAAATAGGTTGGGTAAATATTTTTAGCTCAACCTATTTTAAATTAAACATATATACCTCCTTGATTTTAAATTTGCGAGCTATGGTATTATAGCAAATTATAATTTATGTAAATATGTAAATAATATAGAAAAAGTGTTATTGAAAAAGAAAAAAACGAAGGTTCGATAATAAATATATACATTTATAAATTTAGCAAGGAGAGTAAAATGAAAAAAAGTACATTGAAAGTAATTCCTCTAGGAGGATTAGGTGAAATAGGAAAAAATATAACTGCAATAGAATATGAAGATGAAATAATAGTAATAGATTGTGGTGTTTCATTTCCAGATGATGATATGCTAGGAATAGACTTAGTTATACCAGAGATAACTTATTTACTTGAAAATAAGGAGAAAGTAAAAGGACTCTTTATAACACATGGACATGAGGACCATATAGGTTCAATACCTTATATTTTAAAACAATTAAATATGGATATATATGCAACACGTTTAACAATAGGACTTATTGAAAGTAAGCTAGAAGAACATAAAATAGACAATCGCAATTTGATATCTGTAAAAGAAGGCGATGTTATAAAGTTTAATAAATTAAGTGTTGAATTTATAAGAGCAACTCATAGTATAGCAGATGCATGCTCTTTAGCTATTTTTACTCCAATAGGGACAATAGTTCATACAGGAGACTTTAAAATAGATTATACTCCAATTGACGGAAGGGTTATGGATTTAAATAGATTCTCGGCTTTAGGAGAAGAAGGAATATTATTATTAATGGCTGATAGTACTAATGTAGAGAGAAGTGGTCATTCACTTTCTGAAAAAACAATAGGTGAAACTTTAAATAGAATTATTGGTGGGGCAACAGGAAGAGTTATAGTAGCTACATTTGCATCTAACATACATAGAATGCAGCAGGTAGTAGACGCATCATTAAAAGAAAATCGAAAGATTTGTTTTAGTGGGAGAAGTATGGAAAATGTGAGCAATGTGGCCATGGAACTTGGATATTTGCATATACCAGAAGGAGAGGTGATAAGTGTTGATGAATTAAATAATCATGATGATAAAATAACTATAATAACTACCGGAAGTCAAGGGGAACCTATGGCAGGCCTTTCAAGAATAGCTTATGGCAATCACAGAAAAATAAAATTAGAACCAAATGATTTATTTATAATTTCAGCATCACCTATACCTGGAAATGATAAAATGATATCAAAGGTAATAAATCAACTTTATAAAAAAGGTGCCGAAGTTATATATGAAGATTTAGAAGATGTACATGTTTCAGGACATGCTTATCAAGAAGAACTAAAACTTATTCACTCTATAACTAAGCCTAAATATTTTTTACCAGTTCATGGTGAATATCGTCATCTTAAACATCATGCTGATTTGGCTAAAAAAATGGGAATGCCAGGACAAAATATATTTACTATGGAAACTGGTGATGTTTTAGAAATAACAGAAGATGATGCAAAAGTAGCGGGCAAAGTGCGTACAGGAGTCCTTTATGTAGATGGAATAGGCGTTGGTGATGTAGGCAATATTGTTTTAAGAGATAGAAGAAATTTAGCTAGAGATGGTATGGTAATAATAGTATTTGCTATAGATAGGGAAAACTTCTATCTAGCATCAGGACCAGATGTAATTACAAGAGGGTTTATTTATGCTAGAGAAAGTGAAGAAATTATAAATGAAATAAAAGAAGTTTCTAGACAAAAAATAGAAGAATGTCTTGCAGATGAGGCAGTAGGATGGCAAGTATTAAAAGGTAGTGTAAGAAAAGCAGTAGAAAATTTATTATTTGAAAAAACGAAAAGACGACCAAGTGTATTTCCTATTATAATGGAAGTATAGAAAGTAATTTTAGGGGGAATAGAGTTGAGTAAATATATTGAATTTAAAGATGTAAAAAAGATCTACAAAATGGGTGAAGTTAATATCGAAGCATTAAGTGGAGTAAATTTTACTGTAGATAAGGGTGAATTTGTAGTAGTTGCAGGAGCAAGTGGTGCAGGAAAAAGCACAATATTAAATATACTAGGCGGAATGGATAGCCCAACTAGTGGTCAAATTATAGTAGATAATAAATATATAAATGATTATTCAAATAAAGAGTTAATAACTTATAGAAGGTATGACATAGGGTTTGTATTTCAATTTTACAATTTGGTACAAAACTTAACTGCTAAGGAAAATGTAGAACTTGCTACTCAAATTTGCAAAGATCCACTTGATATAGATGAGATTATGGAAGCAGTAGGATTACAAGATAGAAAAAATAATTTTCCAGCTCAATTATCAGGAGGGGAACAACAGAGAGTAGCAATAGCAAGAGCACTTGCTAAAAATCCTAAATTGCTTTTATGTGATGAGCCAACTGGAGCATTAGATTATAATACAGGAAAAGCAATTTTGAAATTATTACAAGATACTTGCAGACAAATGAATATGACAGTAATAATAATTACCCATAATCTAGCTTTGACACCTATGGGAGACAAAGTAATTAAAGTAAAAAACGGTAAAATAGAAAGTGTAGTTGTAAATGATAATCCAACTCCTGTAGAAAGGATTGAGTGGTAATATGAAAAGTGCACTAAAAAAAGATTTTGTCAGAGATATAAAAAACTCAAAGGGAAGATTTATTTCTATTTTACTAATTGTAGCACTAGGGGTTGCATTCTTTTCGGGAATCAAGGATGCACCCTTGGTTATGAAAAAAACATCTGATTCATACTATGATGACTACAACTTAATGGATATTAGGGTAACGTCAACTTTGGGGCTTACAGATGATGATGTAGATGAAATTCAAAAAATAAATAATGTAGAAGGAATAAAGGGAACTTATTCAATTGAAGCTATCTCACACTATAAAGATAAAGATAGCGTAGTTCAAATTCAAAGTATAAACTTGAATGATTATAAAGAAAACAATAAAAATTATATAAATAGACTTAAAGTAGTGAAAGGCAGACTTCCACAAAAAAGCGGAGAATGCGTAATTGAAAAGTCTAAATATCAATTTTTAGCATATCCTATAGGAAGTAAAATAACAATTAATTCGGGGACAGATGATGATATAAGTAATAGCTTAAAAAAGAAAGAATATACAGTAGTAGGTTATGTAAATACTCCTTATTACTTATCGCATGAAAAAGGGAATGCATCGATAGGTGGAGGAAGAATACAAGGGGCAATGATGATTCTTGATTCAGATTTCAGTTTAGATGTGTATACTGATATCTATTTAACCGTAAAAGGAGCAAGTAAATTAGATACATATTCAGATGATTATCAAAAACTAATCGATTCAGTAGTAGATGATATTGATAATATAAAGGATAAAAGGATAGAAAGTAGATACAATCAAGTTGTATCAGAAGCTCAAGAAAAATTAGACAAAAGTAAAAAAGAGTACGAAGATAATAAAGAAAAGGCACAAAGTGAGTTTGATGATGCGCAAGATAAAATTGATAAGGCAAAAGTAGATTTACAAAATGGTAAAAAAGAACTTGAGTTGCAAAGAGCACAAGCAAAAAATGATATAGCAAATGGAAAAAATCAAATAGAAAATGCAAAACAACAACTTGAGTCTGGAAAAAAACAGTATCAAACTGCTCTACAAGAATACCAAAATAAAAAGGAAATTGCTGAAGTAGGATTTGCACAAGCTGAATCTACAATTAAGGAATTAGAGTCACAGCAATCTCAATTAGAGCAACAATTATCTGAGTTAAATTCGCTAATAAATAATCCTAATTTAACAGAAAATCAAAAAGTTTACTATCAAACTCAAATAGACAATATAAATACAAATTTAGTTCAGTTAAAAGCAGGTATAACATCAGCTAAAAGTCAATTGGAAAGCAATAAACAATCATTAAAAGATGCAGAAGTAAAGTTAAACCAAACTAAACAAATTTTAAGTTCAAATGAAGCAAAGATAAAACAATCAGAACTTACATTACAGCAATCTGAAAAACTTGCTAATAATGAGATTTCAAAAGCAGAGCAAAAAATAAAAAATGCAGAAATAGATATAGAAGAAAGTCAAAAAACATTAAATCAAAAGAAACAAGAAACAGAAGAAGAATTATCAAAAGCAGAGAAGAAGATAGATGATGCTCAAAAGCAAATAGATAACATAGAGCAGCCAACGTGGTATGTTTTAGATAGAGATAGTCATAGATCATTTGTTGAATATGAAGGATGCGCAAATAGCATAGATGCATTAGCTAAGATATTTCCTGTATTTTTCTTTGCAGTGGCGGCGCTTGTATGTTTAACAACAATGACTAGAATGGTAGATGAACAGAGAATAAACATAGGTACATTAAAAGCACTTGGATATACAACTTTTGATATAGCAAAGAAATACATATTATATGCATTTACAGCAAGTATAGTAGGAAGTATATTAGGACTATTAATAGGGTTTTCAGTATTTCCAGTTGTAATATTCTATGCGTATGGAATGATGTATACTTTGCCAGATATGCAAATAGCAATTGATATACAACTAGCAATAGGAATTACAATAGTTGCTATATTAGTTACTACTTTATCTGCTTATGCAGCTTGTAAAAAAGAATTGATGGAAGAACCATCTAATCTTATGAGACCAAAGGCACCGAAAAATGGAAAGAGGATTTTATTAGAAAGAATAGATTTTATATGGAAGAGACTTAGTTTTATAAGCAAAGTAACACTTAGAAACATATTTAGATACAAAAAGAGATTCTTGATGACTGTACTTGGAATAGCGGGTTGTACAGCGCTCCTTGTTACTGGATTTGGAATAAAGGATTCTATACAAATGATAGTTACAGGACAATATGGAGAATTATTAAAGTACGATATGCAGGTTTCTATTTCAAATAAAATGACAGATAAAGAAATGAAAAATATGATTAATGGATTAGATAAAACAAAAAATATCAAATCATATGAATTATTTGTATATGAAAATGCAGAAGTGAGAACAAATAAAGGCAGTGAAGAGGTTAACATAGTAATTCCAGATGATTTAAGCAAGTTAAATCAATTTATACATCTTAGAGAAAGAGAAAATCATAAGAAAATAAATCTAGATGATAATGGTTTAGTATTGAGTGAAAAAGCAGCGAGAGTAATAGGTGCATCAATTGGAGATACTATAAAATTAAAAAATAGTGATGATATAACTGTAGAGGCAAAGGTAAGTGATATAACAGAAAACTATATATCTCACTACGCGTATATGACACAAGCTTACTATAGTAAACTGTTTAACAATATTCCTTCAAATAACAAGATTTTAGGAATATTAAATGATACATCAGCCAAGGCTGAAGATAAACTGTCTGAAGAAATAATTAATTTGGATGGAGTATCAGGTGTAATATTTAATACAGCGTCTAGAGAGACATTTAGCAATACTATCAAAAATTTAAATTATGTGGTTTTAGTTATGATAGTTTCAGCTGGTTCTTTAGCATTTGTAGTATTATATAATTTAACAAATGTAAATATATCAGAGAGAATTAGAGAAATTGCAACAATAAAAGTGTTAGGATTTTATGATGGAGAGACAGCTGCTTATATCTATAGAGAAAATATTATACTTACCATAGTAGGAATAATATTTGGACTAGTATTAGGTAAGTTTTTGCACCAATATATTATGATTACAGTTGAAATAAAATCGATGATGTTTGGTAGAATAATAAGTCCTAAGAGTTATATAATAGCAGCTATTTTAACAGTAGTACTTTCACTTATCGTAAATATAGTAATGTATTATAAATTAAAAAATGTAAAAATGGTAGAATCATTAAAATCTGTTGATTAAAAACTTATTAAAAAAATTATAAAAATCAATGTCAAAAATATTGTATTCAACATAATATAATTTAGAAACAAACTTTTTTATCAACAGGGGGGAATTTAAAATGTTAGAAAGATTCTTTGGTGGCTGTGAAGGCGGCTTCTTCGGCATGGGATGGTGGATAATAGTATTATTCTTCTTATTCTTAGCATTCCAAGACTGTTGGACTGACATAGATATTTGTGCATGGATACCATTTTTAATATTATTATTAATAGTTTGCGCAGGAATGGGAATCGACGTAGACGACGGCTGTGGTTGCTGTTAATATCATTTAACAATATAAATAATAAATGATTAAAGGCATATAAAATAGTTTTTGATTACTATTTTATATGCCTTTTTTGTATATTAATTGTATTTTACTTAAATTTATACTTAAATATTTTACTGATATAAAATGCAGTGTATAAACTAGATTTTTGAATTTAAATTTTATTAAAATTAAATCTTGAAATAATTTAAAGTGGATTGTATAATATAACCTTAGTGATAAATAAGTATTTGTGTAATTAGTATTTTTTTAATATTTGCTCATAGGGCGAATATAATTTTTTTATGTGTAGAAAATTTATTTTAAAGACGGAAAATTAGAGAGGTGTTAAAGTATGAAACAAGGTTTTGATGCAAAAAAATATTTAGAACAACAATCTAAATATATCCTAGAGAGAGTTAATAATTTCGACAAACTTTATATTGAGTTTGGAGGAAAACTTATCGGTGATTTACATGCAAAGAGGGTTTTACCTGGATTTGATGAAAATGCCAAAATCAAAGTATTACAACATATCAAAGATCAATTAGAGGTTGTAATTTGTGTATATGCTGGAGATATCGAAAGAAACAAAAAAAGAGGTGATTTCGGTATAACTTACGATATGGAAGTTCTAAGATTAATAGATGATTTAAGAGCTTACGAATTAGACGTAAACAGTGTAGTTATAACAAGATATGAAGGACAACCTGCAACTACAGTATTTATAAACAAATTAGAACGTCGTGGTATAAAAGTTTATAAACATGCTCCAACTAAAGGGTATCCATCTGATGTGGATACAATAGTTAGTGATGAAGGATATGGTGCAAATCCATACATAGAAACTACTAAACCAATAGTTGTTGTTACAGCTCCAGGACCAAACAGTGGTAAACTTGGAACTTGTTTAAGTCAGTTATATCATGAACATAAAAGAGGAAATTCTGTAGGATATTCTAAATTTGAAACATTCCCAGTTTGGAATCTTCATTTAAATCATCCAGTAAATGTAGCATATGAAGCTGCAACTGTAGATTTAAAAGACGTAAATATGATAGACTCATTCCATTTAGATAGATATGGAGTAAGAGCTACAAACTATAATAGAGACTTAGAATTATTCCCTGTTCTTAAAAAGATAATAGAAAAAATAACAGGAGAAGAATCAATATTCCAATCTCCAACAGATATGGGTGTTAATAGAGTAGGATTTGGAATATATGATAATGAAGCAGTAAGTGAAGCATCAAGACAAGAAATAATCAGAAGATATTTTAAAACTGGTTGTGAATATAAAAAAGGTGAAGTAAATAAAAGTTCATATGACACTATGTCTTTAATAATGGAAAAATCAAATTTAAAACCAGAAGACAGAAAAGTTGTTGTTCCAGCTAGAGAATACAGTGAAAAATTAAAATCAGTTGTAGAAAGTGATGAATTATGCACTGTAGTAGCATTAGAATTAAACGATGGAACTATAATAACAGGAAGAAGTTCAGAATTAATGTGTGCTAGTGCTGCAGCTATATTAAATGCAGTAAAAGTTTTAGCAAATATTCCAGATGATATGTTATTAATATCACCAGTTATATTAGAACCAATTATAAAATTAAAAACTGAAACTTTAGGAAGTAGACAAATTTCATTAAGTTTAGAAGAAGTATTAACAGCACTTTCAATATGTGCAGTTACAAATCCAACAGCACAAATGGCTATGGACGAGTTAGCAAACTTAGAAGGTGCCCAAGCTCATTCAACTACTATGCTTAGCAAAGATGATGAACAAACATTTAGAAAATTAGGTATAGATGTGACTTGTGAAGCAGTTTATCCTTCTCAAAACTTATATTATGTATAAATTAAAATAAAGATTAGTTGAAGATAAATTTTTAATATATAGAAAATTAGCCTTCTATCATAGATAGAAGGCTATAAATTGTTTTTATTCGTGTAATTTTTTGTGTAAGTATTAAGTATTTTAAAGACCTCAAATTTTGAGGTGGAATATTATTGTATAATTTTTTTATAGAAAAGTCAATGTATTTTTTATAAAAAATTAATTCAAAGGAAATCTCCTTTTGTTTTGGTTAAATTGGTTTAGAGGTGTAGTAGTAAAAACTGCTACACCTTTTTGATTTACACATTTATAAATAAGTTATAGTATGGTGATAATTTAAAATTTTATCTAAGGTATCTTTATCTATTAATCCTTTTTCTAATACAATTTTTCTAACTTTCTCTGGATTTTCACCACTTTCTAAAATTATTTCAGAAGCCATATCATAACCTATGTAAGGGACTAATGCAGTTGCAAGAAGAACGATTGAATTATCTAGATGTCTTTTGCAACTTTCTTCATTAGCAGTTAGAGTGTTAATGCATTTTGTTCTAAAGATTTTTAAAGTTTCTGTAAGTAATGTCAAACTTTCAAGTATACTATCGGCAATTAGCGGCATAAATGCATTTAATTCAAAATTACCATTTGCTGCACACATACTAATAGCACTATCATTTGCCATTACTTTTATAGCGACTTGTGTTACCATTTCTGGAATTACTGGATTAACTTTACCTGGCATAATCGTACTTCCAGCCTGCATATCAGCAAGATGTATTTCATTAAATGGTTTTGAATTCATTATGCGTAAGTCTGTAGATATTTTCATAATATTTACCGCTAAGGATTTTAAAAGTCCTGAAACCTCTACAAATACATCATTGTTTTGAGTTAGATCTATAGGATATTCAGATTTTGCAAGACCAATACCTGTCAAATCTCTAATTATTTCAATAACTCTAAAAGTATATAATCTATTTGCATTACTTCCTGTGCCTATAGCAGTCCCACCTAAGTTTACTTGTCTAAGTCTTTCTTCAACTTTATAAATTCGCCATCTATCTCTAGCGATTGCTTGTGCAAATGCACCAAACTCTTGTCCCAAAGTTATAGGAAGGGCATCCATCATTTCAGTACGTCCTAGTTTAACTACAAATTCAAATTCATTTTCTTTTCTTTGTAGTGCTTCTTGTAACTTACTGCATTCATCACTAAGAGCTCTAACCAAGTTAATACAGGCAATTCTTAAAGCTGTTGGATAAACATCATTTGTAGATTGCCCCATGTTTACATGGTCTAAAGGATGAATATAATCATAATCTCCAGGATCTTTTCCAGAAATTTTTAATGCTAAGTTAGCTATAACTTCATTCACATTCATATTAGTGGAAGTTCCTGCGCCACCTTGAAGAGCATTAGTTATAAAATTTTCATCATACTTTCCAGATAAGATTGCGTTACAGGCTTCAACTATTGCATTTGCTCTTTCTTTATCTAATGTTTTTACTTTTTCATTTGCCATAGCAGCAGCTTTTTTAACTGTTACCATAGCATAAATAAGTTCTTTTTTTACTTTTGAACTACTTATATTAAAATTTTCAAAAGCACGAGCAGTTTGAATTCCATAAAGCATATCTTTATCAATACTTACTTTTCCTAACTTATCTTTTTCAATTCTTTTTTTAGAGTTATTATTTATTTTGTCAGTTTGATTTATTGTAATATTGTCCATAAGATCACTCCTATTCTTCTTCTAACAAGTAAGCTATATGAGGGAAGGCCTCTACTGTTCTATGTAAAATACCTTGCATATAAGCTATTAAAATACCGTAGTTAGTTATAGGGATATTTTGATCTTGTGCACATTTTATTCTATATTTCATTTCTCTAGCATTTAAAGTACATCCACCACAGTGAACTATCATTTTATATTTTGACAAGTCATATGGAAATTCTGTACCACTTGAAAATTCAAAATTTAATCTCTTGCCACAATGTTGCATTATCCATCTTGGAATTTTGACACGACCAATATCATCACATTGTCTGTGGTGTGTACATCCTTCAGATAATAAAATAGTATCGCCATCTTCTAAAGTTTCTATTGCTTTTGCACCTCGGACTGTCTCTTCTAAATCGCCTTTATAGCGAGCAAATAAAATTGAAAAAGAAGTAAGAAGTATATCTTTAGGAGTGTCAGCAGCAACTTTTGCAAAAACTTGTGAGTCAGTGATTACTATTTTAGGTTTTTTACCTAAGCTAGCTAGAGTATCTCTAAGTTCATATTCTTTTACTACTATTGCAGTTGCATCTGCTTCAAGTATATCTCTTATAGTTTGTTGTTGAGGTAAGATTAATCTTCCTTTTGGAGCAGCTTTATCAATTGGAACAACTAGAACTACAAAGTCAGAAGGATCTAATAAGTCACCAACAATTTGAAATTTTGCTTCATCTGTTGGAGCTTGTTTAGCGATAAGTTCCTTTAATTCATATATATTTTCTTTTGTAACAGAGCTAACCCACATAGTATTAGGAGAATCCTCTAAAGGTAATTCTATTCCTTTTTCCCTAACTAAATCTAGTTTATTCATTACAACTATATATGGAATCTTCTTTTCTTTAAATTTTTCTATTAAAGCATTATCTTGTGGAGTTGCTCCAACTAAACCATCAATAACGAGTATTCCTATATCTGTTTTGTTTAAGACTTGATAACTTTTTTGAACACGCATTTTGCCTAGTTCGCCGACATCGTCAAGTCCAGGTGTGTCTATTATCATAACTGGACCTAGAGGTAGTAGCTCCATAGCCTTTGAAACTGGATCGGTAGTTGTCCCCTTAACATCTGATACTATTGCTAAATCTTGATCTGTTATTGCATTTATTACACTTGATTTTCCAGCATTACGTTTACCAAATATACCTATATGAACACGCTCTGCAGAAGGTGTAGAGTTTAAACTCATTTAAATTTCCCCCTTAAAAATAAAATGACCTTGCAAAAAGCAAGGATATTTTAAAAAATATTTTGAACCTTTTACTTTTTCCTCGGAATATCCTTTGAATCAGTTTGGTTTTTTATATTAGTCATAACAAAAGAATTAGAGCTATAACTTTAATAAAATTATATCACAGTAAGTTTTTAATTATCAATAAATGGTAAAATTAATATAGAAACTGTCAAATATTGGAGTTTTGTGCTTGGAAAATTTATAAATTAACAATATAATTTAAGTATGATAAATAGTTGAAATTTATTCGAAAATTTTGGGAATATAAATATGATTTAAAGAAGGTATTAATATGGATGAAAAAGAAATAGTGAGAGAAAATTTAAAATATGTACTGTATACGATTTTGGATAATTATGGGGATTTATCGAAAAAAATATACATAATAATCGGGGGAAAACAAAATAATACTCAAATTATAGAGTATGTATTAAAAAAAATTAATCAAAATACACCTGCATTTATTAGAAAGATTCTACTTGGGTGTGATGATAATGATACTTCTATAATAAAATTAAAGAAAATCAATAAAAATATAGAAGTAGTAAATGAAAATGAAGTAGATGAAAAAAATGCAATAATTATAGATATTTTCAATATAAATTTTAAACAAATAAAAAGTACATATAGTTATGAAAGTAAATTTGTAGTTGATTATATATTGAGCCTAGATGAAATTGGCAAGAGTAGATTTTTTAAAAAATTAAATGAGGATAAAAAAGAAGATAGTGATGTAGTTATAGATGCCAATGATAAAAGTACAAAAAATAAAAAAAAATATTTAAATCTAAATGACTTATATAATATATGTATTGAACAAACATTATGGAAAAATAATGATTATATAAGCAAAATGACTAATTGGATTTATAATACTATTAATCCAAATGTATTACATGATGACTTGTTTGAAAAAATGTTAAATGCTATAAATGAACAATTAGACAACTTCAAATTTAACTCTTATCTAGAGTATATATTATCTAAAAAAGAAAATAAATCTCTAGAATATATTTCACCATTAAGTAATCTATATCATTTACTTCTTTTTGAAGATATGTTGAGGATTGATTATAAAGATAAATGCAATGTAAGGATTGATTTAGATGTAGATTATATAGGCGAGTGGTGGAGTGAAAATATTTTACCTTTATTTAAGAAAAAATATGATAAAAGTGAATTAGTAAATCAATTGCAATTAGAGGTAAAGAAGAATGAAATAATTGATTTTCATGGAAAAAACTTTGAAAAACTTAAAAATAAAATAATTGAAGAAATAGAAAAAGAGTATTCACAAACTGAAATTTTACAAGAAAATTCTGAGCAGGATGAAAAAGAATCTCTAGAAAAAAATATAAAACAATTAAACCTTAAAAATATTTCTGAATTAGAGCAAGAACTTAAAAATACTCAAATTAAGTATGCAAATAATAAAGAAGTTTTAAAAAATTATTGTAGTGATAAATTCATAGATCTATTAGAACATAAAGATAAAAATTATAATTTAAAGGAATTAGAAGAGTTTCTAAAAAATAACGAAGAATATTTTAATAACAAGGCATTTGTATATTTTGAAGTATGTATACAAAAAGAAATTCAGAAATTAGAAGAAAATCTATTAAATGATATATGTGATGTTAAAGATTTAAAAGGACTTCAAGAATTACATAATAAAATTTTAGAAAATGGGGAATTTGTAAAATGTGAGGATTTAGAAAACATTATATTTAGAAAGATGGAGTCAATTATAAAAACTTTGAATCTAGCAGAGATAAATGATGAAGACAATATAAATATTGCAAATTCTATCTACAATAATACTTCTTCAATAGAATTAGAAAAATATCCTATAGCGGAAATATTAATATGTAGAGATATTAATATTGATTTAAATAATGCTATAAATTCAATAGAAGATTTAAAATATGAAATAGATGAAATTAAACAAGTTGTATCAAGTAATTGTATTTTTAATTGTGAATATTATAATATGAATATACAAATAAACGAAAGTGAAAACTATTATAGTATAAAATTTAAATATTTAAATGATTTAATAGATTATATAAGATTAAAAGAAGGAACTGGATTTTTATTAAATTTAAAAAATATGAACAAAGATGTTAAATACAAAAAGAGAGTATTTATCAAAGGTAACAGTGAAATTATAAAGGAAATAGATGACTTTTATTTAGAAAGACAAGTAGCTAAAAATTAATTTTGTTCAGTTTAAAAATCATGAAAAAGATATAAAGACAAGTAGAAAAATATTTGATATACTTAACAGTGAATTTGAATTTGGGAGGGACAAAATTGAACAATAAGGAAATAGTCATAAATCCATCTAAGAGCAAAAAAGTTTCTTATGTAGTAGTTTTTGCATTAGTTGCTTTAGTATATTTAGTAATGATGAGATTTAATTGGATTACACGTGAGCTTGGAATAGGTTTAATAATATTCTGTGCATGTGTATCTCTTTACTTTTTATATAGTCTGTATTTTCCAAAAGCTTCTCTTGTTATTAATCAAGAAGGTATAAAAGAAAAAGCAATAAGGGGAAAAGGACTTATTAAATGGGACAAAATAAGTGAAATATATATATGTGTAATTCCAAAGAAAAAATATGATACATATTTTTTAGGTATTAAATATCGTAAAGATGAAAATGATAAACGAAAAGTAAAGTTTAAAGGAAAAGTTAATGAGAGAGTAGGAGATGCAGTCCTTACTTTAGATGAACTTGATATAGAACCTTACGATATATATAACAGTATTCAAAAATACTATAGCAAATTTATAAGAAAATAATATATAAGTTAGATTAAGATAGATGGGAGTGCCTAAAAATAAATTAGTAATTTATTTTTAGACCTCCCTTCTATAATTTTAAGCAACGGAATCTTCGATTTGTTGGCGATATGAGCGAAGTGAATTTTAGATAAAAAAAAAGACCTATTTAAAAAATGGCCTTTTACAATAAAGTAAATAAAATAATTTGGTTATGAGTAAGGAATTCTTAATTCCCTGGATATTTTAATTTTATATTATTTGAGTGATTATTTCAACAGATATAACAAAAAATAATCACCCAAAATATAAGCTTTAACGACAAATTATTCGATATAAAAATTCTTTCTACATATAGAAAGAATAATCAACATAAAAAGATAAAATTTATAAAATAAAAGGTGATTTAAATGGATGAAATCAGGAAAATAATACATGTTGATATGGATGCTTTTTATGCATCTGTAGAGCAGAGGGATAATCCTGACTTAAGAGGGAAACCTGTTATAGTAGGAGGAAGTCCTAATAGTAGAGGGGTTGTAGCAACATGTTCTTATGAAGCAAGAAAATATGGGGTTCACTCTGCAATGCCGTCAAAAATAGCACAGAAAAGATGTCCTTATGCCATTTTTGTAAGACCACGATTTGATGTTTATAAAGAAGTATCAAATCAAATAAGAGATATATTTAATAGATATACAGATTTAGTAGAACCACTTTCGTTAGATGAAGCTTTTTTAGATGTTACTAATCCTAAGATACCTATAAAATATGCAACTACTATAGCAAAGTTTATAAAAAGAGATATTTTAATGGAGACAGGTCTTAGTGCATCAGCAGGAATCTCTTACAATAAATTTTTAGCTAAATTAGCATCTGATTATGAAAAGCCAAATGGATTTACTGTAATAATGCCAAAAGATGCTCAAAGTTTTTTAGATAAATTACCTATAGAAAAGTTTTTTGGAATAGGAAAAGTGACAGCAAAAACATTAACAAACATGGGAATAAAAAATGGATATGATTTAAGACAATTGAGCTTGTATGAATTAGAGAAAACATTTAAAAGTAGAGGATATATTTATTATAATTTTGCAAGGGGTATAGATAATAGACCTGTCGAGCCATATAGAGAGCGTAAATCTGTTGGTTCTGAAATAACACTAGATCACAATTATAGATTAGACGAGGAAGAAATAATAGATATATTAGACCAATTGTGTTTGGATGTAAGTAATAGAATAAATTATCTAAACAAAATAGGAAAAACAGTTACTCTTAAGATGAAGTTTGAAGATTTTACACAAATAACTCGTAGTATAAGTTTAGAACATGGGATAAATTCACATGAAGATATAAGAACGAATATATATAATTTATTTAGAAATATTAAATCGAATGATCTACAAATACGATTAGTAGGAGTAACATTATCAAATTTAACAGAATTAAATGAAAGTTGTCATAATATAACATTATTTGAATATATGGAAAAAATAAATAGAGAAAAACTATAGATTTATAATTATTCAAATTAATTAAATATATAAATATTTGTATATTATATAATAAAATGAGATACAATAAAACATGATAATTTATTGAAAAAATTGCCAAAAAAAGATATAATTAAGTATACACATTGTTGTATAAAGTTTTTGAATAAGATTCGCAAATTGAATATTGTTCAAGGTGTATTTAAAACAATACTTAAAAGGGAATGTGGTGAAAAGCCACAGCAGCCCCCGCTACTGTAAGGATGACGAACGCTTAAGGTTTTGGAGAACTTAGCCTCCACTGTTAAATCGGGAAGGAGAAGCTAGTAGGATGATTTCAAGCCAGGAGACCTGCCTAAAATGATACATGCTCTTTCGGAGGGAGAGAAATACTGTAATATGGGTTATTTATAATCGTACGGAAAACAGACAATATACATATTATAGATTTTTTTGGGACCGAAGAAAAAGGTTCTTTTTTTGTGAATAATAAAAGAACATTAATTCAGTTTGTGAGTCTTATTTTATTGATAAATTTTAGAAAAATAGAATTAAACAAATCACAATTATATAACTTTAAAACAAAAATGAAATAGTATAAATGATACTTATTTTGTGAAATGTTACAATGTATAATTTTTTTTAATAGTTAAATTTACACTTTATTAATGATATAATAATATATATCACTAATAAGAGGTGTAAGGTAATGAGTGAAAAAAAATTAGCTAAGGGAAATGACAAAGCTGCACTTAATAGGAGGCTTAAAAGAATTGAAGGCCAAGTAAAAGGTATACAAAAAATGATAGACGACGATAGATATTGTGTAGATATATTAGTACAGATATCTGCTATTAGGTCGGCAATTGATAATGTTGGTACGATTATACTTGAAAATCATATCAAAGGATGTGTATCTAATAATTTAAAAAACGGTAATGAAGAAGAAAGTGAAGCTGCCATTAAAGAATTAATGGATACAATTAAAAAATTCACAAAATAGGGGGACTACCATGAATCAACAAGGATTTATAGTGGAAATAGTAGACGATAAAACTGCTAAAATGCGTATGCAACGCCACTCTGCATGTGCTTCATGTGGGAAATGTGCAAAATTAACTTCAGAAAGTCAAGATTTAGTAGTAGAAGTCGATAATCAAATTGGAGCAAAAATAGGGGATCATGTAGAAGTAAGTATGGAAACAGTAAAAGTAATGAAAGCTACAATGCTAGCATATATATTACCTTTAGTATTTTTAATTGCAGGAACAGCAATAAGTTTTTATATACTTAACGCTATTTCGTTTAAGGGACCATTAGAAGTAATTAGTGGACTATGTGGAATACTATGTACATTCTTAAGTTATCTTTATTTAAGAAAAAATGATAAAAAATATAGAGATAGTAGAGATTATATTCCTGTAGTAGTTAGAATTATTTAAATATAAAAGGAGCCATTAAGGCTCCTTTTAATTATCTATATTTTCTTGTATCTTTCTCATTTTCATTTTTCTAAGAATTATATAATATGTCTTTGTAAAAGATGTTATTATAAGAATTCCTATTGCAATCCCAGCACTTTTTAATAGTGTTTCTGTACCAGTAGAAGCAGATAATGCATAGTCTTTTTGAACTAATGCATACATTGTATTATATAATCCAAGACCTGGAACTAATGGAAGTATTCCAGGAATTATAAAGTTTATAGCAGGATATTTTAATTTACGTGCTAATATTTCACTAAATAGTGATATAACAGCAGATGCTACTACTATGGAAAACATAACAGAAAAATAATTTGTAGCGCACATAACAATATAGGTTGACCATCCGATACCACCTACTATCCCACATGGAATTAATGACTTTTTAGGTGCATTAAAAAATATTGAGAATCCAAATGTGGCTGCAAATGAGAACATAAAATTTATTATAACATCTAAAATACTCATTTATTTAACCTCCAAATCTAATCCAAAAATCAAGAACTACCCCAACGCCAACAGCTATTGCACCGGCTGTTAAGAATGCTTCAAATACACGAGATACTCCAGAAACTAAATCACCAGCTATTAAATCTCTAAGTCCTTTTACAAAAGCAACTCCAGGAAGTAAAGGCATTATAGAACCAACTATAAGCATTTTAGGTTCATTTAAGATTCCTATTTCACAAAATGCAACCCCAAAGGTAGCTATTGCGAATGAAGATACTAATGTAGATATAAATGTCATAGAGTTTAGTTTCATGATTCCGTTATATATAATAGTTCCTACCACTGATATTATCAAAGTAAGCATAAAGTCAGCAATACTAGTACCACCTATTAAATATGCAAAGCATGCAGATGCAACTGCAGTTCCAGCATAAAATGAAATTAAGTCATAAGGAGGCGGTAGTGTGGCTATTTTCTTTAATTCTTTTATTGCTTCATCAGTAGTCATCTCAGGATTTTGAACAAAATTTCTAGATACAGTATTCAATAAATCTATTTTATTTAAGTCAATGCTCCTACGTTTTATAGTTCTCATAAATGATAATCCATCAAATTTATCATCTGCAATTATTATACATGTAGGTGTTGTAAATACATTGATATGTCTGTATCCACGAGAAGCACATACTCTTAAAACACTGTCTTCAGCGCGAGAAGTTTCTACACCGTTAGTTAACATCAACTCTCCTAGAAATAAAGCAAATCTAAGAATTTCTTTTTTTTGTATTAATTGATATTCTTCTCTCATAAACATTATCCCTTCTTTGTATATTTTAAATAAATATTAAACACTTAAAAAATCTATGTATATATTTAGTATATTATACTAGATTATATCAAAAAAATAGAAATCGTTTTGATACTTTATATTAATATTATTATAAATTTAATAAAAAAAATATATAAAAATTAATTATACATAATTTACCGAAATATTTAAATAGATTTAAAAAATCAAATTTCATTTTATAGTATATCTTTAAAAGCTTAATAATTTATTAATTAAATATAAAGTGCTTTAAAAATAAAAAAGTAACCAAAAATTAACAAAGTCATATAATACTATTATCTAAAAATTGAAAAGGAGAATAAAGTATATGACATTAACAGGAGCGCATTATATTTATATTTTATTCATGGTTATAGTTCTTGTAACTATGATTTTGAAAAAGGATGTAATAATTCCGTGTATCCTAGGGATTTTTTGTCTAGGATTATTTTATACGCATAATATTGCAGGATCGTTAGGAGCAGTATTTAATTCATTTATTGTGTCTTTAAATGAACTGGGTTCCATAATCTTGATTATATCTATTATGGTTGCGTTATCAAAGGCACTAGAGACAAATAAAGCCATAAATTATATGGTAAAACCTTTTTCTAAATTTATAAAGAATCCAACATCAGCATTCTTTGTAACAGGTTTAGTTATGTTAGCACTTTCTTGGTTTTTCTGGCCAACACCAGCAGTTGCATTAGTAGGGGCAGTATTCCTACCAGTTGCATTAAATGCAGGTCTTCCAGCAATAGGTGTAGCAGTTGCCCTAAACCTATTTGGTCATGGCTTGGCACTATCTACTGACTTTGTAATTCAAGGTGCACCAGCAATAACATCAAGTGCAGCAGGGATAACAATATCTCAAGTAATTCAAGAAGGTATGCCTTTATATTGGGTTATGGCTATAGTTACAATAGGTGTAGCTTTTTGGGGTCTTAGAAAAGATATTAAGGCTGGCAAATTTGAAACAGAATTACAAGCTGTAGAACATGAAGAAATAACAGAATTTAATCCAAAAGCTAAAATAGCTGTATTTTTAGTATTAATAGGATTTGCTTTAGATATAGTAGCAATGTCTGTATTTAAATTAACAGGTGGAGATGCAGCAGCATTATTAGGTGGAACAGCAGCACTTCTTATAATAATAATCAATGTAATGAACTTTAATAAAAAATGTTTTGAAGAAACATGTGATAATATAATTGATGGATTCGTATTTGGTATTAAGATATTTGCAGCAATAATTCCTATAGCAGCATTCTTCTATATGGGTGAAGTTGCGCCAATAACTGCTGTTTTAGGAGAAGTACTTCCATCTGGTTCACAAGGTTTATTATCTGATATGGGTGTAGCATTATCAAATACAATACCACTTAATAAATTTGCTGTTTGTAGTATCCAAACTGTAGTAGGGGCTATAACTGGTCTTGATGGATCTGGATTCTCTGGTATATCATTAGTTGGTTCTTTAGCTAATGTATTTGGTACAGCTGTAAATGGTAGTGTAGGAGCTTTATGTGCATTAGGTCAAATAGCAGGTATATGGACTGGTGGAGGATGTTTAGTTCCTTGGGGATTAATCTCAGCTGCAGCAATATGTGGTGTAAGCCCAATAGACCTTGCAAAGAGAAACTTAAAACCAATATTAATAGGATTTGTTGTTACTACAATAGTAGCAGTATTCATAATTTAATATAGAGTATTTATATGATTTTATGTATTATAAAATTTTTATAACAATCTAGAAAATAGTCACAATCCCTTTATTTTATTAATATAATAAAATAAAGGGATTAGAGGTGACTTTATGGAGCGAATAATTAAATATGGAGGGAAATTATTTTTTGGCAGTTTAATTATATGTATATTGTCATTTTTTTATTTTAAGTTAATTCCTTATAGTCAAGTTAGTAATTTAATTGGTTATGTATTTTTAGAGGTTTTCTTAGGTTATAATTTTTATATAGGTTATAGATATAAACTAAATATAAAAGAATCTTTAATAGTTGGAACTTTAGGTTGTGGATTTGGAATTTTTTTATTATTTTTTGCAACATATACTTATTATATACTGCAAGATGTTTATTGGGGTATTTGGATGGTAGAGTTCTATTTTTTACCTACAACATCATTTATTAATGATTTTTTTAATAATATGACCTTAAATTATACAGTTTTTTTAATACTTTTTAATATACTACTTGTTTTATTAGGTTCTAGAATTAGATTTTTAAAAGAAAAAATAGTATCAGTTAAACAAAAAAATAATTTATATGCTTACAAAGACTTCTTATAATATAAGAAGTTTTTTTCATTTATAGTAAAAATAATAGTGTATTTTTTTAAAAATATATAAGTTATAAGATATAATTATAATATTCAAATTTTAAAGTTCGTAAAATTAAAATATTTGGAGGTTTAATATGAAAGTTATAGATATGCATTGTGACACAATGAAAGCAATCTTAGATGGTAGAGAGGTAGATAAAAATATAAATTTAAAACATAATAATTTATCTGTTGATATAGAAAAAATGAAACAGGGAGATTATATGTTACAGGTATTTGCTGCGTATACAAATATGCAAGAAGGAGATAGTTTGGTAAATTGTCTAAGGACAATAGATCTTTTTCATAATGAAATAAAAGCTAATAAAGAAGATATAGGGATAGTTTTAAGTTATAATGATATATTAAAAAATATAGAGCAAAATAAGATGAGTGCACTTTTATCTATCGAAGAAGGGGCATGTTGCAAAGGTGATTTAGGACTGCTTAGAAACATCTATAGACTAGGAGTTAGGATGATGACCTTAACTTGGAATTATGAAAATGAACTTGGATTTCCAAATGAGATAATAGATGAGAAATTAGTTTTAGATAGAGGATTAAAAAATAAAGGATTTGAATTTATAGAGGAAATGGAGAATTTAGGAATAATAATAGATGTTTCGCACTTATCTGATGCAGGTTTTTACGATATTTTAAATAATACTAAAAAGCCGTTTGTAGCTAGTCATTCAAATGCCAGAAATATATGTGGGCATAGACGTAATATGACAGATGATATGATAAAAAAGCTATCTGATAGAGGCGGAGTTATGGGGCTGAATTTTTATTCTTATTTTTTAAATAATAATGTTGCTTCAGATGATATATCTAAAATAGAAGACATGATAAAACATGTAAAACATATAAAAAATATTGCTGGTATTGAGGTCATAGGTCTAGGAAGTGACTTTGATGGAATTGATTGTAAAGTGGAGATTGAAAATTCATCAAAGATGCAAATTTTAGCGGAAAAGATGAAAAAAGAAGGATTTACAGAAAATGAGATAGAACATATATTCTATAAAAATGTTTTGAATTTATTTAAAGAAATATTATAATATATTTTAACTGATATAAAATAAATTTACTAAAATATGAAATTAAAGCTTGCGATATGCAGGCTTTAATATTTTAAGAGAGGTGACAGTATGATTACTAAATTGCAAAGACGAAATGAGATTATAGATAGATATATAGAAATAGTAAAAACAAATAACTTTAAATCGAGTGACATACTGGTATTTGTAGATAATAATGTAACGAGATTGAATTATACTAGACAGTTAGATATGAGTATAAGTGAAGAATTTAAAATATGTACATATAGTCAATTTGTAAGATCTGAAATAACAACATACTGGCCTATTATTTCAGATGCTTGTAGTAAAATAGTAAAGAAAAGTTTGGTGCCGACATTTATATCGACAAATTTAAAAACGTATATATTTGAGAAAAAAGTAGAAGAAAAGAGAAATAAAAATAACTATTTTGATGATATTACAGGAACTAATAAATCAATAGCTTCTAATATTATGAATAATTTGGACCATTCTATTTATAATCAAATAGATTACAAAAAAATAGGCCAAAAAATTTACAACTCAAAAGCTAATAAAGATAATATACAAGATAAGTCATATATTGAAATGAATGAAGTAATAGAAGAATATATGAATGAAATGATAAGTAATTCTATGGTAGATGATAGTATAAGTGTATATCTATATAATAAATACTTATTAAAAAATGAATTATACATAGAACAACTGACAAATAGATATAAATATTTATTTGTAGATGATTCACAAAATATAAGTGTAAGTCAGGCTGATTTGATAAAATTTTTCGATAAGAAAGAAAAAGAGATATATTTATATCTAGATGAAACACGATATTTTTCTTCATTTATTAAAAATGACATAAAATATTTATATAATGAGCTATTGGACGAAAAAGAGGATTATTCTAATATAGGTATTTTTGATTTAGTTAATATGCCAGCAAAAACTCTACTAGATCAAAGTAGTCAATTGTACGGGGAAATGATAGATAAGATATCACAGAAAATAGAATTGTTAGTTGAAGGCGGGATTTCTAAAAAAGATATAGTAGTTATAAATCCTATAAACACCCCTGTATTAGATTATGAAATTTCAAATAAATTAAAAATAAAAAATATAAATATATTAAATACTAAGAAAATGAATAAAATAATAGATTATCCATATGGAAATTTGTTATATGTTGCAGTGGCTATTTATTGTAAATTACAACAATATATAAAGGAAGAGGAGTTAATAAACTTTATTCAGATTTTATTCAATCTCAATAGAATAAAATCATATAAAATATACAAAAATAGGGATAAAGAGGAAGAATACAAACAAATAATACAATATATAGATGAAAGACGAAAAGAAGAGTTGAGTATAGGCGAATTTTTAACTAAGTTTTATATAGATAAAGTGTTAAATTTAAAAGATGGAAGAAAAAACGTATCTATTTGTAAAAATATAATTGCGGAAAACGAATCATTTATAGATAGTTTAAATAAATTAAATTTAAAAAACAATAGAGATGCAGATGAAGTATTTATAATATCATTAAAGAAATTTATAAAAGATTATTTTGTAGCAAGGGATATAGAAGAACTAAAAGAGAAAGATGCAGTTTTAATAACTACACCTTATTCATATATAGCAAATAATATAAATAGAAAAATTCAAATTTGGGTGGATATAGGAAGTAATACTTGGAATATGAAAATAGAAAAAGACTTGTCGAATCCATTAGTATTAAAAAAATCTTTTGAAGATGGGAATATATATACTGCTGAAATTGAAGAAAATTATAAAAAGTATTATTTATATAATACAGCATATAACTTACTAAAATACGCTCAAGATGTGTATGCATATAAGAGCGACTACTCAATAAATGGATATATACAAGAAGGTGGTTTATATAGCTTGATACTTAGATTAACAAACAAAGGAGGAGATGCTTGTGAGTAAGATAAATTATAGAAAAGATCAAATACCAATAATGAATTACGAGCAAGGTACTATGGCTGTACCAGCAGTACCTGGAGCAGGTAAAACTTTCATAGTAACTAATCTAGTAGCTAAGCTATTAGTTGAAAATAAAAATGAAAAAGGTAAGATATTAATTCTTACATATATGAATAGTGCGGCAAATAATTTTAAAGGTAGAATAAAAAAAATTCTAGAAGAAAAGGGAATAGACTCAACTAATGGATTTGAAGTAATGACTATACATTCTTTAGCAGCTAAAATAATAAAAGAAAAACCAGAAGTAATGATGCTAAGTGAAGATTTTAATATAGCAGATGATCTTCAAAAAACAATGATGCTAAATGATTGTATAAATACATTTAGAGCAAGTGGAGGAGAAACTGCATTTAGATATTTTTTAAAAGAACAGAAAAATCAAATGTGGTATGATATTCAACTGGAAGCTTGGGAAAATGGATTTTTTGAATTAGTAGCAAAAGCTATAAGTAATTTAAAATACAACGATATAACGCCTCAACAATTAGAGGAAAATACGCTTAGTAATAAGGGGATTTTAAAGATTATAAGTTTTATATATAAAGACTATGATAAAAAGTTAAAACAAAATGGACTTTTAGATTATGATGACTTACTTATTTATGCATACAAGACTTTATGTATAGATGAGGAATTAAAAAACAAATTTCAAAATAGATATAGATATGTATTTGAAGATGAGTGCCAAGATTCTAATGAGATTCAAGGGAAAATAATTAAATTAATATGTGAAAAATACAATAATTTAGTTAGAGTAGGAGATGTAAATCAAAGTATAACAGGTACATTCTCATCTTCAGATCCTAAGTTTTTTAAGGAATTTATGAAAGAGGCTCAGTATTGTTATGAGATGAATATGTCTAATAGAAGCTCCGAAGATATACTAGACTTGGCTAATAATTTAGTGGAATTTGTGTGCAATGATTTAGGGCAAGAAGAATGTAGAGAAGCACTTCAAAAGATAGAGATAGAGACAGTAGAAAAAGGACAAGGATATAAAGAAAATCCTCAACCAGATACATATCAAATAAATACAAAGTGGTATAAAACTTTCGAAGAAGAAATAAATAAAACTGTAAAATTTGTAAAAGGATTAAAGTTAAAATACCCGGATAAAAGCATAGGAATTTTAGTGCCTTACAATTCGCAACTAAGCCAAGTTTCAAAAGTTCTTGAACAAGAAGGGTTAGAATTTGAAGAATTAGGACCAAATTCAAAAAATAAAAGAAGGATAATTGATAGTTTAGCTAAAATAATAGACTTTATAATAAATTGTGACGATATAGAAAGTTTAATAACAGTTCTTTCAGATGTATTTATAAAAACAGACAATAAAGAAGGTAAAAATGACTTTTTAAATATGTTAAGACAGTATACTGTAGAAGAACTATTATATAGCGATATAAAGGACAAACCTCTAATAATAGATGATAAATGTGAGATGTATGTAACTTTTAAACAAGGATTAGATTTTTTAGTTGAAATTCTAGAACATTCCACAACAAAAATAGATGAGTTAATACTGTTTATAAAAGAAAGATTAGATTTAAAAGAAGAGGAAAAAGCATTAGTTGATTATGTTGCATTTTATGTTAGATACCTTATAAATGAAATGCCAAATATAACTCTTAGAGAAATCTTAGATATATTGTCAGACAATAGAAATAAGGTATTTAATTATATGATAGATGTAGTTTATGAGATAAATGGTTATGAACCACAACCAGGAAGCATAACAGTTTGTAATTATCACAAATCTAAAGGGATGGAGTGGGATTGTGTATTTTTACTTCAATTGACACAGTTCCATTTCCCAGACAATATAGGTCAAAAATTCCAATGTGATAAGTGGTATCTAAAAGATAAATATAAAAATACGGAAGCTCTTATAAATAATCAAATAGATTTGATAGTTAACGGAAAACTAACACAAAATCATTATAAACAGACGAAAATAGATGTTATCAATGAGAAGATAAGGCTATTATATGTAGGTATAACTAGAGCAAAAGAAATGCTAATAATGATGGGAAGTAGTTATCAATCTGAAGAAGAATCAAAGAAGTCTAAGAAAAAGCAAGAGCCTTGCTTGTATCTTATGAAATTAAACCAATTAATACAAAATAAAAGGGGGATGAATAAATAATGGATCAAAAACTTAAATATTTTGTCTACAGTCAAAATTCATTAAATACATTTAAGTCGTGCCCTTTAAAATTTAAATATAAATATATAGATAATATAAATTGGAAATTCGATGGAGTTGAGAGTAGAGATTATTATGAAGGCTTAAAATCGGGTAGTGAATTTCACTTATTATGTGAAAGATATTTTAAAAATATTCCAATTGGGGAAAATATAAGTGAAGAGTTTAAATTGTGGATAGAAAAAATAAAAAATATAATAGAAATAGATGATTCGAAGATATATCTACCAGAATACGAAGTGAGAATTAAGATAGGACAAAATTACCTAACTGCAAAATACGATTTAGTTATTATAGACGAAAATAGTATTGAGATTTGGGACTGGAAAACTGAATCTCAAAATTCAAGTTATAAAAATATAGAAAGTAGAATGCAAACAATAGTGTATATGTATTTAGCAAAAGAAGTAATTCAAAAGATTTATAATATGGATATACCTATTGAAAATATACGTATGAAATATTTTAGACTAAAAATAGATAATTCGCCTATAACTATAAAATACACAAATGAAAAATATATGATAAGTAAATCACTAATAGAAAATTATATAAATAATATAAGCAATTTAAATTTTGATGAAACTATACAAAAAAATAAAAAGCATTGTAAATATTGTGAGTTTAATAAGCTGTGTAACAACGAAACTATAAATTACGATATGATAGATGAAAATTTCGATTATGAGATGATAGAGGAGGATGATTAATGGGACTTAGATTTGTATTTGGAAGAGGCGGAAGTGGAAAAAGTACATATTTGTTAAATGAGATAAAATCAAGAGTTCAAGATAATGAAACATCACCAGTAATATTATTAGTTCCAGAACAATATTCCTTCGAAATGGAGAAAAAGATAAGTTCTCTTTATTTAGGAAAAGAAAAAGATAAGTATATGAGAACTAGAGTACTTACTTTTAATACTATGAGTGCTCTTGTGTTCACTAAAACAGGTGGACTGACAGATGTAAATATAAATTCAAGTGGTAAGGCAATGATAACTTATAAAGCTATAGAAAAAGTAGCAGATGAGTTAAATGTATTTTCAAAAGCTGCATCACAAACGGGTTTTGTAGGATCAATTAGTGAGATAATAAGTGAGTTAAAACAATATAATGTAAATTACGATATGTTAGAGTATATTGCCGAAGATATAGATAATGAAACACTTAGACTAAAATTAAAGGACGTAAGTAAGATATTTGAAGCTTTTGAAAATGAATTACATGAAAACTATGTTGACTCTCAAGACATGCTTGGTTCACTAGCACAGAAACTAGAAAATACAAGTTATTTTGATGGAAGTTATGTTTATATAGATGAATTTACAGGTTTTACACCAAAACAGTACTCAATTTTAGCAAAACTTCTAAAAAAAGCTAAAGAAGTAACAGTATCTTTAACTGTGGATAATATAAACTATTTAAATTATAGAAAAAACGACCCATTTTCAAGAACTAAATATACTTATGAAAAACTGAGAAAAATAGCTATGGATAATGCTGTAAAGATAAATCCATATGTAGATTTAAATAAAGGTAAAATAAAGCGTTTTGAAAATAATGATGAACTTTTACATTTAGAGAGATACTATAATGCATATCCATATAATGATTACGAGAAAGAAGTAAATTATATAAAAATAAAAGAATTTAACAATTTATATGAAGAAGTTGAACATATAGCTAAAGAAATAGTCAACTTAGTTAGAGATAAAAATGTAAGATATAAAGATATAACTGTAGCGACTAGAGACTTAAATAGATATGACTTTTTAGTACATTCAATATTTAACGAATATGAAATACCAAACTTTATCGATAAAAAGAGAGACGTAAAGTCAAACCCTATAATAGTTTTGATAACATCTGCTCTTGAAATAAAAAATAAGCGTTATTCATATGAGGTTATGTTTAGGTATTTAAAAAGCGGTCTTATTGGATTAAGTGTAGATGAGGTTAGTTTAATTGAAAACTACGTTATATTAAACGGAATAAAGGGTAAGAAATGGCTAGAAGAAAAATGGGAATATAGAGCTGTAAATAACTACAACTCTGATATGACTGAAGAAGAAGCTGAAACTATAAAAAATATAAATGAAATAAAAAATAGAGTTCTAAGCCCAGTTATAAAATTACAAAATAAATTAAAAGGTAAAAAAAGTTGTAGAGAAATCTGTAAAAATATATATGAATTTTTAGTAGAGATAGACATGGAACAAACTATTTACGATTTAGTTGAAAACTTCAAAGATAAGGGCGAACTAGAAATAGCAAGTCAATATTCTCAAGTTTGGGATATAGTTATTGATATATTAGATCAAATTGTAGAGATAATGGGAGACGATGTTGTATCAATAGATAAATTTATAAAAATAATAAGCCTTGGATTTGAAGAATATGAATTGGGGTTAGTTCCACCAAGTATAGATCAAGTACTAGTAAGTAGTGTTGACAGGATGAAAAATCCAAATACAAAATATCTTTACTTAATAGGAGTAACAGATGGAATCTTCCCTTTAATAGCTAAAGAAAAAGGGATACTAAATGATAAAGATAGAAATACCCTAATGGATAGAGGTGTTGAAATAGATATAGATAGTAAGACTAAGACTTTTGAAGAGCAATTTTTAGTGTATAAAGCATTGACTTCAACATCTGAAAACTTGATTTTAACTTATCCAGTTGCAGATTCTGAGGGAAGAAGTTTAAGGCCTTCTATAATAATAGCTAGGCTTAAAAAAATATTCCCTAAATTAGACATAGAAAGTTATCTATTAGAAAATAAAAGAGAAAATGAAGAACAGATGATGGAAGATATAACTGTTAAATCTCCAACATTCAACAAAATGGTAAATAAAATAAAATCATTTGATAATGGTGAAGAGATAGAAAATCTATGGTTAGATGTATACAGATATTTTGCAAATGACAATAAATATAAAGAGATAACAACAAAGATAATTTCAGGACTTACTTATACAAATATGGTCCATAAAGTATCAGAAGAAAAAATAAATAAATTATATGAAACACATAATTTGAGTGTTTCTAGACTAGAAAAATATTCAGCTTGTCCATTTGCATATTTTATTCAATATGGACTTAAGGCACAAGAAAGAAAGGAATATTCATTTGCTGCACCAGATTTAGGAACATTTATACATAATATAATGTATGAATTCTCGAAATCACTAGAAAAGGATGGACTTCATTGGAATCAAATCAATGAAGCTTATATAGAAAAAAAGGTAGTTTCTATTGTAGATCATATGATTGCACAGATACCTGGATTTATATTAAATAGTTCACCTAGATATAAGTATTTATCTTATAGGCTTAAAAAGATGCTTATGGCAGCAATAAATATAATTGCTACACAAATTAAATCTGGAGAATTTGAACCTATAGATTATGAAGTTAATTTTGGACAAACAGGGAAATATCCTCCTATAAGAATAGTGCTAGAAGATGGGACTCAAATTAATCTAATTGGTCAGATAGACAGAATAGATGAATTTGATGAAGGTGATGAAAGATATATTAGAATAATTGACTATAAATCATCAGATAAAAATATAAATCTTACAGAAGTATATTATGGATTACAACTTCAATTATTAGTTTATCTAGATGCAATACTTGAAAGTGCAATGAAAAAAGGAAATAGTATTCATCCAGCTGCAATTTTATATTGTAAGATAGATAATCCAATTGCTAAATTTAATGAAAATAAAGAAGAAGAGCAAATAGATGAAGAAATATTAAAACAGTCTAAGATGAAAGGGCTTTTGGCAAAAGATGCTCATATAATTAAAAAAATGGATAAGGCACTTTATGAAGAAGATGTAAAATCTTCACTAATAGTTCCGGCAGCTTTAAATAAAGACGGAAGTTTATCAAAAAATACAAATAGTGTAACTTATCAGGAATTCGAAGTACTTAGAAAATATGTAAAACATGAAATAAAAGATTTGTGTGAAGGAATGTTAGGTGGAGATATAAGTATAAATCCTAATAAACATAAAGATAGAACTTCGTGTGACTTCTGTATATATAATGCTATATGCCAATTTGATCCTACTCTTAAGGACAATAATTATAATATTATAAAAGATAAAAAGAACGAAGAAATTATTCGTATGATGGCTGAGGAGGTGGAATAATGAGTTCTACAATATGGACAAAAGAACAACAAAATGTTATCGATAGTAGAGGTGGGAACTTGTTAGTTGCCGCAGCAGCTGGTTCTGGAAAGACTGCTGTACTTGTTGAACGTATAATACAAATGATTTTAAATCCAGACTTAAAAGTAGACATAGATAAATTATTAGTAGTTACGTTCACTAATGCAGCTGCATCTGAAATGAGGGAGAGAATAGGAGATGCTATTTCTAAAAAATTAGATGAAAATCCAGAAGATGAACACCTTCAAGACCAATTAGTACTTTTAAATAAGGCTAGTATAACGACAATACATTCATTTTGTTTAGAGGTTATAAAATCGAATTTCCACAAAATCAATCTAGATCCTAATTTTAGAATTGGAGATGAAACGGAATGTTCTCTTATGAAATTAGAAGCGATAGATGAGGCATTTGATATTTTATATGAAGAACAAGACCAAGAGTTTTGCTATTTAGTAGATTGCTATGCTGAAAAGAGAGGGGATTCAAACTTACAAAATCTGATTTTATCGATATATAGCTTTGTAATGGCATCACCATATCCAAAAGAGTGGTTAAAGCAAAGTGCAGAGGATTTTAATATTGATGATAATTTTGATTTTGCAACTTCAAAATGGGCCAATGCAATACTTCAAACTGTAAAAATTCAAATGGAAGGTATAGAAAAATCTTTAAAAAAAGCAATTGAAGATGTATCTGGGATAGATGAACTAGTAACTTTTAATGACAAATTAAAAATAGAATATCAAAAAATAAAAGATATAGTAAACGCTTGTGATATTTCGTGGAGTGATGCATACAACAAAATTGCAACTATGCAATTTGAAAACTTTGCAAAAGGAGTTAAGAGAATTCCTAAAGATGCACCATCTTATGTAAAAGAGGAAAAAGATAGAGCAAAGAAAACAAGAGATAATGCTAAAAAATCAGTTGAGAAAATAAAAACATCAGTCTTTAGTAAACATTATGACGATTTAAAAGAAGAAATTAAATTCCTATATCCAGTTGTTAAATCATTATCTGATGTAGTTTTAATGTTTGATAAAATATATAGTCAGAAAAAAAGAGATAAGGGAATTATAGATTTTAGTGATATAGAACATTTTGCATTACAGATTTTAACTGAAACTGATGAAAATGGAGATTTTTTATTTGATAAAAAAGGCAAAAATATTCCATCGGATATTGCCCTTGAGTATAGAGAAAAGTTCTATGAAATATTTATAGATGAATACCAAGATAGTAACCAAGTTCAAGAGGTTATTTTATCTACAATAGCTAAACAAGATGAACCTAATAGATTTATGGTTGGTGATGTAAAACAAAGTATATATAGATTTAGACAAGCAAAACCAGAAATATTCTTACAAAAATACGCTACTTATGATACTGATTTATCTAGCAAATACAAAAAAATAATGCTATATAAAAACTTCAGAAGTAGAAAAGAAGTAGTAGACAGTGTAAACTACATATTCGAACACATAATGAGCAAAAATCTGGGTGAAATTGATTATAACGAAGAAGAAAAACTAAACTTGGGTGCCAATTTTGCAGAAGTTGAAGATGAAAAGATAATATTAGGTGGACCTACAGAAATACATCTAATGGAGAAGAAAGTTGAAGAAGTTGAAAATCCTGATGAAGAAGAGGAAGAAAGCGAAGATTTAGATGCAAGCCAGATAGAGGCAAGAATGGTAGGTAAAATAATTAGAGATATTATGAGACCTAACGAAAATGGAGAAATAATGCAGGTCTTCGATAAAAGAAGTGGTGAATATAGAAATGTGGAATATAAGGACATAGTAATATTACTTAGGGCTACATCAGCATGGGCTCCAGTATTTGCAGAGGAATTAATAAATATGGATATTCCAACTTATGCAGATATGGGACAAGGTTACTTTGAAACTATGGAAATACAGGTAATGATGTCTTTCTTAAAAGTAATTGATAACCCAATGCAAGATATTCCTCTTATTGCAATTCTACGATCTCCTATATATGGATTTACACCAGAAGATTTTATAGATATTAGAACTGTAGACAAAAAGGTAAGTTTCTATGAAGCTATGAGAAAATTTGTAGGTGAAAGTATAGATTTAAGTAAAGTAGAAGATCAAGAGAATGAAGATGATGAGCATAATATAGAAACAGATGAAATTATTGATTATGAAATTGAACAAGTAACTACAAACATACTTAATCACATGGAAGATGCAGCAGATAATCAAAGTATACAAAATGATATGGACGATTATTATCAAAATATTGATTATACAGATATTGATTATTATGATGAAGAAATCACATATAATGATGAGATTATGTATGATGAATCTTATATAAATGAAGGGTATGACCAATCATATATGTATGCTGAACAAGATGATTTAATTTATAATATAGATTCAGAAATTGAAGAAGAAAATATACAAGGCGAAAAACAACCAAGCGAACTTGAATTAAAAGTAAGAAGATTTTTAGATGACTTAAAAGAACTTCAAGAAAAATCTATGTATATGAGTACAGATGAATTTTTATGGTATATATATACAAATAGTGGATATTATGCATACTGTGGAGCTTTACCAGGTGGGGCTCAAAGACAAGCAAATTTAAGAATTTTATTTGAAAGAGCTAAACAATTTGAAGAAACAAGTTTTAAAGGAATTTTTAATTTTATTAACTTTATAGGTAAATTAAAAAAATCCAACTCAGATATGGGAAGTGCAAAAACTTTAGGAGAAAATGCAAATGTAGTCAGAATTATGAGTATTCATAAAAGTAAAGGACTAGAATTCCCGATAGTTATTTGCTCTGGTATGGGTAGAAACTTTAATACTATGGACTTTAGAAAAGATGTACTATATCACCATGAATTAGGATATGGACCTCAAATTGTAGATTTTGAAAGAAGAATATCATATCCAAGTATTGCAAAAGAGGCCTTAAAATGCAAAATCAATATAGAAAATATATCAGAAGAGATGAGAATATTATATGTTGCGTTAACAAGAGCAAAAGAAAAACTTATAATAACAGCATCAATAAAAGATATAGAACAAAACTTGCATAAATGGTCATCAAATATATCAACAGAAAAAATGGTATCAAAATATGATATATTAAACGGTAAAAATTATTTAGATTGGATGATGCCAGCTGTTATAAAACACAAAGATTTAGAAGAAATTAGAGAAACATATAATATATCTACAAAAATATCTGTGGAAGATGAATCTGAGTGGTATATGAAAACTTGGACTAGAGATGATATAGATTTTGAAAAACATGAAAAAGAAGGAATAAGAGAAATTTTAAATAATATTGATTTATCTCAAAGTGATACACAATATTATACTCAAATAGAAGATAAATTAGATTTTGAATATCCTTATTTAGGTGTTGTAAAAAAAGCTGCTAGTATATCTGTAACAGAAATAAAGAAAAGACAAGAAGAATATGAAGACCAAGATGAATCTTATAGTTTATATAGGAAAAAGACAACACTTAAAAAACCTAAGTTTTTAAGTGAAACCCAAAAACAAGAAAAAATAACAGGCGCAAGAAGAGGTACAATAGTCCATTTAATAATGGAAGTTTTAGACTTTGACAAAATATCGACAGAAAAAGAGATAAGATCTCAAATAGAGGATTTAATAAAAAGAAGAGTAATAACAGAGAAGGAGTCAAAAGTTTTATCTCCTAGAAAAATATTAAGATTCTTTAGAAGTCCTATAGCTAAGAGAATGTTATCATCTAAATTTGTAAAGAGAGAGCAAAAGATATATACTCAAATAAAGATGAACGATATATATTTAAATGATGAAGAATTTAAAAACAACAGAGAAACATATGGAGATGAATCTGTTATGCTTAGAGGTGTTATAGATTTATACTTTGAAGAAGATGATGAACTAGTTATTTTAGACTATAAGACAGATTGGATAGATGAAAACAATAAAAAACAAATCATACATCGATACAAAAAACAATTAGATCTTTATGCAGAGGTGCTTTCTATATTGACTGGTAAAAAAATAAAGGAAAAGTATTTGTATTTATTCAGTATAGATGAACAAGTAAAAATTGAGTAAAAATAATCGCAGCAAAAATTAGTGGCGAGATATTAAAAGGAGAGATAGATAATACGATGAGATTTATTCATACATCAGATTGGCACTTGGGAAAAACTTTAGAGGGAAATAGCAGACTAGAAGAACAAGAGATGTTTTTAAATGATTTTATAAATATAGTCGAAGAAAATAACATAGATATGGTAATAATAGCTGGAGATATTTATGATACATCAAATCCTCCAGCTGCTGCTGAAAAATTATTTTATAAAACTGTATGCAAATTAGCTGATAATGGAAATAGATGTGTGGTAGTGATTTCAGGAAATCATGATAATCCTGAAAGATTGGCAGCTATTACACCTTTAGCTGAAGAGATGGGAATACTAGTGTTTGGATACCCACTAAGTAAAACAAACGTAGCTAAATACAACGGTTTTGAAATAACAGAAGCTTTAGAAGGCTGTACAAAATTTAATTTTAAGGGAGAAAAGGTAACATTAATAACTCTTCCTTATCCAAGTGAAAAAAGATTAAATGAAGTTATAAAAGGTGATACAGATAGAGAACAACAAATATCTTATAGTAAAAAGGTTGGAGATTTATTTAGAAAATTAGAAGAAAACTTTGAAGAAGATAGTGTAAATATAGCTGTGAGTCATCTATTTGTAGTTGGAGGTGAATCAACAGAATCTGAAAGACCTATAGAATTAGGTGGAAGTCTCCTTGTTCAAAAGAATGACCTCCCACAAAATTCGCAATATACAGCATTAGGTCATTTACATAAACCACAAAAGGCATCAGAGAGATTACATGCGTATTATAGCGGTTCACCAATTCAATACAGTAAAAGTGAAAGAATATACTCAAAAGGGGCTAAAATTGTAGAAGTTCACCCAGGGGAAGATGCTATAATTGAAGATATTTACTTTAAAAATTACAAACCAATAGAAGTTTTTAAATGTAAAGGAGTAGAAGAAGCCATAAATATATGTGAAGAAAATAAAGATAAAAATATATGGTCTTATTTTGAGATAGTGACTGATGAAGTAATAAGCCAAAATCATATTAAAACAATGAAATCTTTATTAAAAGACATTATAGAAATAAAACCTATAATAAATCAAAGTTATGAGTATGAACATGTAGATATGAGGGAAAAAACAATGAAAGAATTATTCATTGAATACTATAAATTTAGAAATAAAGTAGAACCAAAAGGTGAATTATTGGATTTATTTTTAAACATAGTTGAAGAAGAGGGTGACAGTAATTGAGACCAATTAGATTAGAGATAAGTGGATTAAATAGTTATATAGAAAAACAAGTAATTGATTTTAGTGAATTAACATCGAGAGGTTTATTTGGTATTTTTGGAAAGACAGGAAGTGGAAAATCTACTATATTAGATGCTATAACTATAGCTATGTATGGAAATATATCTAGAGATACTAAAGAATATATAAATACATCTTGTAACAGCGCTAAAATAAAATATATATTTGAAATAGGAAATAAACACAATAAAAGAAGATATTGTGTTGAAAGAATATTAAATAAAAATAAATCAGGTACTGCCAACTCATATAGAGCAATATTAACTGAGATAAATATGGATAATACCGAGAAAGTAATAGCAGAACAAAAGACTAATGTTGACAAGGCTATTATAGATATCGTTGGACTTACAGCATCTGATTTTACTAGATCTGTTGTTTTGCCTCAAGGTAAATTCAGTGAGTTTTTACAATTAGATGATAGTAAAAGAAGAGAAATGCTTGAGAGAATTTTTAATCTTGAAAAGTACGGAAAATCTCTTACAGAAAAGATAAAAGGAAAAAGAGATGATAAAAAGATTGAGATAGAAGTACTAGATAACAGTCTTTTACAATATGATGGAACTACTCAAGAGGTTTTTGATGAAACTTATAAACAACTTACAGAATTACAAGCTTCATCTAGAAATATGAGACAGGAATTAGAAGATATAGAGAAAAGATATAATGAATATAGAGAGATTATAGGATATCAACAATCACTAGAAGAAAAAGAAAATAAAAAGAGAAAGCTTGATGAAAAAGCGCCAAAAATTGAAGAAAATAAAGTAAAGGTAGAGCGTTCTGGACATGCTAAAGTAATAAACCCTCATATAAAAAATGTACAAGATTTTGAAAAGTCAATAGAACTATATAGCACAGAATTAGGAACTTTAGAATATGAATTTACAGCTTTAAATAGAGAATATGAATCTACTAAAATAAAGTATGAACAAGCTCTACATGAAAAAGACAGCAAATTAGAAAGTCTAATTTCGAGCAAGCAGAGATATGAAAGAGCGATAACTATAGAACAAAAAATAAAAGAGATAGTAGAATCTATAGAAGGTTTAAAAGCTAGAATTTATGACTTTGAAAAAGAAAAAACAAGTTTAAGAAAAGAAATTGAGAACTTAGATGCAAAAAATAATAAGGTACATAATTCTATAAAAGAAAATGAAGTTAAAATATCAGCAATTAGAACTAGTGAAGATTTTAAAGAAAAAGTGTATAAAGCTTTTGAAGTAGAAAAAGAATATTTGAGAGTAAAAAAAGATTTTGAAGAAAATGAAAAATATATCCCTGTATTGACTAAAGAACTTGAGGCCTTAAAAAGTAATTTTAGATATGCAGAAAACTCAACAAAAGATGTAAAAACACAGCTTAGAAATATAAATACTACGTATGAAAGTTTAATATCAAAATCACCAGGAACTAACGATGAAGTAGTAATTATGTCTAATAAAGTTTTGACTTTAAAAACACTTTATGAAAAGACTAAACAAAATGAAAGTAAATTAGATGGATTACAAGAAAAATTAAATAAAGATAAAGAAGAAAAGTTTAAATTAGATAGAGAAGTAAAAAATTTAAAAGAACAAATTGAAAAGTATAAAAATGAAAGAAATAGTTTAGATAAAAATTTAGATGAAGAAAAATTTTTGAATCTAGCAAATGAATTAAAAAATCAGTTGATAGAAGGGGCACCATGTCCTGTATGTGGTTCAACTCATCATCCTAATTTAGATAAAATAAATAACAATGATAGGATAATATATATAGAAAGTCAAATTAGAAAGATTGATGAAAAGATAAGTTATGCAACGAGGGATTATGATGAATCTATACGCTATCAAAGCCAATTATTAAGTACAATAAATATAACTGAAGAATCAATAAGGGAAATAAAAAATGATATTGGAGATTTAAATTCAAGTGAAATAAATGATGATTTAAATATATTATCAAAAGAAGTAATTTCACTTAGAGAAAAAATTTCTGATTGGACACAAAATAAAGAAAAACTAGAAGTTGAAATTAAAGAGTTAGAAAAAACGAAAAATAAAAAAGAAAAAGAAGAGTTAGAATTAAGTAAAGATATTTTAAATAAAACTGAAAACTTAAATACGGTAAAAGAAAATGTAGAAAGAATAAGCAAAAATTATGATTCAATAAAGAAAGAATATCTATATCTAGCTTCAAGTTTAAAAATAGACAATTTAAAAGAAAAAGTAGAAGAAATAAATAAAAATTCTAGAATTATAGAGCAAATAGAAGAAGAAAATTCTTTATTAAAAAACAATAAAGAACAGATAGAATTGAACTTAAAAGAAAAAAGAGATGATTTTATAGAATTAGATAAAAATATTTCTAATCTAAACAAAGAAAATGAAAGTAAGCAAAGAGATAAAGTTGAAAAAGAGACAGAGTTTAATTTAATAACAAAGGGAGAAAATCCAAAACATCTTCTAGACAATATAATTAATGAAATTGATAGAATAACTTCGACAGAAGCAAAGTTAAGAGTTGAAGTTGAAGAAGAAAAATATGAAACTGAAAAATTAAAATCAAAAATAAGTCAATCTAAAGGAAAACTAGAAGAGGCTAAAAGTAAATATAAAACTTCTAAGAACGATCTTAAAGAATTATTATTTGAATATAAATTTGAAAGTATCTATGCAGTAAAAAATGCCCTTATAGATGAAGATGAAAGAGAAAAGTTAAAAGATGAAATAGAATTCTTTGAAAAAGAAGAAAAAGAACTAGCAGTTGAAATTAAAAATTTAAAAGAAAAATTAGATGGAAAAACTGTAGATTTAAAAGAATTTTTAGGTCTTGAAAAGAACAAATATAAGTTAGCACATGATATTGATGAAATAACTAAAGAAATTGGCGCCAAACAAAATGAAGTTATGACTTTAGAAAAAAACTTAAAGAAAGTCAAAGAACTTCAAAAAAAATTAGATGAGTCTGAGCACAAATTAGAATTATTAAAAGAAATTGAAAAACTATTACAAGGAAAAAGATTTGTAGAGTTTGTAGCTAAAAATCAACTTGAATATATAGTAATAGAGGCATCTAAAAGACTTGATATAATGACAAAGGGAAGATATGTATTAGAAATAGATGATAATCTAAACTTTGTCATTAGAGATAATTATAATGGAGGATTAAGAAGAAGTATAAAAACTTTATCAGGAGGAGAAACTTTCTTAACCTCATTAGCATTAGCATTGGCTTTATCATCACAAATTCAATTAAAAGGAAGCGCACCATTAGAATTCTTCTTCTTGGATGAAGGATTTGGGTCTTTAGATAATGAGCTTTTAGATATAGTTATGGAATCACTAGAAAAGCTACACAGTGAACAATTAAGTGTTGGTATAATAAGTCATGTTGAGGAACTTAAAAATAGAGTGCCAGTAAAACTTATTGTAACTCCTAATGATGGTGGAAATGGATCTAAAATAAATATTGAATATAGCTAAAATATAAATAAGAAGAAAATATATATAAAACATCTGTAGTAAGAGTTAAAACTACAGATGTTTTTATTTTTTTTAAAAAAATTATATTTATTTTAAATTTATTATTAAGTATTATTTTTAAAATATATAAATAGATTAAATAATAAATATTTTTAGTCAAAATTTTACAGCAAAGTTTGTTGAATTAACTGAAATTACGCGAAAATTTTAAAAAATAAGAATTATAGAAAAAATATGGTGAAATTTGACTTAAATAAAAAGAAGGAAAAATGTCGTACTATACAGAATATTCTAAAAAAGGGGTGATAATATGTTGAAAAAAAATACAATAAAAAATAGTGAAAAAGATATAAGAGAATATGAATTATTAAAACATTTTTATTTCAAAAAACAAAATATCATAACAGAAGAAGAATTTGAAAAAGGTCTTAAAGATTATAATGATGTAAGTAGAGATAGGTTATTAAAAACAAATTTATTACAAGTAAAGGATAGCGAATTAGAAATATCTCCTTTTGGTATAAGTGTAGTTGAGTTATTTACTAGATATTGTGACGATTGTGGTGAGTTAGTATACTGTAATGCATTTTTACCAATATCTGTTTGTACTAACTGTGGATCAAAAATGGAAGCAGCTATGGAAGTAAAAATAGATAAAGAAGTTCAAGATTTTGCAAAAGGACTATATAAGGATTTATTAATGTAGTTTATAAAAAGCAAAATTATTAAGCTATAAGTATAGATAATAAATATTAATAAAAAAAAGAGGCATCTACAAGGGGGAAAAATTGTAGATGCCTTAAAATATATACTTATTAGGGGGAGAGATATATATATATAATTTCCGCTCTCATATATAATTGTTGCCTAAACTTCAAGTATATATACATGTTTTTATAAATTTTTAGAGAAATTAAAAAAATCGTTCATCTCATATCAACAAGAGGTTTAAAGAAAAATATTTAAATTTTTCTTAATAATAATATATGAGGAAAGCTACAATATGACACAAAAAAAGACAAAAAACGCGATTTTTTTTTAGAAAAATAAAAAAGTGTATCAAATTAAAAAATATAGAGATATATAACTTTTAAGTGAATTAATTATCACAAAAAACAATTTAGGCTTAATAATGATTATATCTTTTTATGAATTCTATTTATATTAATTTTATTATTTCTATATATTTGAAATTAAATTCAATAATTTAGTATAAAATTTATATTTGATAATATAGTAGAATTATAACCAATATATAAATTTAAAATTAGGATTATTATTTTAAATATAAAAATAACAGTTAACAATTATAGTAATTTATAGTTTACAATTAATTTTAATTATTTTTTAATAATAAATTCAAATAATATAACTATAATTAAAGTAAAGAAAATCAAAATCTGAACTATATTTTCAAATTAGTTATGTTTATGCTATAATTAGTACTAATACAAAAATTATAAAATTAGGAGAGTGGTAAAGGTTGGGTTCGACCGGGAATATATTACAAATAGGTTTATTAGTAGTTTTGTTGTTGGGATCAGGATTTTTCTCAGCATCTGAGACATCTTTAATGTCTCTTAGCAAAATTAGAATTAGATATATGGAAGATGAAGGAGTAAAGGGTGCTAAATTAGTATCTTCACTTATTGAAAAATCAAGTGACTTACTAAGTTCTATTTTAGTAGGTAATAATATAGTAAATATAGCTGCTACATCTGTTTCAACATCATTATTTATAAGTATATTTGGCGATGGAGGAGTTGCTATAGCTACAGCAGTTATGACAGTACTTGTTTTAATTTTTGGGGAAATAACACCAAAAACTATTGCGGCAAATAGCCCTGAAAAAATAGCTGTTGCAGTATCTAAACCAATTAGTGTAATAATGAAAATTACAAAACCTATAGTTTGGGTATTTAATCTTTTAACAGGTATTATATTCAAAATAATGGGTATTGAAAATGATGGAGTTAAACCATTTATTACAGAAGAAGAATTAAAAGCTATGGTAAATGTCAGTCATGAAGAGGGTGTCCTTGAAATGGAAGAACGTGAAATAATAAATAACGTGTTCCAATTTGGTGATATGCAAGCTAAAGAAGCTATGATTCAAAGATTAGACATGGTAGCTATTGATATAGAAGACAGTTATGATGAAATAATAGAATTATTTAAAAGTGAAAAGTTAAGTAGATTACCTGTATATCATGAAAGTATTGATGATATAGTAGGAATATTAAATATAAAAGATATTATTTTCTTAAGTGATGAAGAAATTGATAATTTTAATATAAAAGATTATATTAGAGAGGCATTCTTTACTTATGAATTTAAAAAAATAACTCAACTTCTTGAAGAAATGAAAAAAGAAAAAACTCAAATGGCTATAGTAGTAGATGAATACGGTGGTACAGCCGGCCTACTTACAATAGAGGACTTAGTTGAAGTAATTGTTGGAGATATAGACGACGAGTATGATGAAGAGGAAGAAGAAATTACAAAAGTAAGTGATAATGAGTATTTAGTTGAAGGTAGTACAAAAATATCTGATGTAAATGAACAACTTGGAATTAATTTTGAATCAGAAGAATTTGATTCAATAGGAGGATTTATAATTGGATATTTAAAGCGTATACCGGAAGAAAATGAATTAATCGAAGTTGAAAATGTTAAATTCAAAATTGAAAGTATAGATAAAAATCGAATAAATAAAATTAGAATATTTGTATAAAAAAATTGCTAGAAAATTTCTAGCAATTTTTTTATACATAGGAAATTACATTCATATTAAAATTATAGTTCTATAATTTGACCTGTAGTTATATCTATTAAATTGATGTCCATATCTACTTGATGGTGATTACCTTCAATAGGCTCAATCTCTATAACAGCAACAGAGTGACTTCCATCTTTAGGGATAGAAGTACTTCCTGGATTTAAAACTACTAAGTCTTCATCCATGTATAATTCTTTTACATGAGTATGACCTAAAATTAAGACATTTGCTTCTTTATTTTTAGCTCTTTGTATAATTTCTTCTTTTGGTTCTAAGTATCCATGATCTAATAAGAATGTTACTTGTCCAACCTCAGTTAAAACATAACCATCTTCAATAGGATGCTTTATTACCATTTGGTCTACATCTGCATCACAATTTCCTCTAGTTATTATAATATTGTCAAGATTATTTATTTTTTCTATGACGCCTTTAGGATTATATCCTTCTGGTAAATCATTTCTTGGACCGTGATATAGTACATCTCCGATATGGAATATTACATCACAATCGTTTAATAAGTCTAATGCTTTTTCAAAATAAGGCAAGCTACCATGTGTGTCACTCATTACACCTATTTTCATAATTATCCTCCTAAAAGTATGAAATTTATAAATTTTATAAGAACTTTTCAGTTACTCTGCTCCAAAATTCATAATTTGACATTCTAAGTAATTTAACTTTTAAATCAGAGACAAATGTAGAAATACTTACTATTTGCTTGAATTGATATTCTACCCCGTCAACTACGATTAATATAGAGTCTTCAAATCTATATTCTGGAGCTATATTTACGATTGAATCTTTTGAACAAATAATACTAGAAGTAAAACTTCTGTAGGCATTTGTGTTTATTGGGGCAAGTGGTGTAATTTGCATTACATTTATACTTGGGTCTACTATACTTCCACTAGCGGCATAGTTATATGCTGTAGAGCCAGTTGAAGTCGATACTATTAAACCATCACCGCTGAAATTTTGAACATGGTGGTCATTTATACCTAAAGATAAATGTATAGTTCTAGATTTATATCCTTTTACAACGACTTCATTTATTGCGAATACATCGCTGCAATTAGATTTAGTACAGACAGTCGATTGAAGAACAGGTATTTCTTGTACTATGTAGTCTCCAACTAAATAAGATTCTATAAAATGATCTATGTCGGATGGAGAAAAGTCTGGGAAAAATCCTAAATGTCCTGTATTTATTCCTAAAATAGGGACCTCTGGAAATTCAAAGTCATGTACTGTCTGTAAAAAAGAACCATCTCCACCTATGGAAATAATGAGTTCAGTTTCTGGGTGAATTTCATCACAAACTGTAAATCCTACCTTTTGTAATTTATCTTTCAAAATATCCTTTGTCATTATAGATTTTGGTAAGTTATTTGAGTTAATTGTAATAATTCTTTCCATTATCCCACCTCTTTTATAAGATGTATTATAACACATATTGTTGTCTACTATAACTATTTAGAATTATTATTATAAATTTAATTTTAGACAATATAAATTAAAAATTGATTATGTAAAAATTTTCCAAAACAAATGTATGGATTGCCCAAATATATGCTATACTATATGGAAAAGACTAAATATAGAGGTGTAAAAATGTCAATAGAAAAAGTTAAGGAATATTTCGCAGAATATGGAAGAGAAGACGACATTTTAGAATTTGACCAATCAAGTGCAACAGTTGAATTAGCAGCTCAAGCAGCAAATGTTATACCAGCAAGAATAGCTAAAACTTTATCTTTTAAAAACAAAGCAGGGGATAATGCTATATTAGTAGTTGTAGCTGGTGATGCAAAAATTGATAATAAAAAATATAAAGCTGAGTTTGCTACTAAGGCAAAAATGCTAACTCCAGAAGAGGTTGTAGAGTATATAGGACATGCAATAGGTGGCGTTTGTCCATTTGCCATAGCAAATGATGGAGTGAAAGTATTTTTAGACGTTTCTATGAAACGATTTAATACGGTATTCCCTGCTTGTGGAAGTAGTAATTCAGCTATAGAATTAACTTGTGATGAAATGGAAAAATACTCACACTGCGAAAAATGGGTAGATGTATGTAAAGCTTATGACGAAACATTAACACAATAAGCTATTTAAATTTTAAATAAAAATAATTATGAAATACATAAAAGATAAAAAGGAGTCCCTAATCAGAGAACTCCTTTTTAATTGTAAGGAAATTATTTTCTATTAGTATATTTATGGTAAAATATTTGCCTTCATTATATTTGAAAATTAGTGTAAAATATATATGTCAATAAAAAGGAAGTGGGTGTGAATTTGTTCAAAAAAGAAGATCAAAAATATAATCTTATTTCATATATAAATGAAGAGGATGATTTAACTTTAAGAGAAGTTTTATTAGATAGATTAAACTTTTCAGTTAGATATGCATCTAAATTAAAAAGATTTAAAACAGTTACTGTAAATAAAAATTTTAAAAAGTTAGATAAAAAAGTTAAAAAAGGCGATTTAATAGAGGTTGAAATTCAAGAAGATATGGCTAATTTTGCACCTCAGGATTTAAATTTAAATATAATTTACGATGATTTCGACTTAATTATGGTCGATAAACCTCCATTTATGGTAGTTCATCCAACAAAGAGCCATTTTGAGAATACTATGGCAAATGGAGTTACAGATTATATAGTTAAAAAAGGTGAAGATGTTAAAATCAGATTTGTAAATAGATTAGATATGAATACATCAGGTTTAGTAATAGTAGCAAAAAATCCATTTGCCCAACATGTATTATCTAGTGAAATGAAAAGCGAAGACTTTGAGAAAAAATACATAACTGTAGTAAAGGGAATTGTAAAAGACGATGAAAATACTATAAATGAGCCTATATACAGAACTACAGATGATAGTGTAAAAAGAGTAGTAGATGAAAGAGGACAAGAATCAATTACTCATTATAAAGTACTAGAAAGATTAAATGATGCAACTGTAGTAGAAGTTAAATTAGAAACAGGAAGAACTCATCAAATAAGAGTGCATATGGCTCACATAGGACATCCAATTATAGGTGATGAGTTATACGGTTTTGTAGATGAAAATTTAATAAAAAGACAAGCATTACATGCATACGGATTAAAGTTTAAACAACCTAGAACAAAAGAATTACTAGAGTTTAAGGCGGAAATTCCGGAAGATATGAAAATGTTAATTGAAAAATTAAGATAAAAAGGAGTGAAATAAATGATTATACATAAATCCATAGTACATGTACTAGATAAAAATAGCGATAGTCCAATATTAAATGACTATGAATGTAAAAATAGCTTAGAAGTAGATAAGTTTTTTCAAAAAATAATAAATAGAGTATCAAAAGATGATGATTTGAGAAAAGCTGAGTTTAATGATTACAATAATAATATTGTTAAAAATTGTTGCGAACAAATTATTTATGATGAAGATACTTTCTTACAAAATTCTAAGGAAATAGCTTCTTACCTATTTGAAATCATGCAACAAGGTGAAGAGATGGACTCTTGTGACTTAGCAATTTGTCTATATAGTGTAAAAGATGAAAAAAATGTAGCTATAATGAGACTTGAGTATAAAAAACTTTATACACATTCAATTGAATTTGTAGAAGATAAATTTAATATACAAATAGTATCAAATGAAATAGGAATACCTGAGACTGGTAAACCAAAACAATGTGCATTAGTAGGCGTTAGTGGAATAAATGATGATTATCATTTTAGATTATTAGATAAAGATGCTGAAAAGGAACAAATAGAAACAAAATTTGTAACAGAATTCTTAAATGCCCAAAAGATAGAAGATGATAAGTATAAGACTAAAGTGTTCAAAACTACAGCAGAAAATTGGATAACAAATGCAATTGCTGATGATATGAAAAAAGCTGAAGATATAAGAAGCATGCTTAATTATACTTTAAAAGAAAAAGAAGAAATAAATGTTGAAGAATTTGTTCAAAATAATATAGTAGATCAAAACTTAAAAGAAAGTTTTAAAGAACATATGGAAGACAAGGGGTTAACTGAAAACTTCTCTGTTGATAAAAAATGGGTTGAAAAGAAACTTAAAAAGAGAAGTATAAAAACTGATACTGGATTTGATATAAAAGGTAATTTATCAGATTTTGAAGATGCAATGAAGTACAGTGTTAGAAAAAATGAAAATGGAACATTTGATATAGTAATAAAAAATGTGTCGTTTTATGAAGAAAAATAAATAAATTTTGAATAATAATATAAAAGAGTATATATTTGCAAAAAATTCATATTATGTTATTTATTTGAATATTTTATAAATGTATAGAAATTTAATTCCATTATGTTATAATCTTATAAAAGCAAAAAAAGTATATAGGTTCTAATTATTTAGATTAATAGGGAAAGAGGTGAAATTCCTCTGCAGCCCCCGTTACTGTGATGTGGACTATTATTCGATAAAACCACTGTGATTATTCATGGGAAGGTGAATTAATAGGATGAAACTAAGCCAGGAGACCTGCCTAATATACTAATAAGAAAATCTTCGGGGTGGAGAATTTTACTTTAAAATAAGAACGGTATTTTAAGAGAAAAAACTAACCCTAGGGTTAGTTTTTTTATTTTTAATGGAAAAAGTTTGTAAAATTATATATATTTACAAATGTTCCTAATAAAATTATTAATAATATCGAAAATTGGTAATATAACAAATTGTTATTATCAAAAGTAAAATAAATGTAAAATATAATTCCAAAAAATATTATAATTATGCTATAATCAAAAAACATAAGGGGTTATAGTTAAATTATGGTAACTCTGACTGTATTAATCTTGACAAAGCTTTAAAGAAAAATATTAAAAGGTATATGAGGAGGAATTCATATGAAGAAGAAATTATTATCAATTTTATTATGCCTGACGCTTGTATTTGCGGTTGGGTGTAGCAGTGACTCAGGTCAAAAAACAATAACAGATAGGGCAGGAAATGAAGTTGAAGTTCCAACAAAGATAGAAAAAATAATATCTACTGCACCATCAAATACAGAAGTATTAGTAGGATTAGGGTTGGCTGATAAAATTATAGCAGCTGATAAATATTCAGAAGGAATTGAAGGTTTAAGTAAAGATACAGAATTAATGGACTTCCAAACACCAGATGCTGAAAAAATTATAGAATTAGATCCAGATATAATAATAGCATCAGGATACAATCAAGCAGGTTCATCAGAAGATCCATACAAATCTGTAAGTGATGCAGGTATACCAGTTGTTTACATACCAAGCAGCAGTAGTATAGATGGAATATATAAAGATATAGAATTTATAGCAGAACTTGTAGATGCTAAAGACAAAGGTGACGAAATAGTAGCTTCTATGAAAAAAGATGTAGATTCAATAAAAGAAATCGGAAGCAAAATAAAAGACAAAAAGAAAGTTTACTTTGAAATAGGTCCAGCACCAACATTATATAGTGTAGGGAAAGATACATTTATAAATGAAATGATACAAATAATAGGTGCAGAAAATATATTTGCAGATCAAGATGCTTGGATATCACCAAGTGAAGAATCTGTAATAGATGCAAACCCAGATGTAATACTTACAAATGTAAACTATATAGAAAATCCAACTGAAGAAATAATGAGTAGAGATGGATGGGATAATATAACTGCAGTTAAAGAAAAAGCAGTATATTCTATAGATACAAACTCATCTTCAAGACCAACACAAAATATAATAAAAGCTTTAAAGGAAATGGCAAAAGCTGTATATCCAGATGAATTTAAAGACCAATAAGAAAAAGTGTATACTTAGTATATTTATACTTATATTTATTATTTATATTGGAACTTCCATAGGAAGTTCCAATATTAGTATGTTAGACACTATATCTATAATTGCAAATAAAACCTTTGGTATTACTCTTAGAGAAGGTGTTTTGCCAAAGGATGTATCTATTATATGGAAAATTAGATTGCCGAGGGTATTATTGGCATTTTTAGTTGGTGGATGTCTAGCTACTAGTGGTGCAGTTGTACAGTCTATATTAAAAAATCAATTGGCATCACCATATACATTAGGTGTATCAGCAGGTGCATCTCTAGGTGCAGGTCTTGTAATAGTAACAGGGATAGCGATTCCCTTAATAGGAAGTTTTACACTTCCGTTTGTTGGATTTATATTTGGTCTTTTTACAGTTTATTTAGTTATATTATTTTCGAGTAAAATTGATAGAACTATGTCAAATAATACTATAATATTAGCTGGTATGGTTTTTTCATTATTTGTAAATGCATTGCTTACAACATTGACAGCTATGTTTTCAGAGGATTTAAAAAGAATAGCTCTTTGGCAAATGGGAAGCTTTGCTATGAAAGGATGGACATATGTGGGTCTAATAATACCATTTTGTTTAGTTGGTATGATAGGAACGCTTATGTACACAAAAGAGATGGATATACTTACTTTTGGTGAGGAACAAGCACAATCGGTAGGTGTAGACACATCAAAAGTAAAAACTAAATTATTTATATTTTCTGCAGTACTTACAGGGGGAGCAGTATCACTTAGTGGTACAATTGGATTTGTAGATTTAATAGCTCCACATGTCGTAAGGAAAATATTCGGTTCTAACCATAAATATGTAATACCTATGTCTTTCGTATTTGGAGGATGTTTGATGGTATTTACAGATTTAATTGCAAGAAGTATATTCGCACCAACTGAGTTGCCAGTAGGTGCAGTTACGGCTCTTATAGGAGCGCCATTCTTTGCGTATGTTTATTTTAAAAAGGCGAGTTGATAATTATGTTAGAAGTTAAAAATCTTTATAGCGGATATGATGGAAAAGACATATTAAAAGATATAAACTTTAAAGTTAAAAATGGAGAGAATTTGTGTATAGTAGGTCCAAATGGATGTGGAAAAAGTACACTTTTAAAATCTATTGCAAATCTTTTAGAACATAGAGGAAGTGTTATTATAGATGGCAAAGAAGTATCATCTATGGATAAAAAATCTTTTGCTAGAAAAGTTGGACTTATGAGTCAAATTACTCAAATCTATTTTCCATATACAATTTATGATACGGTATCTTTAGGTAGATATGCTTATAGCAAGGGAGCGCTTAGTAAATTATCTAAAGAAGATGATAAAATAATATTAGAAAGTATAGAAAAGGTTGGACTTTTAGATATAAAAGATAAAATGATTACGGAACTTTCTGGAGGTCAAATTCAGAGAGTCTTTTTAGCAAGAGTATTTGCACAAGATCCAGATATTATACTACTTGATGAACCTACAAACCATTTAGATTTAAAAAATCAAATAGATTTATTAGAAAATCTAAAAGAATGGATTAGTGTAAATAACAAAATAGTAGTAGGGGTTTTACATGACTTGAATTTAGTTCAATATTTTGCAGATAATGTACTTATGCTAAAAGATGGTGAAATTGTGGCTTATGGAGACCCTCAGGAAGTGTTAAATGACCCTATACTAGATGATTTATATGGAATAGATATAAAAGGGTTTATGACAGAAATTTTAAGAAAATGGGATACACCTATTGATAACAAAAAACGTATTGTAAAATAGGTGATATTAAAAAGAGGCTAAAATACTTTATTAGAAGTAAGTTTTGAGCCTCTTTTTAATGTAATTAATGTGAATTTTATACTTATAACATATAGTCTATAAATACAGGGACTTGTTTTTCCCAACTTGCTTCATTATGTTCGCCACCAATTACCACTCTAGGATAGCAGTTAGCTCCTTTAGATTGTAATATATGGCATAATTCAAGCATATAAGAAGTGAACTCAACTGCTATATTATTTAATTCAAGTTCAATACTACCTATACTCATAAAGAATTTTGTTCCTTTTTGAGATTGGCTAGCCATAGCATCTTTCATAAATTTATCGTAGCATAGTTCAAAGGCTGGAGAAATACAAATACATTTTGAAAATACATCCGAATATTTAATACCAGCATATGCTGCCATTAATCCACCCATAGAACTACCACCTATAAGGGTATTTTTTTTATCAGTTTTAGTTCTATATTCGGCATCAATCATAGGTTTTATTACGTTTATCATCCAATTTAAATATGCATCGCCTTTTCCTTTAATAAATTCACCATTATAATTTTCTAAATCGTAAGGACAGTATTCAGACATTCTTTCGTTGCCTTCAAAGCTACATTGAATACCAACTACAATTAGTTGAACATCATTATTTTCTAAGTACTCTTTCATCCCCCAAGATTTGCCGAAAGCTGCTTCTTCATCAAAGAATAAATTGTGTCCATCGAACATATAAAGTACAGGATATTTTTTTCTTCTCTCATTATAATCATTTGGAAGATAAATATTTATAACTCTACTACCAGAGAAGTCCCCTTCCATTTCAATATACTTCTTTTCTATCATCAGTAATCACCTCATGTATGTTTTTAATTATTATTAAATATACCATAATTTGTAAATTAATTGTATACAAAATGTATAGAAATATAAGGTTATATGTATAAAATATAATATATGACAAAAAAACAGAAAAAAATTTAGAAGTAGACATTTTTAGTTAATTGAAAATACATTATATACATAGAATACATCGACATATTTCAATATGAATTTATATATTAAATATGATATATATAACAGCAAAAAAGACTTGTAAGCAAGTAATAGACTAAAATTTTTCATTAAAAAAACCTTACAATATAATTTTGACTGTGATAAAATTATATTGTAAGGTTTCTAAAATAAGAGCAAAAGGTTAACATTTAATAAGAATAATACAGTATAAATTTATAGTTGATTTAATCAGGCAAAATTCGACTAAATTATACCAAATATATTGCGAATATTCGCATTTTTAAAAATATATTACAAATTAAAATGAGAAAGGGATGTAAATATGTTTAACAAAGGAGAATATGTTATTTATGGTAATGTTGGGGTTTGTGAGATAATGGATATTTCGACTTTAGATATACATGGTGCACCTAAGGATAAATTGTATTATATATTAAAACCTTTAAATCAAAGTAAAAGCACAGTCTTTACACCTATAGATAACAAAAAGGTTGTAATTAGAAAAATAATATCAAAAGAAGATGTTGAAACTTTATTAAGTGATATAAAAAATATAAAAGAATTATTAGTTGAGGATGAAAGATTTCGAGAAAAGGCATATAAAGAATGTATAAAAAGTTGTCAGTGTAGAAAGCTACTTAGTTTAATAAAGACGATTTATTATAGAAAAGAAGAAAGATTACATGAAGGAAAAAAATTAAGTGCTACAGACGAAAAATATTTTAAAATAGCACAAGATAATCTACATGCTGAATTATCTATGTCATTAAAAGTTCCTATAGATCAAATGGAAGATTACATATTAGATAAAGTACAACATTCTTAAAATAATAAAGAATAGTAATTATTGAATTTATAAATATAATAAAAGGACATAAATAAAAAGCTATAGAAAATAGATGTTTATTTTCTATAGCTTATTTTTTTACTTCTAAAATGAAGAAGTTTATACTATTTATTTTCTTCAATGTAGTTCACTATATCGCCGATAGTTTTGAATTCTTCAGCATCTTCTTCAGCAATTTCTATATCATATTTATCTTCTAATGCCATGATTACTTCAACTGCATCTAAAGAATCAGCATTTAAATCGTCTTTAAGAGAAGTATCTAAAGTCAATTCATCTAAATCGTCTATACTTAATTGCTCTGCTATTATGTCTCTTATTTCTTCAAACATTTTATACCTCCAGTTTTATTGAATAATTAAATTTTTAATAGTAGTTTAATATAATAATAATTAATTTTCAATATGTATTTAGAAAATAGTAGAATTATTTTTATATTATATAAGTTACATTTTTTTTAATATAAGAATTTTAATATGAATATACTATATAAAGATATTTTAGGTAGATATTTTAAACTTATTATGAATAAAATATAAAAAATTAATAAAAGTAACTTATCAATACACAAAATCATATATTAAACAAAGATAAACCTTTTGAGGGGGAGAAGTTATGTCAAAATTAGAAGAAACTTTTTCGAGATTTTTTGGAGATTGTGGATTTGAGTTTAATGGTGGAATATTAATTATAATTGTTTTAGTATTTTTATTATTATGCACCGATTTTTTAGATGATATATTTGATGATGATAATATTTGGATATGGGTTATATTAATAATATTATTGTTATTTAATTTCGATGATGGGTGCTGTTGTTAGTAAAATATTTAATAAAAAAGTTAGTTTTTGATAAAACATCATAAACTAACTTTTTTTGTTTTTTTATATTGTAAAACTATGACATATTTGTTACATTATTGTTATTTAATAAAGAAAAATAAAGTGTTATAATATCTATTGGAAAAATTGGATATTTATAATAGTTAAGAGGGGGAGTGATTTAAATCAGACTAAAAAGGAAAGTGAAGAGAGGATTAATTGCAATAGGATTTTTAGTAGCAGGATTTACTATTACAATTTTGATAAATTCTTTAAATAAAGCAGATGATGTAGAAAATCAACAGGTTGCACAAGGTGTGGAAGTTATAAAACAACTAGAATCTCAAGATGTAGTTGAGGTTCAAGAAAAAATTGAATCTATAAAAGCTCAAAATGGAATAAGTGAACAAGTATCGAGTGCGACTACTGATAAAACTCCAGAATCTGTAGATTATAAGAAAAGATTTTCATCATCAGTTATAGCTGGAGATTCCAGAGCAGAAGGAATATCTGGGTATGGAGTATTAAATCAAAGTTCTGTAGTTGCTCAAAAAGGTAGAAGTCTTTCAACAGCGGTACAAAATGGCGATATCGACACAGTAATAAGAATGTATCCTAAAAATGTATTTTTAACATATGGAATAAATGATGCAGTAGGAACTAGTAACAGTGAAGCATTTATAAAATTATATGGGGAAGTTATAGATAAAGTAAAATCTAAATTGCCTAATACAAATATATATGTCTGTTCAATAATGCCTGTTACATCATATGCATCTAGTAAACAGCCGAATCTTGGAAATATAGCTCAGTGGAATCAAAATTTAAAATCTTTATGTGAAGAAAAAGGTGTTACATATATAGATGCTAGTGGTGTTATAGCACCTAGCGATTATGCTCAAGACGGAATACATTTTGGAGTTAACTGTATAAAGAAATGGCTAGATTTATTTATACAACAAGCTAATTTATAGGAATCTAGAGAGGTTTAATAATAAAAATGAAGTTAAAAAAAAGAATAGCAAGTATAGTAGCAATAATATGTGCTTGTACAGCTTTTACAGGATGTACTAAGGTTAATGAAAATTTAACTGCTAAAGATATACAAAAGTCTATAGTAGATACAGGTCTTGTTAAAAATATGGAAGAGACAGGGACTAAAGGACTAAAGAGATATTATGGTTTAAATGCAAGCGATTTTGATAGTGTAGTTTTATATACACCTGAATCATCAATGGAAGTGGATGAGATGTTAATCGTAAAGGTAAAAGATAAATCTCAAATAGAAGGGCTAGAAGATACTATTGATAATAGAGTAAACTCGCAACTTCAAAGTTTTGGGAGTTATGGACCAGAACAATGTGCATTATTAAATAATTATGAGCTAAAGTCAGAAGGGAAATATATATTTTTCGCTGTATCTGACAACGCAGAAGAACTAAAAGCAGCTTTCAAAGAGGCAATAAAATAATTTTTAATTGTTTTAATAAAAATAAATAAGAGGGAGGCGATTAAAATAGTATTCAGTAGTATTATATTTTTGTTTACTTTTTTGCCAATAACATTATTACTATATTATGTTAGCCCTAGAATATTAAAAAATTCAATTTTATTAATAGCGAGTTTAATATTTTATGCATGGGGAGAGCCTATCTATGTATTTTTAATGATAGGAACAATCTTAATAGACTATCTACTTGCAATATTAATAGATAATAATAGAGATGATGAAAGTAAGTGTAAATTTATATTTATACTTACTATTATTTTGAACGTAAGTATACTAGGATTTTTTAAATATTTTGGATTTTTTGTGGATAACATAAATAGTATTTTCCATGTGAATATTCCTTTTGAAGGATTGGCTCTTCCAATAGGGATATCATTTTATACATTCCAAGTATTATCTTATATCGTAGATGTTTACTTGGAAAAAGTAGAGGTTCAATATAATCTAATTAATTTTGCAACATATGTTACAATGTTCCCACAATTAGTAGCAGGACCTATAGTTCAATATCAGACTATAGAGGAACAATTAAATACTCGACAAGAAAGTGTATTTAAATTTGGAGAAGGTGTTGAAAGATTTATACAAGGTTTAGGAAAGAAAATTTTACTAGCAAATAATATAGGAATGTTATGGACAACTGTTTCTGCTATGGAAATATCATCTATATCTGTTCTTACTGCTTGGCTTGGTATAATTGCGTATACTTTCCAAATATATTTTGATTTCAGTGCTTACTCTGATATGGCTATTGGTTTAGGGAAAATGTTTGGATTTGAATTTATGGAGAACTTTAATTATCCTTACATATCAAAAAGTGTTACAGAATTCTGGAGAAGATGGCATATATCTTTAGGGACTTGGTTTAGAGAGTATATATACATACCATTAGGAGGAAACAGAGTTAGTGTTCCAAAACAAATTAGGAATATATTTGTTGTTTGGGCTCTTACAGGATTCTGGCATGGAGCAAATTGGAATTTTATAGTATGGGGATTATATTACGGTATTTTACTATTAATAGAAAAATTCATTTTAAAATCTTTCTTAGAAAAAGTACCAAACAGTATAAAGCATATTTATACAATGTTGTTTGTAATAGTGGGATGGTTATTCTTTGCAAGTGAGGATCTTGGATTTGCAGTTGATTATTTAAAAGTAATGTTCTTTATTTCAGGAAATGCAGTAGTGGATAATGCATCAATATATTATCTATATACTAATTTAATTATGTTTGTAATACTTATAGTATTTTCAACACCTGTTATAAAACAAATTTTAGATAATATGGCAGCAAAATATAGAGATAAATTAATAAATCCATCATTAGTTATATATGGTTTAGTTTTATTTTTAGTTACAGCTTATTTAGTTAATGAAACTTACAATCCATTCTTATATTTTAGATTTTAAAGGTGGTGAGAGATATGACTGAAGCATATAAAACAAAAAATAGAAATGTTCAACAAAGAAAGAAAAAGCATAAGAATAAACATAAACATAAGCGTGGTAAAAAGTACTGTATATCGCTATCGGCATTATTTATATGCTATATAGCATTTTTTGTATTAGTAAATGCTTTTGCGGAAAAAAGGACTTTTTCAGAAACAGAAAATAGAGTTTTACAATCAAAACCTAGCTTTTCAATAGAAAAGTTATTTGAAGGTAGATTTATAGGTAAATATGAAGATTATAAAGTAGATCAGTTTTATAATAGAGATTTTTGGATTAATGTAAAAATAAAAGCGGATAAATTGCTATTAAAAAAAGAATCTAATGGAGTTTATCTAGGTAAGGATGATTATTTATTAGAGAAATTTGATAAGCCTAATGAAGAAAATGTAAGTAAAAACTTAAAGGCTATAAATAAATTTGCACAAAAATATAAAAATGTAAAACAGTATATGCTTATATCTCCTACTGCAGTTAATATACTTAGCAGTAACTTACCTATAGCAGCACCAGTAAATAATCAACAAGAATATCTAGATAATTATGCTAAAAAACTAGGTTCAAATATAACTTTTGTAGATACATATACAACTTTACTTGAACACAAAAAAGAAGATATATTCTACAGAAGTGACCATCACTGGACAAGTTTAGGTGCATTTTATTCATATCAAAAATTAGCAGATGTTATGAATTTAAGTGTTAAAGATAGTGATGATTATGATATCGAATTAGTATCAAATACTTTTGAAGGAGCATTAGCTTCAAAAAGTGGATATAGAACAAAACAAAAAGATAAGGTAAAAGTATATATACCAAAGAATGAAGATGATAAAGTAGTTGTTAATTATGTCGAAGAACAAAGAAAAACCGCTACTTTATATGAAAGTGAAAAATTAGAAGAAAAAGATAAGTATCAAGTATTTTTAGGAGGGAATCATCCAATAGTAAAAATTGATACAGCATCAACTAGTGGCAAAACATTACTTATTTTTAAAGATTCCTATGCAAACTGTTTTGTACCATTTTTAACATCTCACTTCAGTAAAATTATATTAGTTGACCCAAGATATTATTATGAAGATATAGACCAATTAATGAAAGATGAGGATGTAGATGAAGTGCTTTATCTATATAATGCTAATACATTCTTTAGTGATACAACTTTATCACCAGTATTAAACAATGAATAACATTAAATAACTAAAATTGATAAATTTTGTAACTTTTCGACCTTTCTCTGCATAATATTTAGTAAATAAATAAAATATTTATTAATATTAAAAAAAGGGAGAGAAATGTAATGAGAGAACAAAGTTTATCAAGATTTTTTGGTGGGGGTCTATTTAATTTCTTTGACGAAGATTTCTTTGGAGGATTTTTCTTAATAATAATTATTTTATTATTAATGGTTGGAGATGATTTAATAGAGTGGATAGCATGCAACCCAGAAATGTTAATTTGGATAGTTATATTAGTATTATTATTTAGTTGTTTTTAATTTAATATAATTATTAAAAAATATATAAATTAAAATATATATTAAAGAAATAGGTAAGAAATAGATATTTCTATCATAATATATAATAGAGCATAAAGACCTTTATCATTAGAGTATGATAAAGGTCTTTTTTGATATATCAATCAAGGAGGGATTTTTATGAATCGTAAATTATCCAGAATGTTTGAATGTATCGGAGGAAGTGGATGGTGGATTATAGTATTATTTTTCCTATTTCTAGCTTTTCAAGAGTGCTTTGTAGATATTTGCTTAAGTGACTGGATACCATTTCTAATTCTGCTTTTAATCGTATGTTCATGTGATTCTTGTAATGATAATGACTGCTATGATAATTACCAAAATGGATATACTTGTGGATGTTAAAAAAAACTTAAAGAGAAAATATTTTAAACATTATCACAAATTACCACTTTTGCATATTATAAGTTAAGAGCAAAAGCTCAAACATCAACAGGAGGTAAATGAAATGTTAGACAGATTATTTGGAGAAGGTGGATTTTTTGGAGCAGGAGCATGGTGGATAATAGTATTATTCTTCTTATTCTTAGCATTTGGAGAAAGTTGGGTAGACATAGATATAATGGCATGGATACCATTCTTAATAATATTATTAATATTATGTAGCTGTGGTTGTGGACTATAATTTTAAAATAGGGGGAATTGAAAATGTTAGATAGATTATTTGGTGGCGAAGGATTCTTTGGAGCAGGAGCATGGTGGATAATAGTATTATTCTTCTTATTCTTAGCATTTGGAGAAAGCTGGGTAGATATTGATATAATGGCATGGATACCATTCTTAATATTATTATTAATAGCTTGTTCATGTGGCGGATTCTTCGGTGATGGTATTGGAGGATGTGGCTGCTAGTCGCAATTTAATAGTTTGAAACTAAAACACTATATCTAAGCAATATTTGGGGGAAGGTTAATTATTTGATTAACCTTCTTTTTTAATTGTAAATAAATTATAAGTTATAAACAATCTGATAACAAATAATTATTTACATATAATATATAAATTGAGAATAAAATGTTTATTTTCTAAAATTTTTCAGTAGATATAGATTTTTTTTGCTGATTTTCTATTTACGCAATTTTAAAAATAGTATAAATTATAATAATAGAAGTGTATATTTTAAATCATATATATAAAATTAAAAAGATAAAAAATAAGTATATATGGGATTCATACGGACGAGCTTTTAAATATAGTAAGCATATATATTGTAAAAAGTATAAATAATATATTTATAAAACTGAAAAAGTATGTTACAATAAACTTTTAATATGATGAAACGAGAATAAAATAAGGAGGAAATGTGATGAAAAATAACGTTACAATAAAGGACGTTGCAAAGTTAGCTGGAGTTTCAATATCTACAGTTTCAAGAGTAATAAATGACTCAAAACCAGTTACGGATGAAGTTAAACAAAGAGTCTTAGATGTAATAAAAGAAACAGGATATGTACCAAATCCTCTTGCAAGAAGCTTAGTAACTAAAAAAAGTAAATTACTAGGGGTTATAGTGCCAGAAGTATCAGACTCATTCGTAAATGAGATTGTAAATGGTATAGAATGTGTTACAAAAATGTATGGATATGATATATTATTAGCAAATACATATTCTGAAAAAAGTCAAGAGTTAAAAAGTATAGATTTATTAAAAGCAAAACAAGTTGAAGGGATAGTTATGATTTCATGGACGTTAGATGAAGACCACATACAATCAATTAACAACAGTGGTATACCTGCAACTTATATAAGTAAAACTGCTCAAACTTTTGATGTATATACAGTAAGTACAAATAATGAAGATGCTACTTACGACATGACTAAATATCTAATAGATAAAGGACATAAAGAAATAGCTCTTATAATGACTAGTGAAGCAGATACTATCCTTGAAACAGAGAGAAGAAGAGGATACGAAAGAGCATTAACTGATAATAATATAGCTATAAATCCAGATATAATAAGATATGGTAATACAGACCATGACAATGGATATAAAGTTATGGCTGAATTATTAGACGAAGGTAAAAAGCCAGATGCAGTATTTGTAACAGGTGATGAAGCGGCTATAGGAGCTATAAATGCTATATTCGATAAAGGATATAACGTTCCAAATGATATATCTGTAGCTGGATTTAATAATACTAAACTTTCTAAAATGTATCGTCCAAAATTAACTACAGTTGGTCAACCACTTTATGATATGGGGGCTGTAGCTATGAGAATGGTAATAAAAATGATAAATGATGAACCACTTGAAGAAAAGAAATTCGTATTACCATATGAAATAATAGAAAGAGAAAGTGTAATAGAAAAGAAATAATTATAGATAAAAAACAAGAGAGTCCTTATGGATTCTCTTATTTTTTTAATTGTAAGGAAATTATATATTATCTGGTTTGGGGATAATTTATAATTTCCAACCTATTATCTTGAGCAACGGAATCTACGATTCGTTGGCGACATGAACGAAGTGAATTTTTTTACGCATAGGAAATTATATATATAAATTGTGAATAATATAATCTCTAAGTACAGGTTTGATTATTGGCATTTTTGCAGCTTTACTAAATTTTCTTTTTTATATTTTGTAGGTGATAAATCCATAATACGTTTAAAAATTTCTGTGTAATAACTTGCGTTTGAGAATCCTACATTTTCTGAAATTTCGGTTATATTATATTTGTCGCTTAGAAGAAGAGGTATACTCTTTTTAATACGGTAATTTAAAAGATATTCAAAAGGTGTTTGACGAGTTGCTTTTTTAAAAAAACGACAACATTCACTTTTACTTATGTTACATGATTCTGAAATATCGTCGAGAGTGATTTTGCTTTGATAGTTGCTATGTATAAAGTTTAATATTTTAGAAAGCCTAATAACATCATTTGAATTAAAGTTTTGTTCATCTTGCAAAATAGGATTAATTTCATTAAAAAATAGGGTCCACATTTCACATACTTTACTTTTAACTAATAATTCATAACAAGATTTTTTTTCATAGAAGATATCACTTGCTTCTAGTACTAAAGACAAGATTTTTTGATGAGATTGATTGTTAGAATTTAAGAAAAATGCAGGGCATTGTCCGCTGTTTTCAATTATATCAATATATTTGGTTTTTATTATACTTTCTTCATGTCCAAAAATAAAATTAGGTCTAAACATAAGTGCTAAAAAGGCACAGTCTTTATTGTTATAACCCTTAGCCGTATGAAGTGTATGTGAGTTAATAAATAATCCATCTCCTGTTTTCATGTTATATATTTTATCATTAACTCTATATTCCATAGAACCTTCTAAAATAACTGAAAAAGTCATTTCATAATGCCAATGATAATCTAAAAATCCATACTCATAAGCAAACAAAGTATTATAATCAAAGTCAATTGGAAAAGTATAATCTCCGTACTTTTTCTTTTCAAGCAAATTGTTTGCAACGATTATTTTTCTTTTCATAATAATACCTCCCTAAATATAGTTAGATTTTGGCGCAATATTGTTATAGAAATTGATAAAATCCTTATAGATATAATTTATATTATTAATTATACTTAATAACATAACATATAAGCAAGTCACGAAAAAAATAATTCAAATATCAGAAATCTTAATTCTAAATAAATAAATGTCTAAAATTATAAAAGTTTTTCAATATATAAAAAATATAAACTATGGAGGTTTTAATATGAGTATTATTAAATTAAACGGTTACGATTTATCTTTAGAAGATTTAATTAAAGTTTGTAGATATGGTCATAAGGTAGAACTTACAGAAAATGCGATAGAAAGAATAAAAACAGCTAGAGCAATAGTTGATGATTTAGTAGAAAATGAAAAGGTTTCTTATGGTATAACAACTGGATTTGGTAAATTTTCTGATGTAGTTATATCTAAAAAAGATACTAGACAACTTCAAATTAATTTAATAAGAAGTCATGCCTGTGGCGTAGGGGACCCTCTTAGTGAAGAGATAGTAAGAGCGATGATGTTACTTAGAATAAATGCATTATCAAAAGGCTATTCAGGTGTTAGACTTGAAACTTTACAAGTTTTAATAGACATGTTAAATGCAGGCGTTCATCCAATAGTTCCAGAAAAAGGCTCACTAGGTTCTTCAGGAGATTTAGCGCCATTATCTCATATGGTACTTACTATGTTAGGAGAAGGTGAAGCAATATATAAAGGTGAAAGAATGGACTCTAAAGATGCTATGGAAAAAGCAGGCATTAAACCTTTAGAATATTTATCTTCAAAAGAAGGATTAAGTTTAAATAATGGTACTCAGTGTATGACAGCAGTTGGAGCTATAACAGTTTACGATGCTATCAATTTAATGAAAACTGCAGATATAGCACTAGGACTTACTATGGAAGGTTTAAACGGTATAACTTGTGCTATGGATGAAAGAGTACATTTAGTAAGACCACATAAAGGGCAATTCAACACAGCTAAAAATGTATTAGAAATATTAGATGGTAGTGAAATGACTACAGAACAAGGCGAACTTCGTGTACAAGATTCTTATACTTTAAGATGCTCACCACAAGTTCATGGTGGATGCAAAGATGCACTTGACTATGTAGTTAAAAAAATAGAAATAGAAATGAATTCAGTTACAGATAATCCAATAATATTCCCAGGCGAAAATCAAAAAATTATATCTGGTGGTAACTTCCACGGTGAACCAATGGCACTTGCTTTTGATTTCTTAGGAATCGCTCTATCAGAAATTGCAAATATATCTGAACGTAGACTTGAAAAAATGGTAAATCCAGCACTTAGTCATGGTCTTCCAGCATTCTTAGTTAATGAAGGTGGAGTTAACTCTGGATTTATGATAGTTCAATATAGTGCTGCTTCACTAGTTTCTGAAAATAAAGTATTAGCTCATCCAGCAAGTGTTGACTCAATACCATCTTCAGCAAACCAAGAAGATCATGTTTCTATGGGTACTATAGCATCTAGACATGCTAGAGATATATTAGATAATGCTAGAAAAGTTTTAGCTATGGAAATATTGGCATCAGCACAAGCAATAGATTTAAGAGGAAAGAAGAAATTAGGAAAAGGGACAGAAGAAGCTTATAAAATTATAAGAGAAAGAACTCCTTTTGTAGATAAAGATAGAATAATGTATAAAGATATAAACATTTGTGAAGACATAATAAAAGAAAATCTATTAGTAGAAGCTGTAGAAAAAGCTATAGGCAAAGAATTATTAGTAAGCGAAGAAATAGTTAGTGATTTAAAACTTTAATATAAATATAGAGTAAAATTATAAAATTTAAGGGGGAATTTGAATTGAGTAATTTAAATCTAAGAAATGAAGAAATAAATAAAGCTTTGACTATTAAATTAGATGTAATTCCAGATAAAATACCAGAATTTCAAGAACATATAAGAAGAGCTCCAAAACGTGAATCAAAATTAACAAATGCAGATACAAAATTAGCATTAAAAAATGCTTTAAGATATATACCAGAAGAGTATCATGAAAAATTAGCACCAGAGTTTTTAGATGAATTATTAACTTATGGTAGAATTTACGGATATAGATTTAGACCAGAAGGAAAAATATATGGAAAACCAATAGATGAATATAAAGGAAAATGTGTAGAAGGTAAGGCATTCCAAGTTATGATAGACAACAACCTTGACTTTGATGTAGCACTTTATCCTTATGAATTAGTTACATACGGAGAAACAGGACAAGTATTCCAAAACTGGATGCAATATCAACTTACAAAAAAATACTTAGAAGTTCTTACTCAAGATCAAACTTTAGTACTTCATTCAGGACATCCAGTAGGACTTTTCAAATCTAAACCAGATGCACCAAGAGTAATACTTACAAACTCTTTAATGATAGGTATGTTTGATAACCAAGAAGAATGGAAAAGAGCAACTGCAATTGGTGTTGCAAACTATGGCCAAATGACTGCTGGTGGGTGGATGTATATTGGACCACAAGGTATAGTTCATGGAACATATTCAACTATATTAAATGCAGGTAGATTAAAATTAGGAATACCTAAAGAAGGAAACTTAAAAGGAAAATTATTCGTTACTTCAGGTCTTGGCGGAATGAGTGGTGCTCAAGGTAAGGCTGTGGAAATAGCAGGTGGTGTAGGAATAATTGCTGAAGTAGACTCATCAAGAATAGAAACTAGACATACTCAAGGATGGGTTAGCAAAGTTACAGAAAGCCCAAAAGAAGCTTTCGATTTAGCTAAAGTTGAAATTGAAAAAGGTGAAGCTTGTGCTATAGCATTCCACGGAAATATAGTCGATTTACTTCAATATGCTGTAGATAACGATATACATATAGATTTATTATCAGACCAAACTTCTTGCCATGCACCTTATGATGGAGGATATTGTCCACAAGGAATCACTTTTGAAGAAAGAACAGAACTTTTGGCAAATGACAAAGAAAAATTTATAGAATTAGTAGATAAAACTTTATTAAAACATTTTGAATTAATAAAAATATTACACGACAAAGGCGTTTACTTCTTTGACTATGGAAATAGTTTTATGAAAGCTGTATATGATGCAGGTGGAAAAGAAATATCTAAAAATAAAATAGATGAAAAAGATGGATTTATATTCCCATCTTATGTTGAAGATATATTAGGACCTCAATTATTCGACTTTGGTTATGGACCATTTAGATGGGTTTGTTTAAGTGGAAAACGTGAAGACTTAATAAAAACTGACCATGCTGCAATGGAATGTATAGATCCAAACAGAAGATATCAAGATAGAGATAACTGGATATGGATTAGAGATGCAGAAAAGAACAATTTAGTTGTAGGAACAGAGGCTAGAATATTATATCAAGATGCTATGGGAAGAACTAATATAGCACTTAAATTTAACGATATGGTAAGACGTGGCGAAATCGGTCCAGTTATGATGGGTAGAGACCACCATGATGTATCAGGAACAGATTCACCATTTAGAGAAACTTCTAATATTAAAGACGGAAGTAATATAATGGCTGATATGGCTACTCATTGCTTTGCAGGTAACTGTGCAAGAGGAATGAGTTTAGTAGCTCTTCACAATGGTGGAGGAGTTGGAATAGGGAAATCAATCAATGGTGGATTTGGTATGGTTCTAGATGGTTCACAAAGAGTTGATGACATACTTAGAACTGCGATGCCATGGGATGTTATGAGTGGTGTTGCAAGACGTGCTTGGGCTAGAAATGACAACTCTATAGATACAGTAATCGAATACAATAAAATGTGTGAAGGAAAAGATCATATAACATTACCATTCTTAGTTGATGAAGATTTAATTGAAAAAACAGTTGGAGATAAAGAATTTAAATAAATCACAAATGTATTAAAGCAGAATATGCTAGATACTACTAAAAAATTAATTCTAGCTCAATAAGTTAGTCTTGTTGAGCTAGAAGTTTATACAGGGGGGATAAAATAGTGGCAATAGTTCAATGTGTACCAAATTTTAGTGAAGGTAGAGACTTAGATAAAATAGAAAAAATAGTAAATCCATTAAGGGGAAAAGAAGGCGTAAAATTATTAAATTATGAAGCTGATAAGAATTACAATAGATTAGTAGTTACAGTAATTGGTGAACCAGAAAAAGTAAAAAATGCAGTATTTGAAGCAATAGGTGTTGCTAAAGATGTTATAGATATGAATACTCATAAAGGACAACATTCTAGATTTGGAGCAACTGATGTTTGCCCATTTATACCTATAAAGGGAATGGACATGGATGATGCTGTAAAAATAGCTAATGAACTTGGAGAAATGGTTGCAAAAGAGTATGAAATACCAGTATTTTTATATGAATGTGCAGCAACTAAACCAGAAAGAGAAAATTTAGCTACAGTAAGAAAAGGCGAATATGAAGGCTTAGATGAAAAATTACAAGACCCTAATTGGATGCCTGATTATGGAGCTAATAAAAAACATCCAACAGCAGGTGCAATAGCTATAGGTGCTAGAAGACCTCTAATTGCTTATAATATAAACTTAGATACTACAAATATAGAAATAGCATCTAAGATAGCAAAAACAATTAGACACTCAAGCGGTGGATATAGATACATAAAAGCAGGTCCTGTTGAAGTTCCTGAAAGAAAAATGACTCAAGTTACAATGAATCTAACAGATTATACAAAAACTAGTATGTATAGAGCTTTTGAAGCTGTAAAAATGGAAGCTAGAAGATATGGCGTAAATGTCACAGGTAGTGAAGTTGTTGGTCTTTGTCCAATGGAAGCACTTGTCGATGTAGCAACTTATTATCTAGGTCTTGAAGACTTTACATTAGATAAGGTTTTAGAAACTAGTTTAATGGAATAGTATATTTTAAGTTAGTTGTATATTTAATAAGGAGAATACAATGAAAGCTGATTTAATTTTAAAAAATATAGGAAAACTAGTTACAATGCAAGGTTCATCTTCTTTCAGAATAAAAGAAGAAATGAACAAGATTAATATCATAGAAAATGCATATATAGCAGTTAAAAATGGAAAAATTCTAGCTATAGGTGTAGGAGAGCACTTTGGAAATTTATGTGGAGAAGATACTAAAATTCATGATGCTGAGGGACTTTTAGTAACTCCTGGTCTTATAGATTCACATACACATTTAATACATGGTGGTTCTAGAGAAAATGAATTTTCTATGAAATTAAATGGAGTTCCATATATAGAAATTTTAAATAACGGTGGTGGAATATTAAGCACTGTAAAATCAACAAAAGAAGCATCAGAAGAAGAATTATATAAAAAGGCTAAAAAAAGCTTAGATAGAATGCTTGAATTTGGTGTAACTACTGTTGAAGAAAAAAGTGGCTACGGATTAGAATTAAATACAGAAGTTAAACAACTAGAAGTAGCGCGTGTATTAGATCAAAACCATCCAGTAGATTTAGTACATACTTTTTTAGGAGCACATGCAGTTCCAGTGGAATATAAAGATAACCACAAGGCATATATCGATATATTGGTTGATGTGATGATGCCAAAGATAAAAGATATGGGATTAGCTGAATTTTGTGATGTATTCTGTGAAGAAGGAGTATTTACTATAGAAGAAAGTGAGTATATACTTCAGAAAGCTAAAGAAATGGGATATAAGCTAAAAATTCACGCTGATGAAATAGAATCACTAGGCGGTGCAGAATTGGCTGCTAAACTTGGCTGTGTATCAGCAGACCACCTTATGGCTGCTAGCGATGAAGGAATAAAAATGATGGCACAAAATAATGTAGTAGCAAATATACTTCCAGCAACATCATTTAATTTAAATAAAGATTATGCAGATTGCAGAAAAATGATAGATATGGGTGCAATAGTAAGTTTATCAAGTGACTATAACCCAGGAAGCTGTCCTAGTGAAAACTTACAGCTTGTAATGCAATTAGGTTGTCTACATCTAAAAATGACTCCAAATGAAGTGCTTACAGCAGTAACTATAAATGCAGCATATGCAATAGACAGAGCAGATATTATAGGTTCAATAGAAGTAGGCAAGAAAGCCGACTTTGTAGTGTTTGATGCACCGAATATCGAGTATTTAATGTACCATTTTGGAATAAATCACACTAAAAAGGTATATAAAAGTGGAAAATTAGTAGTAGATAATAAAGTTGTTGTTTACGATAAGTAAAATATTTTTTAAATACAGGGGGAAAGCATATGAAATTAATTGATATGACTGTAACTGATTTTGCAAATGAAGTAGATTCAAATTCACCAGCACCAGGAGGAGGGTCTGTATCGGCTTTAGCAAGTGATATAGGTGTTGGACTTGCGAGAATGATGGCTCATTTAAGCTTTGGAAAGAAAAAATTTGAAGCTTTAGATGATAAAACTAAAGAAGAATTCAAAGTAAGATTTGATAAATTAGGAGAGATAAGAACAGAATTATCTACTTTAGTAGATAAAGATACAGAGTCTTTTAATGAATTTATGAAGGCTTTAAAATTGCCAAAAGAAACGGACGAAGAAAAAGCTGCAAGGGCCAAGGCTATGCAAGAAGCTACAATTTTTTCAATTGAGGTTCCATATAAAACAGCCACGCTTTCATTAGATGCATTAAAATTATTAGATTTCTTAGTTGCAAATGGAAACCAAAATGCTATAACTGATATCGGTGTAGGAACATTAATGCTTGCAAGTGGTATGGAAGGGGCTATATTAAACGTAAAAGTTAATTTAATGGGATTAGAAAACAAAGAAATTCACGATAAATATAGCAAAGGATGCAAGGAAATATTAGAAGAAGGTCAAAAAATAAAAGATGCAATAATCACAGAGATACATAAAAAATTAGATTAAAATATTATAAAATTATATATTAGGAATAAAAATATTAAAAACAATTTTATATTATATAAAAGAAGAAGGTATTGAAATGGACAACACATTACAATACCTTTTTAGTTTATTCTATTCGCCTTTTTTTACCCTTTTTACTTTTTTAACAGTTTTTTTGCTAGATGGGCTATGGTGAGAACTAGATTTTTTAGTTTTTGATTTTTTTGAATTTATTTTATCTTGAATTTCTGCTTCAGATATTTTATTCATAATAGAATCTAGTTTTTGTTGTTGTTCAGGGTTTAAGAAATTTTTAAATTTAGATACGACTTCTTCTTTACCTTTTAGATTTTTTCCAATACTTATAAGTTCGTCTAAAAGTTCATCTTCAGATTTACCTTGATAACTATTAGCTATATTTTCTATTTTATTCTTATCTATATTTTTTTCCTTAGCAAATTTTTCTAAAGTATCTTGGTCTATTTTATCAATTTTCTTTTTTGAATTTTTCATAGATAACTCCTTTCCAAAGCTTGAAAATAATGATTATATATAATTTATATGAGACTCCTAATGTAAGTTAATACTATAATTAAAAAAATATATAATATTGCTGAATTTAATATATAGCTATTATATGAAAAGTTTGTTAAAAAGTGAGAATAAAATGGAGTTATTAATAATAATATATGGCAAGTTTGAAACATAATATTATATATAGATAATTAATTAATAGGAACATTAGTAATTAAACAATCATATTTTAAAATATATGTTAAGATATTATGTGGATTATACCTATTATAAAGGGGGGACTTGTATTGAACAATTTATTGTTGATACTTGGACTTTTAGCTCTGAGCAATGGAAATATATCTTTGTTCGGTAATAAAGATAATGATGTATCGAAGAATAGTTTAAAGATAGATAAAAAAGACAATAAAAAATTAGTTCCAAAAGTGAAAAAAGATAGTACAAGTGACCAAAAACGAAAAGCAAATACTTCATCTAAGCCAAAAAAAATAAAAAAGATAAAGAAGATTAAAAAAAATAATAGACATAAAAATTCCGGTAAAAATAATACTATAAAATATAATATAGATGATGTAAAAGCAGGAATAAAACTTATGGACTTAAGTGAAGAAGATTTAGATAGAGGAATGGAAATAATCACTAGAACTAAAAAATACATGTCTTCTGAAGAACGAAAAATGCTAATAAAAATGGAAAGTATATTAGATTTAATTAAAGGAATCAAAAAATTAAATGATGTAGATATACTAGAAAAAGAAGATGAAAGTGAATTTTTTAGAAGTATGGATGAAGAAGATAAAAAGAATATGATGATTAAAGAAATTTTAGAAGTATTTCCAGAAAAGAGAAAAGAATCAGTAGAAAAAGCAATAGATATGAAAAAGAAAATCGATTTATTTGCGGAATTGTTTTTACCAGAAGATGGAGAGGGTGGTTTTTCACTTAGCTCTTTAGCTGATATAGGTAATCTAGGAAGTTCAAGTAATCTTAAATTATTAGGAAGTCTTTTAAGAGGTGATAATTTAGAAACGGATCAAGATGATGAAATAGAAGATATAGATGAATATGATTACGAAGACGGAGAGTATTATGAAGAGTATGAAGAATATACAGATCCGGACAGATAGGACTGAAAAGCTTGAAATTTCAATCGTAAAGCAGATTTATAATATAAATTATATTTACATAGGAATTTTCAAAAAAGGTTTTTAAAAAATTTCTAAAATTACCATAGAAAAAGACTTTAAATTTTTTTTATTTTGTTATATAATAATGATATAAAATCCTGAGGCATACGAATGGTGACCTTTAAATTCAACCGACAATTATTATACGGGAGATCGAAGTTAGGTAGTGGAGTGATTGCATCTTGTATTTATATGAGAAATTGGAAACTATCTACAGATCACCCACCTGGGAGAACTCTCGGGACTGAATTTATGGGCCCAACGGTGTTTTGGGATTTTGTATTTTAATGATTAAAGTGAACAAGAAAGCTAAATCTTATAGATTTAGCTTTTTTTAATATATCAAAACCACAATTTTCAACTTATTTATTGTTTTTATATATGAAAAATTTGTTGTAATATAAGGTAATTTAAAGAATTATATCTACATTAATAAAAAAAGGTAAAAATATGTAACAACTTTTTATAAACAACATATATATAAATTAAGAGTTTAAACAAAGCTCTTAAAAAATAAAGAAAATAAATAAGGAGAGGGTATGAATGCCATTTGAACAAAATCAATTATTTGGAATGGGAATGTATAATAATGGAGCAGCACAAGGAGGTAACTTTGTACAAGGAGGTAATCAAGTAGTTGGACAACAACAATACCAACAAGGTCAAGTAAATAATTATGTTAATCACACATCTAGTGTAGGAAATGCACAAGCAGTTGAAAACGTAAATTATTATGACACTTATCATCACAGAGTAAATAATTATCATACAATGAACACAAATCGCTATAGAGACCACTATATAGATCACAATGTATATTACAACAATAGAAGAAATGTATATGATGGAGCAGACTACCACACAACTTCAAGCTATGTAGTAGAACAACCAACTTATGCAGCTTCAGGAGCAACTGCAGGAGCAAATGCAGGAGCAAATGCAGGAGCAGCTTCTGGAACAATTTCTGGAACAATTTCTGGAACAATTTCTGGAACATTTTCAGGAACAATTTCAGGAACAACTTCTGGAACGGCAGGAAACTCTGGATGCAACCCAAGACCTTGCTACGGATGCAACCCAAGACCTTGCTCTGGATACAACCCAAGACCTTGCTACCAACAAGTTCAACCACGTCAAACTTCTACAGTAGCAACTCAAGGTACTGGTAGAGTATTTCCTGGATGCGGATGCAGACGTAACGTTTTATAGTATAAATTAAGATTAAATTTTTTCTATAAAAAATAAAAAAATTCTACTTGCAAGATGAATATAAAATGATTTATTTTGCAAGTAGTTCAGAAAATTAAATTAAAAATTTTATTATTAATCCCTACATTTTACTTTTTTTATGTAGGGATTTTTTTGTTTAAAAATAGTTACTATTTAAATTAGCTTTTAAATAAGAACAATTAAACTAAAAATTGCATAATATTTAGTATATTATATGTATCTCATATCGTATAATATATAACTTATTTAGGGGGACAAAAAAATGCAAAATCTTAGAAAGAATAAAAATAAAGTTATCACAACACAAATGATGAACTTAACTAATGAAGAAGCAATAGATACAGAAGTTTGTGATGATATGAATAGAGGATGTAAAGGAAAACCTAATAATATGCATAACAACAATAATTGCTGTAAACAACCATGTGATTGTGAACCTTGCCATGATCACTGTCATGACCATGACAAATGTATAGATCCTTGTAAAAAACCTCATAAACCAGAAAAATGCTGTGAAACTTGTGAAGATACTCTAAGTCAAAATTGTATAAAAAACACTTGTGATACAAATTCATGTTGTTCACCACTTAATGTACCAAGAGTATCAGTAGCTAATGCTACACCTTTTGCAATAGATGCTAATAGAATATTCGATACTATACAATTCCAAACTTTCCAAGATGCTAGTGGAACAGGATTAGATTACACTTATGAAGTTATAGATGTAGCTGGTATGGTTCCTAGAAATGGTCAAGGAAAAGTTACTATAGAAGAAATATGTTTCAACTTTGATGAAATGATAATATATCCAGGCAATACAACTTTAGAAGGGTATACAGTAGAAGAAGTAACTAATGATGTACCTTGTGAATCTAACTTTGACTATACAGTATGTGGAGAAAGAAATGCAACATGCTGTTCAAGAGGATTAGGTACTACAACAAGATATAGACAAAGAGGATTAACAATACAAATAAATGGATTAGAAATAATCTTAAAAGGTAAATGCGGATGTACAAAAATTAATGTATTAGTAGTTCCAAATAGTAATAATGTAGTATTTAACTACAACACATTATCTGCTCAAATGTGTGTACCATCAGATGGAAATTCATTCACATTAAGACAAAATTACCAAACTCAATTATCAGTAGGTTGTGTTGGTACTGGATTAATCAGTAAAGAATGTGTAAACGGATGCACAACATATGATTTTGAATTACCAGGAGGATTAGACTTAGTTCTTTGCTTACAAGAAACTGTAAGTATATTAAAACAAGAGCAAGTAGTAGTTCTTGGTTCAACAAATCAAATTCAACCTAGAGTAGTAGACAATTTTGCAAAAGTATGTAATTTTAGCCAATGTGGAGGATCTAATTCTAATACTTCTAATGCTTCTAATACACAAAATAACTCTTCAAATAATTGTAACTGTAATAGATAGTAATTTCTTAATATCAAACTTGAATCTATTTTTAGGCAATAGAAATCTATTGCCTATTTTTTTGTATAAATGAATACCACCTGTTCTACAGGTGGTTCTAAAAAGCTTTTAGCTTTGAGTAGACAAAAAAACCTCCTCTGCTACAATTAAATTAGGTCCGCCAACCTAATAATGAAGCAG
>NZ_JAHLOQ010000013.1 GCF_018917435.1 Intestinibacter bartlettii
ATTACGAATAATTTATAGTAAGTTATAGAAGCAACCACATCTTAGAATTCAATGTATTGAAAAGTCTAAGATGTGGTTCTTTTTATGCAATATTTATCACGAAGAGGGCTAACATAGCCTTTATATAAAATAGGGATGCTTGAAATAAGTGTCCCTATTTTTTTATTTTTATTTGTTTTCCTATTAATATATAATGGATTTAAATAATAAAAGCGTAAGATATTGAAAGATAATGATATATTTTATATATTAGAAAAAATGGGGGGATATTAGTGGAATTTAATGAAAAATTGCAAGAACTTAGGAAACAAAAGGGGTTAACACAAGAACAGCTTGCAGAGCAATTATATGTATCCAGGGCAGCTGTATCAAAATGGGAGTCTGGTAGAGGATATCCAAATATAGATTCACTGAAAGAAATATCCAAATACTTTGAAGTATCATTGGATGAGTTGCTTTCGAATGAAGAAATTCTCACAGTAGCAGAGGAAGACCATAGACAAAAAATACATAACCTTCAAGATGTAGTCTTTGGTTTGCTTGATTGCTCGATAGTAATGTTTTTCATACTACCATTTTTCGGACAAAAGATGGGGGATATGATTGAGGAAGTACCATTGCTATCTTTGATACAAATACATATTTATGTAAAGGTTACGTATATGATTATTGTTGTTGCATTAATTCTATGCGGGGTACTTACGTTGGCACTCCAAAATTGTTCGGCGAGGGTTTGGGTGAATAACAAATATAAAATATCATTAGGATTAAGTGCAGTAGGTATACTTTCATTTATACTAAGTCAACAACCATATGCAGCGATGCTTACATTTTTATTTTTTGCTATCAAGGCTCTAATGCTGATGAAATGGGCATGATACGAAACGTATCACCTATGTAACGCACCAATTCTTTCATGATTTTATTCTATCCATTACATTGTATTTATGACATAAGTCAAATATAAAATAAAGGATGGATAAAAAAATGAAAAAGGAAAATAAAAAAAATTTATATGTATCAGGTGGTTTGTTTCTATTATTTATAGTATGGACAGTAGTGATATATTTTGTGGATGTACAGAAAGTTGGACCAAAAGAATCAGCGGTAGGTGTTGCCACATTTAATGTATTTTTTCATAACTTAACAGGTGTGCATATGATAATTTACAATATTACAGATTGGCTGGGAGTAGTAGCATTTTTAATAGTGCTGGGGTTTGCAATTTTAGGAGCTGTTCAGTTGATACAAAGAAAGAGTTTATTTAAAGTAGATTATGATATTTTGGTGCTGGGTGGTTTTTATATACTTGTAATGGTAGCATATGTTTTATTTGAAATTTTTGCAATTAATTATAGACCAATCTTGATTAATGGTTGTCTTGAAGCATCTTATCCTTCATCTACAACACTTTTAGTAATGTGTGTTATTCCAACAGCAATTATGCAATTTCATAAACGAATTAAAAATAATAATGTGAGAAACGTAGTTATTACTATTCTTTCGGTATTTATGACTTTTATGGTTATTGGAAGACTAGTTGCAGGTGTACATTGGTTTACTGATATAATTGGTGGGGCACTGTTGAGTGCAAGTTTAGTAATGTTATATTATTCAGTGAACAAAATAGTGGAAAAAGATAATTTATAAACGAACCTCGGAAATTTAATTTCCGAGGTTTTTTGTAAATAAAAAAATATTTTAATAAAACCATCAAATATAGTATAATACATTATTTTTCTGTAAATATTAGACAATGCAAGACTTTAAATATATGAAAATAAATTGAATTAGATTTGTAAAAAATGAGAATATAGGAAACACTAAGTTAATATAGACATGTTCATATAAAATTTTATAGATATAGTTTTATATAATAGGAGGGTTAGGAAAAATAATGAGTCGAATAGGAATTGTAACAGATAGTCATAGCAGTATAACTCAGGATGAGGCAGATAGATTAGGTATAAAAATATTACCGATGCCATTTTACATTGGAGGGGAATGTTATTATGAAGGGAAAAATATAACACGAAGTGAACTTATGGAAAAGCTAATTAATTTAGAAGATATTTCAACATCGCAACCATCACCAGAAGAGGTCATGAATTTTTGGGATGATGCTTTAGAAGAATATGAAAATATTTTATATATGCCTCTTAGTAGTGGATTGAGTGGTGCATATTCTACTGCTCTAATTCTTGCAAGAGAAGAAAAATATAAAGATAGAGTATATGTTGTGGATCATGGAAGAATTTCAACACCATTACATCAATCAATATTAGATGCACTGGAAATGATAAAAAAAGGAATATCTGCAAGTGAGATAAAACAAAGATTAGAAGAAACTAAACAACGAATGGCCATTTTTATAGCTGTGGATGATTTGAAATATTTAAAACGAGGGGGACGTATATCCGCAGGAACAGCTATGGCTGGTCAAATATTAAATATAAAACCAATTTTATCTTTAGATATAGGAATTTTAGAACTATATAAGAAATGCAGAGGTCTTCAAAAGGCTAAGAAAACTATGATTGAAGATATTAGGAATATATTATTAAATGAATATGCTGAGGAATTGAAAAATGGAGATATACATTTGCTAGCAGCATCAAGTGCAGATGCTGAAACAACAAAAAAATGGGTTCAAGAAATTGAACAAGCATTTCCCGGATTTGATGTAATGTGTGATTATTTATCATTTGGGGTTACCTGCCATACTGGACCAGGAGCATTAGGTATTGGATTTTCATGTAGACAATAAAATTCTACTGAAAAAATAAAAACAGGAACCTTTGTTAAAAAACAAGTTCCTGTTTTTGTTTTATTTTAAACTTTCTCCTAATTTTCTTATTTCGTCAAGCTGTGGACATGATGTCATACTACCTTTTTTCTCCATATTAGGAACTGTTATTATGCCCATGTCTTCCCATTTTAAATAAGATGTCATAGATTTGTATTGTGCAATTGCAGCAGTAAATACATGATCAGCACCAGCATTAAGAAGTAGTGCTGTTTTATTGAAATTAAATCCAGTACTTCCACCTGCATATAAACGGTCGATAACTAATTTTAATTGTGCTGAAATGTCAAACCAATATACTGGAGAAGCAAATACAACCATATCTGCATCCTTAAGTTCATCAAAGACATTTTTCATATCATCATCAATAACACATTTTCCTCCATGTGAATAACAGTATTTACACGCTTGACAGCCTTTTATATCCATGGATGCTACATTTAAAATTTTCACAGTGTGGTTATTTTTTTCTGCACCTTCTTTAAAAGTTTCTGCCATAATTTCTGTATTTCCATGTCTACGTGGACTTCCGTTTAATACAACTATTTTCATATTTATTGCCTCCCTATTAAAATGATTAATATAATTTTATTTACTAAAACATAGTAGTTATTTTTCAATTTAATTATAGCTCATTTAATATTAAAAAAACAACATACATACTATTTGAGCCTAAAGCATAGTAATTAAAAATTAAAACCAAAGTATTGGTTAATTTAAATCAAATAAAAATTTATTAATTGTTATGGTAAAACAGTAGTGCTAGAATTACATTATCAGATTGAATTTCAGAATATATTGGGGGTATATATGGAAAATAATTTAGATAGATTTTGGGTGAGTTTTAAACAATGGTATTTATATGAATTACCACAAAATAATTTAATAAAAGAGAATTTTATCGGATATGATGAGCATGATGATGCGAAACCGTATTTGGAGATAAATTTTAATCATTATTATAAGTTAAACTTCGGGGTAGAATACGATGGAATTTTAGAAAAGGATGAAAAGATTACGGTTAAATCTTTGAAGATGTTGATGGAGTTAACATATTCGGAATTTATAAAAGATAGATATGCTTTTACTGTTGATGTAAATAAACGATTGGCAAAATTCAATATTCCATTAAAACTTAGAAATGGGGTTCTTATTTCGGTAGGACATAAAAGCTCAAATCAGATAGAACATATCTATAATTATGAGCAGTTAGAGAGAAAGATTAATTATTCAGAAGAATTAATTATAAGTGATGAATTATTAGATAAAAAGACAGCATTAGATTATATCACTGATTCTTTACAATATATTGTCTCGATTAATGATGGAGACGGAATAAAAATGAAAAATCAAGAAATTGCTTTATTAGTTGGGGGAACAAGAGAAAGTAAATTATATACAGTGATACACAATGAATTAGACGAAATAAATAAAATTATAAATGAATATTTCGATGTTAGGCATAATGAATATTTAAATAAAGCTAAACAGAAAAGGGAAGTTCTAAATGATAAAGATTTTATAGAGTATTTATATAATCGTATATATTCTTTGCTGTTTTTATTAAGAATAAAGTGTAATAAAGATCAATCAAATGAAATTTAATATATTGTTACATAATAGGGTCTTTTTTTATTCAAATTTTAAATAGGGGAAAATAATATATGAAGATTAATAGATTATTTGAAATAGTATATCTCTTGATTGAAAAAGAAAGTATAACGGCAAGAGAGTTGGCAGAAAAATTTGAAGTATCAACGAGAACAATTTATAGAGACGTAGAAATTTTATCTTCTGTTGGAATTCCAATTTATATGTCAAAAGGAAGAGGTGGAGGAATCGCACTTTTACCGAATTATATACTAGATAAAACTGTGTTAACAGATAAGGAAAGAGAAAATATATTATCATCGTTAAGAGCTGTTCAAACAGTAGATATCGCTGATTCAAACTCAAAACAGGAATTAATTCAAAAATTTAGTAGTTTATTTGGAAATTCATACGTAGATTGGATAGAAGTCGATTTTTCATCTTGGCATGATTATAAAGATCAATCAAATATTTTTCAAATTATAAAATCGGCAATATTTAATAAGAAAAAGATAAAATTTGAGTATTCAAACTCAAAGGGAGAGCAAACTTATAGAAAGGTTGAACCTTTAAAACTTTGTTCAAAAGGAGGTTCGTGGTATTTATATGGATATTGTGATAAAAGGAATGATTACAGATTTTTTAAATTAATGAGAATTAAGGATTTAACAGTATTAAACGAGGATACAATACATATTGCACCTCCTAAAATATTAACTACTGAAAATACCTTTAATCAGAAGTGTATACATATTAAATTACATATACAGAAAGAAATGGCCTATAGAGTATATGATGAGTTTGAAAATTTTACTAAATTGGAAGATGGAAGTTTTATATCGGAAGTAGATATGCCAGAAAGTGAATGGACACTTTATTATATTTCGACTTTTGGGCCATATTGCGAGATACTTGAACCAAAAGAATTAAGAGATAAATTTAAAAATTATTTAAAAAAAACATTAAGTATATATAACTAGTAGATTTAGAAAAAATTATAAAAATATGACATACAGTTGTCATATTAATCTTAGTATAATTATCTCACAATATAAGTTAAGGACTTTTAAGATAAATTATGCTAGGAGGTATTTATATGGAATATGAAATAGTAAATTTAAAACAAAAAACACTTGTAGGTCTAAGTGCAAGAACATCAAATGATTCTCCTGATATGGGAAATGTTATAGGTGGTTTATGGGGAAAATTTTATACAGGTGGAGTACATGAACAAATTAAAAATAGAGTTAATGAATTTGCAATAGGGCTTTATTCAGATTATACAGAAGATAAAAATGGATATTGTATTACTGTTGGAAATGAAGTTTTAAATGTAGATGATGAAAATAAAAATTTAGATGTAAAAATAATTCCTGCTGGAAAATACGCTAAATTTTCTATCTGTGGAAATATGGTTACAGCTGTTGCAGAAGCTTGGCAACAAATCTGGGAAATAGATCTAGATAGAAGCTTTACTGGAGACTTTGAAGAATATAAAAATGCAGAAGTAGAAAATGCAGAAATAGATATTTATGTAGCCTTAAAATAATTAAGTAGTAATTATTTGTGCAAATTTATTATCCTCATAACTTTAATTATTTGATAAATATAGAAAGTTGGGGTGGAATTATGGCATCAAGTAAAGAATATTTACAATTTATTTTAGAACAATTAAGTGATTTAGAAGAAATTACATATAGAGCTATGATGGGAGAATTTATTATATATTATCGTGGGAAAATTGTTGGAGGAATCTATGATGATAGATTATTAGTAAAACCAGTAAAATCAGCAATTTCTTATATGAGGACTCCTTCTTATGAATTACCATATGATGGAGCAAAAGAAATGTTGCTGGTAGAGGAAGTTGATAATAAAGAGTTTTTAATGGGATTATTTAATGCTATGTATGATGAATTGCCAGTTCCAAAAGTCAGAAAAAAGAAATAAAATAAATGAATAAATTTATTAAAACAAAAATTAACAGTTGTAAATATAAAATTAATATGTTATATTGGTTTGATAAATAATATATGATACTTATATAAATTCATAATTGGATGAATGTTTCTACAAACTACCGTAATAGTTTTGCTATAAGTTTTTTAAAATGGCAAAACTAGTGCGGTAGTTTTTTTATTTCGAAAAATAAAAAAATAGGAGGAATTATGGAACTAGTAAATGAAAATAAAATTTTAGAAGAAGAAAAAATTTCGAAACTTTTATTAAAATTCTCTGTACCATGTGTAATGGGTCTTTTAATTAGTGCATTCTATAATATTGTCGATCAAATTTTTATTGGAAATAGTACACTTGGCTATTTAGGAAATGCAGCTACAGGAGTTTCATTCCCTGTAATATGTATCGCAAATGCATTTGCATGGTGCGTAGGAGATGGTGCAGCATCTTATCTGAGTATCTGTGCTGGAAGGAAAGATACGGATAGTGCACACAAATCTGTTGGAACAGGAATTACTGTTACATTACTTATTAGTATTGTACTTATGTTTATATGTGAGATTGCAGCAGTGCCACTTATGAGTCTTTTTGGAGCATCAAATCAAACTTTAGATTTAGCTGTAACTTATTTCCGTATTGTAGCAGCATTTTTCCCATTCTATTTATTATTAAATGTAATGAATAGTATGATTCGTGCGGATGGGAGCCCTGCATTTGCTATGAAGGCAATGGTAATGGGGGCTGTTATAAATATTATTTTAGACCCAATTTTCATCTTTTTACTGAAATGGGGAATTGCAGGTGCAGCATGGGCTACTGCAATTGGACAAGTTGTATCTTTTGCAATATGTGCAGTTTATTTCTTAAAACCGAAAAGTTTTAAATTAGAGAAAAGTAGCTTTATACCAAATCTATCAATTTTATCTAAAATGATTAATCTTGGAGCGGCAACTTTTATAACACAGATTTCAATAGTGGCAGTAACATTAGTTAGTAATATGACACTGGCACGTTATGGAGCATTATCAAAGTATGGTCCAGATATTCCAATTTCTGTATTTAGTATCCAGACAAAAGTATATACAATTGTTTTAAATATCGTAACTGGTATTGTTCTTGGAGGACAGCCGATTTTTGGATATAATTATGGAGCAAAAAGGATGGATCGTGTTAAAGAAGCATACAAAATAGTACTTCGTGCTACTTTAATTACTGGTATTACTGCAACGATTATTTTCCAATTATGGCCTAAAGCAGTTGTTGGAATTTTCGGGTCAGGAAATGAATTATATCAAGAATTTGCGGTAAAAACATTTAGAATTTATCTGTCACTTATGACCGTTACTTGTCTGGTTAAGATGACAGCAGTATTCTTCCAATCTATCGGAAAATCTAAATATGCAGTTATGGCATCTGTTATACGTGATATTGTTTGCTTTACACCACTTGCAATAATACTTCCTGCTGTTTTAGAAGGAGCAGAAGTTGGAATAGGGATTAACGGAATTTTATACGCAGCGCCAATTTCAGATTTAGTTGCAATTGTTGTGATTCTTGTGCTAACAATTTCATTCTTCCGCACATTAAACAAACAAGTGGCAGAGGAAGAACGTGAAGAAATGGTAATATAACCATCTTATAGTGGTTCTTGAAGAATATAAAAATTATAGATAGTTATCAATCTATATTGTGAAAGATCAGATAGTATAGATTGATAACTTATATAATAAACGGCGAACAGAGTTGTTAAACCATTTAAAAAATTAGTGGCAACAATAAAAAAGTTTGTCGAAATATAAAAAACAATGATATTTTTTGATTAAATACTATACAAAGAAAGAGCAAAAAGTTATAATATAGTAAATAAATATATGGGAAAGTTTGATTATCGGAAAACGAATTCCTTGATATATGACCTAAGCATAACAAAAAAATGTTATGCATTTTTTTTTGACAAAATAAAAAGTGATATATATATTGATTTTGAAATATATATATTATTTTTTTAATCTATAACCACCCATAATTATTGTATAATTTATTATAAATATAAGATGTTATACCATTTAAGGGAGATGATACTATGAAACCAATTATAGGAGTTATTCCTCTTTGGGATGATGAAAAAGAAAGTATATGGATGTTACCAGGTTATATGGATGTTTTAGAAAATAATAATGCTATTCCTATTATATTTCCTTTATCAACAGATAAGGATAATTTAGACAGATGCTTTGATATGGTTGATGGAATTTTATTCACAGGTGGCCATGATATAAATCCTAAACTTTATAATCAAGAAAAGGAAGAAGTATGTGGAGTTCAATGTGATAAAAGGGATGAAATGGAGTCATATTTATTTAAAAAGGCTATTAAAAATGATAAACCTATTTTAGGAATTTGTAGGGGTATTCAACTATTTAATGCATTATTAGGAGGGACATTATATCAAGACTTACCAACACAATATTCATCAAAAATTAAACATACAATGATAAAACCATACAACAGGGGAGTGCATAGTGTGGAGATATTAAAAAATACACCACTATATAATGTAATAGGGGTGGACAAATTGTCAATTAATAGTTATCATCATCAAGCTATAAAAGATTTAGCACCAAATTTAGTAGCAAATGCAATTTCGGAAGATGGACTAATAGAAGCAGTAAGCATGCCAAATATGAAGTTTGTTATGGCTGTTCAATGGCATCCAGAATTCTTGTGGAAAGACAGTAAAGAAAACAATTTAATAATTGATGAATTTATAAAATGTGCAACTAAATAATATACAATATATAATATGATAAAAATATATTGAATTTAGGGGTGCATTATGAGAGAAGAAGAAAAAATATTTGCAGGAAAATTATTTGATGCAAGAACACAAGAGTTAAAGGATATAAAGCATAAGGCACATATACTATGCCAAAAATTTAATTCTATGGATGAATATGATCAAGAAAGATTACCTATAATTAAAACATTTATAGGAAAAATAGGAGATAAATATTATTTTCAAGGACCTATACAATTTAACTATGGATCACATACATTTATAGGTGAAAATTTTTTCTCAAATTTTAATTTAACTGTTATGGATGATGCAAGAATTTATATAGGGGATAATGTAATGTTTGGACCGAATGTATCATTGATGGCAACAAATCATCCGTTAATAGCTCAAGAGAGAATAGCAATGAAATACCAAGATGGACATGTATCAATGTCTGAATATGCAGATGAAATACATATTGGGAATAATGTATGGCTTGCTGCTAATGTTGTAGTTTTGGGTGGTGTTACTATAGGTGACAATGCAGTAGTTGGAGCAGGTAGTGTAGTTACAAAGGATATCCCAGCGAATTATTTAGCATATGGAGTTCCATGCAAACCAATTAGAGAAATAACGGAAGAAGATTCAAAAATGCATTTGCTTTAAGTCATTGTGATTAATCAAATTAATTGTATTATATAGGATAAATTAGATTTAAATAATAATTTTGTTATTTGAAAATTTGTAAATAATACAATTATAATAATTAGTAATATACTTGTAATTTTATAAATAAAATATAGTTGGGTTCAAATAGAAAGGGGAAAAATCATGGAAAAAGAATTATGGTCAGATCGTAAAAGAGTGGTTTTCTTCGGTTTACCACTTAGTTTTACAAAATACCGTTTAACAACTAATCGTCTTTTTGTAAATACAGGTTTTTTAACTCAGAGGGAAGATGAAGTTAGATTATATAGAATAACAGATGTTTCTTTAAGTAGAACTTTAATGCAAAGAATTTTTGGATTAAGTACAATTCACTGTAACTCTAGCGATAAAACATTAGGAAATTTTGATATTATAAATATAAAAGACGGAGAAGAAGTTAAAGAACTTTTATCTCAAAGTGTTGAAAGAGAGAGAATTGCTAGGAGAGTTTCTACTAGAGAAAATATGATAGATGTAAGTGACGATGATGATTGGAATTAATATATTTTAATCTCATGATAGAACGGTAGTTGAGCTGACTACCGTTTTATTTTTATAAGACATAGAAGTGAATAACAGAAAGAGGTAGCATTATGAAAATTATAATTTCACCAGCGAAGAAGATGAATATCGATGATGATATTTTTGAATATAGAAGCAAACCAATATTTTTTGAGCAGGCAGAAGAATTAATGAATTATATGAAAAATTTATCATATGATGAGTGTAAAACTATTTGGAAATGTAGTGATAAACTAGCACAATTAAATTATGACAGGGTTATTAATATGGATTTAGATTATAGACTAACTCCGGCATTATTTTCATATGAAGGCATTCAATATCAATATATCGGAGCAAGAGTGCTTAGCCAGGATGCACTTGAATACTTACAAGATAATTTGAGAATTTTATCGGGATTTTATGGGAATTTAAAACCATTAGATGGAGTTGTTCCATATAGACTTGAAATGCAGTCAAAATTTATAAATTATAAAAATAAAGATTTATATGAATATTGGTCAGATAAAATAGCAAATAGCTTATTTGAAGAAACTGATTTAATAATAAATTTAGCATCTAAAGAGTATAGTAAATGTGTAGAAAAATATCTAAAAAATTCACCAAGCATCAAATTTATAACATGTGTATTTGGAGAAATAAAGGGAGACAAAGTAATAGAAAAGGGTACGTTGGCTAAAATGGCAAGAGGAGAAATGGTCAGATATTTAGCTGAAAATAAAATTTATGATTTAGAAGGATTAAAAAGATTTGATAAATTAAATTATAAATATAGCCAAGAAAAATCTAATGAAAATACATATGTATTTATAAAATCTTAAAGAACATAAAGTAAAAATAGTAATATTATTGATTTTTCTTTAATATGATATATAAATAATTGACAACTAGTATAGAAATAATTTACAATAGAGAAGTTCTAAATAATTAAACGGATTAAAACTAAATAACTCCTATGAGGGAGTAGTTTGCGGCTAAGCCGTTGTAATGTCGACATAATGATTGCAAAATCCGGTATTACATTAAAAAGCGAGACTCATGGATAATAAGGTATTTATATTTAAATACTTTATTGTCTATGGGTCTTTTTTAATTTTAAAGGAGGGAAAAATAATGGGATTATTGGAACTTTTTATTTTAGCAGTAGGGCTATCGATGGATGCCTTCGCTGTATCAATTTGTAAAGGATTGGCTTTACCAAAAATTAATTTAAAATCAGCTGGTATAGTTGGTTTATGGTTTGGAGCATTCCAGGCATTAATGCCACTTATAGGTTATTTACTTGGTGTGAATTTCAGAAGTTATATTGTAAGTATTGATCATTGGATAGCATTTATATTATTAGCTTTAATTGGTGCAAACATGATTAAAGAAGCATTATCAGATGATGATGAGGAAGAAACAGAAATAAGAAACCTGAAACGTAGTTCAGAAGGTACTATAGATGGATACTCATTAAATTCATGTTCAATATCATCAACAGGTCAAGTAGCATTAAGTAGAGAAGATAATGGAATAAAAGAAATTTTAGGATTCAAAACAATGTTTCTACTTGCAGTTGCAACAAGTATAGATGCATTAGCTATGGGTGTCACATTTGCATTCTTAAACGTAAATATTATTCCAGCGATATCTTTTATAGGGATTGTAACATTTACTTGTTCAGCAATAGGTGTAAAAATAGGTAATGTATTTGGATTAAAATATAAATCAAAAGCAGAGATTGCTGGAGGAGTGATACTGATATTATTAGGATGTAAGATATTAATTGAACATTTAGGAATAATATAAATTTATTGGGGTTAGATATTATATCTAACTCCTTATTTTATAACACATAGGAAATTATATTATAATAAAAAGTGATTTTTTATAGGGAAAATAAACCTAAGTGTCAAATTAATAATATAATAAAAATTTTAATTAATAATATGTTATTTTAGGAGAGGAATTTATATGGATTATTGTGAGAAAATCAAAAAGTCTATGGTTGATGGCGATGATGACTCAGTTGTAAAATATATAAAAAAATCTCTTTTAGCGGGATATGACCCAAAATACATATTAAAGAATATATTAATGGATGCATTAGGTTTAATTGCAAGGAAAGAAGAAAAAAATGAATGTCTAATACCAGAAGTATTATTAGCTATAAATGCTTTTAAGTCTGGTTATGAGGTTATAAAACCCTACTTAGAAGAGAAAGAAAAAAACTGTGATATAATTATCATTATGGGAACTGTTCATGGAGATATACATGATTTAGGTAAAAATGTTATAAAAATTTTTTTAGAAACATTAGATGTAAAGATAATAGATTTAGGTATAAATGTTCCTGCAGAAACATTTATAGAAGCAATTGAAAATAATAATGCTAATATACTTATGATGTCATCATTACTTACAACGACAATGTCTGAAATGAAAAAAGTTATGATAATGTTAGATGAAAAAAATTTAAGAAAAAAAGTACATGTGTTTATTGGTGGTGCATCAGTTGGCGAATCATTTAAACAAAAGATAGGCGCAGATTGTTACACAGAAAGTGTGATTGATCTTTTAGATTATTTTAAAAAGAATATGGATAAATTTAAAGAAAACTCTTAGATTATGGTGGGTATCTAAGAGTTTTCTTATTTTAACTTACAATTTTATAATAACTTCTAGCAGTAATTCTATAAACTATACCATAGAATATAGCGAATATTAGAAAACTACCACAAGTAGAAATTACAAATAATTTTATATTTGTAAGGTTTAAAATAGCCAATATTTTAGTTATGAATGGGAATGCAAAAGCTATATGAATTCCCGCTACAATAAGTGGTAAGAAGAAAACTGTAAGCACTTGAGAGTGTATAGATTTCTTGATTTCTTTATGACTTATTCCTACTTTTTGCATTATTGCAAAACGTTCTTTGTCATCATATCCTTCAGAAATTTGTTTATAATACATAATTAAAATTGTAGCAATCATAAATAATACACCTAAGAATACACCAATAAATAGAAGTCCACCATTAAGGGCGATAAGGTTATTTCTAGACTCTTCACGACAATCTATTTCACCTTGATAAATGTATTTATTTGCATTCTTTGGATAGTTAGCCATTTCTTGTATTTCATCTATAAATTTATCATTTATTTTTAATATATTTTCAGCATTTGTATTTACATTAAAGAAATATAAATATTTGATATTTGAGGCCATATCTCCATATACTTTTTGTTGTAATTTATTTATATTTTTTAATATATCTATATTTTTAACTACGACAACATGATTTTTTGCGACATTAGCAGCGACATATTGATCAGTAGGGAAGTTATCAAAAGTATTCTTTACTTTAAATGTATAATTGAAAATTTTAAGTTGTGGTTCAGTATATTTTTCATGACTAGAACAAATAAGTACTTCATCATCATTTAACTTAACGTTAGAATTATATATTTTATTGTAATCATCTAAAGTTACAAATGATAATGTGCTTATATCATCAGCAATGTTAGAATATGTTGAATTAGCTTTATCAACTATAAAAGTATCACCCTTACCGATACAAGCAAAATTTAAAGTAGTATATTCAATGGTATCAGTTGGTTTTTGATCAAAATCATCAAGTGTATTGTTTATCCAAGCTTTTAAATTTTTTATATCCTTATCTGAATACTCAGAAGGAGTAAATTGAAATTCTCTTGGATAATAATTGTCAACGATGTCGTTCATTCCATACCATAAAGAGAATGTAGATGAAAGCATTACTAATACCATAGTTGATAATATACATATATTAGCAAGACCAACTGCATTTTGTTTCATACGATATATCATTCCTGAAACAGAGATAAAGTGTTTTGTTTTATAATAATAATTTTTGTTTTTGCGTAATGCTTTTAATAAAACAATACTTCCTGCTGTGAATACAAGGTAAGTACCTATAATTACTAAAATTACTGCGACAAAGAATAACATTAAAGCAGCTATAGGATTAGTAGTTGTAACAGCTATATAATATCCTGTACCTAAGCATATAAATCCAAGTAAAGCAATAAACCATTTTGCTTTTGGTTCTTTTTCACCAACAGATCCACCTTGTAATAATTCAATTGGTTTAGCTAGGTGAATTTGTCTAATGCTATTTAAGAATATTAATACAAATATCCCAGCGAACAATACAAAAGTAGTGCCAAGTGATGCAGAAGATATATAAAATCCTAAAGGAATTTTTACTGAAAACATTGATAATAATATTAAAAGCATTAATTTATCAAATAAAATTCCTATTAAAAGACCGAAAATTAAACTAATTACACTTATAATAAGTGTTTCGCATAATACAACTCTAGATATGTGTTTCTTTTCCATACCTAAAATATTATAAAGTCCAAATTCTTTTTTTCTACGTTTCATAAGGAAGCTATTTGTGTAAAATAAGAAAGTTACAGAGAATATTCCGCATACAATTGTACCTAAAAATAAGACTTCAGACATTGTTCCTGTTCCAGTTGCTTTAGGCAAATCTGGATTTTTTGATAAAGAGCAAATGATGTAAAACATACAGATAGTTAATATTGATGTAATTATATATGGGACATATGTTTTTGCATTTTTCTTTATATTTGTAATTGCCAATTTAAAATAAAAAAATCTATTCACCTTTAACACCACCTGTAGCAATCATAGTTAATGTATCTGAAATTTTTTGATACATTTCTTGTTTTGTTGAAGAACCTCTATAAAGTTGATGGAATACTTTACCGTCTTTTATAAATAAAACTCTTTTTGCACTGCTGGCGGCTTTTGTACTATGAGTTACCATTAATATTGTTTGACCTTGTTCATTGATATCTTCAAATAATTGCAATAACTCGTCAGAAGAATGAGAGTCTAGGGCACCTGTTGGTTCATCTGCTAAGATAAGTTGGGGTTTAGTTATAAGTGCTCTTGCTACTGCAGCTCTTTGCTTTTGACCACCAGAAACTTCATAAGGATATTTTTCTAATAAAGGACTTATTCCTAATTTAGTTGCCAGAGGTTGTAAAAGTGAATTCATTTCATTGTATTTTTTACCTGATAAAACTAATGGAAGAAAAATATTATCTTTTAATGTGAATGTATCTAATAAGTTGAAATCTTGGAATACAAATCCTAAATTGTTTCTACGAAATGCTGAGATTTCTTTTTCTTTTATAGATACTATATTTTTTCCATTTAATAAAACTTCGCCACTGGTTGGTTTGTCTAGTGAAGCTAATATATTAAGTAGGGTAGTCTTTCCTGAACCTGATTCACCCATTATAGCGACATATTCTCCTTCTTCAACTGAGAATGATACATCTGATAAAGCTTGAACATGATTTGAACCAAATCGTGTTGTATATACCTTTTTTAAATTATTTACTTGCAAAATTGCCATTTTAATGACCTCCATTTTATTTAAAATCTATTAATTTCTTATTTATGAGTTAATTATAACAAAAGAGGGAAATGCTCAACCATCTCTTTGGCTTACATTTCCCTCTTTAAACTTACATTCATGTAATTTTAGAATGTAATATAGTAATAAATTTTAAAATATGTAATTTACTAATGATTTTATTCTATGTTTATATTTATCATTGATAGATCAAGAATAACTTTAGTTCCTACACCTATCTCAGATTCAATAGCTATTCTATGAGATAATTTATCGAGTATATTTTTACATAGATAAAGTCCAAGACCAGTTGCCTTTTTATCAGTTCTACCATTATAACCCGTAAAACCTTTATCAAATATTCTAGGGATATCTTCTGGAGATATTCCTATACCAGTATCTTCAATCACGAGTTTTTTATTTTCTAAAGGGTAAATTGATATTTTACCTTTATTAGTATACTTTATAGCATTAGAAAGTAATTGCTCTATTACGAATACTAACCATTTTTCATCTGTCAAAACTTTATAGTTTGTATTTTGAAAATCAAGTGATATTTTCTTACGTATAAAAAGAGGAGCGTATTTTCTAACTGCTTGTCTTACAATATCATCTAGGTTATATTCTTTTATTACAAAGTCATTTTCGCTACTATCTAATCGTATATAAGAAAGTACCATTTCTACATATTGTTCTATTTTAAATAATTCAGATGAAAGGTCGCTTGAAATTTCACTTTCTGAAGTTTGTATTAATAATTTCATTGCTGATATAGGTGTTTTAATTTGATGGACCCACATCGTGTAATAGTCTATCATATTACTTTTAGCAATATCTGATTTAGATATATAAGATTTATACTCATTATTTAAACTTAAGATTAAGTTAGTATAATCTTCTTCCATCAAGTTCTTGGGTGATGGTAAATTTTCTAGAGATATAGATATTTCTTTTTGTAATTTATATAATTGTATATGTTTTTTATAGTAATTTATAAAATTTATACATATACAAATTAAACCTATAAAGCAACATATAAGTGATGAATATAAAATTGCCTCAAGTTCTAAATAATACAGAGAAAATATTAAAGTAAATATTAATATAAATATTATAAAGAGAATAATAGGTTTTATATATTGTTTTATATAGTCATAAATTACATGCGTAAATTTAATTTCATTATTTTCCATGATAATCTCCTTATTCTATAATATATCCAAGACCCTTTTTAGTTTTGATAAAATTAGTTAGCCCAATAGATTCTAATTTTCTACGAAGTCGAGTTACATTTACGTTTAATGTGTTTTCTTCAACATAATTATCTGTTTCCCATAATTTAATCATTAAGTTTTCCCTATTTACTGTTTTTCCTTTGTTCTCTAGCAATGTTTGAAGTATTTTATATTCATTTTTAGTTAGTTCTACCTTTTCTCCTTTATGAGAAATTGAGTTATCATTGATATTTAAAATGGCTCCATTATGTTCTAATAAGTTGGTTTGTGTTGAAAAATCATAAGTACGTCTTAATATAGCTTGGATTTTTGCAACTAATACATGTAAATCAAATGGTTTTGATATAAAATCATCACCGCCCATATTCATAGCCATAACAATGTTCATATTATCTGAAGCAGAAGAAATAAATACAATTGGGACTTTGGATAATTTTCTTATTTCACTGCACCAATGATAACCATTAAAAAATGGAAGTGTAATATCTAGTAGTATTAATTGGGGATCAAACGAAACAAATTCAGGAATAACATCTTGAAAATTAGTAACCTTTTTTGCTGTAAATCCCCAATTAGATATTTCCTTTTCAATTGATTTTGCTATAATTTCATCATCTTCAATAATTAAAATTTTATACATAAAAACCTCCTTTTAAGGTATTGTTTCAAATAAGATAATTGTTGCTTATAATAATTGTAGTCAATTTACCTTTATTATGTTATAAACTATATACTTATTTTGACATTATAGCATGAAAACCTTTTGGACTGTAGGAAAATAAGGTTTGGGATATAGCAGCTTAAAAATAATTTATTTTTTATTTTCATAGTGCTATTATATAGATGTATATAGCATTTTCTAATTTAGATTTTGAGTAAATATGATTATAAAATGTAAGGAACTATTATATTTTTAAATAATTAATACAAAATAATAATTGAGGAGGAGTATAATAAAATGATTAATATTTTATGCTATGGTGATTCGAATACCTACGGATATAATCCCCTTAATGGAAAAAGATTTGGTATAAATGAAAGATGGACAGGAAGATTACAATCCATGCTAGGTAGAAACTATAAAATAATAGAAGAAGGATTAAATGGAAGAACTACTGTACTAGATGATCCTTTAGATAAAAATAAAAATGGAGTAGAGTATTTTGATGTTGCATTAAATAGCAATTATCCTGTAGATTTAGTAGTTATAATGTTAGGTAGTAATGACTTAAAGATAAGATTCAATATGCCTGTTATCGATATTGCATATGGTGCAGGAAAAATCGTAGATAAGGCAATTAATATAAGTAAATTAAAAAATAAAGAGCATAAACCATGCAAGGTTCTTTTAGTATCACCAATACATATAGGTAAAAATATAGAAAAATCAATTTATTGTGAGTCATTTGGCGGGAATGTCGCTAGAGATAAAAGCTTACAGTTTTCTAAATACTATAAACAAGTTGCAAAAGATTATGGGGTATATTTTATGGATGCTGGATTTTATGTTAATCCAAGTCAAGAGGATTCACTCCATTTAGATAAAGAAGGGCATAGAATTTTGGCTTATGCTTTTAAAGATAAAATAAAAGAGATTATGGAATAATTTTTAGAAAAAAATAATATACTTTAGTATGCTTTAAACTTTTAAAAAGGGAACAGATAGGGAGCGGGACTGTCTTGTTTCCTTTCTTTTTTTTGAAATTCGAGTTTATATTAAAAAAAATTATGTATGAAAAATATAAGAAAAAGTTAATATTAAAATCAAATTTTAATTAAATTAAATAAAAAAGAAAATAAAAGAAAATTGTAAAATGAAAAATTAAAAAAAATTGAAAATATTAAAGGGGATTTAGTTAGAAAGTAGAATTCTTATAATAAGATTATCTTCCTTAATATTTTCAATATACATTTCAATCTCAAATATTGATTAAAATTTAAATGTTTAACAATAAGTTATACTTTTAGATTTATTAAAATTTCTATAAAATCAGATTGAGTAAACTTACAAGGTCTGTATTTTAGAAAAAATTCCAGTTGGTGATATAACACCAACTATTTTTTTGCTTAAAATAAACTAATTGGGAAAATATAAGGTATTAGGTAAAAAATTTGGTCAAAAATGTATAAAAACGGTAAGTTTTTAGACTATAATATAGTATAAGAAGTTTATTTTAAAGGAGGCATATTTTATGAATAAAGTGTCGTATCCAAGAAATAAGGTTTTAGGTGGGATTTGGGGATTAATAATAGGTGATGCAGTAGGAGTACCATATGAATTTACGCCTCAAGAGTATATTCCCAATATAGATAAAATAGATATGGTTGCTCCAAAATATTTTAGAAAAACATACATTGACGTTCCATTTGGTACATATTCAGATGATAGTGCACAATTTTTATGTCTAATTGATAGCTACATAGAATGTGATGGTTTTGAAATTAATAATGCAGCAAAGAAGCTTTTATTATGGTTGTCGAATGGGTTATGGGCAGTTGATGGAGAAGTATTTGATGTTGGAAGACAGACATTAAAAGCACTAACTGAGTATGCTAGGGGAACAAGTCCAAGATATTCAGGGTTATGCGAACCAGAAGGAAAGGGAAATGGGGCTTTGATGAGAACATTGGCTTTAGCACTCCTTGAGGATGAAAGTGACGAAAAGTTAGTTATTGATTCACACGAACAGGCAATGATAACTCACGGTAACATTTGTAATCATGTATGTTGTGCATTTTATAATTTAATTGCAAAATATATGCTTGAGGGAATAGAATTTGAAGAAGCATATTCTACAGCAGTAGATTCTTTAAGAAGAATATATAAAGATAAAAAAGTATATTTAGAAGAATTTGAAAATAATATTTTACCAGATGGAATTATAGAGGAAAGAGGGACAGGATATGTAATAGACTGTCTAAAAAGTACTTTTAAAATAATAAGAGAAAGTAGCTCATATGAAGAAGCTATAAAAAAAGCTATTGCTCTAGGTAATGATACCGATACAACAGCAGCAGTGGTAGGAGGACTTGCAGGAATTATATATGGATTTGATAAAATACCAAGTCGTTGGTATGATCAGATTAGAGGAAAAGAAAAAGTATTAGAATTAATAGATAGAATAAATTTTGAGAATATCTAGATTTCAATCTAGGTATTTTTTTGCCTAATTTTAAATAGATTAATTTAACATCAATTTTTATATTAAAAAGGCTGTAGAAAAATATGTTTTATACAAATAGGCTCTGTTTTAAATGAATGTTGAAAATGATACAATATAATTAACTTCGCAATTGTTATATATTGCGAAGCAAAAGGATAGGAGCATAGCTCCTATTTTTTATTTTATCTATAAAGTATATTGTGATTTTGCTAGAAGTGAATCGGAGTGCTTTACAGTAAATATAGTTTATGGTATTATTAAATACATTAAAATATGAAAGGAGTTGTAGTTATGAAAAATTTATATATAATGCTTAATAAATTAAAAAAAATATACATTACTCCTGGGTATATTATAAATTAGATAGCATATGCTTAATATACAAATCCCCTGGAATATCGACTTATATTCTAGGGGATTTTTTATAATGTTATAGCTCTGCGCTATTTAATATTAATAGTTAACATAGAGAGTATAAATAATGAAAAAATTTAAAAATATCTTCGTTTGAAAATAACTACTTAATAAAGATGCAAAAATTATAAACAAATATTTAAAGCTTATTATATGAAAAATAGGAGGAAATAAAATGATTATGAATGGTGGAATAGCGTCAATAAGATTAAGAAGATAGCGCACGAGTTGTGGCTATCGTTAAACAAATTTAATATAATGTCATAACTCCGTGCTATTTAAAGAGTAAAAATAGTGAATTAAGGAGATTATGAATGAAAGCTAAAAGTAATAATTATAGAGGAAAAGTTGATATTAGTGTATCGCAAAATTTTATTACTAGTAAAAATACTATATATAAATTAATAAAAAAAACAAATATATCCAAAAATGATTTTGTTATTGAAATTGGACCAGGAAAAGGTCATATAACAGAAGCTTTATGTGAAAAAAGTTATTGGGTTACAGCTATAGAACTAGATAGAAGTTTATATGGAAATTTAATAAATAAATTTAAAAGTAAAAATAATGTTACTCTTATTAATAAAGATTTTTTAAATTGGAAATTACCTAAAAAAAGAGAATATAAGGTATTTTCTAATATTCCTTTTTATATAACAACAAAGATTATTAAGAAATTATTATTAGAAGAGTTAAATTCACCAACTGATATGTGGCTAGTTATGGAGAAAGGTTCCGCAAAAAGATTTATGGGAATACCTAGAGAGAGTAAATTATCATTACTTTTAAAAACTAAATTTGATATTAAGATAGTGCACTATTTTAATAGAGAAGACTTCCATCCCATGCCTAGTGTAGATTGCGTCTTAGTATATTTTAAAAGAAAATATAAATATGATATATCTAAAGATGAATGGAATGAATATACAAGTTTTATATCTAAGTCTATTAATAACTTAAGAGATGTATTTACAAAAAATCAAATTCATGCAGTAATTAAATACCTAGGTATAAATCTTAATAATATTAGTGAAGTTTCTTATAATGATTGGATACAGTTATTTAGATATAAACAAAAGATAGATTAGTAATAGTAGATTTAAATTAGGAGGTGTTAAAATGATTATGAATGGTGGAATAGCGTCAATAAGATTAAGAGGATAAGTCACGGGTTGTGGCTATTATCTTAATTTAATAAAGAGTCATAATCCCGTGATATTTAAAGTTAATATTTAAATATAAAATTACAGGAGATTATGAAGATGATAAAAAAAGGAATAATTGTAGGAATTAATATAAATAATAAAAATAATTTTGATGAATCTATGGAAGAATTAAAAAATTTATGCTTAGCTTGCAAAATAGAAACTGTTGGTCAAATTAAGCAGAATTCAAAGAAAGTTAACTCTACTTTTTATATGGGTAGTGGGAAGATAGATGAATTAAAAAATTTAGTAGAAGAAAACAATGCAGATATAGTTATATTTAATAATGAATTATCAGCGTCACAAGTTAAAAATATTGAAGAAGAAATAAATTGTAATGTCATAGATAGAACTGCGTTAATATTAGATATCTTTGCAAATAGAGCAAAAACAAGAGAATCTAAATTACAAGTAGAGGTTGCGAAGCTCCAATATGAATTACCAAGATTAGTTGGTTCAAATGAAGATTTAGGTCGTCAAAGTGGTGGAGTAGGGACTAAAAACAGAGGCGCAGGAGAAACAAAATTAGAATTAGACCGTAGAAGAATAGAAGATAAAATTGCTAATTTAAATAAAGAGCTTGAAGTATTAAAAAATCAAAGAGAAGTACAAAAAAGTAAAAGGAAAAAATCTAATATTCCTAATGTAGCTTTAGTAGGATATACAAATGCTGGTAAGTCATCTGTTATGAATGCTTTAGTAGAGAAGTTTATAAATGATGAAGATAAAAAAGTATTTGAAAAAAATATGCTATTTGCAACTTTAGAAACTTATGTTAGAAATATAAAATTAGATAATAATAAATCTTTTTTATTATCAGATACAGTGGGATTTGTTGGGGATTTACCTCATAGTTTAGTAAAAGCTTTTAGGTCTACTCTAGAAGAAGTTTGTGATGCGGACTTATTACTTCATGTGATTGATATATCTAATCCTAATTATGAAAATCATATAAATGTAACAAATGAAACATTAAATCAAATAGGGGCGGATAATATTCCTGTGATTTATGTATATAATAAAGTTGATTTAATGGAATTAGATACATTCAATATAGAAGGGATGCTGGTTTCAGCTAAAAAATATATAGGTATAGAAGAATTATTGGAATCTATATGTAAAAATATATTTATGGATTATATAAAATGTAAGGTTATGGTTCCTTATAAAGATGGTAAAATGACATCTTATATAATTGATAGTTCAACTGTTCTAGAAACTGAATATACTAATGAAGGAACTTTATTTAGTATAGAATGTAGTAAAGAGGATTATGTTAAATACCAGTCATATATAATCTAGAGTGATTCTAGGTATCTATATAAACAATGCATAAATGAAAGAGGATGTCGCATACCAATTGAAAATTGTTCATGTGATAGCCTCTTTTATATTTGATAAGTAATTAGAAATGATTTTATTGTATGTGTTTATTGCAACAATAAAGTAAATAACTACAAATGATGCTAAAGACATTAAAATAGGATAAATAAATACTTCCAAAACCAATTAAGCTAGAGATAAATATACTTGTAAGAATGACTTTGTCTTTGTACGACTACGATGGGGAAAATGTGTATTAAAGAAATAACAAAAATACTTTAAATGAAATGTGTAAATTAAGTTAATGCTATAATATAATAAAGTGAACAATATTAATCTAATACGAACTAAATTAAAGGTTGTATTCGTTTATTTATACAACTTTTGATTTTTTAATGTTCAAAATTTATCTAATTTCAACACTGTGTTAAAACATAGCCTACAAATAAATCTACAACCTAAACATAAAGAGTATTAAATAAATTTATGCCTATTGGTTAAAGTTTTCATCCATAAGTTCATCACTTAATTTTAGTATTTTATGAGCAATTTTACTACGTTGTTTTCTTAAAATTATATTGTATAAAGGAAAGGCACTTACTATTCCTAATACACCAAAGATTCCAATAACTAATCCTTGTATAAACATAGTTTCTTTCCATTCTAATATACAGCATAGACCAAATCCAAAAACTAAAGTACTAATTAAACCAATTGCAATAGATATTATAGTGGCCTTTTTAGTAACTAATTCATCTAGCTTACGTATTTCATCTAATTTATTTTCCTTTTTAGGAAGATATTTTGAGCGAATTTCTTCTATTTCTTTTTGTTGTTTTGCAGAATAGCTATATACAAATTTTTCGTTTGTATTCATGTGTAGAGCCCCCTTTATATTATATATTTTTAGTTTTATTTTCTTGAATATCTAATTTTACAGTAAACGTTGTTCCTTTACCCAATTCACTTTCTATATAAATCTGAGCATTTATAATATCTATAATTTTTTTTACAAGAGCTAATCCTAGTCCATTACCCTTTGTAGCATGAGAAGTATCACCTTGATAAAATTTTTCAAATATATGCTTGCCTGTTTCACTACTCATTCCACAGCCGGTATCACTTACTGAAACAGTGATTAAATTTTCGTATTTTTTAGCTTTTATACTGACTGTTCCATTTTTTGGTGTAAATTTGAATGCATTGGAATATAGATTGTTCCATATGATTGATGTAAGCTCTTCATCAGCATTTAGCATAATATGTTCGTCTATATCAACTTCAATATTAATATTTTTTTCTTCCCATATACTTTCAAAGCACAATAAACACTCAGTAAGTTGATTGCTTAGATTATACTCATATGTTTCTAAAAAGATTTTTTGATTTTCTAATTTATTAAGCTTTAAAATATTAGTAATCAATTTAGAAAGATTTTGTGATGTTTCATATACTGACTTTGAATATTCTTTTCTTTCTAAATCTGTAGTTTTTTCATTTTGCATTAAAGCAGCATAGTTTTGAATAATTGATAATGGTGTTTTAAGTTCATGAGAAACATTGGAGATAAAATCATTTCTAAGTGTTTCTATACCGGATAACTCTTCTGCCATTTCATTAAAATTATTAATTATAATATCTAATTCGTTTGTTTTTCCAAATGTATTAATAGGTTCAATACGTACTTTGAAATCACCATTTGTTATTCTATGCGTTGCATCAAGTATTTGTTGGACTGGCTTTTCAACCAAAAACCTATAATAAGTATTATGTATTAAGGTAAAAATTAGGCTTAAGATTAATATATTTAAAAAGGTTGAAAATGCACTTTTAGTGATATTAAGTTCTTCTATATTTAATCCATTTAAAAATAGAAGTAGACTGCATGTAATAACAAATGCAATCATAACAAAGAAAAATAGGTATTTTCTCAATGAAAAAAGAGAATTATGTACGTTAGTTTTATAATTTTTCATATTAATTCAATACCGCCTTATATCCAAGTCCGTGCACAGTTACAATTTTAAACTCATTACATTCAGAAAATTTATCCCTTAATTTTGTCATATAAACATCTACTGTACGATTGCTCTATGTTGAATCAGCATCCCAAAATTCATTCATAATTTGAGCACGCGTGAATGTTTTTTTAGGATAAGAAAGAAGTTTAAATAAAATATTAAACTCCCTTAAAGTTAGAGGTATTTCTTGATTTTTAAATACTGCCGTCATTTCTTCACTATTCATTGTTAAGTCACCAATTTTAAGTTCTTTACTAGATTCAATTTTAGCCCTTCTAAGTAGTGCATAAATTCTTACGAGCAATTCATCTAACTCTACAGGTTTTACAAGATAATCGTCTATTTCTAAACTAAACCCGCGTAATTTTGATTGAATATCATCCTTTGCTGTTAAAAACAAAAGTGGTATATTTCTATCGATATTTCTAACTGATTTTGCAAATTCGAATCCATCAATATCAGGCATCATAATATCTGAAATAATTAAATCTATATGATTCTCATACAAAACATCATATGCATCATTAGCATTTAGACATCCAATAGCATTAAAATTGTTTTTTACTAAATAAGAGCATATAACATTATTTTGATGTTTTTCATCATCTACTACAAGAATGTTGATCATTAAATATTTCCTCCCCATTATTACAAATATTTATTTACATTTGTCTGTTATTTATTATTTTGAATTATAACATAGAGTTGTTAATATTTTGTTAAAGTCTAAAAGTATTTAGTAATTTATTATTTGATATACAGATGATATAGATAAATTAACATTTCATTAACATATTTTTAAAAACTTTTAAATAATAAAAGTGAATAATATAATCATCAAGTTAGTAATATTGATGAAATTAAAATATAAAATAAGGGAGAAGAAAGATATGTTAAATTTATTAAAAATAAAAGAAATAATAATAGAAGGTATGTGTAAAGATATAGAAACTGAACAGTTAATGCCAATGGATAGACAAAATAATATAAAGCTTGATTATATTATTGTTCACATGTATTTATAATTAATAATTAAAAAGGATGTATCGAAAGATAGAACTTATCTATTTTTAGATACATCCTTTTTAAGTTTGATAAATTTTTCCTTTTTGGTATTATATTATGATAAAATAATCTATAGATTATTTAGGAAAATAGAAGTTTAAGAAGGGGAATTAAAAGAAAAAATGGTAAAAATAATTGCAACGGATATGGATGGAACTCTTTTGGATAGTCAAAAAAATTTCCCAAAAGAATTAGATTATGTTTTGAAAAAATTAGATGAAAAAAATGTTAGATTTATAGTAGCAAGTGGTAGACAATACTACAATCTTGCTAAACAATTTAAAGACTATGATCAGGATTTAATTTATATAAGTGAAAATGGAGCTATGGTTTTTGATAAGGGCGAAATCGTTTATATAAGTGAAATCGATGGAGATAAACTAGGTAGAGCAGTTGAAATAGCTAGAAAGATAGATGGCGCATCAATAATATTATGTGGAGAAAAAAGTGCTTATACAGAAAATAAAGGAGAATTCTTTATAAAGAATGCACGTATGTACTACGAAAGATTAGAAATAGTAGAGGATGTATTAGATATAGTTAAAGAAGGCACAGATAAAATATGCAAAATAGCATTATTCCATGATAAAAGTTCTGAAAAGTATTTATCTAACGAATTTACTGATGTAGAAAATGATTTTTTAATTTCAGTATCAGGTGAGTTATGGATGGACTTTATGAATATAGGTGTAAATAAAGGAACAGCTATTGAGAGAATACAAGAATGTTATGATGTAACTTATGATGAAACTATGGCATTTGGTGATTATTTAAATGATTATGAAATGATGCAGAGCTGCAAATATAGTTATGCTATGGCAAATGCCCATCCAAAATTAAAAGAAATAAGTAATTATGAAGCAAAATCAAATGATGAAAATGGGGTTATGGAAGTTATAAAAGAATATTTTAAAATTTAGTTATCTAAATATAATAAATCTTTGAAATTTATTTGGATATAATAATTTAAGAACATATATTAATATGGATTTTGATTTAGTATATTTGTGAAAGTGAGGATTATGAATGTTTATAGATAGTGAAGATATAAAAAAAGTAATTCCTGATGTAATAAAGATAAGAAGACATATACATATGTATCCAGAAATTAGCGAACAAGAATATGAAACATCTAAATTTATAAAGAAATGTTTAGAAGAAATAGGATTAGAAGCAAATATTATAGGAGACACAGGTGTTGTATCTATATTAATGAATAATCCAGAATTTCCGACTGTTGGATTAAGAGCGGAAATGGATGCATTGCCAATAGAAGAAGAAACTAATTTAGAATTTAAGTCTAAAAAAGATGGTGTGATGCATGCTTGTAGCCATGATGGAATAGTTGCAACAGCATTAGGTGTTGCAAAATTACTTTATCAACATAAAGATGAATTAAAATGCAACGTTAAATTTATCTTTGAGCCTGCTGAAGAAGTGGGAAAAGGCGCTAAAAAACTTATAAAGGAAAAAGTATTGGAAAATCCTAAAGTTGATAAGATGGTTATTTTCCATTATGCAAATTCAGAACCAATAGGAATGGAAATACAAAAAGGCGTTTCCACAGCAACATTAGGTCGAGTGGGTATTGAAATAATAGGAAAATCATCACATTGGTGCGAACCTGAGAAAGGTATAAATGCAATATCTGTGTCTGCAAAAGTTATAAATGCAATAGATAAAATAAATGAAGATTTAAAAGAAAAGATGCAATTTGTACTTGGCATGGGAATGATAAATGGAGGAATAAAAAATAATATAATTGCTGAAAATGTTAAATTAGAGGGAACTCTTAGAACATTTTGTGAAGAAAATTTTGAGTATGTCTTAACTTATCTTCAAGATAGAATGAAAGAAATTGAAGAAGAAACAAAAGCAACAATTAAAGTAACCTTAATTTCACATCTTCCTGCGCTTATCAATAATCCCGATTTAGTAGAGATGGGTAGTAAAGTTGGTAAGGAAGTATTTGGGGACAGATTTGTTTTAGGTGAAAAACCATTTTTGGCAGGAGATAATGCAGCATATTATTTTAGATTAGTTCCAGGAGTTAGAATGGTATTTTTTGCAGAAAAAGAAAATCAAGAAAACTGGCCACTTCATAATGGAAAATTTGATTTTAATGAAGATATTTTTCCATATGCAGTAAGTACACTTTATAACTTAATTTCAGATATGAAATAAAAATATATTGACGAAAATAATACTTCTATAATGAATAATAAATTAATATCTTTTATAGTAATATTTGCAACAATGGCTATTATATTAATATTATTTTTGGGATGTTCCTATTTATTTAGTGTTACAATATTAACTACACATATATATAGTGCAATTATATCAGTTGCTGTATTATTTATTATAGAAAGAATATTAAATATAGTAATATAAATAAATTTAAATTAAACTAATTTATAATAAAGGCTTTTTCAATTTTTATATTGAGAAAGCCTTTTTTATTGCAAGGAAATATAATCAGTTTTAGATTGTGGATAAATATAATTTCCTTTAATACGTTGTTTTGGAGTATAATTCATATTAAATAAATCAAAATATGTTTAAATTACTGTTAACAGAGTATTTTGGGTATATTAATATAATATAGTTTAAAAACGAATAATTTAACTTTAACTTTCTTGTTTAATAGAAAAATTTATTATATACTTGTTTAAGGAAAATTATACAATTTAATTATAAATTATAGTGAATAGGTGATAAAAATGGCAAATGTACAGGATATTGTTTTTATATTAATGCAAGGTTTTTCGGGAGCTGTCGCAGGATATATAACTAATAAATATGCAGTTAACATGATTTTTAAAGAATATACTCCTCTAAAAATTGGGGGAGCAGTTAAGAAGAATAAAGTAAAATTTATAGAAGAGGTAAGTGAATTAGTTGAAAAAGATATAATAAATTCGGAAACTTTAATTGGTTCAATCGAGAGCAAAGATTTTTCGGATGTTATAGATTCTGCATGTATAGATTTTATGACTAATTCATTAAAAGATGTTTTCAAAGGTGTAAAACTAAAAGATATTCCAGGAATAAATATTAGTACACAACAATGTATAACATTTATAGAACAGAATTTACAAGAAGAATTACCTAAATTGATAGATAATTTATCTAATAAAATAGATATTAAAAAGTTAATACAAAAAGATCAATTAGATAATATAAGTGAAAAAATAGTTGAATTAATTATAGAAATACTAGAAACAGATGAAAAATTAGATGAATTTTTATTATGTTTATATGATGAAAATAAGAATGAAACTTTAGGTGATTTTTTAAGTGATAAAGCTAAGACTGACTTAATACAGGGTATATCAAATATTTTAATTAAATCTATAGATGACATAATTGAAGATGAAAAAAAATGTTTAGAATTTATAGAAAGAATATATGACTTGTTAGACTTAAAGGATATAATATCTAAATTAGAGGAAAATTTAGGACAAAAAACTTTAGAAGATATAGCAGGAGAAGAAGGATTAAATAATATAAACAATTTATTATTTAACCATATAAAAAATCTAATAAACCAAGATGAAAGTAGAGCAAAAGTAAAGGAAGTTATATCAGAACTACTTACTATAGCTAAAGATATGGATGTAACTTTATTTGAAATATTGCCATCAGAATTAGCAAACTCAATAGTAAGTTATATTAGATTTATTATACCAGATATAGCTCCTCATATATCAAATTGGCTATATGAAAACAAAGATAAGATAGATTTTGTGATAAATAATGCAGTTGAAGAAACTATCAATGAAACAGATGATCAATCTATAAAAGGAATAGTAGACAAATTCGGAAGCATGCTATCTTCTATTTCTCAAAATCTAAAAGTTGTAGATAGAGCTGCTAATATGGTAGATAAATATGATTTAACACCAGAAGCTGGCCAAAAAATATATATAGCTATATCTAAATTTTTTGAGGAAACAAGTATCGGTGATATAGTTGAATTACTAGAAGATAAATTGAATTTAAGTGATGATGAGATTTGTGAAAAATTATTAAATTTATTTGATGATAAGGGAGATATTTTAATTCAAAAGATTATTTTTAATTTTAAACAAAAATCAATATCAAGTTTTATAAATATAGATTTAGAGCAAATAGTTAAATCAAAAATTATACCTTTAATTTATAAATTTATAAGATCAAATAAAGATAAAACAAATGATTATATATCTAAATTATTAGAAGAAAAACTTAATCAAATACTTTCTAATAATATAGAAAATTTAATTTCAAAAGATAAAGTAGGAATACTATCTAAGAAATTACCTCAATTTATTTCTAAATATATAGTGAATAATAAAAAAATATGTAAATTGTATATAGAAAAGATGGTAGCATCTACTTTGAATGATATAGATTTTGAAAGTATTATTATGAAAAATAAAGAATCATTAATTTTATTAGCATGTAATAAATTTAATGATTTAGAAAAACTAGTTATAGATAATTTAAAAGATAATGAAATACAAGACGTACTAGACTTAATAAAAGATAAAGAAGGATTTAGTTTATCTTTAAGTCAAAAACTTCATAAAGGTCTTGTTAATAATGTAGATAAAGTAATAGATAATAATGTAAAAAGAGTAATCTATAACAACTTAATTAAATTAGATGAAGATGAAATATGCAATATAGCACAAAGTTTTATGGGAAAACAACTTAAACCATTATCTTATTTTGGGGCTTTATTGGGAACAGTAGCTGGATTAATATTTGCATTTGGAATAAATGGAACAATAAATAATCTTGGTTTCTATAATAGATATCAAACTACAATAATGGCATGTGTACTTATGGGATTAGTAGGTATACTTACAAATGTTATAGCATTATGGATGATATTCCACCCATATGAAAAAAATAATTTTGTTGCAAAAATACCTGTTTTTAGAATATTTTCACAGGGGTATATACCTGCTCATAAAGAGGGCTTTGCAAATGGAATGGCTTATTTTATAGATAATGAACTTTTAAAAGGTAAAAGAGTCGAAAGCTTATTTAATAGCAAAAAAGATAAATTTTCTGAGAGTATATTTAACTTTGTATCTAATAATAACTTTAAAATGTTAGTAGATATAGCTAGTGAAAAGAAAAATAAAATAAGTAAATTTTTATATCAATTTGTTATAGATAAATGTGTACAAAATAAAAGAAAAATTGCAGAAGCTTTATCTAAGACAACAGATAATATAACTTTAGATAATATAGTAACTAGAGAAAAAACTCTAAGTATATCACAAAATTTCTTATCTAACTTAGATAGATTAGATGATGTAGTTATAAAATTTGCACAAGAAAAAATAGATAAACAAAAAACAATAAATGAGTTATTACCAGATAGAGTAGTTAAATCTATTAATAATGAAGTAAATGAAGTTATAGATAATACTGTTAAAAACTCTGTCGATAAAGTTCTTAAAGAGGAATTAATAAAATCATTAGTTCAAAATAATAGTGGATTTTATAGTGATTTTACATCAAAGACATTAGGTGAGCTTTTAGGTGAAGAAAAATTATCTAAATTAGAATTATCAGCTGTAAATAATTTAAACAATTATTTAGTTGAAAGATTACCTAGCATAATAGAAAACTCATTAGATGAATTACTACAAAGTCAACTTCATAAAGATAAAACTATAGGTGAAGTTTTTGGAGGAAGTATAAGAATAACTTTAGACAAAAACTTATATCCAATAACAGCAGCATTGTTAGGAAAATTAAATTATTATGCTCAAGAAAATAAAGAGCAAGTAGTTAAAATGGTTATTACTATGGTAAGAAAACAACTTAACTTCTTTGTGAAAATGGCATATGATTTTATGAACGGTGATCATTTAGTAAGTCTTGTTGTATTAAATATTATAGATACTAAATTAGAAGATTTTATAAATGATACTATGTACTCAACAATAAAGACAACGTCTGTTTGTCTGAAATCTGCTATATATCCAACTACAATCCAAAATATAGGATTTGTTGCTGAACAAGTAAATACAAAATTAATAGCAGATACTTTAGTTCAAGATATAAAATCAAATGAAATAATATTTAATAATGTTGAGAATATAACATTAGCTGCAATTAATGAAGTTAAAGAAATAAAAATGGCTGATATACTTAAAGAAACAAATATAGAAACCGTAGAAGGTTTATATGAATTACTTGAAGAAGAAATAGTTCAAATTTTAAACTCAATAGTTTATAATTACAGTAATAATATAGAAAATATAAATACTTTCATTAATGGTTATGTTTATGAAAATATAACTTCAAAAGTATTAGAAGAAAAAATAGAAAATATATTAAATGTAGATGATAGTGTATCATTTATAATCAAATCTATATTAAATAAATTAAATGATAGCAATCAATCTAGAGAACTATTGTTAAAAACTATTGAAACAGCTTATGAAAATAATATTGTGGGTATGAAACTAAATGATGTACTAGATAAAGAAATTTTAATTTCTGAAATTGGAATATATCTAGATAGATTATTTAAAGATTTAGATTTCAATGAAAATAATCAATATATAGTAGATAAAATTGTATTTAATTGTATAGAAAGTGAATTTAAATTTATTGATGAATCTACTAAAGAATACATCATAAAAGGTATTGTAGATGCGTTACTTACTACGGGTATTGGATTTACAGTAGATGCAATGAAAGCACTTAAACTTAAGGAAATAACTACTGAGCAGGTAGAAATAATGGATCCAAGAGAAATACATATGCTATTTAAGGCATTTGCAGGTGATTTCTTCATTAAATTATACTTATATGGTTCAATGGGAGCTGTGTTTGGTATAAATATGTACCTATCAGTTATTTTAGGAATAGTGGACTATTTCTATAGTAAAAAAGTGGATGAATTTGAAATTAGCACAGACAATATTTTTAAAGAATAAAATAAAAAAAACTCCTTACTCTATAAATAAATAGAGGAGGAGTTTTTTTATGAAAAAAATAACTGCAATAATAATTTTAATAACTGGCATATTGATGATATCTATAGGTAATTTTGATAATGTAAAAGAGGCCTTTGAGATAAATATCAAAACAACATCTGTAGAATCAAAAACTATCAATAAAAACAATAAGTATATCGAAGCTGATTTGAAATTTCCAAAACTGACTATAGTTAATAAGGAAATTGAAAATGCTTTAAATAAAAAAATTGAATCAGATGTAATGGAATTTTACAATTCCTCATTTAAAGAGGCTCAAGACTATTTAGATGATTTTCCTGATGCAGAAAATAAATTCGTAATAAGCTCAGACTATGAGGTCAAAAAAAGTAATGATAAAGTGTTTAGCTTGCTTCTTAAATACTATAAATATAGTGGAGGGGCACATGGAACTTATCAATATGTACCATATAACGTAAACTTAACTTCTGGAAAAGTATTTACATTAAAAGATATTTTTAGTGGGGAAAGTAATTATAAGCAAGTTATAAATGATGAAATAAAGAAACAGATAAAATTATTAAATAAAAATCAAAATCTGCCGGAAGATAGCACGCAATTATATGCATTTGATAAAATAAATGATACTCAAAAATTTTATCTTAAGGATGATTCCGTAGTTATATATTTTGATTTATATGATATAGCACCTTATGTTGCAGGAATACCTGAGTTTTCTATAGATAAAGATGTGATAAATAATTTACTTAATGAAGAATACAAACAAATAATTTTTTACCAACCTTAAGTATATAATATTTAAGATTTAGAATAAAGAAAAGTATCTTAGCTATTTATATTTTAGCTAAGATACTTTTTATAACGCATAGGAAATTATAATCATATTTAGATTGTGGATAAATATAATTTCCGTTCATGCGTTTCAAAGAAATCTACATTTTTAAGAATCTTTAGGAAAAAGATTTCTTTATTTTTAAATTAAAGGGTTTAATGAAGCAATTTTAGTTACTGCAACATAAACTCTAGATATTTCATACCAAGTTTTAAAATCAACTACACCAGTTTGAGGCAAACCAAATATTTTTTGGAACGTTCTAACTGATTCAGCAGTTGATTCGCCATAAATTCCATCCTCAGAAACTTTTGGTACGGCCGGATAAGAATTTGAAATAGCGTTTAATTGATTTTGAATAGTTCTGACATAATTGCCTCCTGACCCAACTTCTAAAGTAGTTCCTGGGAAAGAAAGCGGAACACCTGATACAATTTGAGCTTGTGCAAATACTATATTATCCCCGTAAAAATATTTAAGAATATCTTCATAATTATATCCTTGATCACCTAAGTTCTTACTTCCCCATTGAGTCATTTGATCAGGACATTGTGTTCTCTCTCCATCACAATATTGTGCCAAAAGTGGCTGTCTTGATGTAGGAGGTCTTCTTATAAATGTATTAAATACTGTATCTACAACAACAGATATTTCATCAAAAATATTTCTATTATGAATATATTTGTGGTCATAATTAGTTGTAGATGTAATTGTAAAGCTGTATCCTTGGTTTCTATACCACTCTGTGAAAACTCTGTTTAAAGTAAATGATATGATTGCGATTACATTTGCATAAATTGTTTGTTCAGGCCAAGTTGAATATATTTCAGATGATGCGACATTTTTTATATAATTTTTAAATGGAACCCAGTAATTTTCAGCAGAAGAGTCAGATGGTAAACCATCATGAACAACTATAAATTCTGGAACAACTGGATTATCTAATACAACAAATCCTGTTGGGGCAGGAATTGGTTTTAAACTATCTTCTGGTATTTTAGGGGGATAATCACCCCATAAAGTATGAGGACCTATATCATAAGTAGTTTCATTTTGTCTTTTATAAGAACGTCTACTTCTTTCCCTTGGGCTCATAGGAATGGATTGTCTGGCTGTTACTATAGGTAAGAGTTGTGTACCATCTATAATTATTGTTTCATATCCATCTTTTATAGCTTCAACTATATAGTCTGTATAAGGTTTTGTAGTTGAAGTTGGATCTAATGAATAATTTACATCTGGTGCAGATAGAGGGATATTACTTATTTGCCCTGAGTCATCTGTTTTTAAGTTTTGATATATAGCAGAGGAGGTTGAACCATCTGCATTTTGTCCATAAATATTTATAGTAACATCTTGTATTGGAGTGTTAGTTGTTGAATCAACAACACTTATTGTTAAGAAACCGTCTTGCATTTAATCACCTTCTTTTCTTTTATAACACATAGAAAATTATATGCATTTTTATAATTACTATTGAAGAAATTTACAAAAAAAATTATTGATAATTCTATTATTTATTTTATGAATAGAGCTAGTCTTTTGTGAAAAGATATTTTATAAGAGTGTTGATTTAATGAAGGGAGAAAATATATATAATATGATTGCTTTTTTTATTACGTTATTTCCTGTAATATGTTTTATATTATGGATTTATTATAAAGATAAATATAATAGAGAGAGTATATATATACTTTTAAAATATTTTATTTTAGGTATAATAATTAGTTTTTTTGCAATAATCACCGAAAAAGTGTTAATAGATAAAAATATATTTGAAGATGATACAAATTTAATTTATACAGCATTTATAGTGGCAGGATGTACAGAAGAAATAATTAAAGGTATAACATTATTAATTTTTGCAAATAGAGAAACATCATATGATGAAAAATTAGATGGAATAATATATTCTATTTTTCTTTCTTTAGGATTTGCAACAGTTGAGAATATTATTTATATTAATTATGAGAAGTCAGTATCAATATTTGAAATAGCATTTTCAAGAGGTATCATATCTATCCCTGCTCATGTTATGTTTGCAATTACAATGGGCTATTATTTTTCAAAATATAAATTTGAAAAGAATGAGGTAAAGAGAAGACAAAATTTAATACTGGTATTTTTGATTCCAATATTGCTTCATGGTATTTTTGATTTTATATTGATGATGGGATATAAATGGACTATTATAGTTTTTATAATTTATATTACAGTTTTAGCAAGAATAAATTTAGATAAATTTAATAAATATATGTTATATTCAAAAAAGAGATTTTTTGATAGACTAAAACATGGAAAAAAATAAAATGGCAGAGAGGAAAGAAATTTTGATTAGTTTACCAGAAAGATTTTTAGAAGATGTAAAACTTATACTAGAAGATGAGTATGAAGAGTTTATAAATAGTTATAATGAAAAAAAGACAACAGGTCTTAGATTAAATACAATGAAGATGCCAAAGGAGAAATTTAAAGAATTAAATTTATTTGAATTAGAACCTATTCCTTGGGCAAATGAAGGGTTTTATTATAATGAATCAGATTGCAAACCAGGGAAAAACCCACTTCATGAAGCTGGAGTTTATTATTTACAAGAACCATCGGCTATGAGTGTAGTTCCTAAATTAGGAATACAAAAAGGAGATAAGGTATTAGATATGTGTGCAGCTCCGGGAGGAAAATCTACATATATATTATCTCAACTAGATAATACAGGACTTTTAGTTTCTAATGAAATAAATCCTATAAGAATTAAAGCATTAGGAGAGAATCTTGAAAGATTTGGTGCTAGAAATTGCATAATAACAAACACAGATTCAGCTAATCTTAGAAAGGTATTTACAGGATATTTTGATAAAATTGTAATAGATGCTCCATGTTCAGGAGAAGGGATGTTTAGAAAAGATCCTGTTGCTGTAGAAGATTGGACTTATAGTAAAGTATTAGAATGTCAATCAATACAAAGAGAAATTATAAGAGATGGTTATAAAATGCTTAAAAAAGGTGGAATTCTTGTTTATTCAACTTGTACATTTTCAAAAGAAGAAAATGAAGATGTTATAAATGAATTCATAGCAGAGCATGATGGTGCAGTTTTAATAGAAAAAGAAAGACTTTGGCCTCATAAAATAAAAGGGGAAGGCCACTTTGTTGCTAAAATTCAAAAGTTAGATGATGAAGATTGCAAAGTTAAAGAAATGAAATTGAAAAAATTAAATAGTGAAATTAAAGAATATAGAAATTTTGAGAAAAAACATCTTAATATAAACTTAGATAATAGATTCATGTTAAGGGGTGATAATTTATATCTACTTCCAGATGAATGTCCAAACTTAGATAAACTAAAAGTTTTAAGATATGGATTACATTTAGGGATATTAAAGAAAAATAGATTTGAACCTTCGCATGCTTTATCACATTATTTAAAGCCAGAACAAATAAAGCATTTACAAAATATATCTTTAGACAATGAAGAAATATTTAATTATTTAAGAGGAAATGTAATAAATACTGGTGAAAGCCGAGGATGGACGGTTGTAGCAGTTGAAGGAATTCCTATTGGGTGGGGAAAAGAGTCTAATGGTGTATTAAAAAATCATTACCCAAAAGGTTTAAGAATAAATTATTAAAAATTTATATTAAATATGTTATCGTGCTAAATTTAGATGTATTATATACTAAAGAGTATAAATAGGAAAATAAAGGGTAAGTAGTATCTTTATTGAATATATATATTTGAATTTGATTAGTTTAGATAGGAGAGAATATAATGGGAAAGAAAGATGTAAATCAAACAAAAAGTGTAAAAAATAGCATAATTGAATGGATAAAAGTATTTGGACTAGCTATTTTATTAGCATTTGTAATAACTTTATTCATAAAACCAACTTTGGTTAGAGGAGATTCAATGCTTCCAACTCTTCACGAAGATGATTATCTAATAATAAATAAAATTGGATATAAAATAAGTGAACCTAAAAATGGTGATGTTATAGTATTTAAATCTGATTTAGAACAAAATGATGGAACAAACAAGGACTTAGTAAAAAGAATAATTGGAGTTGAAGGGGATAAAATTGTAATTAAAGATGGTCAAGTTTATGTAAATGATAAATTACTTGATGAAACATATTTAAGCGAAGGTATGTATACTCAAGGTGACATTGATTTAGTGGTTCCACAAGGAAAATTATTTGTATTAGGAGATAATAGAGAAGTTAGCTTAGATAGTAGATATGAGCAAGTTGGATTAGTAGATGTAAATGATGTTGAAGGAAAAGTTTTTGTAAGATTATATCCTTTTAATCATATAAGTCTTATAAAATAGTACATTTAATATATTTTTAAATGTTAATTAGGTACACAAATATATAATAAATAATAAAATAAATAAAAAAGAAAAATATACTTTAATTTATAATATTTAAATAAAATTTTCTTATATGAAGAGGGGTACAACTATGGTTAATTTAAATATTAATGGAAATATAAAAACATATGCTGTAAAAAATAAGGAACAGGGGATTAGATTATCTGATGTAGCTAAAGATTTTGAAGATGATTATTCAGGATATATCTCACTAGCTGTAGTAAATAATGAATTAAAAGAATTAACTACCTATATTAAAGAAGATAGTGATGTAACATTTTTAGATACAAAAAATCCAGATGGACTAAGAGTATATACTAGAACTTTAAATCTTGTCTTTATAATGGCATGTAAATGTCTATTTAAAGATAGTAAGGTATTAATAGAACATTCATTATCTAATGGTGTGTACTGTGAGATACATCTAGGTAGACCTATTACCGAGGAAGAAGTAGCGCAGATTAAAGAAAAAATGGATAAAATAATAGCTAAAGATTATGATATAAATAAAACTATATACAGCAAAAAAGAAGCAATAGGAATATTTGAGTCTATAGGTTTATATGAAAAAGCTGAATTAATCAAATATAAGGATGAAGACTCAGTAAAGATATATAAATGCAACAATTATATCGATCATTTTTATGGATATCTTATGCCTTCAACTGGATATGTGAAAACTTATGATTTATTTAAATACCAAGATGGTGTAATACTAATGGCTGCTAGTGAAGAAGATAAAAGAATACCACAGAAATTTATACCTCAACCTAAGTTGGCAAGTATATATAAAGAATCTGAAGAGTGGTCAAATTTAATTGGAGTAGATAAAGTATTAACTTTAAATAAGATAATAGAATCTGGAAAATACGGTGAAATAATAAGAATAGTTGAAGCATTACATGAAAAGAAGATAGGACAAATTGCTGATATAATAAAGCAAGAGAACAAAAGAATAATATTAATTGCTGCACCATCTTCATCAGGAAAAACAAGTTTTGCAACAAGACTATGTATTCATTTAAAAGTAAACAACTTAAATCCTGTATCTATATCTTTAGATAATTATTTTGTGGATAGAGCTCATACCCCATTAGATGAATATGGCAAAATGGACTATGAATCTATATACGCAATAAATTTAGAGAGATTTAATAAAGATTTAAGTGATTTATTAGAAGGAAAAGAAGTTCAACTTCCAAAATATAATTTCTTAACTGGTAAGAGTGAGAAAGGGGAAATTTTAAAAATAGATGAAAATCAACCTATAATTTTGGAAGGAATTCATGGTCTAAATCCTATGCTTACATCTTCAATACCAGATGATGAAAAATTTAAAATTTACTTGAGTGCTTTAACACAAATAAACTTAGATGATCACAATAGAATTCCAACCACAGATTTAAGATTAATAAGAAGAATTGTGAGGGATAATCAGTTTAGAGCTCATACTGCAGAAATGACAATAATGGGTTGGCCATCTGTGAGAAGAGGGGAAGAAAAAAATATATTCCCTTATCAAGAACAGGCAGATGTGATGTTTAATACAGCTTGTGTATATGAACTATCATTACTAAAAACATATGCGAAACCACTATTAGAGCAAATTGATAGAAAGAGTGAAGCATATATTGAAGCTAAAAGACTTTTAAAATTCCTTCAATATTTTGTTGAGTTAGATGATTTATCTGATATACCACCAACAGCAATAATTAGAGAATTTATTGGTGGTAGTAAAATAGTACATTAATTTAATAAATATAAATTTTATAAAAGTAAGAATTAGTTTAAATCATAAAATTAATTCTTACTTTTTTATTTTAGTAAAATCTTAAGTATTTATAAAAAAAACAATTGGATAAATTTGTATTTATGTATACAAAATCATAAATATGAATGTATAATTAAGTATGAAAATGTATAACAAATATAATATAGAAAAAAAGATTTTTTTATGGGTTATCTTTATATTGAAAATTAATTCTAAATAATATATTATAATAATATAAAAAATTTGGATTTTTCAAAAAATTTAAATCGCATAATTAAATTGTAGTTAAAAAATGAAAGTAATACATGATTTTATTTCCAATATATGTATTAGGTTTATTTTGACAATTATATATATTTAATATATAATTATTTTTATATTAAGTAAGTTAAGTGACTTTTTTGGGGGTAAGAAAAATGAAGGATTTGTTAGTATTGCGAGATCTAGAGTGTGTTAAGGCTATTGCACACCCAAGAAGAATAGACATACTGAATGCTTTTGGTAAAGAACCTTTATCAGCAAAGCAGTTATCAGAAATGTTAGATGAACCACATGCTAAAATAAATTATCATATTAAAACATTGTATAATGTAGGAATATTAGAACTAGTAGAAGAAAAAATTAAATCTGGTATAGTTGAAAAATATTACTATCCAACGGCTAATAATGTTGTTATGAGTAGAAAAATAATTGATTATACTCTAGATCCTGCAAGCGAAGATGGCTCAGTGTCTATCTCAGATTTTGAAGATACAGTAGAGAATTTTTACAATGCTGTTGAACAAGGGGCATTAAAATTAGATAATGTTTTAGAATATAGAAATATAAAATTATCTGATTCTGAAATTGATGAATTACAAAAAGTAATGAAAGACAAAGTTTCAGAAATTTTAGCAAATAGAAAAGACAATGATGAAGAAAAGAAACATGATCTAATAATGGTAGCAATACCTACAGATCTTGATAATGAAGCTACAGAATAAGTATCAACTATGTTGGTACTTTTTTTAAGTTATTTATGAAATGATTATATAATATAAATAACTATTTATATTATAATTTTAAAATATATTAATAAGTGGTTACTTTAGGAGAGGAGTTTACTTATGAGAGAGTTTGGAAAAACTGGAATGAATATAAAAAGAGTTGGATTTGGAGGTATTCCAATTCAAAGAATTAGTCAAGAAGATACTAATAAGGTAATTGATGAACTAGAAAGATGTGGAGTTAACTTTATAGATACTGCAAGAGGATATACAATTAGTGAAGAATATTTAGGAAATGCTTTAAAAGGAAGAAGAGAAAAATTTTATATAGCAACTAAATCAATGTCTAGAGATTATGAATCAATGAAAAGAGATATAGAGATAAGTTTAAAAAATCTTCAAACTGATTATATTGATTTATATCAAATGCATAATGTAAAACCTGTTGAATATGATACCTTATTTGGAGAGGATAGAGCATATAGAGCTTTATTAGAAGCTAAAGAAGCAGGAAAGATAAAACATATAGGTATAACAAGTCATGGTTTAGAAACAGTAGAAAGAGCTGTTGAAAGTGGCAAATTTGAAACGATACAATTTCCATACAATATAGTAGAAAATCAAGCTGATGAGGTATTTAAAAAAGCACATCAAAAAGGGATAGGGACGATCGTTATGAAACCATTAGCTGGAGGAGCAATAGATGATGGAACACTAGCTATGAAATATTTATTATCAAGAGAATATATTGATGTAGCTATACCAGGCATGGATACGCCAGAGCAAGTAAGAGAAAATACAGCAGTGTTACAAAATTTTGAATTAACAGAAGAAGATAATGCTAAAATATCTAAAATTAAATCAGAATTAGGAACTAATTTCTGCAGAAGATGTGAATATTGCCTTCCATGTCCACAAGGGATAAATATTCCTCAAAACTTCTTATTAGAAGGATATTATAATAGATATGGATTACAAGATTGGGCAGTTGATAGATACAATGGTCTTGCAGAAAATGAAAGAGCAAGCAATTGTATAGAATGTGGAGCATGTCAAAAGAAATGTCCATATGAATTGCCTATAATAGATATGTTAAAAAAAGTAGTAAATACTTTAGAAAAATAGAGATTTAAATAAAAAATAGATTGCATATATTAGTTTATACTATGCAATCTATTTCTTTATTTTTCTGTTATTGTATAAGAAACATCATATTTAGATGCTGGATAAAGTAAAATTTCAACTCTAGGATTTTCTTTGTCTATATAATTAAATAATAAAACAGGTTTAAGTTGTTTATCATTTTTAATTATTCCACTTTTTTCGATTCCATCACAAATACTCTTAGGATAATTGTGTAAATCCCCCATTTTTTTATTAGGGAAATATAATTTTAATACAGTGATTAAATCTTCTTCTATTTGTTCTCCTTGATATTGTTGATTTATATATCCAGCAATCATATTTTCATACGCTAAATACTTAGAATGTTTTCCTTTTGATGGCATCCAGGCTTGACCATGTATATTAGTAAGTTTAAAATTAGACTTACTAATAGGGCGTCCTGGGATTGTTAGTTTTATCAAATTATCACTCCCTTACCTTTAGTTATTATAAGACTAAAAAAGAATTTAAGAAAGGATATTTTATGAATAAAGATAGATTGCTAGAGATTTATAAGGATTTTGGTATAGATACTGTGGGGGTTGCACCAGTTGAACCCTACATAGAATTAGAAAAAATTTTAATCGATAGAAAACAAAAAGAATATTTAACGGGTATGGAAGAGGAAGATATACAAAAGAGGATAAATCCAAAGTTAATAATGGAAGATGCAAAATCAATAATAGTATGTGCATTTCCGTATTACACGGGAGAATTCAATGATTCTAATATATCTAAATATTGCTATGGAGAGGATTATCATATTGTAACAAAAGAAATATTAAATAATATATGTTTGGAAATAACAAAGGAAATACCTGATTTTAAGTATGAGATATTTGCAGATAATGGGCCTTTAGTAGATAGATATTTAGCATATTTGAGTGGTATAGGTTATTTTGGTATAAATAACAACATAATAACAGATAAGTATGGCTCTTATGTGTTTATAGCTTACATAGTAAATAATTATGATTTCCCAAAGGATAAACATCTTAATAAAGATTGTCTAAAATGCAATAAATGTGTGGAATATTGTCCGGGAAATGCTATTTTAGGGAATTATGAAATAGATCCAAGGAAATGTTTATCATACATAACTCAGAAAAAAGAGGAGTTATCTTCAAAAGAAGAAAAATTATTAAGAGAAAATAAAAAGGTTTTTGGATGTGATATATGTCAAGAAGTATGTCCACATAATAAGGATATTTCGATGACAAATTTATATCAATTCAGTAGTAATTTAACTACAAAAATAGACGAAGATGAAATAAATGAAATTTCAAATAAAGAGTTTAAAAGAAGGTTTAAAAATAAGGCATTTAGCTGGAGAGGAAGAAAAATTATTAAAAGAAATTTAGATATAATTTCTAATAAAAATAAGACGGATTTTTAAAAAATTGCTAAATAAAGTAAAAATTTATAATTAATAATATACCTCAAACATATAATTAAATAAGTTGAAAATAAGTTGTATTGAGGGGAGAAGGCTATGAAAAAATTTAAAAATACTTCTGAAGTTGAACCTTATGATGGGATTATCGGTCAGGAGAGAGCTGTGAGTGCAATGCAATTAGGACTAAAAATGAATAATCCGGCTTATAATATATATGTTTCAGGGGATTGTGGAAGTGGAAGAATTACTTATACAATAAAAGCAATCCAATCCCAACAAATTGATGAAAGCAAAATTAAGGACTGGTGTTATGTATATAACTTCAAAGACCCTAGATGTCCTGTTGCCATTGATTTTCCAGCTGGCAAAGGCTCAGAATTTAAGGAATATATGGAAGATTTGATTGAAAGTTTAACAGAAGAGATTAATGATGCATTTGAAAATGAGGAATATGAACTTACAAAAAATAAACTATTACAGACTTATGAATATGAAAAAGAAAAATTATTAAAAAGTGTAAGAAACTATGGAAAAGAAAAAGGATTTAAGCTTAAGAGTAGCTCTTCAGGCTTTATATTTATGCCTATAAATGATAATTATGAAGACGAGATATCAGCGGAGGAATTTTGTCAAACGAAAAAAGAACTTGAAGAAATGGCTATTCAAGTTTTATATAAGTTGAAAGAGTTAGAAGAGAGAGTCAAACAAGTTGTTATAGAAACGGAGAATCAAATTGGGAAACTAGTAGTTGTACCATATATTGAAGCTGCTAAGAAGAAATATAGTGATAATAAAAAAGTAATAAACTACTTAGAAGAGCTGGAAGAAAATATTTTAGAATATATATATATGTTTTATTTAGATGAGGACGATTTAAAAGATAAATATGATAAAAATTATACTTTGAAATATGAGGTAAACTTATTTGTAAGTAATGAAAATTTTTCAAAAGTCATTGTGGAAAATGATCCACGCCCAAGTAATCTATTTGGAAAAGTGGAATACGAATATCAAAATGGAAATCTAAAAACAGATTTTACTAAAATAATACCAGGGTCTTTTCACAAAGCTAATGGAGGATATTTAGTTTTATATGTAGACCAACTTTTGAGATATGCAAATACATGGGAATTATTAAAAAAGGCCTTAAAAACTGGACAAATAGATATAGAAGGTCAAGGATTTATAAATCCAATGCCTATTCCTGTGGATTTAAAAATAATTTTGATAGGAAGTAGATATTTATATAGTCTTATATATAATTATGACCCAGAATTTATGAAGTATTTCAAAGTATTTGTTGATTTTGATGATGAAATGGATAAGAATGAAAAAAATGAAGATGCAATAAGTGGATTTATTTCGTATCAATGTGAGAAAAATAATTATAGACATTTAACATATGATGCAGTTAAACAAATAATTAATCAAAGTATGAGAATGGTTGAAGATAAAAGTAAATTATCTACTAATTTTAATAAATTGATGGATATGATAGATGAAGGCAATCTGTATGCTGAAATTGATGGCTCAAAATATATAGAAAAGAGACATATAGAAAAAGCAATACAAGCCAAAAAATATAGAATTGATAAGATTGAAGAAAAAATAGATGAGTCATATAAACGTGAAAATACATTAATAGATATAACAGGGAAACAAGTAGGTGTAATAAATGGTTTATCTGTATTAAGTACAGGAGAACATACTTTTGGAAAACCTTCCAGAATAACAGTTTCAACAGCATGTGGAAGCAAGGGAATAGTAAATATAGAAAGAGAAGCAAAAATGAGTGGTTCTATTCATAATAAAGGGGTATTAATATTAGAAGGATACTTAGCTGAAAACTTTGCTCAGGAATTTCCTTTATCATTAAATGCATATATTTGCTTTGAGCAAAACTATGGAGGAGTAGATGGTGATAGTGCTTCATCTGCAGAACTATATGCTTTATTATCCTCTTTAAGCAATATAGGAATTAAACAAAATATTGCTGTGACAGGATCCATTAACCAAAAAGGTCAAATTCAAGTTGTTGGAGGAATTCCTAAAAAAGTAGAGGGATTTTATTATTGCTGTAAACATAAAGGACTTACAGGAGATCAAGGTGTAATTATTCCAGCAAATAATGAAAATAATTTAGTATTATGTGATGAAGTAGAGGAGGCAATAAGGAATGAAAAATTCCATATTTATAAAGTAAATAGAATAGAAGAAGCAATGGAAATATTAACAGATGAAAAATTTAATATTATAAAAGAATTATCTATAGAAAAATTGAAAAAGTACAGCGAGTATAAAAAGTAAACGCCATTGTACAAATTTTCAAATTAAATTTAAAGATATTAAAAAATCAATTTTGAGAATATTACCATATTCAAAATTGATTTTTTTGTTGTAAAAGGAAAAATATAAATTAAATGTTTTGTAATATATTAATTAATTTTAAAGATAATAAATTTAAAGATGAAATGATAAAATATGAATTAAGTAAACAAGGGGGACAATGAAATGAAAGATGTAAATAAAATCCTAGATAAATTAGAAGAAACATATCCAGATGCTCAATGTGAATTAAATTATGAAACACCATTTGAACTTTTAATAGCAACAATATTATCAGCTCAATGCACAGATGTAAGAGTTAATAAAGTTACAAAAGAATTATTTGCTAAATATAACACACCGGAGCAATTTGCAAAATTGACTGAAGAAGAAATAGGAGAAGAAATTAGAAGTTGCGGACTTTATAAAAGTAAATCAAAAAAAATAAAAGAAACTTCTAAAATGATTTGTGAAAATTTTGGGGGTGAAGTACCACAAACTTTAAAAGAATTGACAACACTTCCTGGAGTTGGAAGAAAGACTGCGGATGTAGTTTTAAGTAATGCTTTTAATCATGATGCTATAGCAGTTGATACTCATGTATTTAGAGTTACAAATAGAATAGGAATAGTGAATACAAAGACAGCAGAAAAAACAGAATTTGTTTTGATGGATGCTATTCCTAAAAATAGATGGTCACATTCACATCATTTATTTATATTCCACGGAAGAAGAATATGTAAGGCAAGAAAACCAGAATGTGATATATGTCCAATAAAGGAGGATTGTGATTACTATAATAATTAACAGAAATAGGATTAATTACTACAGAAAGGGATGACAGTATTGAAAAAAGACAAACTTTTAGTAATGTTAGTAATTATTTTTATGATAGTAAGCAATAATGTAGTTTATGCATTTGATTTAGAAGGAAAAATATATAAGAATGTATATGTTGAAAATATAAACTTATCAAATTTAACTAAAGAAGAGGCAATGAAAAAAATAAATTGCTATATAGATGAATATAGATATTTTAACTTAGTCTATAAAAATAAAAAGATATTAATAGATAAGCAAACTTTTAATTTAGATTATAATGTCGAGCAATTAGTAGAAAAGGCATACAATATAGGTAGAGATAAAGATATGATAACAAATATGAAAACTAAGTTAAGTTTAAAAAAAGGTGATAGAGAAATAATACCATTTGCTATTTGTTATGATATTTCAAAAGTAGATGAATTAATAGAAAATTTGAATTCTGAATTTTATTTATCGCCAGTAAGTGCAACAGCTAAAGTAGTAGATGATAACATAATTATTACCGAAGATAGTTATGGCCAAGCTGTGGATAAAGAACAATTAAAAAATATTATAGTGTCTAAACTTGAAAATTTAGACACTAAAGAATCCGAAATACCAATAAAAGTTTTAAATCCTAAATATACTTATAACCAATTATCAAAAATAAATACATTATTAGGAAGTTATGAAACATACTTTAATCCTAAAAATACAAATAGGGTAACTAATATAACTGTAGCTTCAAAGTCAACTAGTAATGTTCTTATAGGTACGAATGAAAAGTTTTCTTTTAATAATGAATTAAGTAATAAAAATGCCTACAGTCAATTTAAAAATGCCCCAATTATTTTAAATGGAAAGCCGGACCAAGGGGTTGGTGGTGGAATATGTCAAGTTTCAACTACTATATACAATGCTGCGTTATATGCAGGAATGGATATAATGCAAATAACGAATCATTCTATACCTAGTTCTTATATCAAGAAGGGAAGAGATGCCACTGTTTCTGAAGGATATATAGATTTTGCATTTAAAAATAAATATGATACTCCAATACTAATATATAATGAAATTTACTCTAATAAAATTGTATCAAAAATATATGGAAGTAATACAGATAAAAGTAATATAGAAATTGATACAGAAGTTGTAAAAACAATTGAAAATAAAAAGATATATAAAAATGATTCTAAACTAAAAAAGGGAACTAAAGTAGTTGAACAACCAGGCAGATTAGGATATACTGTAAATACTTTTCGCATATATAAGTCAAATGACAAAATTATAAAAAAAGAATTGATAAATACCAGCTATTATCCACCTTGTGATGAAATAATTTTAAAAGGAACTAGAGAAGTTCAAAATGAGGTAATAAAATAATGTTTAAATAAAATAGATTTATTTAAATGTAATTTTTAAAATAATAGTTTTTTTGATATAATATAATTTAGGTTTATTATAGAGTTATAACTAAAAAAATAATTTAAATAATTAGTAATTATGAATAGTATAAGGAGGAAGAAATGTCAATAAATGTTGTATTAGTAGAACCAGAAATACCTCAAAATACTGGAAATATAATAAGAACTTGTGCAAATACAGGAGCAACTCTGCACTTAATCAGACCATTAGGTTTTTCATTAGAAGATAAATACTTAAAAAGATGTGGACTAGATTATTGGGATATTTCAGATATAAGATATTATGATAGCTTTGAGGAATTACAAGAAAAGTATCCAGATGCGAAATATTTTTATTCAACAACTAAAGCACAAAAAGCTCACTCAGATATGGAATTTGAAGATGGCTGCTTTTTAGTATTTGGAAAAGAGACAAAAGGACTTCCAAAGCCTTTAATAGAAGCTAATATGGATACTTGTATGAGAATACCTATGTTAGCATTAGAAAAGGCAAGATCTCTAAATCTATCAAATTCAGTAGCTATAGTAGTATACGAAGCTATGAGACAAATTGGATATCCAGGAATGAGATAACAATTTTAAGATGAAGGAGTATTTAACTATGGGTAAAATTAAATTGATTTGTGACAGTATGGCGGATTTAACTAAAGATCAAATAGAAAAGTATGATATAGAAGTTTTACCGTTAACTGTAATATTAGATGATAAAGAATATAAGGATGGAATAGATTTCGAATTAGATGAATTCTATCAATTATTAAAAGATAAAAAGTATCCAAAAACTTCGCAAGTAACATATGGTCAATTTAAAACAGTATTCGATAAATATGTAGCTGAAGGAAGAACTATTTTTTATATAGCATCGTCAGCAAATGCTACAGGAAGTTATCAAAGTGCTGTAATGGCTAAAAATGATACTGAAGGGGATATACATGTATATGATGCAAGTAACTTAACTTTTGGAGCAGGAATATTTGTGTTAAGAGCAGCACAACTGTTAGAAGAAGGAAAAACTCTTGATGAAGTGATTAAAGAGCTGAATGTAATAAAAGAAAAATACTGTTTAGTATTCTCTATAGATTCTTTAAGTCATCTTCAAAAAGGTGGTAGAATATCTTCTACAAAAGCTATAGTAGGTAATTTATTAAATGTAAAACCTATATGTGAAGTTAAAGATGGGCTAGTTACTCAATTAGGTCAAGTTAGAGGTAAGAAGAACGTTATAAACAAACTAATTGAAGTTACAGATGAGTTAACTGGTGGAGATATAGATACTAGTATTATGTATATCGGATATATGGATAACGAAAAAGAAAAAGATAAAATGATAGAAGCTTTAAAAGAAAAGTACAACCCAGATAAAATTGGTACATTTAAAATAGGTTCTTGTATAGGATCACATTCAGGGCCAGGTGTTTTAGGAATATTAAGCTTTAAGAAGTAATAGTATTTTAGAACTTAAAAGTACATATTTAATGAAAAATAAGCCACAAAAATATATATTTTTGTGGCTTGTTTTTATATATAATCGTGTTTTATATGTATATATATGATAAAAAACAAGATAAACGTTTTAGCAAGGGGTGTTTTTTAAAAAGTACGAACAAAAATAGAAAAAATATAAAAAAAGATTGATTTTTTAGACGAAAAATAGGATAATAGAGTTGGATATATTTCGTGCTGTTTCGACACTTAACGAGTATTGGATAAAATATTATTAAAAAAATAATACAACTTATAAATAATCGAAATATGCACACAATAAAAATAGTAAATATTAGACAACTTTTTTAGGAGGAAATTATGCAATTAAAAAAATTATTTGCAGTAGGACTTGCAGCAGTAATGATGAGTTCATTATTAGTTGGATGTAGCGGAAACAAGACTGAAAGTAATGGCGATGCATACAAAATAGGTATGATCGCAGATACTGGTGGAGTTAATGATGAATCATTCAACCAATCTACTTGGGAAGGTTTACAACAAGCTCAAGAAAAGTACGGAAAAGACAAAGTTCAGGTAAAATACGTTGAGTCTAGCCAAGAAGCTGACTACACACCAAACATAGAAATGTTTGTAGAAGAAGATTTAGATTTAATAATAGGTGTTGGATATAAAATAGCAGATGCAATACAAGAAGCTGCTAATAATTATCCAGATGTAGAATTTGCAATAATAGACCATGCATATGATAATCAACCTACAAATGTAACTTCATTAATATATGAAGATAACACATCATCATATTTAGCAGGATTAGTAGCAGCTAAAATGACTGAAACAAACAAGGTAGCATTCATAGGTGGTATGAAAAGTGTTACATTAGATAAATTTGAATATGGATTTAGAGCAGGTGTTAAAGCTGCAAATCCAGATTGTGAAGTACAAGTAAGATATGCAAACAGCTTTACAGATTCAGCATTAGCAAAATCAATAGCAAACAAAATGCATAAAGATGGTGTTGATGTAATATTCACAGCAGCAGGTGCAGCTGGTACAGGTGCTATCGAAGCAGCTAAAGAAAATGGGAAAATGGCTATAGGTGTTGATATAGATCAAAGTCCTTTAGCACCAGATAACATAATAACATCAACTATGAAAAATATAAATGTATCAATAGTTGATTTAGTAGGTAAAATAGTAGATGGAAAATATGAAGGTGGACAAGTTATAATAAATACACTTGCTGATGGTGGAGTTGGATTATCTGATACAACAAAAGACCATGTACCTCAAGATATACTTGATTATGTTAATGAACAATCTCAAAAAATAATAGATGGGGAAATAAAGGTTCCACAAAATGAAAAAGAATACAAACAAATAGTTGGAGAATAATCTAATAATAGGATATTCTAAAATAATATTTTGAATAAATAGCTATTAAGGATTTATACTTCCTTAGTAGCTATTTTTATGTCTATATTGATAGTGTTTTATATATAATACTGGTAAAAACTTATTAAGAAAAAAAATTATATATTAAATGTAAAAAAATACAACTTTTATATTGAAATTTTAACTATAAAATAGGATAATATACAAAGGTATTAATTCGTGCAAAATCGACATATATGTTATACGATATGAAATAAAAATATACTATATATTTGAATTAACAAAATATTATTCGATTATAAATAAAATGTAGAAATTTGCACAAAATAAAAACAGAATATAGAACGCTAGGAGGACAAAATGCAATTAAAGAAATTATTTGTAATAGGGCTTGCATTCACAATGATGACAACACTATTAGTTGGATGCAGTGGCAACAAAAATGAAGCTAATAGTAATTCAGGTGATAAAGTATACACTGTTGGTATGATCACTGATACAGGTGGAGTCAATGATGAATCATTTAACCAATCTACTTGGGAAGGTTTACAAAAAGCCGAAGAAAAATACGGAAGTGACAAAGTTAAAGTAAAATACTTAGAATCTACTCAAGATGCAGATTATGTTCCAAATATCGAAACATTTGTAGAAGAAGATTTAGACTTAATAATCGGTGTTGGTTATAAAACATCAGATGCTATAAAAGAAGCAGCGGAAAATTACCCAGAAAAACAATTTGCAGTAGTAGACCATTCGTATGATAATCAACCAGAAAATGTAACTTCATTAGTATATGAAGATAATACATCATCTTATTTAGCAGGATTAATAGCAGGTAAAATGACTAAAACAAATAAAGTAGCATTTATAGGTGGAATGGAAAGTGTTGTATTAGCTAGATTCCAATATGGATATATGGCAGGAGTAAAAGCTGCAAACCCAGAATGTGAAGTTATAGTAAGATATGCAAATAGTTATAATGATGCTGCATTAGGAAAATCTATCGCTAACCAAATGCATAAAGACGGTGTTGATGTAATATTTACAGCAGCAGGTGCAGTTGGTACAGGTGCTATCGAAGCGGCTAAAGAAAATGGAAAAATGGCTATAGGTGTTGATACAGACCAAAATGCATTAGCTCCAAATAACGTAATAACATCAGCAGTTAAAAATGTAGACGTATCAGTTATAGACTTAGTAGGTCAATTAGTTGATGGAAGCTACAAAGGTGGACAAGTTATTGTAAATACGCTTGCCGGCGGAGGAGTTGGTATAGCTGAAACTACAAGCAAAAACGTTCCAAAAGATATATTAAAATATGTTGATGAGCAAGCTGAGTTAGTAAAAAGCGGTGAAATAACAGTTCCAGAGAATGAAAAAGAATACAAAGAAATAGTTGGTGAATAATTTTTGTAACTAACTAATTTAAAGTATATTTCTAGCGAAATTAGAAAATTTTTAGAATACAAATAGATTATAAGAAGAATGGATAATATATATATGTATTATCCATTTTTTTAAAGTAGCATAGTAATATCAGCTACAAATTATTATCAATTAATAAATAAGGAGGACAGCACAGGCATGGAAAATAGTTATATAGATTATAATCATAAAAGCATACAAATGAAAAATATAACTAAGAAATTCGGCGATTTTGTCGCGAATGACAATATAAACTTGACTGTACATAAAGGTGAAGTTCATGCACTTTTAGGTGAAAATGGTGCAGGTAAATCAACTTTAATGAATATTTTATATGGATTATACACTCCTACTTCAGGTGAAATCTATATAAATGAAGAATTAGTTAACATTGAAAATCCTAATATTGCAATAAGCAAAGGTATAGGGATGGTGCATCAACATTTTATGCTAATTGGAACATTTACAGTTGCCCAAAATATAATTTTAGGTAGTGAAACAACTAAATTTATGGGGACTTTAGATATGAACAAAGCAATAAAAGATGTAGAGGAAATATCTAAAAAATATGGATTAGCAATAGATCCAATGGCTAAAGTAGATGACATATCAGTAGGTATGCAACAGAGAGTTGAAATATTAAAAGCACTATATAGGGGTGCGGATATGCTAATTCTTGATGAGCCTACAGCTGTGTTAACCCCTCAAGAGATTGATGATTTAATTAAAATAATCAGAAACTTAACTAAAGAAGGCAAGTCAGTTATCATAATTACACACAAATTAAAAGAAATAAAAGCTATAGCAGATCACTGTACTGTTATAAGAAGAGGAAAATATATTGATACTGTAAAAGTTGATGATGTTACAGAAGATGACTTAGCAACTATGATGGTTGGTAGAGAAGTTAACTTTAAAGTTGATAAAGAAGAAGCTAGACCTACTAGTACAGTATTAGAAATAAACGACCTAGTTGTTAAAGATAGTAGAAAGATATCTGCTGTAGATGGATTATCTTTAGAAGTGAAAGCTGGAGAAATATTAGGTATAGCAGGTATAGATGGAAATGGACAAAGTGAATTAGTTGAAGCACTAACAGGTCTTAGAAAATCTCATAGTGGAAGTATAAAAATTAATGGACATGAAATATTAAACAATACTCCAAAACAAATATTCAAAAAAGGTATAAAAAATATACCAGAAGATAGACATAAAAGAGGTTTAGTTTTAGACTTTACAGTTGCAGAAAATACTATATTACAAAACTATAAAGAATCTAGATTCTCTAAAAATACTATAATAAATAGAGATGCAATGAATGAACATGCAAAATCAATAATTTCAAGATTTGATGTTAGACCTACAGATTATACTCAAAAAACTAGAGCACTTTCTGGTGGTAACCAACAAAAAATAATAATCGGTAGAGAAGTTATAAATATAGAAACATCTAGAAAAGAAACAAATGAACCTCAATTATTAATAGCAACTCAACCAACAAGAGGACTAGATGTTGGGGCAATTGAATTTGTTCATAAAGCATTAGTTGAACAAAGAGATGCAGGAAATGCTGTTTTACTTGTGTCATTAGAGCTAGACGAAGTAATGAATGTATCAGACAGAATAGCTGTTATGTACGAAGGTAAAATAGTAGGAATAGTAAATTCAAAAGACACAGATGAAAATACTCTTGGACTTATGATGGCAGGAGGTGTAACAGATGGAAAATAAATCAACTAAAAAGAAAAGCTTCCTTAATGATACTTTTGTATTCTCAGTAGTATCAGTAATACTAGGGCTTTTAGTTGGTGCAATAGCATTAATTTTATCAGGACACAATCCTATAACAGTGTATAGTGCACTTATAGAAGGTGTAATAGGTAAACCTAAATATATAGCATGGACTATAATAAGAGCTACACCATTAATACTTACTGGTTTATCAATCGCATTTGCATTTAAAACAGGTCTGTTCAATATAGGAGCAGAAGGTCAATTTATAATAGGTGCTTTAGTAGCAGTATTAGTTGGTACAGGTTTAGATTTACCAGCAATCATACACATACCGCTTACATTACTTTGTGCAGCACTTGCAGGGGCTGTATGGGGTGGAATTGCAGGTTGGTTAAAATCTAAATTTGGTATAAATGAAGTTATAGCAAATATAATGTTAAACTGGATAGCTTTCTATCTTAGTAACTTTGTATTAGTAACTACATGGTTAAAAGTTCCTAACAGTGAAACATCAGTACCTATAAAAGATAGTGCAAAAATAAGTATAAATTGGTTAAAGAGTTTAGTTGGTCCAGCTACTAGTGTAAACTGGGGGATTGTTATATCTATAATTATAGTTATTATAATTGCGTTTATATTAGCAAAAACAACTTTAGGATTTGAACTTAGAGCAGTTGGATTTAATAAATTTGGTGCAGAGTATGCAGGTATAAATGTAAACTCTTCTATATTAAAATCTATGGCTATAGCAGGTATGATAGCTGCGATAGCAGGTGCGATACAAGTTATGGGTGTTACAAATGTTATAACAGTGCTTCCAGCACAAGAAGGATACGGATTTGATGGTATAGCAGTTGCACTTATAGCAAATAACAACCCAATAGGAGTTATATTCTCTGGATTATTATTTGGTGCTTTCAAATATGGTGGAACAAAAATGCAATCAGTTGGTGCTCCATCAGAAGTTATAAGTATAATAATCGGATCAATAGTTTATTTCATAGCATTAACACATGTTATTAGATTAGTATATCAAAAAATGAGAAAAAGAAAAAATGAAGGGGTGAATGAATAATGAATGATTTAGCGATAATCCTTAGTACAACTTTAATGTATTCTACTCCCCTTATATTTACAGCACTTGGTGGAGTTTTCTCTGAGAATTCAGGTATAGTAAATATAGGACTTGAAGGGATGATGACAATAGGAGCCTTCGTTGGGGCTACAGCAGGATATTTAACAGGGAACCCTTGGATAGCACTAATATGTGCAGGTATTGCAGGTGGATTATTTGCATTAATTCACGGAATAGCGACAATTACTTTTAATGCAGACCATACAATATCAGGGGTTGCAATAAATCTTTTAGCTCCAGGGGTTGCATTATTTACATCTAAAATATTATTTAATGGTTCAGTTACAACACCAACTATACCAATGGAAAATAAAATTCCAAGACCACTAAATGGTGTGTTTGAAGCAGGTAGTATATTAGATACTATATTTAATACTTATGCTACAACATATATAGCATTAGCAATGATATTTGTAGTTTGGTTTGTATTATACAAAACTAAATTTGGTCTTAGAGTAAGAGCTGTTGGTGAACATCCAGGGGCAGCTGATACTTTAGGTATAAATGTATCAAGAGTTAGATATACAAGTGTTATAATTTCAGGTATATTAGCAGGTATAGGTGGAGCATCTATGAGTTTAGCAATAGTTTCAACATTCAGACCAGCATTAATATCTGGACAAGGGTATATAGCTCTAGCAGCTGTTATATTCGGTAAATGGAGACCACAATGGGCAGGAGCGGCTTGTCTATTATTTGGTTTTTCAACAGGACTTACAGTTTATTTAGGAAATCCAACATTAGGAATAACTATAAATGAAAACTTATTATCAATGTTACCTTATATAGTAACACTAGTGATGTTAGTATTATTTGTTAGAACTTCTACAGCACCAGCTGCTTTAGGAAATCCATACAAAAAAGGTGAAAGATAATAGTGAATATAATAATATTGGAAGTAAAAAGGGGCTGTCGCAAAATAAGATTTGCGATGGCCCTTTTCTAATTTAACAAAAAAAAGACGAACTTTAAAAAGTTCGCCCTTTCTAGTATCATATAAATATGACACAAAACAATCAACTTAATAATAACAGATTTTACGAAAATTATCAATTAAAATTACCATTTGAAATGGATATTTTAATACCTGAAGATGATTCCGTTAGACTACTTAATTTTGTATTGGAGGGATTGGATTACAGAAATTTATATAATAAATATTCTACAAAAGGTAGAAAATCTAAAGTAGATCCTAAAATCATGTTCAAGATAATTACATACGCTAATATGGAAAATATATGGTCAAGTAGAGATATTGAGAAACATTGTCATAGGGATATTAACTTTAAATGGCTTTTGCAAGGCGTTCAGCCTCCAGACCATTCTACAATATGTAGATTTAAATATGAAAAAATGGATGAAGATGTATTAGAAGATTTACTTTCTCAAAAGCTTAATATATTTTTTGAACTTGGAGAAATTAACTTTGAAAATATATTTATTGACGGTACAAAAATAGAATCAGCAGCCAATAAATATACTTTTGTTTGGAGAAAAACAATAATGTATCATGAAAAGAATATGAATATAAAGATTAGCGAGCTTTTAGAAAAAATAAATACAATTTACAATCAAAATTTCACAATAAATAATAGTGAAAATATCTATACAATCAATGAAATTAATCACGTTTTAAATTTTTTATATGAAACAAAAATAAGTACAAATACTAATTTTGTATATGGAAAAGGTCATAAAAAAACTCAACTTCAAAAATTCACCGAAGGTTTAGAAAAATTTGCAGATAGAAGAAAAAAATATGATGAGCACTATTTAAAATTAGGAGATAGAAATAGTTATTCAAAAACAGATATCGATGCTACGTTCATGAGAATGAAAGAAGATCATATGAAAAATGGACAACTTAAACCTGCTTATAATTTACAGATAGGAGTTGAATCAGAATATATTGTAGGCGTAGCTATTTTCAATAATCCTACGGATTCACCTACATTAATATCTTTTTTAGAAAAAATAAAACAGAATTTAAATACTACATATAAAAATGTTATAGCTGACGCTGGATACGAAAGTGAAGAAAATTATATGTATTTGAAAGAAAATAGCCAGAAGGCTTATATAAAACCATCTAATTATGAGCAATCTAAAAAAAGAGGTTATAAATTAAAATACGGAAAACTAGAAAATATGATATATGACAAAGAAAATGATAGATATATATGTCATAAAGGAAGATATTTAGAATATACTAAAACAGTTTCAAGTAAAACTGCTACTGGATATTCAATATCAAAGAAAGTGTATAAATGTTCTAACTGTGAAGATTGTGAATTTAGAACTAACTGTTATACAGGAAAATATTCAAAAAAATAACTGTTTCACCTAATTTTTCAGAACTTAGAAAAGAATCTTTAAAAAATATAACCTCAGAAAAAGGAAATTTACTTAGAATTAATCGTTCGATTCAAGTTGAAGGAGCCTTCGGCGTAATAAAAAATAACTATGGTTTTAAACGATTTTTAAGTAAAGGTACAAAAAATATAAATATTGATATTCTATTTTTATGTTTTGGATATAATATTAATAAATTACATTCCAAAATAATAAATAATCGTTTAGGAGTGTCTTTATTTAAAGAAAATGAAGTAGATTAATATGTAAAAAACATAAAATTTAACTACTTCTATTTGTTGTGCTCAAAAATATAAAACTCTAAATTTTTTTTAAGCGTTAGCTTTATTTTTTTACATGAAACTAAAAAAGGAGTGTTACAAAATAGTTTTTACCTATTTTGCGACACTCTCTTTTTTTAATTTCTAATCTATTTGTTAAATTTATTTAATTTAGTGAATATATACAAAAGGTGAATTAAAAAATAAAAAACAGACATAATACTATATAGATATATTTAAACTACTTTTCTGATTTGATAGAAGGGAACGATTATATTGACCAATAAGATGATACATATAAGTTATTCACCACAGCATGATTGTATGGTGAAGTTATTTATGAAAGATAATAATAAATATGTTATATGTAATGAGCAGTTAAGAGATTTAAGTGTAGATATTGATATGGAAGATGAGGAGAACAAAGAAGAAGCAATTAATGAGATAATAGAATTAATTTTAATCATCCTAAAAGATAAAAATGTAAAAGAATACATATGGAATAACTACAAAAATTTAAATGATGAAGAAAAGGAGGAAATATATCGAGAAGCCAAGGATTTACTTGACAAGAAGGAACCATTTATAATAAATACAATTTATAATAAATTAGTGGAATTTTTGGAATCAGAAAAAGTATTAAATATAGACGGTTTTTTTAGATTTAGAATGAAAGATTTTATGGTGTATATATCGATAATAAGTGATATAGCGCTTGAAGAATATTTAATAAAGAGAGATAAAAATCAATTTATAAACACTTTAAAATATTTTATAGAATCACAAGAACATAAAATTGATTTATTAATAATACATATAATGAAAGATAGCAGCTTTAGGTTTTTTGACAGAAATGGAATCGAAATAAACAATAAAGAAAGCGAAGAAATGATGAGCATGATTATGAAGGAGGATCTAAACTACGAAGACTGTCTAATAAGTGTATTATTAGCTTTATGCCCTAAAAAAATAGAAATAATAGATGATTTAAAAAATGATACTTCAAAGGAAATAATAGAAAATATAAAGATAATATTCGAAGACAACGTAAAAATTATTAATAGAAATTAATTTAGCTTATAAAGTTAAAAAACTATTATAATTATAAAGTCTTATAAAAATTTTGTTGAATATTATTATTGAATGATTTTTAAGTATCTGTTATAATCTAAATCATAATAGTTAATAATTAAAATATAATCGCTATGAAGAGGACAAGTAAATAAGAATTTATTTTACTAGAGAGTAAGGTCACCGGCTGAAAGCCTTATAAAATAAACTTGTTGAAAAACTACCTCGGAGCGGAACTTATTAGCACATAGTGTGAAAGTGTTCGGTTGACAACCTTATAGTCATCAAGAGGATTTGTTTTCATTAAATAAATCAACTTGGGTGGAACCACGATATCGTACTCGTCCCAACTTTCTGGGACGAGTTTTTTTATTATTTATATGAAATCTAAATAATGGAATCAAAGAATATATTTTCTTGATTTAGTTAGAGTAATTATAAATTTAAAATTTATTAGAAAAAATACAGGAGGAAAAAAATGATTAAAGTTACATTAAAAGACGGTTCAATTAAAGAATTTGAAGGCAAAATATCAGTATTAGATATTGCAAAATCAATCAGTGAAGGTTTAGCTAGAGCTGTTGTTGCAGCTTCAGTTAATGGTGAAACTGTAGGTCTTGACTATGAAGTATGTGAAGATTGCGAATTAAATTTATACAAATTTGATGATGAAGAAGGAAAAGACGTATTCAGACATACTTCAGCTCATATATTAGCTCAAGCTTTAAAAAGATTATATCCAGGGGTAAAACTTGCTATAGGACCAAGTATAGAAAATGGATTCTACTATGATATAGATTTAGATCATAGAATAACAGAAGAAGAATTAGCTAAAATAGAAGCTGAAATGAAAAAAATAGCTAAAGAAGATTTAAAAATAGAAAGATATGAACTTTCAAAAGAAGATGCTTTAAAATGGGCTAAAGAAAATGGTGAAGATTACAAAGTTGAATTAATAGAAGAATTACCAGAAGGTGAAGTAATATCATTCTATAAACAAGGGGATTTTGCTGACTTATGTAGAGGTCCACATCTTCCATCAACTAAAAAAGTTAAAGCTGTTAAATTATTAAGTGTTGCTGGTGCTTACTGGCGTGGAGACGAAAAAAATAAAATGCTTCAAAGAATATACGGAACTTCATTCGAAAAGAATAAAGATTTAGAAGCATACTTACACTTAATGGAAGAAGCTAAGAAAAGAGACCACAGAAAATTAGGTAAAGAATTAGATTTATTCTTCATACCAGAAGAAGGTCCTGGATTCCCATTATTCATGCCAAAAGGTATGCAACTTAAAAATGCATTATTAGAATTCTGGAGAGAAGTACATAGAGAAGATAACTATGTAGAAATAGAAACTCCAATAATATTAAACAGACATTTATGGGAAACATCAGGTCACTGGTATCACTACAAAGAAAATATGTACACTGTTAAAATAGATGAACAAGATTTCGCTATAAAACCAATGAACTGCCCAGGTGGAATGTTATACTACAAATCAAAACCACATTCTTATAGAGATTTCCCTATGAGAGTTGCTGAACTTGGTAGAGTTCATAGACATGAATTATCAGGTGCTTTACATGGTCTTATGAGAGTTAGAGCATTCACTCAAGATGATGCGCATATATTCATGTTACCAGAACAAATAAAAGACGAAATAAAAGATGTTGTTAGACTTATAGACAGCGTATACAAAGTATTCGGATTCCAATATGGTATAGAATTATCTACTAGACCAGAAGATTCTATGGGTACTGATGAAGAATGGGAAATAGCTGAAAATGGTTTAAGAGAAGCTTTAGAAGAATTAGGTTTAGCTTATGAAATAAACGAAGGTGACGGAGCATTCTACGGGCCAAAAATAGACTTCCACTTAAGAGATTGCTTAGGTAGAACATGGCAATGTGGTACTATCCAATTAGATATGCAATTACCACAAAGATTCGATGCTACTTACATAGGACAAGATGGTGAAAAACATAGACCTGTTATGATCCACAGAGTTTTATTAGGTAGTATAGAAAGATTTATAGGTATATTAATAGAGCATTATGCTGGTAAATTCCCAGTTTGGATAGCTCCAACTCAAGTTAAAATACTTCCTATATCTGATAAATTTAACGCTTATGCTCAAGAAGTTAAAGATGCTTTATTTGCTAAAGGCTTAAGAGTTGAAATAGATGATAGAGCGGAAAAAATGGGCTTCAAAATAAGAGAAGCACAATTAGAAAAAGTTCCGTACATGTTAGTTGTAGGTGAAAAAGAAGTTGAAGCAAATGCTGTTTCAGTTAGATCAAGAGATAAAGGTGAAATGGGTAGCTTATCAGTAGACGAATTTGTTGCTATGGTATGTAAAGAAGTAGAAGATAAAGTTAACGTAATCCAAGACTAATAAAAATAAAATATTATATTAAATAAAAATATCCTTATTATTGTTTTAAGATACAATGATAAGGATGTTTTTTTGTATATGTAAAAATTTAAATGTTATTTGAAGTATTATTTATATCGCATTAAAATTTTATAATTATTATGGTATAAAATATAAAATTAAAAAAAATTATAATTATATTTACAAAAATATATAAAAACATTATAATGATAACTGGCGATTGATGAATATTGTTATCAATTATTAAAGAATATTGATATCATGTTCAAGTTTAAATTTAAATTTAAATATTGTAAATATATAGGAGAAAGTTATGAAGTTAAAAAAATTATGTGCAATTGTAATGTCTTGTGCCCTACTTATTACAACAGGGTGTTCAAGTACAAATACTCAAAGTAAGGATGATAGTAAAAAAAGTGATGTGCAGGAGACAACTTCTGCATCTTATCCAATAAAGATAAAACATGCATATGGCGAAACTATAATAGAGAGTGAGCCTAAAAATATTGCAACAATATCTTGGGGAAATCAAGATGTTCCGCTAGCCTTAGGGATTACACCAGTTGGAGTATCTAAAGCAAATTATGGTGAGACGGAAGAAAATGGTTTATTACCATGGACAGGAGAGAAATATAATGAATTAGGTGTAGATAAACCTGTTGTATTTAACGATGTGGATGGAATAGATTATGAAGCTATTAGTGACTCAAATCCAGATGTCATACTAGCTGCTTATTCTGGAATAACACAAGAAGAATATGATTTATTAAGTCAAATAGCTCCAGTTGTTGCATATCCAACAGAGGCATGGCAAACTTTATGGAGAGATCAAATAAATATTAATGCTACTGCAATTGGTAAGAAAGATGAAGGTGAAGCATTAGTTAAAGAATTAGAAACATTAATAAAAGAAAAAACAAGTGAATACAAAGATATAAAAGGAAAGAAAGCAGTATTTTGCTACTTTAATCCATCTGACTTAGGTAAATTTTATATATATTTACCATCAGACCCTCGTGTAGCGTATTTAACAGATTTAGGATTAGAATTTCCAGAAAGTATATCTAAGTTAGCTGAAGGATCAAATAGTTTCTATGTTGAAATAAGTTCAGAAAATATAGATATATTAGAAGATGCAGATATTATAGTTTGTTACGGAAATGATGGATTATTAAAATCTTTACAAGATGATACTTTATTAAGTAAAGTTCCTGCAATTGCAAACGGATCAGTTGCTGTTATAGAAGATGGTTCAGCATTAGCAGCATCTTGTACTCCTAGTGCATTATCTATACCAGCTAAAATAGATGAATATTTAAAAGTAATAGGAGATGCTGCATCTAAAGTAAAATAATTAGATGATAGTATACAAGATAAATATGAAATTATCAAAAATGATAGGAATATACATAGGTGGTTTTATTATTCTTGGAATATGTATCTTGGCCTCACTAGCGTGGGGCTCTAGATATATTGGTTTTGATGAAGTGATTAGTGCATTAACTCAAAGCGACAATATGTCACTTAATGCATTAGTAGTTCGAGAACGTATACCAAGAACAGTATTTGCACTTATTGCAGGAGCTTCACTTGGAATATCAGGCTTGCTTATGCAATCAATTACACGTAATCCAATAGCTGATCCAAGTATTTTAGGAGTAAATACAGGAGCATCTTTATTTGTTGTTGTTGGGATTACATTTTTTAATTTGAGTACAGCTAGTGGATATATATGGTTTGCACTTATAGGGGCAGCCCTTACATCGTTTTGTGTATATGGTATAGCTTCAATTGGACCAGGAGGAATTACTCCAATAAAACTTGCTTTAGCTGGTGCCTCAATTAGTGCAATACTATCATCTTTAGTTAGTTTAATAATTCTTCCACGCGCAGATGTTATGGATGCATATAGATTTTGGCAAGTAGGTAGTTTAAGTGGAGCAACGTGGGAAGGTATAAAATCAGTATTGCCATTTATTATAGTCGGATTAATTATAAGTGTTATATTTATGCATGCATTAAATGCATTAGCCTTAGGTGATGAAGTAGCTACAGGTCTTGGAGTAAATACAGGATTAGTAAGAATTATGTGTGCAATAGCTGGTGTAATATTATGTGGAGCTACGACAGCAATAGCTGGACCTATAGGTTTTATAGGATTAATGATACCTCATATTGTACGTCTTATTTTAGGATCGGATATGAAAAATTTAATACCAATGTCTGCTATAGGTGGGGCAATCCTTTTGATGATATCAGATGTTTTAGGAAGAATAATTGGGTCACCGAGCGAATTAGAAGTTGGAATTATAACAGCATTTTTAGGTGCACCAATACTTATTATAATTGCTAGGAAAGCGAAGGTGAAAAGTATATGATAATGCGAAGTACAAATAATAGTATCCTTATAAAACATGCTTACTATAAAAGAAGGGCTCGTGCTATTATAGCTAATGTTTCACTTATTGCAATAGTATTATGTATTTGCATAATGATGCTTTTATATGGAAATACAAATTATTCATTAGATGTGGTTATAAGAGTATTAAGAGGAGAAAATATTCAAGGTGCTACTTTTGCGATAGCTACATTACGTCTACCAAGAATGCTTAGTGGGTTATTGGTTGGAATAGCATTTGGGATTGCAGGAAACACATTTCAAACAATGCTTAGAAATCCTCTAGCAAGCCCAGATATAATAGGAGTAACATCAGGCTCTAGTGTGGCAGCAGTTTTTTGCATATTGGTGCTTGGATTGAGTGGACCAGCTGTTTCAATAATTTCGGTTATATCAGGACTTTTAGTATCAATGCTTATATATTTACTATCTAAAGATATAAGCTTTTCAGGAAGTAGATTGATATTAATCGGTATTGGAATACAAGCTATGCTTCAAGCCGCAATTTCTTTTTTATTGCTTAAGGCAAGTCAATATGATGTTCCAGGAGCAATGAGATGGTTAAGTGGAAGTTTAAATGGTATGACAATGAAAGGCATTCCAACATTATTTATAGTTGTAATGGTATTTGGAATAATAAGTTTACTATTTACAAAATATCTTCAAGTACTAGAATTAGGAGATGAATTTGCAACGACACTTGGTATAAGACTAAATCTAGTGAGAATTATTTTAATTTTAAGTGCTGTATTTTTAATAGCATTTGCAACATCTACTACGGGACCAATAGCATTTGTTGCATTTTTAGCTGGACCAATAGCATCAAAAATTGTTGGGCGTGGGTCGTCAAATGTACTAGCATCAGGTCTTGTAGGTGCATTATTAGTACTTAGTTCAGATATGATTGGACAATATGTATTTAGTACAAGATTTCCAGTAGGTGTTATTACTGGGATTTTAGGGGCACCATACATGTTATTTTTATTAATATGTATAAATAGAAGAGGAGAATAATGATGAATAAAAATCAACACACATTTGAAGCTAAAAATATAGTAACTGGATATGATAAAAAAATTATAATAGATGGTATAGATTTAAGTGTGCCTAGTAATAAAGTTAGTGTAATAATAGGCTCTAATGGATGTGGTAAATCAACTTTATTAAAGACAATGGCTAGATTAATAAAGCCATTATCAGGTGATATTGTTATTGATGGAAAGAAAATTACAACAATGCCATCTAAAAAGCTGGCACAAATTTTAGGATTATTACCACAATCACCAGTAGTACCAGAAGGTATAACTGTTTGGGATTTAGTATCAAGAGGAAGATTCCCTTATCAAAACTTATTTAGTAGCTTAAATAAAGAAGATTTTGAAGCTGTGGAAGAGGCACTTGAAATAATGGGAATTTCGGAATTAGCGAATAGGTGTATTGATGAACTATCGGGTGGTCAGCGTCAACGAGTATGGATTGCTATGGCTCTTGCACAACAAACAGATATACTTTTATTAGATGAACCTACAACTTATTTAGATATAGCATATCAAGTAGAAATATTAGATTTATTAACTGATTTAAATCGAAAAAGAGGGACTACAATAGTGATGGTACTTCATGATATAAATTTATCAGCAAGATATGCAGATTATATATTTGCTCTTCGTAAAGGGAAATTAGCGTCACAGGGAAGCCCAGAAGACATTATAACATCAGAATTAATAAATGATGTATTTGGACTAGATTGTGAGGTTATTAAAGATCCAGTATCTCACTCACCATTTATAATTCCTAAGGGAAGACATTATGTAAATGTTTAAAATATAAATGATAATTATTTATTACAATGGAAAATTAAGAATTAATAAAAACTATTTTTAACTTAAAGATAATAATTTAAAGTTAAAAATAGTTTTTTTATTATAAATGTATATTTTGATGTTCTTCTACTAACTCCAATTGCTTCATATTTTTAAATTCTATACTTATAGTGATTAAACATGTTATTGCTGCAATCAAATCAGCAGCCGGGCCAGCAAAAATTATACCATCAATACCAAAGAATAGAGGTAGTATAATTATTAAAGGAAGTAAATAAATTATTTGTCTAGTTAAAGATAAAAATATACCTTTTATGGGTTTTCCTATAGAAGTAAAAAATGTCGATGTAATAGGTTGTATAAAGTTTATGCATATAAAGAATAAGAAGATACGGAAAAACTTTGTTGCAAATTGATAATATTCTTCTGTCGCAGAACCAAATAAAGATATAATTTCTCTAGGGAATAGTTGAAATAATATAAATGCAATAATTGATATAATCGCACCTGCTTTGTTTGCTAATATATAAGTGTATTTAACTCTGTGATATTTTTTAGCTCCATAGTTAAAACTTTCAATTGGTTGACTTCCTTGGCTAAGACCGATTACAACTGAGAAGAATAGTTGTGAAACTTTCATTGTGATTCCTGCACATGCAATGGGAATTGCCTCTCCATATATTGATAAACCACCATAATATCTAAGTGAATTATTTAAAATAATTTGAACAATCATCATAGAAAGTTGATTTATACCAGATGCCATACCTATAGAAGCAACCTCTTTTATATAATTTATATTTAATTTGAAATGTTTTGCCAAAAGAGGGACTGTTTTAAAGTTTTTCATATAAATGATAACAACAACAGTAGATGCAATTTGACCTATTATAGTAGCATAGGCTGCACCAGCCATTCCCATATTAAATCCAAATATAAAGATAGCGTCTAAAATAACATTAATAACTGCTCCTAATATATTACAGAACATTGATATTTTGGGACTGCCATCAGCACGAATTATATGACCTCCACCTACAGATAAAATTAAAAATGGGAAACCAAATGAGGTAATTCTCACATAAGTTTGAGCATATGGAAGTACATCATTAGGAGAACCACAAGCTTTTAGTATCTGTGTTAAAAATAGTTGCGTAATTATAAATAATATTACACCAGATGAAAATAACATAATAATCGCATTTCCTATATAAAATGGTGATTTTTCTTTTTCACCACGCCCCATACTTAAATTGAAACACGATGCTGCACCAATTCCGAATAATAATGATACAGCTATGCATGATGTGGAAAGAGGGAAGGCAATATTTGTTGCAGCATTGCCGAGAGTTCCTACTGCCTGACCGATAAATAACTGGTCTACAATATTGTATAATGCTCCAACTATCATAGCTATAATACTTGGCACAGAAAATTTAAACATTAATTTTGGTATAGAATCTGTACCTAATGGGTTTTGTTGAACATTTTCCATGATTTATCCTCCTAGACTACAAAATTAAACTTACTATTAAAACTTTATTTTTATAATTTATTATTTTTATTTATCAAAAGTTGATTCATAAGAAATTATAACAATTTTAAAGTTTTGATTTATTTTATAACTTTATAGTAGGGAATAAATTAAGTTAAGGCAACTTAAAAAAACATAAACATATAAAAAGTCCTAAATTTATAGGACTTTTTATAGAATAATTTTAATTGGCTGCTTCTTTTCTAATGAGATCTTCTAATTGGTCACAAGTCATAGTTTCATTTTCGAATAGGAATTTTGAAACTATATGTAAATCATTGATATTTTCTCTAAGAATTTTTAGTGTATTTTCATAACATGTATTTACAATGTTGTTTATTTCTTTTTGGATAGGTTCCGATAAAAAATTCTTAGTATTTTTATCAATAGTTATTAAACCTAATTTGCTCATACCATAATCACATACCATGTTAGTTGCTATGTCTGTTACTTTTTGTAAGTCGTCTTTGGCACCAGTTGATTGATGGTTAAATATTAATTCTTCGGCTGCTTTTCCAGCTAATAGTATTTGTATTTTTGATATTAGTTCTGTTTTTGTGTAAATATATCTATCTTCGTCTGGGAGTTGAAGAACATAACCCAATGCTTCACCTCTAGGGACTATAGATATTTTTTGGATTTTGCATAAATTTAATATATTGCTAACTAATGCATGTCCAGCCTCATGATAAGAAACAATTTCTTTTTCTTTTTCGATTAGGGCGGAACTTTTACACTCGACACCTGCGATAACTCTTTCAAGAGCTTTATCAAAGTGTTCCGAAGTTACAACTTCGCTAGCATCTCTAACGGCATATATTGCAGCTTCATTAGCTATGTTGGCTAGATGGGCACCATTAAATCCATGTGTTTTTTTAGCTAATAAATCTAAATCTACTGATTTATCCAATGGTTTATTATTAGTATGAACTTTTAAAATTTCATATCTAGTACGCACATTTGGAGCACTAATATGAATGTGTCTATCAAATCTTCCAGGTCTTAAAAGAGCATCATCTAAAAGGTCAAGTCTATTGGTTGCTCCTATTATTATTACATTTGAATCCTTATTAAACCCGTCCATTTCAACTAAGAGTTGATTAAGGGTTTGATCTTTTTCGTTATTACTTTCTAGGTGACGTTTAGCTCCGATTGCATCAATCTCATCTATAAAAATGATACTTGGGGCTTCTTTTCTTGCTTTTTCGAATAATGTTCTAACTCTTTTTGCTCCTACACCTACATATTTCTCAACAAATTCAGAACCTGTAACATTGAAAAATGAAGCATTTGTTTCTCCAGCAACTGCAGATGCCAAAAGTGTTTTACCAGTTCCGGGAGGTCCATAGAACAAGATTCCTTTAGGAACTTTAGCACCCATTTTTTGATATTTTTCTGGTGATTTCATGAAATCTACAACTTCAAAAAGTTCTTCCTTTATTTCTTCAAGTCCAGCAACATCTCTAAAGGTAGTTTTAGGTTTTGTGCTTAAAGAAGGTTCATTCGTGCTTTCTTTTTCAAGTTTTGTTTGGACAAAAGCAGGAACAGGATTATTTAGTTTTTTAAAAAAATTATTAAGTAAGTTCATATCTTACACCTCAGGTAATAGAATTCTGTTTTATATTATTTTTCCAATGATGTGAAGTTTTATTATGATTTTACAATAAAAATAAACTATGTAAACTAAGATGTCTTACAGTAAGTATAACCATCTGAAACTTTATTATTCTAAAATAATGAAATACTACAATTAAAATCTAGTATATAAACAAAATGAAACGATATTGGAAATATTTAAAAAGTGAAATTTGTTGAATAATAAGTTATAATAGAAAAAGAGCAAGAGTTATAAAATATGTGGTTGCATAATTAAAAAATTAGCATATTATATATTGTACGACAAAAATTAGAAACCAAAAAACAGTTGACATCGTATCATGAAAGTTGTATAATTGATACGGTAACAAGATAACAAACGAAAATAAGAAGAATTTCATTCTCACCTTGCAACTAGAGTTAGTAAGGTAAATATAAGTATAGACTATCATTAAGATAGTATAATTTTGATGACTTATAGCGGATGAATTCTCATTCGCTTTTTATTTTATATTTAATATAATAATTTGGAGGTGTCCTACAATTAGCAAAGAATTATCAATCAATGATCAAATAAGAGATAAAGAGTTAAGAATTATCTCTGAAACTGGAGAACAACTTGGAATAATGTCTGCCAGAGAAGCTCAAATAATAGCAAATGGAAAAAATTTAGACTTAGTTAAAATTTCTCCTAATGCTAAACCACCAGTTTGTAAAATTATGGACTATGGTAAATACAAATATGAACAAGCTAGAAAAGAAAAAGAAGCTAAGAAAAAACAAAAAACAATAGCTGTTAAGGAAATAAGATTAAGACCAGGTATTGAATCAAACGACTTAAATACTAAAGCGAATAATGCTATAAAATTCCTTAAAAAAGGCGACAAGGTAAAAGTAGAACTTCGTTTTAGAGGTAGAGAATTAGGACATAAAGACATTGGTAAAGAAGTAATGCTTAAATTCATAGAAATTGTTAAAGAGTTTGGTGAACCAGTGAAAGCCCCTGCTTTTGAAGGGAATAACATGGTTGTAATTATAGATCCAAAAAAATAAACAGATAAGATAAATAGATTTTATTGACGATTAACTGAGAGGAGGAAGTTATCATGCCAAAAATGAAAACTCATAGAGGAGCTGCAAAAAGACTTAGAAAAACAGGAAGCGGAAAATTAAAAAGAAATAAAGCTTACAAAAGTCATATATTAACTAAAAAATCTCCAAAAACTAAAATGAACTTAAGAAAATCTGCTATAGTTAGCGATGGAGATGCTAAAAGAATAGCTCAATTATTACCATATTAATTATAATTAATTAATAAAAAAACTAATCAGAACGGATTAGTAATAAACAACACAAAATAAAAAATAATCGAAAAACATAAGGAGGTCATCGATATGGCAAGAGTTAAAGGCGCAATGAACGCTCGTAAAAAACATAAAAAAGTGTTAAAACTTGCAAAAGGATACAGAGGATCTAGAAGCAAATTATATAGACCAGCAAATACTTTCGTAATGAAAGCATTAAAAAATGCATATATAGGAAGAAAATTAAAGAAAAGAGACTTCAGAAAACTTTGGATACAAAGAATAAATGCAGCTGCTAGAATGAATGGTATATCTTATTCAAGATTAATGAATGGATTAAAATTAGCAGGTGTTGAAGTTAACAGAAAAATGTTATCTGAAATGGCTATACAAGATCCAGCTGGATTTGCTCAATTAGTAGAAGTAGCTAAAGCTAAATTAGCTTAATTATAGACAAAAGCGAACTCAATAGAGTTCGCTTTTTTATTGCAAATTTTCAGAAAAAATTTATATAAAGAATACAGATTAGAATTAAAAGTTAATAAAATGATAAAAATAAATTAAAATTTAATCACAGATGGATAGTTTTATAATGTGTATTGTTGTTAAAATACCATATTTGTCATATAATAATTTATCATGTAACTTGATTAATAAAAAATAATAAGGAGGAAATTTTTGAGTTGAGAATCATGCATAGGAATATTAGATTTTTTGAAAAGTGGAGTTCGGTTCAAATTATTACTGCAGGATTTTTATTTATAATATTATTAGGAGCAGCAATATTGTCTTTACCAATTTCAAATAGCAAAGGAGTAGGAACTAATTTTGTAGATGCACTTTTTACAGCTACATCAGCTGTGTGTGTAACAGGGTTAGTTGTATTTGACACAGCAACACATTGGAGTTTATTTGGAAAAGTTGTAATTATATCACTTATCCAAATTGGAGGATTAGGGTTCATGACTATAGCTACAATGATTTCCTTAATTAGAGGTAAAAAAATAAACTTAAAAGAGAGATTACTAATACAAGAATCATTAAATCAGATTGATTTATCTGGGATTGTTAATTTAACGAGACAAATAATCTTTATGGTATTTGCCATAGAAGCAATTGGGGGCATTATTTTATCGATAAGTTTTATTCCTAGATTTGGATTTGTAACAGGATTGGCATATGGATTTTTCCACTCAATCTCCGCATTTTGTAATGCTGGATTTGATTTGATGGGTTCTATAAGTGGTCAATTTTCATCATTAACATCTTTATATGATAATTCGTTAGTTATGATTACTGTATCCCTACTTATAATTCTTGGAGGCTTGGGATATCCAGTCATACTAGATGTATTACATACTAGAAGCTTTAAAAAGTTAAATGTTCATTCTAAACTTGTTATTACATCAACTATAATTTTATTACTGATAGGCTTTTTATTTATATTAGGAGTAGAATATAATAATCCAGATACTTTAGGAAGCATGGATACGAAGGGAAAATTATTATCCTCAATGTTCCAAACAACAACGCTAAGAACCGCTGGATTTAATAGTATAGATTTGAGTTTAACAAAAGAACCGACTATATTTTTAATGGTAATGCTAATGTTGATAGGGGCTTCACCAGCATCTACTGGCGGTGGGATTAAAACTACTACAGTAGCAGTTTTATTTTTAACAGTTAAGGATTTCTTATGTGGAAAAGATGAAATACATATTTTCGAGAGAAGTATAAGTTCTGAAAATATTAAAAAAGCTATGGTCATATTTTTTATAGCAATTTTTATATTTGTAATTGGAACATTAGCTTTATCAGTAACTAACCCTCAATTTTCACTTATAGAATGTGTATTTGAAGTTATGTCAGCATATGCGACAGTTGGACTTAGTATAGGAGGAAGCCCTAACTTAAATGTAGTAGGTAAATTCATAATAATGATTTTAATGTTCTTAGGAAGAGTAGGTTCACTAACAATATTTACAGCAATATTATCAATTAATATAGCTAAAAAAGATAAGAACATAAAAAGACCAAAAGGAAAAATAATAATAGGTTAATAAAAAATAAGAGGTATTTATAATGAAAAGAACATTTTTTAATAGTAAAAGTAAAGATAAACAATATCTTGTTATTGGATGTGGGAGATTTGGTTCATCTGTAGCAAAAAAGATGTGTCAATTAGGAAATGAAGTAATGGTTATAGATAAAGATGAAGATTCTATCAATCAGAACCACCCGTAAAACGGGTGGTTTGCTTAGCCCTAAAAGGGCATATTGCTGGCTGTGCCTCAAGGCACATTGAATTAGTCCGCCAATTGCATATCTTTTACACACTCCCCCTA
>NZ_JAHLOQ010000014.1 GCF_018917435.1 Intestinibacter bartlettii
TTATGTCTGTTTTTGGCATAATACTAGGCATCCTTTCTAAAATAGGTTGAAATATAGTTAATATCTATATTATAACCTATTTTAGATATAATTAATCACAAAGTTAGCTAACATAGCCTATATAAAATATTTCTATTTATCTTTTCTTTGTAATAATACTACAGTTTCGCAGTGTGGTGTATTTGGGAACATGTCCATACATCTAACTTTTTTAACTTCATATCCGTAACTTTCAAATCCTTGTAAGTCAACTACTAAAGTTTTAGGGTTACATGATATATAGATTATTTCTTCTGCATTAAATTTAGATATATCTCTAACAGCATCTTTGTGTATACCTGGTCTTGGTGGGTCAACTATTATGATGTCTGGTCTTTCTTTTAAGCTATTTACTGTTTTAGCAACGTCTCCTGCAATAAATTCGCAGTGAGTTAATCCGTTTAATTTAGCATTTTCGTTTGCTGCTTCAACTGCTTCTTCTACTATTTCTATTCCGTAAACTTTTCTAGCTTTTTGAGATAAAACTTGTCCTATTGTTCCTGTTCCACTGTATAAATCGTAAAGAACTTTGTCTTTGTAATCTCCAACAAATTCTCTAGCCATAGAGTATAATTTCTCAGCTCCTAATGTGTTAGTTTGGAAGAATGAGAATGGAGATATTTTAAATCTAAGACCTAATAATTCTTCATATATATGATCTCTTCCGTGTAAAACTCTTAATTCATCACATTTAACTGCATCTGCTAAGTTGTCGTTTAAGCAATGTAGTACACTTGCTAAATCCGCATCTAAATCTAATCCTAGTAACATATCTTTGTACTTGTCCATATCGTAATCTAATTGAGTACTTGTTACTATCATAACCATCATTTCATTAGTTTTTATACCTTTTCTAACAACTAAATGTCTTAAGTATCCTTTGTGGTCGTTTCCTCTGTAGTATGGTAGCCCTTCTGCTCTGAAGAATTCTTCTGTAGCAGTTAATATTTTTATAAAGTCTTGGTCTATTAACATACATCCGTCAACTGTAACTATATCTATATGTCTACCTTTTTTGTGCATTCCTATAGTTAATGGTCCATCTTTCATTTCGTTTCCGAAAGTGAATTCCATTTTATTTCTGTAGCAAGTATTATTTGGACTTCCTTCTATTCCTAAGAACTCAAATCCTGTTATATCATGACTTTCAAATAAGTCTAATATTTGTTGTTTTTTAAGTTCTAATTGTTTTTCGTATGGAAGTGATAATATTGTACACCCTCCACATTGTCCAAAGTGTTTACATGCTTGTTCTGTTTCTAAAGGAGATTTTTCTAAAACTTCTAGTAATTTTACATCTGCTTTTTGACTATTAGCTTTTTTAACTGATGCTTTTACTTTTTGTCCAGTTATTCCGCCCTTCATTTGAACGTTTCTTTTTCCTATTACAGTAGAAGAAGTTCCACCGAACTCCATTTTGCCTACTTCAAATTCAATAATTTCTCTTCTTTTCACTAAATTATCCTCCGTCAATATCTTAATTTTCAATATAAACATTTATTTTGAATATATAGTCTTTATTAATCTATATAATTATTGCCTTTTTAAATCATACTTACTAATTATATTAGATTTTTGCCTTTATATCAAAACCTTTATTATGTAAATTTGTTATATTTAAATTTAAGATTAACTTTAGTCTCTTTCTTCTATCATTTTAACTTCTTCATCAGTTAATTCACGATATTCTCCAAGTGCTAAGTTTTCGTCTAATTTTAATTTACCCATTGATAATCTCTTTAGATAGATTACTTTCTTATCTACACTTTCGAACATTCTCTTTACTTGATGGAATTTTCCCTCATGTATAGTAAGTTCTATTTCAGAAATTTCATCACTCTTAAGTATTACAAGTTCTGCTGGCATAGTTTCGTATCCATCATCTAATGTAACCCCTTCTGCAAAAGCTTTAATGTCTTCTTCTGTTACAACACCTTCAATTTTTGCATAATAAGTTTTTGGAACGTGTTTTTTAGGTGATAATACCCTATGGGCTAATTGTCCATCATTTGTTAAAACTAAAAGCCCCTCTGTATCTTTATCAAGTCTTCCAACTGGGAATGGCTCAAATACTAAATCCTCTTTATCAATTAAGTCAAGAACTATTGGGTCTCTCTTATCAAATGTTGCAGAAATATATCCATCTGGTTTATTTAACATTAAATATATAAACTCTTTGTAAGTTACTTTTTCACCATCGAAGATTATTTCATCATTTTCAACATCAACTTGTACTCCTGGGTTGTTTATTGTTTTACCATTGACTTTTACTAGACCGTTTTTGCAAAACTTTTTTAATTCACTTCTACTTCCATATCCTAAGTTAGATAATATTTTGTCGATTCTTTGTTTTTTAGGCAATGCTTTTCCTCCTTCAATATGTATGTAATGTATATATTTTTATCAATAAAGTATATCTCTTTTTATATTTTTTCCTTAAAAACGCAGATTATATATAGATTTCTTATATCTATTCGTTATGTAATTTTTATCAATTTATACCTATACGTTTTTACCTTTTAAGTATATAATATTATTGATGGGTAAGTCTTGTAAATTTTTAACTATTTTTGAATTTATGGAGGTATAAGATGTTAGTTTCTGCTAAAGAAATGTTAGTAAAAGCAAAAGAAGGAAAATACGCAGTAGGTCAATTTAACATAAACAACTTAGAATGGACAAAAGCGATATTATTAACTGCACAAGAAAACAATTCACCAGTTATATTAGGTGTATCTGAAGGTGCTGGAAAATATATGTGCGGATACAAAACTATAGTTGGAATGGTTGAAGGTATGTTAGAAGAATTAAACATAACTGTTCCTGTTGCTCTTCACTTAGATCACGGTTCTTTTGAAGGTGCAAAAGAAACTATAGCTGCTGGATTCTCTTCAGTAATGTTCGATGGTTCTCACTATGGAATAGAAGAAAACGTAGAAAAAACTAAAGAAATAGTTGCTTTAGCTCACTCTAAAGGAATATCTGTTGAAGCAGAAGTTGGTTCTATAGGTGGAGAAGAAGACGGTGTTGTAGGTGCTGGTGAAGTTGCTGATCCTGCTGAATGTAAAAGAATAGCTGATTTAGGAATAGACTTCTTAGCTGCTGGTATAGGTAATATACACGGTAAATATCCTGCAAATTGGGCTGGATTAAACTTTGAAGTTTTAGGAAAAATCAATGAAGCTACTGGTGACATGCCATTAGTATTACACGGTGGTAGTGGTATACCAGACGAAATGATAAAAGAAGCTATATCTTTAGGTGTTGCTAAAATAAATGTTAATACTGAATGCCAATTAGTATTCGCTGAAGCAACTCGTAAATACATCGAAGAAGGAAAAGACCAACAAGGTAAAGGATATGACCCTCGTAAATTATTAGCTCCAGGTTTTGAAGCTATAAAAGCTTGTGTTAAAGAAAAAATGGAATTATTCGGTTCTATAGGACAAGCTTAATTATAAAAAGTTAAAAATAATAACGAAGATTGAAGGGCTGAAGACATTGTCTTCAACCCTTTTTATTATTTTATAAATTTAAATATTATACAAACTTAAGATGTACTCTAAATCAATAAATGGTTCTTGAGACATTACTAACTCATCTTCTGATTTTACATGTTCTAAATGTTTTCCAAAAATAGCTTTTCTTATTTCTCCTGGAGATAACTCTCCTTCTACATTAAATAAATCTCTTCCTATACAATCAATACCTAATTCTTTTAAGTAGTTCTCTATATATGGATTATTTTCTTCTACTACATATAGTTTATCTACACTTGATGCAAATTCTATTATTTTTTCATCAGGCATCGGACTTATTACTTTTAAATCTAAATATGATACTGTATCACCTAATACTTCTTTCGTATAAAAAGTACATATTCCAGAACAAATAAATCCTACTTTTTTGCTGTTATATTCACTTTTATTAAAATCATCAAACTCTGAAATATTTCTGCATACTTCAAGTTTATCTTTTATACTCATTTCAAGTTGATGAGTTTTACAAATCTTTGGTTCATCGCATATAACTATGCCAGAAGAACACCCCACCCTTGTAGTCATTCTAAGTATCACTGGCATTTTATATTGTTTACTAATTTCGAATGCTTTTAATAGCATATTTTTTGTGTCCCTGCTAGAACCTGGCTCCATGATTAGCAAATTTGATAATTTTGCTGTTTCCCTATTATCATTTATATCATCCTTAGATACCATTCCTGTATCATCATTTAATATTACTACTAATCCGCCCTCAGTTTTTGTCCCTATATTTAATATTTCAGCATTAATTTTAGTTAAAAAAGTTAAAGTTTTTTTACCTGTGTTAGCTATTCTTATAGCATGTTGTATATTCGCATCTTCATTTATTGACTTTTCTACCTGTAGATCAGTCTTAAATTTTTTTATGCTCTTAAATAATTCCGTCTTTAAAATATGTGGATATGCACATACTACATCAACCTCTGCTTCATATATTCCCCTAGCAATAGATTCGTTCCCAGTTAAAAATTTTCTCATATTATTTACCCCTTAAATTATAAAGTTATTATAAATTATATCATTTTTTATCTATATAAATATTAAATGAAAAATTTAAATATAAAATTCTAATTTTTATATTTTGTATAAATAAAAAACGAACCTTTGAGTAATAATAATCCTGTACAAGTACAAAATCATTACTAATCGAAGATTCGCAATTTCCTTTTTATTTACAAAATTTTATTTTATATTTAACTATAGAATTTAGATGCCCCTACTAACTGTCTCTTAGAGACAATTTTAGCAAGATTTTTTAAAGAAGCGATTTTAATATCTTCAAAACTTACTAAAAACACAAATTTGAAATCAGTAAATTCTTCATTTATATTGTAAACCTCAAAATAACATTTTATATTGTCCATGCAATATACATCTTGAAGTTCTTCTTCTATTTCATCTGTAGTATCTTTTAGGAAACGTCTAACATCATCAAATATTATTTCGAAAAATGATTCGTCAACTGTTTCTCCTAATTCTTCAATAGCTTCAAGTATTTCTTCTTTAGAAAATACCCTTTCTGATAATTCACAGTCGAATACCATTATATTATCTTGATTTATTGAATTAGATATATCTTGTAAATAACCAATATCTTGACGTGCATCAAGAATATCTTTTACCTCTTTACTATTTACATGAAAGCTACCTTTTCTATTTTTTAATTTTAATTCTATCATTAAACTTCGCCTCCTCTCAGCAAGCTCACTTAATTATAGTTTATCAATAACATCTTTAATTTCTTTCCAAGAAGAAACTCTAATAATGTTTTTATGATCTATATCTTTATTATAGTTACAATCAATTAATATTACTTTTATACCACCATCTGCAAGATTTAAAGCATTCATTGGATGGTCTTCTATGAAAATATCACACTTTAACTCTTTTGCCTTATTAAGTTTTTTATCTGTTCCAAGTAAATAAAGAGGCACATGAGATAATTGTTGTTTTTTAAGCCAATTTAGCGTTATATCTTGTAAAGTAGAATTTCTCGCTGTTACAAAAAACAAGTTATTATTCTTATATAATTCATCAACTACTTCCTTTACTCCTTCAACAACATGTGCTTCTGAATATGAATTTAAATAATTTGAATGAAGTTTATCTAACATACCTTCAAAAGTATCTCCATATAGTTCAGCCCAATATACTGTTGTAAAATCCTCTTCAGTCAAATCCCTCTTATAAATACTATTTAGGTAAGGTCGATAATGGTATGGACTAGTTATTGTTCCATCAATATCAATACATATATTTAAATTTTTCATAATCTTTCTCCCATTTTTCAAGAATTCATTATACCATATACTTTAGTATAATTCAAAAATATATAGATAGCTATATTCTATTGAAATTTTAACATATAATAAGTTTTTTTGCACAAAAATAAAGCAGTTATATTATAATAACTGCCTTATTTTTAATTATTATTTATTTTTAATTTCATTTTCTAATTCAGAAATTTCTTTTTTGAAGTCATTTATTTTTTGATCAGATTGTTTTATATATTTTTGTATATTTACAATACAAGTAGTATCTTTGTAGTTTACAACTTTATATGTTTCATCTAAAGCTTTATATTTTATTTCATAGGCTTCTTTCATACATACTGTACAATCTTTTAATACTTGTGTATATTCTGGTTGAGATAACTCAGGAACTTCCATTTCATCATAAATTTCAATTACTCTTTCACACATATATTTAGCTTTTTCAATATCTTTTTTTACTTTATCTAAATCCCCTAAATATGTTTTTATATCTGTTGCATAAGTGCTACATTCTTTTATAGGTTCTAAAGCTATATCTTCTATATCTCTTATATTAGTTCTATATTGTTTTATTTTAGATAAATCTTCTTCTGTGTGATTTATGTCTAAACTTGATGTATATAATTCTCTATAATTCATAACCATTGAATGGTTACTATCATTTTCAATTTGTTTTAAACCACTAATATACATATTGCTTATCACTATTGTTGTAGCTAATACTACATAAGTACATCCATATATACATGCTCTACTAAATTTTTTATAATTTTTAAATAAAACTATCAAAGGTATCAAATATAAAAATATAAATACTAATATCCATCTCATAAGCACAATCTCCTTTTCCGCTCTAAAACTAAATACTCATTATAATGTATTTTTAGTATTTACAATTTTTATAAATATTAATCAAAAAATAAGAAATTCTTTGTGTTTGAAATACTCAGCCTCAAAAATCACTTTAACCAAGCACTTTAATTAATTTAAAATCAAGGTAATCACTTGATGCAAGTACATATTCAATCCCATTTCTAACACCTTTAAGTCCCATTTCAAATGAGTCTTTTCCATGTAAATGACCATAAATTACTTTCTTTACATTATACTTCTCATATAATTTCGTAAACTCAGATTCTTCAAGTTGGTCATTTGTAGGTGGATAATGGGTAATCACAATTAAATTTTCATATCCATTTTGAATTGCAGATTGTATCGACATTTCTAATCTTAATACTTCTCTTCTGTATATTTTCATATCATTGCTATCAAACTTTACTTCATTAGGACAAAGCCAACCCCTACTTCCGCATATAGCATAATCTCCATATGTAAAATATCCATTTTGTATAAAGTTCATATCATCGCTTTCATACACAGCATTTATTTTAGAAAGTGATGACCACCAATAATCATGATTTCCTTTTATAAATATTTTCTTCCCTGGAAGTGATTCAATTATATCTAAATCAGCTTTTGCCTCTTTTAAATTCATTGCCCATGATGTATCACCAAGAACCAATACCGTGTCACCATCTTTTACTGTCTCATTCCAATTATCGCTTATTTTCCTCTCATGATTGTCCCAATTATCACCAAATATATTCATAGGTTTAGGATTTTCTGTAGAAAAATGCAAGTCACCTATTGCATATAAACTCATAAATTCATCTCCTTTCACAATTATCTTTTTATCAGATAAATTTTCACATTAGTAGTATTTTTTAATTACGTCAATTTTATATGCGTTATAATTTAAAAGCTGTCTCAAAAATTTAAGACAGCGTAAAATTATTTTTCTATTCTATGTGTTTTAAAGTCTTCTAAAATATAATCTATCTCTTCTTTAAGTGCAACTATCTCGTCGATATCTCTCTCGCTATCTATCTTATCTAATCTTCTTTGATATTTAAGAGCACTACTAATTTCCCCTAAATTATACAATTCTTGTATTTTCTTAAGCACATCTTTTAAAGTTACAGACTTTGCCTGATACATTACTTGTGCTTTCATTATATCCTCTCTTATCTCACTCATTTCTTCATCTAATAAGAATGCTGCATCAGCCGCTTTTCTAAGTCTTAATGCCACATTTTCTGGAATATAATGCTCATATTTGTATTTTAAAGAATGCTCTATAGTAGCCCAGAAGTTCATAGCAAGAGTTCTTATTTGTATTTCACAATGTATCTCCTTTGACCCTGCAATTGAATTTATAGGATATTTTATTATTAAATGATAACTTCTATATCCACTTTCCTTAAAATTAGTAATATAGTCCTTTTCATTTATAACAGTCATATCTGTTCTATTTTTTATTAATTCAACAATCGTATATATATCTTCAACAAACTGGCACATAATTCTTATACCAGCAATATCTTCTATTTTACCTTCTATATCATTAGTATCTAGTCTATTAGCTTTAGATATTATAGAAGAAATCTTTTTTGTTCTCCCAGTAACAAATTCAATAGGAGAATATTCACCCTTAGTTAAAAATTCTTTTCTTATATTTTTAAATTTTACCTTAAGTTCTTCAACTGCATGTTGGTAAGGAGCTAATATTTCATCCCACTTTTCGTAATTCATATTATTCACCTTTCGTCAAATAAATTAACAATCATCACTATTTTACCATAATTTATTTTATTTTTGTATAATAAAGCAAATCAGAGTCCTCTAGTGTATAATCAATTTTATCTAAATCAGCTAAATAACTGATGCACGATACTAATGAAGTTCTAAAAAAATAGTACTCTTTGTAATTATAGGTTAATTCATTTTCTTTTATAATTTTTTTAAGTAAAGTTTCTATATTCATAGGTACTTTGAGATTTTCTATTATTTGATCTAAATATTTATACACTGCTTGTCTGTGTTTTTCTATTGAAAGTATTGTATCTTTTTTGTCTAAGACCTTTTTCCCATGAGCTAATACTAGATAATCAAAGTTTAATTTTTCAACCACATCTAATGATTTTAAATATTTTCCTACATCTTGTAAAAATAAAAAATCATATTTTTGTAAAGTTTCCTCTCCAATTAATAAGTCTCCAGCAAACAACACCCCATCCGGAGTTAGTATTCCAATACTTCCTGATGTATGTCCTTTTAAGTTTATAACCTCAAAATCAACTCCATTTTTTTGTAACTTTCCTTCGCATATTATTGTATCTACAGATATTTTTTCTGTATTTCTATGAAAAAGTTTTTCGGTTAAGAACTTATTATGCCTGCCCCCTAAAATAAAATCTGAGAAGAGTTCTGGTCTTTCCATAAAAAGCTTAGCATCCTCTGAAGCAAGAATTTCTATTTCAGGATATGCATTTTTTATTTGACCGGAAGCACCCACATGGTCTTCATGTTCATGTGTATTTACTATATATTTTGGTATTATTTTTTCATTTTCAAACATATTAATCATATTTTTAGGTCTTAGACCACTGAGACCTGGATCAATTAATAATGCCTCTTTGTTTTCAAATAAATACACACCTGTATTGGTACCACCTTTTATAAAGTATGTATTTCCAAACACTTTCTGTAATTTCATAAAAACTACACCCCTTGTATAAATCTAAATATCATTAAACTCTTTATATATTATACCATGTATATTTTTCTTATTTATGAATTATTTAGGTTTTATTTGTTAAGTAAAATTCTTTTTATTTTATTTATTACATCTATATTTTTTTCTTTTGTTATTCTAATTTTGATTTTATATGCAAAGTTAGAATACATTAAGCTCTCTATAAAATACTCAACAATTCCTCTATCTCTGTACGATATATCAATTAACTCACTGCCCAAAATTCTAGCATCTAAATTCATTATTTCATCTTCAAAACTAAGTCTTTCTTTTTTAGATAAATAATTTTTTTCTGGTTTAAATTTTTCACAGTATTTAATCGAAAAATTTAAAACTTCATCACTGATATCAACGCCATATAGATTTTTCATATCATCTTTGTAGTTCATATTTTGTTCTATTACCCTACTTAAATTAGCATTGTAGTCATCTTTTTTCCAATGACCAAATAACCTACAATTAAGTGGTCTAACTTCATATATTAAACATCTATTATTTTCATCTCTAAATGGACATGAATTTTTCTTCATTAATTCCATAAAATAATAATCCACTATTCTTTCAATAGAAGATTCTCTAAGTTCATGTTTCTCCGCTAAATATCTATATATATTTAAAAACTCTATTAAGTTAATACCAACAGATTCCATGCAGCAGTTTCCACATCCTGCACAATCTCCTTTTGGCAATGTAGAGTATATATCATTTAATTTTTCAAAATAACCATTTTTCTCACAAAACGCAATACTTTCTAGTATTTGTTCTCTTTTTATACTAGCCATAATTTTCTCCTCTTGTTATAATTATTTAGTTAATACAAAAACTTATTATAACATATTTTTGAATATAAATTAGGAGGTATATATATGAACAGATATACTAAAATTATTAATATGATGGAAAGTTATTTCACTAAAGATTTCGAAAAAACTAAAAAAGGATTTACTAAAGTAAGAGAAGTAAAAGAAGAAACAGTGAGAAAAGCATTCTTAAAAGGAAACTGCGAAGTTTTAGTAATACTTGAAGATTCTGATAGAGAAATATTAATAGATGATTTCTCTTCTGATGAAGATATAAAAAAATACTTAGGAGCATCTTTTATAAATCCAAAAAGATAGTAATTCCTATATCACACGTTAATCATTTTATAATACAAAATAGACACAAAACAAAAGAGCTGACTTCAATAAATTTATTGTTGTCAGCTCTTTTGCTTTTAATTTTATGAAAAACTATGTATTTATTTTGATCGCAGATTAAAATACTGTGTCACACAATCCACAATATGCATCTACTGGACTTACCCCTGTAAATTCAGAACGACCTAACATTTTTTCAACTAATAGTTTTAATGTATAGTCTTGGCTATCATATGTATTTATATAAGTTTGAACTTGAGGAACATCAGCTAAATGGAATGGTGATAATACTGATACAAATATAGTTGGTATTTCGTGTACATAGAATGGCATATCTGGAGTTCCTTTTGCCATTGTCCACTCTATACGTTGGTGAGTATTTGCACCTACATTAGCTACATTTATTATTAAATCATATTTTCCTGTTAATTCTGCTATTGGACGTTTTTGTGAATAAACATCTAATAATTTCATTAGAATTTGTTCTTTTGGAAGTTTCATTATTTTTTCCATAGCAGATTCATATATCTCAACTTCAAATCCTTCTTGCTCTAATAATTCTTTTATTTGTTCTATTGGAGTTTTCTTTCCTCCACCCATTAAGTCAGCTATACCATTAGCTATTCCCTTTACATTTACAAGTAATATTCTTTTATGTTTTTCTGGATTTATTGGGAATATATTTTCTTCATTTTTAACTAATGTTATAGATTTATCTGATATTTCTTTTGCTATTTCTTTGTAACTATCTAAACCTATTTTAGCCATAGCCTCTTCTTTTGGTTGAAGAATTTCTGTTTTTGGCTTATTGTGAAGTCCTAAAGCAGCTTTTGTTCCTAATATTCTAGTTAAGGCTTCTTCTAATCTTTCATCAGTTATTATTCCATTTCTATATCCATCCATCATCCATTCAAAGTCTTCTTCTGGATCATTGAAGAATAAGAACATATCACTACCTGCTGCTATTGCAGTTGGTAACATTTCACTACGTTTCATTGCTGAAGTCATAGCAACCATATGAGATGCATCAGTTACAACTAAACCATTGAATCCCATTTTATCTCTTAATAAATCTGTTAATATATATTTATTTAATGTTGCTGGCATTAATAATTCTTTTTTAGTTGCATTTGGATTAAAGTAACGAACATACTCTGGTAAAGCTATATGTCCTGCCATTATTGATGGAAGACCTGCATCTATTAACCCACCATATACTTTTCCGAATGTCTTATCCCATTCTTCTGGTGAAAGTGTATTTGGAGCAAAAGATAAATGTTGATCTCTTTCATCTATACCATCTCCAGGGAAATGCTTAGCTGCTGGTGCAACTCCATTTTCCATCATACCTCTCATAAATTCTAATGATAATTCTAATGTTTTGTCAGCATCTTTTGAAAATCCTCTATTTGTTGTTATAGGATTTCTCCAGTTTATCATTAAATCTACTACTGGTGCAAAACTCCAGTTACATCCAATCGCTGCTGATTCAATTGCAGAAATTTTACCTAATTCATAAGCATATTCTTTGCTATCTGCTGCACCTACTTTTATTCCAGAAGCTATATAAGTTCCATCTAAACAAGCTCCATTTCCGCCACCTTCTGTATTTGCAGCTATTAATAGAGGTATTTTACTATTTTCTTGAAGTATTTTATTTTGATCATATACTTGACCAGACATTGCTGGGTTATAGCGAACACCCCCAATGTGATAGTTATCTAATACGCTTTTTAAATAATCTTCCTCACGACTAGACCCCATGTTAACAAATAATTGTCCTATTTTTTCTTCTATTGTCATATTTGCAATAGTATCTTTTACCCATTTTATCCCTTGTTCATCAAGGTTATATGGTTTTACTTTTAAATTTACCATTGTGTTACCATCCTTAATTTATTTCTCTAATTATATTTATATTTCACTCTATTTAAAACTCGCCCAAAATTTTATTGAGCGAGTTGTTTTATTTATTGTGCATTTTCACGACGAGCTTTTAATTCTACTGTTACTTCATCTACTACTTTTTTGCTTAATGGGAATGTAAATAACATTACTAATAAAACTGCGAAGTATATAAGTCCTGGTATTAATATATTCACATCATATACTCTGTTTATTACTTCTGCTGTTTGAACAGTTGCAGCTGATTGATATCCTATTAAAGCTAATACAAATCCACCAAGCCCTGTTGCTAATGCTTGTCCAACTTTTCTAAAGAATGAATAGATTGCGTATACTGTACCGTCATCTCTTTTTCCATTTTTCATTTCTTGATAATCACAAACATCTGTTAAATATGCCCAAGAGTACATACTGTATATTCCGAACCCTATCCCGTTTACAAACATTAATGCATAATATGTTGTTATGTTTGTAACTCTCATAAAGTAAAGTGCTATTAATGTTACAGTTGCTAATGCTAAACCAACACACCCAACTTCTTTTTTACCGTATTTTTGTGCTAATTTAGAAGCAAATATTGAACTACCTGCCATAGCAGTTGTATTTACAAGTGTTGCAAGCATCATTGCTTTTGCATTTCTAAAATAGTCAATAAATAAGTAACTACGTAATGCTGTTGTCATTGTTGAAGCCACTAATACTAATGTCGTTGAAAGTATTAAAGAAACTAATGCTTTATTTTTCACTAAACTCTTCATTAATCCAAAGAAACTTTGTTTTGGTGCATTTTCTTGTTTTTCTGATACGTCAACTTTTACACGTTCAGTACTTAAACTGTAGCAAAGTAAGTGACATATTAATCCAAGTACTGAGAATACTATCCCTACTATTGTGAATCTTTCTGCTACAACTACTTGGTTACCAAGTTTATCAGTTGCATATAAGAACATTGGTGCTATCATATTTATTGCTAAACCTGCACATAAAGCACCCATAGTACGGAATGTAGATAAAGAAGCTCTATCTTTTGCTTCTGGACTTATTACTGAAGCCATTGATCCATAAGGTATGTTTATTCCTGTGTAACAGAAGCTTCCCCAAACTATATATGTAACTGCTATATAAGCTATTTTTGCTGTCATACTCCAATCTTTAATAAAGTACATCCACATAAGTGCATTAGATATTGCTATCGGGAAACTCATTCTTAAAATCCAAGGACGATATTTTCCTGCTTTTGTTGGTTTTGCTGTATCAACTATTCTACCCATACCTACATCAGTAAAAGCATCTATAAATTTAGATAACATGAATATAGTTCCTACTACACCACCGTTTATTCCTAAAACTTTTGTACAAAATACTAATAAGAAACTACTTACAAATAAGAATGAGAAGTCATTTCCGAAATCCCCAAATAAATAAGCAATTTTATCTCTTAAACCAAATGGTCTTTGTTGCTCTTGTTCATATTGATTAATTTTTTCCGCCGTATTATTAGCTATCATTTTAATACTCTCCTTTTTAATAGATTTTTTTATTATTGTATAATTGCTTTGCTGTGTTATATAATTAACACTTTTCATTAAAACGTTTTCTTAATTTTATTTTTTCGTCCAATAAACGTTTTCTTTTTATCATTTAATGTGATTTAAGCCATGAATAATTAATTTTGTTTCGATAAAGTACTTTATTTCCATCACTTGTTAAAAATTATACAGGAATATGTTGGATATATGTTATAATAATTTAAAGGTTAATTTGTCTATTTTTTAGGTATATTCTTATAAAATATCGACATTAAATAAGGAGAGACACATGCTAAAAACAAATTTTAATTATAATGATTTCTATAATCTGATGACATCTATATTAAATAGCGCATTGAATTTGCCTACTATGAAACTTAATGAAACTGATAAATTTATTAATCATCCATATTCTAAATTCAGAAAAATTATATGGCCGGATTACAACCTTTATAATAATGAAAATATTGAAAATCTCTATAGGACTGATAATGGTTATTTAAAAGTAATAAAAAGTTCTATGAAGTTTGTATCAATTGTTTTAACAATGCCTAAAGAAATTTCTGATGATATATTACTTTTAGGTCCTTTTTTAGAAATGCAACCAACTGATAAATTTATTGAAACCTTAATGAAAGAAAATAATTTAGATGAAAGCCTACATAATACTATTTTTACTTATTATAAATCGTTACCAATAGTTAATTCTATTACTGTTATTTCAACCTTGAATTCAATTTTAAGTTCATTCTTAATAGGTTACAATAACTCTCATATATGTCATGTTAATTTCGATGAGAAGAAACTAAAAAAAATAGATTATATAAATAGAGATGACTCAGAATTTAATAACGAATATTATAAACAGTATAGGACATATTTATCTAATATATCAAACTGTGTTAGTATAGGAAAATTTGATGAGGCTAAAGAATATCTAAAATTATATATACAGCTGACAGGATTTTTTAAAGAACACTCTATAGATCAGATTAAACATAATTTATATACATTAAATTCAAGATTAGAATCATCCTTATTAAAAACTTCTATTCCGGGAAGTCATGTATATCTACTATATAAAAAAATTGAAGTGCAAATAAAAAATGAAAATAATCTAGCTACTTTAGAAAAACTGCCTTATAAAATACTAAAAAAATACTGTCTTCTAAGTACTAATTATAATTTGAAAAGTTATTCTCTTACGGTACGTAATGCGATAGAATATATAAATTTAAACTTAAACATGGAATTATCTTTATCAAATGTATCAGAAGTATTAGATAAAAATCCATCATTTTTATCTAACCAATTCAAAAAGGAAACAGGAAAAACAATTACAAAGTATATACAGGAAACACGTATTGAAAAAGCAATAAACCTATTAACTACTACAGAATTAAGCATACAAGAAATCTCTGAAACAGTTGGTATTCATGATTTAAGCTGGTTCTCAAAATTATTTAAAAATATCGTCGGTGTTTCACCTAGCCAATATAGAGCTACTGAATTTAATTAGCAAATAGCAATAAGCCATCTATAATCAGATGGCCCTTTTAAATTTAATTTTACAATTAAAAAAGGATGCATAATCTATTTTATGCATCCTTTTTATATTCATATTTTATTATTTTACAAAATGTACTGCTCCAGTTATTCCACTGTAATTACTTGAGAAGTAATTAGTAAATTCGCTTATTGATTTAACTATTGTACTACCTTCTGGTTGTCCATTATATGCATAGTTATCAGAGTAGTATACTTTTCCATCTTTTATAGCATGTATAAATAAAACATGTCCTACTGTACTTGTTGATCTATAACTTCTTGGGAAAGTAACAACTACGTTGTATACGTCTTTTCCTCCGTTAGCATTTACTAAGTTTGTAAGGCAATTTACACCTGCATATTTCTTTTGAGTATATCCAGTACGAGTTTTACCATTAGCAGTTAATTTTGAATACCATTGGCTACCGTTCCAATATGTATCTGGAGTTTGATATATGTTTAATGCTCTAAGTTGTGAATAAACATATAAAGAACATTGTTGAGAAAAATTAGTTCTTCCAGATAAAGCTTTAGCTTGTGCATATGTAGTAGCTATTTGGCTTCTTATTTGAGCAACTGTTTTAGTAGTTGTTGTATTAGTAGTTCCTGTTGATGTTGAACCATTTGAAGTCGTAGAACCTGTAGTTGATACATATGTTTTACTTACCCATCCGTATCCACCGTTGTAACTTATTTTATACCATCCGTTGCTTTCTCCATATATAGTAACTGTTTTACCGTTACTTAATGTTCCTAATATGCTGTATGATGTAGCTGCTCCACTTCTAACGTTTAATGAATTAGCTGTTATTGTTCCAGTTTTTGAACTTTGTGTAGTTCCTGTAGATGTTGAACCATTTGAAGTTGATCCTGATGTTGAACTATTTGAGCTTGATGAGATATATTTTCCACTAACCCATCCGTCATTTCCTTTATAGTTTATTTTATGCCATCCATCTTGAGTATCTTTTATTTCAACTGTGTTTCCTTTATTTACTGTCCCTAAAATATTGTGTGATGTTGAAGCACCACTTCTAACATATAATGAAGTAGCTGTTACTGTTCCGCAACTTGCTGCATCAACTTGAGTTGTTACTCCTAACGCAGCTACTACTGCTCCTATAAGTACTGATGTTTTAACAAATTTCTTTAACATAAATTATTTTCCCCCTAAATCCTTTTTTATTCCGAAAATCTTTATTGTAAATACTTTTTATTGTAAATAATTCTTGATTTTGATTTCCTTAAAATTTATTTAAGTAATTTCTATTTTCTTAATTTTTTCTTTTTTATTCCTTTTAATACAAATATTATATTACATTTTCGTAACTTTTAAAAGGTTTTTTTTGAAAAAAGTTACATATTTGTTACTTTTTCAGATACAATTTTTGTAATCTTTTTCTACCAAAACCTAGTAATTGCAATACTTTTAGCTTTTTTTATTTTTTGTAATTTTTTTGTTAAAATTTAATTTTTTATTTTTTGTGTATATAATTTATAAATTTGAACAATAATACTATTGTAATTTAAATATTTAACTCAATCTCCCCCAATTTAATTGAGCTTTCATTCCCCCAAATGAAAGCTCTTATTTTTTATAAATATCCTTGATAAAATTTATTCCTATATGCTAATTTAAATACAACACTATACAAAATTGGAGGCTATAATGATTCAAATAGGAAAAATAAATTTAGATTGTGATTTTGAATATAGAATAATCCGAGAAGAGGATGATGATTTAGACATCTATGTAGATGTAAATTATAGATGTCTTGATATAGACCTTGGTGATAACAACTTTTTCAACTCTAGAATTCAATTCCCATTTGTAAGATCTATCTTACTTAGAATAAATAAAAATATGGAAACTATTACAGTTCATTTAATGAGAGATATCGATTTATTCTCAGCATTTGCAAATTTTGAACTAGATTTATCTAATCAGATTCTTTGTATAAAAAATGAATATGAAAAGGTAATAATGTCTAAAATCATAATAGATAAATAATATGTAAAATAAAGTTGGGGCCTTGATAGGTCCCTTATAAATATCTATTATAATAGAATTTAAACTGATATTTTTCATATTATCTATGTTAATATGTTTATTTATTGTATAATAAGTATGTTGTTATAACAAATATCATACTTAATTTATACATTATTTTTTTTATATGAACAAATACGTGTGCCTATTTGTTATAATAAGTTTATTAATGATATATTTTTAGGGATTAGTTTTATCCCTAGTTAAAATAAGAATATATTCTAATATTTTTTTAGATAGTTGAAAGGAGTTATTTATATGAGTTTATTAGTTTTTGGACACAAAAGTCCAGATACAGATAGTATATGCTCTGCTATTTCATTAGCATACTTAAAAAACCAATTAGGAGTTGAAGCTACTCCTTATGCTTTAGGAGAAGTAAGAAAAGAAGCTCAATATGCTTTAGATTACTTTGGTGTTAAAGCTCCAGAAGTTCTTGAAGACGTTAAAATACAAGTTAAAGATTTAAGCTACGATAGAGTAAAATCTTTAAAACCTAGCGATTCAGTTTTAAACGCTTACAATACAATGATAGAAAAAGGAACTAAAACTTTACCAGTTGTTTCTGTTGATGGAAAATTTGAAGGTATAATAACAATGGTAGAAATAGCTAAAAGCTTAATGTACCAACACTTCAGAAAAGTTAACATACCTCTAGAAAATGTATGTTACAACTTAAAAGGTGAAGTATTAGTAAAATGTGGAGACTCTTTCAGTGGTAGAGTAACTACTTTATCTTACGGAATAGAAGAAATCATGAATCTTTTAGGTGAAGGTGACATAGCTATAGTTGGTAATAGATACGATATAATCGAATATGCTATAGACACTAAAGTTGCATTATTAATATTAACAGGTAAAGCAACTCTTAATGATGAATTAACTGCTTTAGCAAAAGCTAACGGTGTTACAGTTATATCTGTTGATTGTGATACATACACTGCATCAAACTTAATAAATCAATGTGCAGAAATAGAAGATATCATAACTAGAGAAAACTTAGTTTTATTCAACGAAAATGATTATGTTGATGATGTAAAAGAAACTATGTTAAATACAAACTTCAGAGCTTATCCAGTTATTGATAATGATGGACAATTCTTAGGATTAGTTTCTAGAAGACATTTATTAAACCCAACTAAAAAGAACGTAGTATTAGTTGACCACAATGAATTTGCTCAAAGTGCTGATGGTATAGAACAAGCAAATATAGTTGAAATAATTGACCACCACAAAATAGGAGGTATATCTACTGATTTACCAATATCAGTTAGAATTGCTCCAGTTGGATGTTGTTCTACTATAATATACTACTTATATAAAGAACATAAAGTAGAAGTTCCTAAACATATAGCTGGTTTATTATTATCTGCAATATTATCAGATACATTAATATTCAAATCACCAACTACTACTGAATTAGACAAACAAGCAGTTTTAGAATTAGCTAAAATAGCTGGTGTTGATTATGAAGCTTATGGAATGGATATGTTCAAAGCTGGTACTTCTTTAGATGAATTCTCTATAGAAGAAATAGTAAACATGGACTTCAAAGAATTCAACATGAGTGGAAACAGAGTTGGTATAGGACAAGTTATGACTTTAGATATAGATTCTATATTAAACAAAAAAGATGACTATTTATCTTATATAAACGGTACTGATTATGATATGTTAGTATTAGCTATAACTGATATAATTAAAGAAGGTTCTTACTTATTATACAAAGCTAATGATTCAGTAATATCTGAAGCATTCAATGTTAATGCAGATCAAGGTGTATTTGCTGAAGGCGTAGTTTCTAGAAAGAAACAATTAGTACCTAACTTAACTAATGCAATAAAAAATATGTAATTTAAAATAAAATATTCTGTATCATAGAATATTTATTATAAAATTTTTAATAAAAAATCAGTATGGTCGTAAATGCGTTCCATACTGATTTTTTTATTACGAAAAATATTTAGTTAAGATTAGACTGTTTTAACTAAATATTTTTAAGTTTTTACTCTATATCAATTTTATAATTTTTATTGTAATATATCTCATCATCCTCTGTAATTGCTCGATGAACTCTACACGGATTTCCAAATGCAACTACATTTGCAGGTATATCCTTAGTTACTACACTTCCTGCTCCAATTATTGAATTATCACCTATAGTTACTCCTGGCATAACAACACAATTTGCTCCAATCCATACTCCATTTCCAACTTTAACTGGCAAATTGTACTGTGCCCCTTTTTTTCTCAATTTCGGAGAAATTGGGTGCGTAGCTGAACATATAATTACATTCGGAGCTATCATAACATTATCTCCTATCGTAATCTTACCATCATCTACAAGCATTAAATTGTAATTTGAGTAAAAATGATTACCTATATGTACATTCTTGCCTCCCCAACTAGCATAAAAAGGTGTTTCTATGTAGCACTTATCTCCTATTTCTGCAAACATATTTTTTAACAGTTCTTGTTTTTCTTTTTGTTGACTTGGTTTCAAATTATTATAATCATGTACCTTATCTAAACATTTCAACTGTTCTTCTATTAATCTTTCATCTTCACAATAATAAAGTTTCTGATTTTGCATTCTATACTTTATTTCTTCTAAGTTCATATATATCCCCCCTGTTTTGACCCTTATAAATTTTTATTTGATTTATGTTGAATATATTAGTGGCAAAGCAAGAAAAGCTACTACGAATAAATTCGCAATAGCTTTTCTTATATTTACAGTTTATATTTTGCCTTGTCACTCAGGTGTGTGTTTTGTGTTTTTGTGTTTTGTGTTTTTAAGACTCTTTAAAATATTTTAAATGAAGTTATAAAAAATGTAAATAGTATTTTATTGTCAAAAATAATTATAATTACATTTTTTCAACTTCTGGATATTCAACTCCAAAAGTCTCTACTGTCATAGATTTTATTCTTTGATCATCAAGTGGTTTATCCATTCTGTTTACTCTAACTGATGCTATTTTATCAACAACATCTAATCCTTCTATCACTCTACCGAATGCAGCATATTCCCCATCTAAATGTGGAGCTCTTGCATGCATTATAAAGAATTGAGAACCAGCACTGTTTGGTTGCATAGTTCTAGCCATTGATAAAACACCTTTTTCATGTTTTAAATTATTTGTGAATCCATTGCTTGAGAATTCTCCAGCTATAGAATATCCTGGTCCACCCATTCCGTTTCCATTAGGGCATCCACCTTGTATCATAAATCCTTTTATAACTCTGTGGAATATTATTCCGTCATAGTATCCGCTTTTTACTAAACTTATAAAGTTGTTTACTGTATTTGGAGCTATATGTGGGTATAACTCTGCTACCATTTTATCTCCGTTTTCCATTTCTATAGTAACTATAGGGTTTTTATTTTCCATGTTGATTTCTTCCTTTCAATTGTTAATTTTCATATTTTATTATATACCATTTTATTGAAAAATAAATCTTAAATTTATTGATTTAGTATTTATAATAAACATTCTTTTTTAATCTTATGTGAATTATAGTATTTCTTTTTTTAATTAGCCATTTAACAAGTTCAAATCAAACTTTAATCCAACATCTAATCCTTCTTTATACAATTTTGAACAAAACTCTGATGAAAAATTTAATATATCTTTGTTATCTATAGGAGTTTTTGGTGATATTATTATTACTTTATCATTATCAATTTTTTGTGCAACTTTTTGAGGTAATTTAAAATTATACCTTGTGGATATTATTAGTATCTTATCCACATTATTTTCAATTAGCGGATCTATATATGTATTTCGTGTCATTCCGCCATCTAAATTAAATCCATCAAATTTTCCTTTTTGTATATATTCTTTTACTTCTTGAATTGAAAATAGCTCTCCTCCTTGGTGATACGGTAATGCACAACTATATTTGATATACTTAACTCTATTTTCATGGTCAAATTTTGATATATCTACAATTATCTCTTTACCAGTTTTATTTTTAACCTGAAGGTAATTAATATAAAAACTCGAATTTTCTCGAATTTTGTTGTTTTTTAGTTCGTATAATTTTTTTATATCTTCACTGTTATCAATAATATTATCAACAGATTTAAAACGTTTTCCACCCTTATTTTGTTCAGTTATCCACACTTTTTTCATTTTATCCACATTTCCTGTGCATAAGTAATAACCATTGATTGCTCCTATAGATATACATGCATATGCATCATACTTTTTTATTCCCCTATTATATAGTGATTCCAATACTCCAGCTTGAAATGCACCTTTTGCCCCTCCACCTGGAAGGCATACTCCTAATGTCATTTCTACTCCCCCTTTTTCAATTATAAAATCAAATATACCTAATAAAATAAATTTAAGGGATGATAAATTTATCTCCATCATCCCTTAAATTATTATTCTTTAACTAAATCTATTGTTGTATATTCTTTGTTTATTGTCTTTATTCCTTGATTATCAAATGCAATTGTCACATCTGGTCCTTTTAAAGATACTACCGTACCTGTTCCAAATTTCGGATGGTGAACTTTACTTCCTAATTTTATATTATCAATATCTGATACATCAGTTTTTTCTTTTATAGTTGCATTTGCTTTTTTAGCCATTTCAGCTTTATTAACTGTGCTCATATATTTTTTAGTGTATTTATCAAGCATGTTATAACTTGCTTTTGAATATGGAATTTCTTTCTGAACTCTATTAAGTCTTTCTATACAATCATCTGGCAATTCTTCAATAAATCTAGATGCAACAGAATGATTAGTTCTTCCGTATAGAGTTCTCTTTCCAGTCATAGTCATAAATAACTCTTCTTTTGCCCTAGTTATACCAACATAACAAAGTCTTCTCTCTTCTTCAATTTGAGTATCTTGCATAGATGCAATTGCCCTTGCTATAGGGAATAGTTTTTCTTCCATTCCAGTTAAAAATACAACAGGGAATTCTAGCCCTTTCGCTGAATGTATAGTCATTAATGAAACTCTATCAGCATGTTCTTCCTCTTCATTTGGCTCAGATGTTAATGCTACATTTGTTAAGAAAGATTCTAGACTTACATCTTCATTTTTGCTTTCAAATTCCATGGCAACAGATATAAATTCTTTTAAGTTTTCTATTCTATCTTGTGATTCTTCACTTTTGTCTTTTTCTAATTCATCTAGATATCCTGTTATATCCATAACCTTTTCTATCATTTTACTTGCTGGATATATTTCTTTTAAACTTCTAAAAGTAGACATCATATCTACAAATTCATTTATACTAGCTTTTGCTTTTCTTGATATATCTGAATTTCCATCGATATCTATTAATACTGAATATAAACTTTCTTCTTTTAAACTAGCTCTATCTTCTATTTTTTCTATAGTTCTAAGCCCTATTCCCCTTCTAGGAACGTTTATAATTCTTTTTAGTGATATATCATCTTGTGGATTTTGGATAACTCTTAAATAAGCTACCATATCCTTTATTTCTTTTCTTTCATAGAACTTTGTTCCGCCATAAATATTATATGGAATTTGACTTCTGTTTAGAGCATCTTCAACTGGTCTTGCCTGAGCATTTGCTCTATATAAAACAGCAAAATCTCTGTATTGTCTTGCCCCAGATCTAACCATAGCCGAAATTGTATTAGCAACAAATTCTGCTTCATCAACTTCAGTTTCAGCAAGTTGAATTTTTATTAATTCTCCTTCTTTCTTTTCACTCCAAAGTCTCTTTCTTTTTCTCTCTATATTGTTTTTAATTAAGTAGTTTGCTGCATCAAGTATAATTTGAGTAGATCTGTAGTTTTGTTCTAGTTTTATTACATGAACATCATCATAATCCCTTTCAAATTCAAGTATATTCCTTATATCAGCACCTCTCCATCCGTATATACTTTGGTCATCGTCTCCAACTACACAGATATTTTGGTGTCCTTGTGCAAGTAATCTGACAAGCTCATATTGTGCTCTACTTGTATCTTGATACTCATCCACCATTATATATCTAAATCTATTTCTATAGAAATCTAAAACGTCCTCATGTTCTCTAAAAAGTTCTACTGTTTTTGAGATTAAGTCGTCAAAGTCAAGTGCACTATTTCTTTTTAGACGGTCTTGATATAGTGCATATACATCCGCAATTCTTGATTTTGCGAAATCCCCTTGATATTTTTCTTTAAATTGCTTTGGATTTATAAGCTTATCTTTAGCATTTGAGATAACACTTATTATATATTTAGGGTCCATAGCTTTTTCGCTGTAATTTAACTCTCTTAAACAGTCTTTTACAAGTGTAACTTGGTCTGCACTATCATATATAACGAAACTTCTGTTGTATCCTATTTTATTTATAGATTTTCTAAGTATTCTAACGCAACAAGAGTGGAAAGTTGTAATCCACATTGCACTCGTATCTTCATCTTTTAGTGTTTCGTCTACCCTTTCCCTCATTTCGTTAGCTGCTTTATTTGTAAAAGTTATAGCTAAAATATTTTCAGCTTTTACCTTTTTTTCTTGCATTAAATATCCTATTCTAGTAGTTAAAACTCTAGTTTTCCCTGAACCTGCTCCAGCAAGGATTAATATTGGTCCTTCTGTTTGTTCAACGGCTTCCCTCTGTGCAGGATTCAGCATTTCAATTGTTTCTAAAATCATTATTTGCCTCCGTTTCTAATAAATCTATTATTTAGAGTATAGACATATTTTAGACCATCTAATAAATAAATGAAAGATATTTAGTCTAAAAAATTTAACTTATAATGAAAAAGTAGGAGCTATGCTCCTACCCTTTTGATTCGAAATACATTAATATGATAAATCTAATAACAATTAGTAATTATTATCGGATTTTATATCTTTTTATAATTTCATATATATTTAAATTAAATCACTTTTTATTCTAAATTAAGTTTTTTCTCTAATAAAGTTGTTGTTCCAAAGAATAATGCTACTGCAATTACAATATTCAATATTAACATTCCAATTTCATAGCTTCCAACAGATAATATTGTTCCAAAAAGCTTATCTACATTAAAAAATAATATATCTAAATTCTCAATCGCTTCAATTCTTGAACTAGTCATAAAATCATTAAAAATACCTCCGATAGCAGACTGTATTATAATTAATACAATTATAGCTGCTAAACCTGATAATACTTTATGTTTTGATAGCTTTGGTAGATGGCATATTGTTATTGCTAAATATATTGTTAATATAAATACTGAATAATCAACTATATAACTTAAAATATAAAATAAAATTCCACCTGCATTTCTTGAAAGAATAGATCCCATATTTTTCAAACCATAACCAATATCTATAACATCACTCATTTTATATCCAACCATAACTGAAACTAAAGCTATGCAAATCATTCCAACAATTGATGTTAAAATAATAAATAATAATGATGTTAAGAATTTAGATAATACTAAAGATTTTTGACTTACTGGTAGCGTAAACATCAAATATCCTTCATCTTCTAAAAGCCCCTTATTAAATCTTTGAACTATAAGAAGTATAGTTAATACAATTGCGGCTATAAAAAATGCTAATCCTGCAAATATACCTACTACATATAGTACTGAAAAATTATGTTCATAGTTATCAAAATTTATAAATAATGATGCTATAAGTGAAAATATCAATCCCATTATATAAAATGGAAAAAATATTCTCCCACAAGATTTAATTTCATATTTCATTAATTTTCCTAACATCTAAATTCCTCCCTAAATAAAGCATCTATAGATTTTTGTTTTTCTGCCCTAATTTCATCTACATTACCCTGCAGAGCAATTTCTCCATATGCTAAAAATATAACTTCATCACATATATTTTCTATTTCACTTATTAAATGCGTTGCAATCAGTAAAGTTGAATTTTCATCGAAGTTTTTAAGTATTGTATCTAATATAAAACTTCTTGCAGCTGGGTCAACTCCTCCGATTGGTTCATCTAATATATATAAATCTGCTTTTCTAGCCATAACTAATATTAATTGAACTTTTTCTTTTGTCCCTTTTGATAGAGTTTTTAATCTTCTGTTTTCGTCTATTTCTAAGGTTCTTAACATTTGAAGGGCTTTAATCTCATCAAAGTCTTCATAAAAATCTTTAAAGAAATCAATTATATCTTTAACCTTCATCCAGTCATTAAGGTAAGTTCTTTCTGGCAAGTACGAAACTATTTTTTTAGTTTCTATACCTGGTTTCATTCCATTTATAAGTACTTCCCCCTCAGTTGTAGTGAGTAAACCATTCATTATCTTTATCATAGTTGTCTTTCCGCTTCCATTTGGTCCTAAGAGTCCAACTATTTTTCCTTTAGGAATATTTAAATTGATTCCTTTTAATGCATCTATGCTACCGTATTTTTTATAAACATTTTTAAACTTCACTATATTATTCATTATTATCCTCCCTCAAGATTTCTTCCACTAAACTTAGAATTTCATCATTTGTATATCCTAAATTAATTAAAGTATCCAATGTTTTTTTTACATTTTCTTTAACTAGATTTTTTCTTTCCTTTTCTATTAACTCCTTATTATCTGTTACAAATCTTCCACTAGTTCTTTTTGAATATACAAACCCTTCCCTCTCTAGCTCAGCTAATGCCTTTTGCATTGTATTTGGATTTACCATAGCCTCTGCTGCTAAAGTTCTAACAGAATCTAGTTTAGAGTCTAATTCAATTTCCCCTGAAATTATCTTCATTTTTAATTGTTCTACAAGTTGTATATAAACAGGTTTATTATTATCAATTTGCCATTCCATATTAACACCTCCTTACCATTGTATTAATACTTTAATACAATGGTACAATTCTTTTTTTTATTTGTCAAGTCGTTTGAAAATTGATTATTTTTATTGACATATTTTTCCTATAAGTATAGTATGAAAATATATTAAATATTAGGGGTGAAAATATGACAAAACGTACTTATGGAAAAGAATATGGTTTTAAAACAAGAGCAGTACATACAGGAAATGATGTAGATGCTGAAACAGGGGCTATCAAAAGACCAATAACAATGGCAAATAGTTATGAATTACCTTATGACCCTTCTGATATGAACTGGAGTAGTGCTGGTGGTAATTTATATACTAGAAATGGTGGTTCAAACCAAAAATATTTACAAGAAAAACTAGCAAGTTTAGAAAATGGTGAAGACTGCATAGTATTGTCATCTGGGGTAGCAGCACTTTCTGGATTATTTTTCGCTTTACTTGAAAAAGGAGATCATGTTATCTTCTCTAGCGTTACTTATATCGCTGTATATCGTTTATTAAATGAATTATTGAATAATAAATTTGGTGTTGAAACAACTATTGTTGATACTACTGACCCTGAAAATGTCAGAAAAGCAATTCGTCCAAACACTAAATTAATACATATTGAAACACCAGGAAATCCAACTTTAATGATTTCTGATATAGAAGCAATTGCTAAAATTGCACACGAAAACAATGCTCTACTTTCTGTAGACAATACCTTCGCATCACCATATAATCAAAGACCTATTGAATTAGGTGCTGACTTTACTATTGAAAGTTTGACTAAATATATCAATGGTCACGGTGACTCTATGGGTGGTGCTATAATTGGCAAAACTAAATATCTTGATATAATCCGTGCCCAATCACAAATAAACTTAGGTGGAGTTATAAGTCCATTTAATGCTTGGTTGATTATGCGTGGCTCTGTTACTCTTCCACTTAGAATGAAACAACATAACGAAAATGCACTAGCTGTTGCAAAATGGCTAGAAAGTTTAGATTGTGTAAGCTTTGTTGCTTATCCAGGGCTTGAAAGTTTCAAAGGTCATGAAATTGCTAAAAAACAAATGCATGATGGATATGGTGGAGTATTATCTTTCGGATTAAAAACAGACCATGACACTCATAATAAATTTGTAAGTCATCTTAAAGTGATAACTTCTGCAGTTTCTTTAGGACATGACGAAAGTTTAATCGTATTCTTGGGTGAAGATGATGAAAGACAATATCTATATCCAGATGAATTTTCAAATGGATTCTTTAGATTCTCTGTTGGAATTGAAGATGTCGAGGATATAATTGCTGATATTGAACAAGCATTGAAAAAAGTAAACTTACTTTAGGATTATTATATAAAATATAAATAAAAATGCTTAGGGAACATTAAAAATAAAAATTTTTATGTTCCCTTTAATTTATATAAGCTATCTATCTTATATTTATCGAAACTTTAATTATATAGTCCTCTAGATTTTGAACCGCAACTAAATCAAATAATACATCTTCATATGTATATCCTATAACTTCTAAATTATGCTCTTTTATATAATTTAACATTCTCTTGTAAAGTATGCTCACATTTATATAGGAATCATTTATATATCCGACTAAATATCTTCCCCTTGGTTTTTTTATAATATTTTCATTTTCTTTATTTTCTTTTACTTTGTTGTAATAATAAGTATATGCATTCTCATTTTTGCTATATAAATCATCTATTGTTTTTATAAAGCCTAATGGATACCCGATATAAAGTCCTTGATTATAACAATAATCAAGATGTTTTCCATATGCTTCACTGTCATATGGAAATTTATTTTTATCTATTGAATCACTTAATACCAAAAATTCATCTTCTTGCTCTTCTATTGTTATTTTATCTATATTAGGTAATATATTTTCAGCTTCTTTTATAATCTTTATTTTGTTAGACATTATTTCTTGTTTTCGTCTAAGTTGTTTAATCTCATTTTCAATTTCTCCAGTTTTATATTCAAAAAATTCAACTACACTTTTAGGATTTCTTTCATCTATAAAAGACTTTATCTGTTTAAGTGGTACCCCTAAATCCCTAAGTGTGTAAATTATATCAAAAACTTCTAACTGATATACAGAATAATATCTATATCCATTTTCCTTAACTATTTCAGGCTTAAAAAGTCCTATTTCATCATAATAAAAAAGAGTTTTCTTATTTACATTGCATAACTTTGCAAATTCTCCAGTCGAAAAGTAATTATCTTTCAAATTTCTATCCTCCTATTGACTATCCTGTTACTGAATACTTTAGTATTAATATATAGAATTTCAAAATGTTTTTCAAGGAGGTTATATGAACAATACATTACAAAATAGAATAACATTTACATCGTTGATAAAATATACTTTACCAACAATAATAATGATGATATGTTTTTCTCTATATACAATTATAGATGGAATGTTTATTTCAAGATTTGTAGGAGCTGATGCTTTATCCGCATCTAACATCGTATACCCTATAATCTTTTTAGTTTTAGGTGTTGGGACTATGTTTGCAACTGGAGGAAGTGCAATAGTTGCTAGAAAATTAGGAGAAAATAATGTTGATGAGGCAAGAGAAAATTTCACATTAATTACATTAGGAGCTTTGGCAGTAGGTATGATTATTGAAATCATAACTATTATTTTTATGAAAAAAATCATCTACCTTCTTGGTTCAACTGATGCGTTATATTTTTATTGTAAAGAATACTTACTTTATATGATATTATTTACACCTTTCATCATTTTAAAGTTCTTCTTTGATTATTTCCTTGTTACAGCAGGTGCTGCAAAACTTGGGTTATTTAGCGGTTTATTAGGTGGCGTTGTAAATATCATACTTGACTATGTATTTATAGTTAATATGAATATGGGCATAAGAGGGGCCGCACTTGCAACTTGTATAGGATATATCGTTCCTTCATTTATAGGAATTTTTTATTTTTTAAATAAGAGACATACTCTATACTTTGTAAAACCTAAATTAACTCTTAATGTGCTGGCTAATTGCTGTTCTAATGGTTATTCTGAAATGATTACACAAATATCAAACTGTGTTACAACATTCGTATATAATGTAGTTTTAATAAAACTATTAGGGGCAGATGGCGTTGCATCAATAACTATAATTTTATATATACAGATGTTATTAAATGCAGCATATATGGGATTTATTTCTGGTGTGCAACCTAGGATAAGTTTCAACTATGGAAGTAAAGATAGTGAACAGTTAAAAAATATCATCAAATATAGCCTAATGATAATTTCTATATTTGCATTATTTACATTTAGTTTATCTAGGCAAAATGCCAATTTCCTTATAAGTATATTTACATCTAAGGAAAGTTCTTTATTTGGTGTTACTCATAATGCTTTTATGATATTCTCATTTGGATTTTTATTTAACGGTATAAATATATTTACATCAGGTATGTTTACAGCCTTTTCAAACGGAAAAGTATCTGCTATTATTTCATCACTTAGAACATTTATCTTCTTTATCATTGGTATGATGATATTCCCTAACATATTTGGAGTAAATGGGGTTTGGATGGTAGTTCCTTTTGCTGAGATTGTTACTTTAATCGTATCACTAGTTTATATTTATAAATACAGAAAAGAATATATGTATGAAAACATATTTGAAAAAGAATCAGTAGCAATATAATTCCAAAATAAATAATAAAATAGCTAGATAACGTGATAGTTTCTAGCTATTTTTTTATTGATTTTATTAGAAAAACTATTAAAAACCTTTTATCATTTCTGGATTTTCAAATATGCTATCCAATTTTTTTATAAAAGGTATAACTTCACCAAAATCTAATGCACGGTGATCAAATGCTATACATATAGGAAGTATTTTTCGGATACCTATAGTTTTTTCTCCCGCTTCATTTACATATACACCTGGTTTTTCTTGAATCGCTCCAAATCCAATTACACAAACTTGTGGGGGTATAATATCCAACATCGAAATTGTTCCTCTTTGTTCCCTATATGTTGAACCTATATTTGATATTGTTATTGTTCCAAGATTTAATGGTAATTTTGATTTGTTATTATTACTCTCTTCATTTACCTTATACTCTCCGCGTATTCTTTTGTCCAACAGATCATAGTTTATCTTATCCGAAAATGTTTTTGATATAGAATTAGTATCCATATTCGCTATTTTTTCACCTATTAATTTAATATGTTGATTAATTTCAAATAGAGATTTTTGTTCAATATTATCTATACTAATTGTCATCATTTTTTCATTTGGCAAAATCCAAGGCATATTCACATTGATATTTTCAATAGTTCTTATTTCCCCTTCTTTTGTGTCTTTATTGTATGATATATGAGCATTTAGTTTTGGTGCCTGTTTTAAACCTTCTGAAAACACCTTTAACATCAATGAATTTATGGATATATCATTTGATAGAATTCCATCTGTTCTCATTTTTCTAAATGTATCAATAAATTCAGTAACATCGGGCTCATAAATATACGATACATGTGGTATCGTCTGCCATGATTTTGTCGTCATGTAAGATATTACTTTTCTTTCAACTGAAAATTTTTCTGTATTACTTATCGTTAATTTGCCCATAATCTTTCTCCTATGCATTTTATATAGTTTATAATTTGAAAATTTAAAATAAAATATGCATAGCTAAAGTTGTAGGATGGTTGTTTTTGATAAAAAAAATCCCCAGAATTTTTGGAGTAATCCTGGGGTACCTATTATAGGTTAAGGGTTATTTTATTTTCAAACTATTTTGTCATAAAATAGGTTGAGGGCGATTTTGTTTATACAGTCTGCTGTTCTTGATTCCAGTAACTGTATAGGTCTTGTTCTTTTGTAAATAGAGGTAATCCCATGTTTTTGTGAAGTTTTACAAGCCATGGTAATTCAAGTCCTGCTTCATCAATTTTTTCTTCATTGACAAAAACTTCTTCACGAGTACCTTCATTAATAAGTACTCCTTGGTTAAGAACGTATACATAGTCACATATTTCATAAATCAAATTCATGTCATGACTTGATATTACAATCTTAACACCTCTTTTATTAAGACCTTTTATTATGTCTACAATAGCTCTAGTACTTATCGGATCTAAACCTGCTGTAGGTTCATCTAATAATACTAATTTATTTTCCATAGCTACTACAGATGCTATTGCGACTCTTTTCTTTTGACCAAAGCTCAAGTTATGAACTGGTCTGTCTATAAATTGTAAACCATTAACTGCCTCTAGAGCAGTATGGATTCTTTCTTTTATTGTTTTTTCGTCTATACCTATATTTCTAAGTGCAAAAGCAATATCATCATATACCATTGAATAGAATATTTGCTTTTCTGGATCTTGGAATACTATTCCTACTTCCTTTCTTAGATTGTATAAACTTTTTTTGTCATACTTTATTTGTTCTCCATTGTATAGTATTTCTCCTTCTGTTGGCTTTAATATTCCCATCAGATTATTAAATAAAGTAGATTTTCCAGAACCATTTGAGCCAATAATTCCAATTATATCCCCTTTATTAAAGTCCATACTTACATTATCGAGAGCCTTTCTAGTTTTATCATATTGATATGTTAAATTATTTATTTTAAACATCTTTACTATCCCCTACTATATGGAATGTGCCATCAAATAACTTCATATCAAGTGCTATACTCATTTCATCATATCTTATCATCATTCGCTTAAATAACATATTTACTAAAAGCCCAAATGAATGATATCCATTTTTTAAATTTATATATCCAAAGCGAAGTTCTTGAGAAGTTCTTATGTCAGCAACTTCCTCCATAAATATAAATATAAATCTATACATAAGCATTGATATTTCTAATGCTACATCTGGTAAATGTAGTTTTTTGAATATAAATATAAGTTGATTAAAAGGTGTCGTCAACATTATAAAATATATGCATGTTAAGCACGATAATGCTCTAAAAAATAAATGTATAGATGTATCTATAGATGTTTTAGAAACTCCTATATATAAATTTCCTACTTTTATGTAATGAAGTAAAACTGATTTATCACTCGAAAAGTTTAGCAAAATCATAACTATACTTATCACTAAAAAAGTAAATGGTATTTTTATAAAATGTATATAATCTTTTATTTCTATTTTGGCAATTCCAACTATTGTGAAACTCATGCCTAATATTATCAATATAGATAATATATTGTAAGGACTTATTAATGATATTATTAAAAATAACATACCTATGCTAAATTTTAAGTTAGGATTAACTTTAAACAATTTATTCTTATAAGCATAATCATCTATTATCATTAATTTATCTTCTTTCTAAATTTATTAAAATTTATAAAATTATATTTATAAACTATCTTTCTTCCTTCATTTTATGTTTAGTTCTAGTTGTTCCTATATAGTAACCAACTATACCAGCTCCTAATGCTGCTTGAGATGCGAATAATAAACTTTCTATTTCTCCACTAGCTGGTTCAAAGAAACTGCTAAACCATGGTTCATAATCTGGATTTATCTCAGAAATAGCTGCTTCTGCTTCACCATCAGCACCACCAAATTCTGCATCACTCTTTATTACTTGAGGCACTATAATTATAGCTAAAACTAATAGTAATAATATTACATTTAATTTTGTGCTGCTTCCCTTTTTCTTTGCTTCATGAGTTGTCATTATGCTAGCACCTCCTTATCTTCATTTTCAGATATAAAGTTATAAATTATTGTTGTTAATAATCCTTCTGCTATAGCTATAGGAATTTGTGTTACAAAGAATATTCCTAAAAACTTAACAGCAGATACAATAAATCCACCAGTTGGATCAGGGAATGCTAATCCTAATTGTAATGAAGTTAAAGTATATGTAGCTAAATCACCTATTGATGCTGCTAAAAATACAGCAACATTTTTATTTATTCTATCTTTACATAATTTCCAAATTAAATATGATATGATTGGCCCAAATATAGCCATTGAAAATGCATTTGCGCCTAAAGTTGTTATTCCTCCATGAGCTAATAATAAAGCTTGGAATAATAATACTATTGTTCCTAAAACAACTGTTACACTAGGTCCAAATAATATTGCTGCAAGACCAACTCCTGTTGGATGTGAACAACTTCCTGTTACTGAAGGTATTTTTAGTGCTGAAAGCACAAATACAAATGCCCCACATAAAGCTAATAATAATTTCTTCTTTGGATGTTCTTGTACTACTTTTGTTATATTTTTTAAACCTACAACAAAGAATGGTATAAATAAAACATACCAAATTACTGCCCATTTTACTGGTAAGAATCCTTCCATAATATGCATTGCTCCTGATACTGTTGGAGCCAATACTAGCATGAATGCTGCTAATAAACACCATTTCATATTACTTTTTTCTAATCTCATTTACCTACCCCTTAAAATAATAATATATTTGAAAATGTTGAGTACTAAATAAAAATACATATTTTTTACTTTATAAATTCTAACCCTTAAATTCTAACTTTCGGATTTTAAAACAATAAAAAACCTAACTATCTTCAGTTAGGCGATCTGTTTACAAAATAAACTTTAAAAAATTATTCCTTAAAAATTAAGATACGCTCTCCAACCCCGAAGAAACACCTGTACTATAATATATTAGGCAGGTTTCCTGGCTTAGTCTCATTCTATTCCCTCCCTTCCCATGATAAAAATCACAGTGGTTACTGAGGGATTCGTCAACATTACAGTAGCGGGGGCTGCAGAGGAATCACACCTCTTTCCCTATTAATCCAATTTTGAGCCTAAAATATATATTTTTAATTGCCAACATATTCCATCTAAATATATCTAAATTATAGCATATATAGACAAAATATGAGGATTTTTATAATTCCAATTTGTTATCATTTCTAATCTTTTTCCTTTTTTAAATTTATAGTTTAGTTTGTTATTACCTTTTTTAAGTATGTTGATACAATATCTGAAAATCTCTGTATATCTTTTATATAAATAAAATCTTTGCCATAAATTTTCTTTTCAGCCTCTAAATCTACTTCCTTTCCAGTAAAAACTCCTAAAACCATTATGCCTCTTTTTCTTGCTCTTCTAACTTCTGTTGCAGTATCTTTTATTCCTACAACACCTTTATAAGACATTTCTCCTCTTATACTTCTAGAACTATCTTTTCCGATTTTTACGTCATTAGGTTTTCCATCACTTAGTACAATTAAAATTTTATTTTCTTCATCACGTTCTAATAATCCATCACATGTTGCCTTTATTGCAAGACCATCTCTATTGTTTCCAGAGCAGTAATATTCAAATATATCTTCACATTTTGCAACATTATCATTATAATCTCTAAATCGTTTTAAAATTGTATAATCTAAGAAACTTTGAAATCCCATAACTCTATTTGGTATTCCTGCTAAAGTAAGAGATGTAGCCAATATATATGCTTGGATAGCTACCATAAATTGTTTTGATGTCTGTGATCCACTCGAATCAAGAAGTATATCTATAACATATCTCCCCTTGCCATTATCAACATCTTTGTAAAATACTCTATTGTTGCTACTTCTTCCAATTCTCCATGCCTTATTTGCATATATTGTTCCACAATCAGAATAAATCCTGTCAGATGAACTTTCTTCTATTAATAATCTTGAAAAACTCTCTTTCAATTTATTTATTTGTCTTCTGTACATCTTTATTTTATATTGAAATTCAAATATATTATTATCCTTCTGTCTTGTTACATACTTTAATTGGAACGCATTGTCACAAGGTGATCTTAACACTCCATCTGTAAAATGAAGTCTGCACCCTTCATGGACATTTCTACAGTTTCTAGCTTCAATTTTTCTTCTATCACCTTCATTTAAATATGATTGTCCATAGTAATATTCCACTCTTTTATATATCTTGTTTAACATTTCTTCATCAACACATATTACTCTATGTGGCGTAGACTCTAAATCGATATCTGCATTTTCATCACCTAAACCATCCACTAACATTCCACCAGTTAAATTTTTTATTTCGGTTTCTACATTTTCAACTTCTTGATCATTGTATAATTCCTCTAACATAAAGTCGGAAAATGTATCAAAGTTTACTTCAACGTTTTTTATATTTTCATCTGCAAATTCTACGTTGTGACTTTGACTATCCAGTATATGTTGAAAATATGTAAGATAGATTTCATCTACTCTTTTTAAAATCTGCATTATATCTCCATTAAAGTCAATTTCATTAATTTCTCTAAGTATCTTTCTTACTAATCTATCCATAACAGGATGTCTGTCCATTTTTTGAAGTACATATGTATATTTTAATAATTTTAAAATATCCTCTTTATGTATCTTTGAGTAGCTTTTTAAAATATCATCATATGCTTTATTTCGAATATCAACTACCCCTGGTCTGTCTTCTATTACTTTATTTTCTGCAACATCATTCAATACTATTTGAATAATTGTGCATAGTATGTCCTTATTGTATCCAGCTTTTATTCTATTAGTTAAATATTTCTTAACAGGTTCCCAATCTACGTATTTTCTCATTGCCCCTGCTATTATTGCATAATACATAGATGCATCTTTTGAGCTATAATCCTTTTCTGATGCATCTATATCTTCGTCATATTTTCCCGAAATAGTCCATGCTAAATTATTTACTCTATTGTCAAATTCATATTCATTAAATATCCATTTTAAATTATTCGCCATACTAATCACCCTTTTAATTAATCATTTAAGCTTTTATAAGTTCTCATAAACTAATCATTTGGGAATATATCAGAACTTTCCCATCCTTCAGGAATTCTAGTTCTTATAATATCTGATACCATTTCCTTTTCATAAATATCAAAAGTTTTTCCTGTAATGCCCATGTTAATTGCAAGAGTTGGTTTTAGCCCTCTTTTTATAGTTTTTAATGCACCTATCATCCCTCTTAAATCTATTGCTTTTGTAGAAATTTCTCCATTTTCCGCTTTAAGCTGTAAATCTAAGAATATACCTATAAATTGAAGTAATTTTTCATCATCTATAGTAGGAAATTCTCTTTTCAATATCATTTTTAGTTTTTCTTCATCTACTGATGGAATATCTATTACTAAAAATCTTGAAACTAATGCCTCATTTAATTCTTTTGTTCCTGCATATTCATAGTTCATGGTTCCTATAAATCTAGTTGCTGGATGAAGTTTTATTCTTTCATATCCTGGTACATCTATAACCCTTCTATAATCAAGTGCTGAGTGAAGTACTACTATTGCATCATTTTTAGCCATATTTATTTCATCAAATATTCCAAATCCACCATTCACTGCACATTCATATACAGATCCTCGTCTAAGTTTTACCTCATTATCTATAAATGTATCTGTCCCTATTAGAGATGCACTATCTGTATTTATGTGGAATGAAGTATTCCATTGTGGTCTTCCAAAAATTTCAGACAAATTATCAGAAAGTAGATTTTTACCTGTTGCCTTTGGTCCAGATAATAGTATATTTTCCTCTTCTAAAATACCTGTTATGCACATTTCTAATATATCTTTTCCTATAAAAAATGCTGGTGATTTTGTAATTCTCTCTTTTAATTCATCTTTCACATCATATTCTTTTCTGAAGTATTCTATATCTCTTATTAATGATTCACTGACACCTTGTTCCTTTAAATTATCCAATATATTCATTCGTTTCTCCTTTTGCCTTCCCCTATATCAAGCTATTTTTATATTATTTTTTATAAATTACCCATTTTATATGTAATTATAATATTTTAAGTTTTTCAAACCATATATTGTAAATTATAACATCTATTTATAATTTATTCTGTGATAAATGTAACTAATGTTATAAATTTTTAACATACAAACTTTTATAATTTTTAGTCATAAAATTTACGTATTTTTAAGCATATTTTGTATTAATTACAATAATGTTAAAATATTTGCAAAAACTTGTCGCTGTCTGTTTCCATATGTTATAATTGACTGGTATATATTGCTATATATGAAAATTAAAGTAAATTTTTTATATTGGGAGGGTGATTAAAATAGTATTTTCAAATTTATTATTTATGTTTGCTTTTTTACCTGCAAACATAATATGTTATTTCTTAGCTAGAAATTTAAAAACAAAAAATATTATACTTATAATTTTTTCATTGTTATTTTATGCTTGGGGTGAACCTGTATGTGTAGCTTTATTAATTTTTAGCTCATTTATAGGTTATATTTTTGCAATGGCTATAGAAAATAGTCAAACAAAACAGCAGAAAAAATTATATCTAATTATTTCATTAATAATTAATCTTGGTTTATTAGGGATATTCAAATATGCAGGTTTCTTTGTAAGTAATATTAACTACTTACTTCCTATAAAATTACCTGTGCCTAATATCTCTTTACCTATTGGTATTTCGTTCTACACATTCCAAATTGTTTCTTATGTTGCGGACGTATACTGTAATAGAGTTAATGCTCAAAAGAGTTTCCCTAAATTCTTAATGTATGTATCTCTATATCCACAATTAATTGCGGGGCCTATTGTAAGATATATAGATATAGAGAAAGAAATTGATAATAGGGAAGTTAACATTGTTAACATATCTCAAGGTATAAACAGATTTATAATTGGTTTAGCAAAAAAAGTTGTAATCGCAAATACTGCTGCTACTTTAGTTTCAACATTTTTAGATGGTAAATTAGCAACAATGGGTGTTTTAGATGCTTGGTTTGGACTTTTCATGTATACTATCCAAATATACTTTGACTTCTCAGGATATTCAGATATGGCTATCGGTCTTGGTAAAATATTTGGATTTACATATTGTGAAAACTTCAATTATCCATACATATCAAAATCTGCAACTGAATTCTGGAGAAGATGGCATATGTCTTTAGGTTCATTCTTTAGAGATTATGTATATATACCTCTTGGAGGTAATCGTAAAAGACAACTTTTAAATATATTTGTTGTTTGGTTCTTAACAGGATTCTGGCACGGAGCTAGTTGGAACTTTATAATCTGGGGATTATACTTTGGTACAATAATTTATTTAGAGAAAAAAGTATTCTTCAAATTTACAAAAAAATTACCACAAGTTATTCAGTGGTTCTTTGCCATAATCATCATAATGGTTGGTTGGGCAATCTTCTACTATGTTGACTTAAATAGTCTTGGAACATTCCTAAAAGCATTAGTAGGACTAAATAATAATCCACTTTACTCAGATACACTTCCAATAACATTTATGAGTAATGTAGCATTTGTTGTGCTTTGCATAATTGCTTCTACTCCGGTTCCAAAAATGTTATTCCAGAAGTTAAATAATAATACAATCGTAAATGGTAATTTAGATTTTGTACAAATCATTTTTAATGTATCATTAATATTCTGTATAATATCTATGTTAGTTGGAGAAAGCTATAATCCATTCTTATATTATAGATTCTAGGGGGTATAACATGAATAATACAGTTAAAAAATATGATAATTTAAAAAACAAGAACGCTACAAGAAAGCCAAAACTTAGTGATTATTTAAATATTGGTATATGTACTCTAATTATGATGTTTTTCTTTGTATCTATGTTCTTTACAACTAATGGTGGTGTATCGCAACAAGAAAAGAGAAAACTAGCAAGTTTTCCAAAGCTATCAGAAATGACATCAGATGACTTACTTAGCGGAACATATTTCTCAAAAATAGATGAATTCTATAAAGATAACTTCGTACACAGAGATCAATTCCTTGCTCTATCAGATAAGATAGATGGATTAAAAGGAGTTGAAAGTGAAATAAAAATGACTGTTGTTTCTAATAATGCTACTAACAACAGTGCTACTGCTAAAGATGATGACAGTGATTCAGATAAAGACATGTATAAAAATGTTGAACAAATTGGTACATTATTAAGTATCGATAATATAGTTTGTGAGGCATATGGATTTAATGAACCGACTATCAATGATTATGCAGAAACAATAAAAAAATTCGGTGATACTTTAAAAGGTGCAAATGTATATAACATATTAGTACCTACACATGTTGAATTTGCATTACCATCTAAGTATCAAAATTTATCAGCAAAAGAAAAACCAGCAATTGATTTAGTTAATAGCAAAATAGGTAGTAATGTAACTCCAGTAGATGCTTATTCTATCTTAAAGAAACATAAAACAGAATATATCTACTTTAAATCTGACCATCACTGGACACAACTTGGTGCTTATTATGCATATACTAAATACTGTGAAGCAGCAGACTTAAAACCATTTAAACTAAAAGATTATCCTTTGAAAAAAGTTGAAGGATTTTTAGGTACTTACTACTCTGCTTCTAAAGACCAAAAATTAGCTGATGACCCAGACGTTGTTGAATATCGTCCTGTTGGTGCTGATTTAACTGCAACAATTTATGAAGATAGCGCATTAACAAAGAGCTTTGAGGCTTCTCCTTATTCAGATTATTCTACAGGCTCAAATGCATATGGTACGTTCCTTCATGGTGATAACCCTCTTACTATAATCAAAAATCCTGATGTTGATAGTAGTAAAAAGGTTGTTGTTATAAAAGAATCTTATGGTAATGCATTTGCTCCTTTATTAACTCAAAACTATGGAGAAGTTTATGTAATAGACCCTAGATATTTTAATGGTAATCTTAATGATTTTATAAAAGAACATGAAATTAAAGATGTTATATTTATAAACAATATGGTTGCTGTTGGATCTCAAAGTCGTGTTGATGAATTAAAAAGATTATTAAACTAAAAAATATATTAAGTTTGTAAAAAGGGATGTCCCATGAACAATAAAAACTTGTTCTGCGACATCCCCTTTTATTTAGTCTTCTCTATTATTTCCTAAATAAGCTACAACAACTGCACCTTGTGCTGTATGTGCACCTATAGTTGGACATATATCTGATATTAATATGTCCTCTACTCCATATTTTTGTTTTATCTTATCAGCTACATATTGAGCATCTTCTATACAATCTCCATGAGATACAAATACTTGTTTCAAAGTAGTTATATCTGTTTTTTTCTCTATATTATCAACTAATGTATGCAATGCTTTTTTGCGTCCTCTAACTTTTCCTATAGCTGCTAATCCACCATTATCATCCATATGTAAAATAGGTTGTATATTTAACATAGTTCCTAACACTGCACTTGCTTTTGAAAGTCTTCCCCCACGATATAAGTGATTTAAGTCAGAAACTGTAAATTCATGTATTACATGTTTCTTATTATTATTTAGCCACTCAGCTATTTCATCTATAGTCTTACCTTCCTTTTTCATATTTACTGCTTTTATAAGTAAAATTCCCTGTCCGACTGTTCCAGATAAAGTATCTACTACAATTACTTTTGAGCCTGGTTCCTCTTCCATTATCTTATTTGCACACATCCTTGCATTGTTATAACTAGAACTTAAACCTGATGAAAAACTCAAATGAAGTATATCATGTTCCTCATTTACTTCTTTTTGAAATTTAGCAATTATATTTATAGGATTAGCCGCACTAGTCGTTGGCATCTTCCCATCTTTTAATGCTTGATAAAAATCTTTGACAGGCATATCATCTACCCCTGGTATATATTCTTTTCCATCCACTATATAATATAGTGGATGGACTGATATATTATTTTCTTTTAAATAAGTATCTGGTAAATCTGCTGTTGAATCTGTTGAAATAATAAAATCTCTCATTTTTATAGCCTCCTCTGTTATTTAAAGAAATACATGTAATAATTTCAATAAAAATTATATATTTATACCTAATACCTCTATATTTTTTATTTATATATCTATATTTTACTTTTTCGTGTAAATCTCCTTTATTTCTTATAATATTAACCTTTTATTATTTTTAATTTCCTTTACTCACAAAAATAAATGCTATAAGTAATTATAATCACTTATAGCATTTATTAACTTTATTTTGAAAAAATATTATCTTAAATTAGTTTGCCCCATAACATCTAAATCAATAGTTTTAGCTGCTTTTCTTCCATCAGCAATTGATTTACATACTAATGATTGACCACTTCTCATATCACCTGCTGCATATATTCCTTCAACGGATGTTCTCTTAAATTCATCAGTTTTAACATTTCCTCTTTCATCAAGCTCCACGCCTAAGTCTCTAAGTAAAGTTTCATGTTCTGGATGTAAAAATCCTAATGCAAATAATGCTAAATCACATTCTATCTCAAAGTCAGAATCAGGTATTTCCTGTCTATTTTCATCTAATTTGACTGCATGTAGTTTATGAACTACTCCGCCTTCTCCACTAAATGCAGTTGGTTTAACAGAATATTCTCTTATTCCACCTTCTTCAAATACTGGATTTTTAGTCATCGCATAAATTTTTCCCCAGAAACTAGCCCCTTTTGAATCTCTTTCACTTTCTGAAGATCTTTGAAGTTGATAAACATTTTTAGCTCCCTGTCTAATTGCTGTTCCTACACAATCATTAGCAGTGTCACCACCGCCGATTACTATAACATTTTTATCGGTAGCTATTATTTCTTCTTCTCCTACTTCTAATCCTCTATTTCGTCTATTTTGTTGTTTTAAATAGTCTACTGCAAAGTGAAGTCCCTTTAAAGAACGTCCTGGTATAGGTAAGTCCCTCGCTTGAGTTGCTCCACCTGTTAAAACAACTATATCGTACTCTCTTTTTAAGATTCTAGCTGGATAATCTCTTCCTACCCATATATTTGTTTTAAACTTTATTCCTTCTTGTTTTAATAAATCAACTCTTCTATCTACAACCCATTTTTCTAATTTAAAATCAGGAATACCGTAAACTAAAAGACCTCCTATCACATCATCTCTTTCAAACACAGTTACATCATAACCTGCCTTATTTAGTTGGTCTGCACAAGCAAGCCCTGCTGGTCCTGAACCTATTACAGCAACACTTTTCCCTACTTTAACTAGAGGTGGTTTAGCTTTTATCCAACCTTCTTCAAATGCCTTATTAATTATACTAAGCTCCATATTTTTGCACCCAACAGGTTCTTTTATAGCACCTAATACACATGCCTTTTCACATAATCCTGGACATACTGTTCCAGTAAATTCGGGAAAGTTATTTGTTTGAAGTAATCTATCTAAAGCTTCTTTCCATTGACCTCTATATACTAAATCGTTTATTTCTGGTGCTGCATTCCCAAGTGGACAACCATATTCAGATGTACAAAATGGTACTCCACAATCCATACATCTAGCTGCTTGTATTCTTACTTTTTCATAATCCATTGGTATATATATTTGGTTAAAGTCCTTAATACGTTCTTCTACTGGACGTTTACTCTGATTCTCACGTTCATATTCTATAAAACCAGTTTCTTTTCCCATTTTTGTCCCCCCTTATACTGCTTGATATTCACTTATTAATTTTTTATATATTTTAGGCATAACTCTTACAATATTTAATTTTTCTTTATCCCAATTATCTAATATCATTTTTGATTTTTTACTTTCAGTGTATTCATAATGTCTTTCAATTAAATATTTTAAGTATTCTTCATCTTCTGTATCTGTTACATCCTCGATATCAGAACTGTTTACAACTCCTTGGTTTAATTTTAAGTCTAATTTTTTATTAGGATCATATACAAAAACTTTTCCTCCACTCATACCTGCTGCAAAGTTTCTACCTATATCCCCTAATATTACTACTGTTCCACCAGTCATATATTCACATCCATGATCACCAACACCTTCTACAACTGCTGTTGCACCTGAGTTTCTTACGGCAAATCTTTCTCCTGCTTTTCCATTTGCATAAAGCTCTCCACTAGTTGCTCCATATAAAACTGTATTTCCAATAATTATATTTTCATCTGATTTAACAGTACACTCCTTAGGAAGTTTAACTTTTATTTTTGCTCCAGAAAGTCCTTTTCCAACATAGTCATTGCAATCTCCTGTTAAGTTTATTGTTATACCTTTCATACCAAATGCCATAAAACTTTGCCCTGTGCTACCAGTTAAATTTAAAGTGATTGTATCATCAGGTAAACCTTCAGCTCCATAACGTTTAGCTATCTCACCACTTAACATAGTTCCTACTGTACGATTTATATTTTTTATTTTAAAATCTCCAGTAACTTTAGTCTTATTTTCTAAACTTGGTTTAGCAAATTCTATTAATTGTAAATCATAGGCTTCATCTATGCCATGATTCTGATTCATTATTTTTCTACCAACTATTCTTTGTGGTAAGTTTGGTCTATAAAGTATAGAAGAAAAGTCTAAATCTTTTGTTTTTTCATTTCTTAAAAGTTCGTTTATTTCTAATTTATCAACTCGACCTATCATTTCATCCATAGTTCTAAATCCAAGTTGGGCCATTATTTCTCTTACTTCTGTCGCAACGAATGTAAAGTAATTTATAACATGTTCTACTTTACCTTTAAATTTCTTTCTAAGCTCTGGATTTTGTGTTGCAACACCCATTGGACAAGTATTTGAGTGGCATTTTCTCATCATCATACATCCCATAACTACAAGTGGTGTTGTTGCAAATCCGAATTCTTCAGCTCCTAAAAGTGCTGCTACCACAACATCTTTACCAGTTCTCATTTGACCATCAGTTTGTAGAGTTACTCTACTTCTTAAGTTGTTCATCAAAAGAACTTGATGTGCTTCTGAAAGACCTAGTTCCCAAGGACCACCTGTATATCTGATTGAAGTATAAGGAGCTGCTCCTGTACCTCCATCATATCCTGATATTAATATAAGGTCTGCTTTTGCTTTTGCAACACCTGCTGCAACTGTCCCAACACCAACCTCTGAAACTAGTTTTACTGATATATTAGCTTCTGGATTTACACTTTTTAAATCATGGATTAATTGTTCTAAATCCTCTATTGAATATATATCATGATGTGGTGGTGGTGATATTAAGTCTATACCTGGTATTGCGTGACGAACTTTACCTATTTTACTGTTTACTTTTGGTCCTGGAAGTCTACCACCTTCACCTGGTTTTGCACCTTGAGCCATTTTTATTTGTATCTCTTTTGCATTTACTAAGTATTCAGTAGTTACACCAAATCTACCTGATGCAACTTGTTTTGTTGCACTCATTGTTATAGTTTTAAATCTATTTGAATCTTCTCCACCTTCGCCTGTATTAGAACGACCGCCTAAAGTGTTCATTGCTGTTGCTAAGGTTTCATGTGCTTCTTTACTAAGGGAACCAAAACTCATTGCCCCACTCACAAATCTCTTGACTATCTCTGATACTGGTTCAACTTCATCTATTGATATACTTTCTGAATCTTTGAATTTAAGTAATCCACGTATAGTACATAATTCCTCAGCCTGATCATCTATAGCCTTTGAAAAATCCTTGAATAATTTATAATTATTCTCTCTAACACTTTTTTGTAAAGTAGTTATTGTATAAGGGTTAAACATATGTTTTTCTTCATTTCTTCTATAGTTGTATTTTCCGCCAAGTTCTAATGTATCTATTGGATTTCTAAGTTTGTTATAGGCAATATTGTGTCTTGTCAAAGTTTCTTTTGCAATTATATCTAGACCTATACCTTCTATTCTTGTAGGAGTTCCTGTAAAGTATTTTTCTACTACATCACTATTAATTCCTATGCATTCAAATATCTGTGCACTTCTATAGCTTTGTATTGTTGATATACCCATTTTTGATATTATCTTCAATAGTCCATGACAAATAGCTTTGTTATAGTTTTGTTTTAATTCTTCTGGTGACTTATGCCCTACATATAATTCCTTCTTAGCTAATTGGTCTATAGTTTCATAAGCTAAGTAAGGATTGATTGCTGTTGCCCCATATCCTATTAATAATGCAAAATGCATTACTTCTTTTGCTTCACCAGTTTCCAAAATTATATTCACATTTGTTCTTAATTTATTTTTTATTAAATAATGTTGTAATGCACTAGTTGCTAATAATGCTGGTATTGGAGCTTGTTGTTTGTTTATATTTCTATCAGATAAAATTATTACATTATATCCTTCCATTATTGCATCTTTTGCTCTTTGACATAATAAATCTAATGCCTCAACTAAATCTTCTCCTGTTCCTGGTGATCTAAATAACATAGGAATTTTTACAGCTCTAAGACTCTGATTATTTATCTTGCTTATTTTTTCTAAATCTACATCTGATAATATTGGTGTGTCTAATTGTATAAATGTATAATCTTTTTTATCATTATCAAGCAAGTTTGCCTTTTGACCAACTATTGTAACTAAGCTCATTATAGATTCCTCTCTGATTGGGTCTATTGGTGGATTTGTTACCTGCGCAAATAATTGTTTAAAATAGTTATAAAGTAGTTGTGGCTTTTTAGATAAAACAGCAAGGGGAGTATCATCTCCCATAGAACCTTGGGGTTCTTTTCCATCCTTAGCCATTTGAGCCAAAACTATTTTTATATCTTCATATGTATATCCAAATGCCTGTTGTCTTTGTAATAAAGTATCTTCATCACCTTTTGGCAAATATGATGGTTGTGGAATCATATCCATAGTTAGTTTATTTCTTTCAAGCCAACTTTCGTAATCATACTCTTCAAATAATTCTTTTTTAACCTCTTCATCTGGAATTATTCTTCCTTGTTCCAAATCAAGCATAAATATTTTACCTGGTTCTAAACGACCACTATATTCAACATTTGCTGGTTCTGTTTCCAATACACCTGTTTCAGATGCAAGTATTACAAATCCATCTTTAGTTATTGTGTATCTTGATGGTCTAAGTCCATTTCTATCTAACATAGCACCTAGCTGAACCCCATTTGTGAATGCTATGGCCGCTGGTCCATCCCAAGGTTCCATTATTGTTGCATGGTAGTTATAATAGGCTTTTTCTTTCTCATCCATAAGTTCATTTCCATTCCAAGCTTGTGGAATAAGCATTGTCATAGCTTCTGTTAATGATTTTCCTGTTGATATTAAAAGTTCAAATGCATTATCAAGAGTTGCTGAGTCAGAACAGTTTGGAGTTAATATTGGAAATAATTCTTCCAAACCATCTTTAAATTTATCTGATTTAAGCACACCTTCCCTCGCGTTCATCCAGTTTCTATTTCCCATAATAGTATTTATTTCACCGTTATGTGCTAAATATCTAAATGGTTGTGCTAAATCCCAAGTTGGGAATGTGTTTGTTGAATAACGTTGATGAATTAAAGCTAATGCAGATTTAAAATCTTTATCCCCTAAATCCTTATAAAAACTTCCTATCTGTCTAGCCAAAAGTAATCCTTTATAAATTATCGTCCTACTAGATAAACTAGGTATATAAAAATACCCTTTATTATGCATAGTAGAATTTCTTACTGCTATTTCAGCTTTCTTTCTAACTATAAATAACTTTCTTTCAAACTCCTCGGTTGTATAATTTTCTTTATCTATAAATACTTGTTTTATTAAAGGTTCACTACCTTTTGCTATTTCCCCAATGGCATTACGGTCAACCTCAACATCTCTCCATCCTAAAAGTTTTAATCCTTCTTCTCTCAATATTGTTTCAAAAATTCCTTCACATTCTAAATCCTCATCAGATTCACGAGGTAAAAATACCATACCTACTGCATATTTTCCTTCATCAGGCAAATCTATTTTATTTTCTTTACATTTCTTTTTAAAAAATTCATGCGGTATTTGAATCATTATACCTGCACCATCACCTGTAGTTTCATCACATCCAGTTGCTCCTCTATGTGATAAGTTCTGCAAAATCAACAATCCTTTTTCTACTATTTCGTGTGATTTTTCCCCTTTTATGCTGGCAATAAACCCTATACCGCAATTATCTTTTTCAAATTTTGGATCATATAACCCTTGTTTCTTAGGCAATCCAATATTTGGTGCACTTTGTTTTACTTCCACAGTAATTCCCCCCTTAAATACATTTATCTCAAATTAAATTTACTTCCTTATCTAACTCTATGAATAGTATAATTTTTATTATAATTAAGTTTTCAGAATTATGCAATTTTTTAAAAAATTATTTCATTTTTATTTTTTAATATCTCAGTTTTTTGTTTTATATAAAGTCAAATTTTGATGTAATTATTCTTTTAAATAAACTTTATTATATAGTTTTATAAATTACATTTTCTGTGTTTTTTCTAGTATTTTTTATTAATTGAACACATAAAAATAGTGAATACATGGAGAAATAATTACAAATCCCAATATATTCACTATTTTTTATTTATATTTTATCTAATATTATTTAATTTTCGTTAACTATATCAGCTTTAAAATATTTTTTGCAGATATTCTTTTTATAAGAAGTATAAAGCAAGCCAAACATAATCAATATACTGACTGAATAACTACTATAAATTACTTTCATATCATGGAAGTATCTAAGTAAAACATAACACCATATTACCCTAAAGATGCAGTGTGCAAATAATGAAATTATCATAGGCTCAAAAGTCTTTTCTATCCCTCTCAAACTTCCAATATAAATTTGATTCATAGCATAAAGTACATATGATGGAAAAACTATTCTAATACTCTCAAGCCCAACCTTTATAACTGCTACATCATTAGTAAATAATTTTAATATATATGGTGCAAATATATTTAAAATTATAATAAAAATAAGAGATAAATATGCACTTAATTTCAGACTTATATTTATTCCTTTTTTAACTCTTTCATATTCCTTGGCACCAAAGTTTTGACCTACAAACCCTGTTACAGCTAATCCTAAAGAGAATAGTGGAAAATATAAAAATCCCTCTACCTTAGCGAATACTGTAATTCCCGCCATAGCTTCTGCTCCAAATGAATTTATACTCGATTGAATTATTAAAGATGATATGCTCATAAAAATTGCTTGTAATCCTGCTGGTATTCCTACCCCAAATATATCTTGTGTATATCCTTTATAGATTTTTATTTGTTTTAAATCTATCTTACATTCATCATCTAAACACATTATTTTCCACAAAACTAAAAGTGTAGCTAGTATTTGAGAAATTAATGTCGCAATAGCTGCGCCCTTAACTCCCCAGCCAAAATATACTATAAATAAAATGTCTAAAATTAGGTTCAATACACATGAAAATACTAAAAAATATAATGGATCTTTTGTATTTCCAAGTGCTCTTAATATAGCTGTTCCTATGTTATATAATAATTGAAATGTTATCCCTAAAAAACATATTTTTAAATAATCTACAGCTAGATCATATACGTCTTTGGGTGTTTGAAGTAAATTTATAATAGGCTTCATAAATATAAGACTTGCAATAGTAAATATAACACCCAAAATAATACTTACTGTAAGTGATGTTGCTATACTTTTTTTAAGTTTATCATATTCATGCGCTCCGAACTGATTTGCTATAACTGCACTCACTCCTGTAGACAAACCTATAAAAAAATTCACTATGACTGATATTAATAATCCTGTAGAACCAATTGCTGCTAAAGCATATGTCCCTATATATTTTCCGATAATTGCTGTGTCTGCTATATTATAAAATTGCTGTAAGATTTGCGATAAAAGAATTGGAATAGTAAATATAAATAATTGCTTTGAAATATTACCATAAGTCATATCTACTTGACACTTTGCCTGCATATACAAAACCTCCTTTATATTTAATCTTATTCTATCTAAAGAATATCATTACTATATAATAAGAAGTATCGTCAAAAACTTATGCCATAGATATAACAAAAAAGATATAACCAAATAACAAATTGTTATCAAGCTATATCTTTCTTTTCAAAATATTCATTATGTATAAAAGAAATTCTTGTTCTTCTTTTTTTATTTCTTTATTTTTACTTTTTATATAACCAAAATTGAGATAATTTTCGCATCCCTTTATTGGTATCATCTTTATTTCGTTATCCTTATATGGACCTTCAAACCAACACCCACCTATGTTACACAGTTCTGAAGCTTTTAAAAGTTTCACCATTGCATGATCACTATTTGTTATAATTTGATAGTCTAGATATGTGTTATTTTTTTCATTTGAGATAGAACTGCTCAATATATCATTTAAGGTAAAATAATCCTCCTCTAATTGAATAAATTTTAGATCTTTTAATTTATTAATTTCTACATAATCTAAGTTATATATAGGGCTATGTGGTCCAACTGATAGAATTATATCTGTCTTTGCCAATATTATAAATTCCAAGTTACGTCTTTCTAATAATTGTTTAAATGCATTTATTTTATTTTGAGGTACAAATACAAATCCTATCTGCACCTCTTTATTATCAAGTAACTCTATAATATTTTCTACTCCACCTTCTATATATTTAAATTTAATATTTTTATCCTTTTTGTCATTATAAAATTGAGAAAACAACTCTGACATTTTGCTACTTGGATTTGTAGCTATTGAAAATAATGACTCTCCCTTATTCTTCTTAGAGTGATTTATTAATTCAGTATTTTTTAATATATTTTTAGCATATGCATATATTCTTTCTCCATCTTTTGAAAGCGTTACCCCTCTTGGTGTTCTTTCCAAAAGTTCCATCCCTAAATATGATTCAAGTGATTTTATTGTTTTACTAACATGAGGTTGAGATGTATATAAAACCTCTGCTGCTTTGCTTAAACTTCCCTGTTCTGCACTAATTACAAAATACTGTAATTGGTTTATATTAAGCATTTTTTAGAATTCTCCTTTTTTCTATACTTATAAATAATTCCTAAAGAATTTTTATAAATCTTCATATGTATTTATCCCAACTTCATTTAATTGACTTTCTACTACTTTACCTATGTTAGGAAGTCTTGATAGTTGGCCTATAATACTACCTCCTTAGTTAAAATATTTTATATTACTATCCAATCAGATTTATGTTCTTTCAGCATACAGTTCATATTTTACTGGTTCATATTCTTTTAAAATAGCCCAATATGAATCTTCATTTCTAACGACTTCAAAGAAGTCATCAAATCTATAAGAATCATAATTGGAATACATGCTGTATAATCTACTTATCATATCATTCGTTTTATAATAAATTTGAATGTATAATCTTTCCATGCCCAATTGTCCACTAGCATTACGTGTTTCAAACTGACGTAATAATGTACAACAACATAAATCTTCACAAATGTACTCTACTGGTTGCAAATTATACATTATAGAGTCTCGATAGCAATTAAATTTTTGTTGTGAAAATTCTTCAAATGAATCTATTAGAATATCTAAGTTTATATTTTTATCATCAAATCCATGTTTAATTAAAATATCTTTAAGCATTTTTTCTGCTTCACTTGTATTATGATATTTGGAAACATCATTCTTTTTTGAATTAGATATTCCATTGTAGCCTTCAATAATTGGTTTATATCCTATCACATAAGACATTATAATATTCCAAGATATATAAAAGATTACTGATAGTAAAAATACTGTACAAATTCTTACTATTTTTTCTACTCCCATAAAATCAAGAAAATAGTAAATTAAATAAAATATCATAAAAAATGATAATAAATTAATTATTTTTACGACTTCTTTAGACTCTACTTCATATACTGTACCGCAATTTTCACATTTTATATATGTGCATTCATTTCCTAAAGTTTTAATTCTTGTCGACAAATTAATTTTACAATTACATTCACTACAGCGTTTCATAAAAACCACCCCCACTGATTTTTAATTTTAATTTAATTATAGCATTTAAAATATCAAATTGGTCTGTTATCTAAGCTTTTTTTTGAATATATGAAAAAAAGTCTTTAATACTTATATTTATTAAAGACTTTTCTACTTATTTCTTAATTAAGTTTATCTAATTTCTACAAACATTCTTTTAATATTTCTAAACCTTTGTTTATTTCGTCCATTGATATTACAAGTGGAGGTAATAATCTTACTACATGTTCCCCTGCTGTTAATATCAATAATCCTTTTTGAGCGGCTATTTTTTCAACTTCTGCAGCACTTCCTTTTATTTCGATTCCTATCATTAGACCTTTGCCTCTGACTTCTACTATTTCATCTAATCCCCAAGATTTCACTGTATCCATTATATAATTACCTTTTTTAGCTACATCTTCTAAAAATTCTGGTTTAGCTAATTCATCTAAAACCACATTAGCAGCCGCCATAGCTAATGCATTTCCACCAAATGTGGTTCCATGATCACCAGGAACTAATACATCAGATACTTTTTCATTAGCTAATATTGCCCCAACAGGAATTCCTCCTGCTAATCCTTTTGCCATTGTTATTAAGTCTGGTTTTATATCAAATTCTTGGAATCCAAATAAATGACCTGTTCTACCCATACCAGCTTGAACTTCATCACATATTACAACTATATCTTTTTCTTGGCAAAGTTTCACTGCTTCTTCTATAAATTCTTTATCTATTGGGTATACTCCACCTTCACCTTGAACAGCTTCAAATATAAATGCACATATTGTTTCATCTTTTAATGCTTCCTTAAATGATTCTATGTCATTCTTTTCTACATATTTATATCCAGTTGGTAATGGATAGAAATATTTATGATAAGCTTCTTTTCCTGTAGCCATTAATGATGCCATTGTTCTACCATGGAAAGATTTATTTAAGCTTAAAACAGTACCCCTGTCTCCTTCATATTTTAAATCACTATATTTTCTAGCTATTTTCATAGCACCTTCATTTGCTTCTGTACCAGAATTACAGAAAAATACCTTATCATATCCACTTAACTTAACTAACTTTTCCCCAGCTTCTACATTTGGTTGATTGAAGAATATATTTGAACTGTGAAGTAATTTGGCAGCTTGATATTGTATAGCTTTTACTAAACCTGGATGACCATATCCTAAAGAAGAAACTCCTATACCGCTAGTAAAATCTACATATTCTTTTCCATCTATATCTGTTACAGTAGCACCTTCACCTTTATCTATTACAACAGGAATTTGCGCATATGTTTTCATAAAATTCGCATCCCATTTTTCTTGAATATTTTTTACGTTTTGTGTTAATTCCATCTAATACATCTCCTTTTTTCAATATATTATTTAATCTACTTTTCCTAAATAAATATTTCTAAATAAAATATAAATAGTTAGTCAATTAATGTTCCTACCCCTGCATCTGTAAATAATTCAGTTATAATTGAATGTCTAACTCTACCATCTAAAATGTGAACCTTTTTTACCCCTTGGTTTAAAGCTTCTATACAACTATTTATTTTTGGAATCATTCCACCTGTTATAACTCCATTTTCAAATAGTATCGGTAAGTCTTCTTTATATACATGTGATATTAAACTTTCATCCATTGATGGTTCTTCTAATAGTCCTGGTACATCTGTCAAAAGTATATATTTTTCTGCTTTAAGTGCCCCAGCTATTGCAGAAGCTGCTATATCACCATTTATATTATAGATATTACCCTCTCTATCAGCCCCTACTGTAGCAATCATAGAAATATATCCTGCATCAAGGTTATCTTTTATTATTTGTGGATTTATTTCAACTATTTTTCCTACATAACCTAAATCTTCTTGTGTAGGTTCACAAATTAGCATATTTCCATCTATACCACAAAGGCCAACTGCTTTTCCACCTCTTTCATTTATTTTTAATACTAATTCTTTATTAACTTTTCCGGCAAGAACCATCTCTACAACTTCCATTGTATCTTCATCTGTATATCTTAAGCCATTTATAAATTCACTTTGTATTTTTAATCTGTCTAACATTTTATTAATTTCCGGTCCTCCACCATGAACCACAACTATATTGATTCCAACATAACTCATAAGAATTATGTCTTCCATAACAGATTCTTTTAATCGCTCATTTTTCATTGCATTTCCACCATATTTTATTACCATAGTTTTGCCACTATGCTTTTCGATATATGGAAGCATTTCTATCAACATTTTTGCTTTATCATCATTAAATCTCATAATTATTCATCCCCAATTTTAACTTTATATTATTTTAAATCTACTATTAACTTCTATAACTACCATTAATTCTAACATACTCGTATGTTAAATCGCATCCCCATGCATTTGCCATTTCCTCTCCCATTTTAAGATCTACTATGATAGTTATCTCATCATCTTCTAATATACTTTTTGCTTTCTTTTCGTTAAATTTAAGAGGTTCTCCATCTTTACAAACTTCAATATACCCCTTTTTACTTTCAAAAATTATATCTATTTTATTTGGGTCAAATTCAGAACCTTCACATCCTATTGCACATAGAATTCTCCCCCAGTTTGCGTCTGAACCAAATATAGCTGCTTTAACCATTGTTGATGTTATAACCGCTTTTGATAATCTAGCTGCTGTTTCTTCTGTTAAAGCACCTTCTACAACACATTCAATAAGTTTCGTTGCCCCTTCGCCATCTCTAGCTACTAACTTAGCAAGTTCTGTACATATATAAACCAATGCTTGTAAAAATGTATCGTAATTTCTATCTTTTTCTGTTATTTTTTCATTTCCTGCTTTTCCATTTGCTAAAACTATCGCCATATCATTTGTACTTGTTTGCCCATCAACACTTATTCTGTTAAAACTTTTATTTGTTGCATATCTTAATGCATCTTGCAATAAACTTTGATCTATATCTATATCTGATGTTACAAATGCAAGAACTGTTCCCATATTCGGGTGTATCATTCCAGAACCTTTTGCCATTCCACCTACAATTACCTTTTTACCGTCTATATCAATAGAAACTGTTATTTCTTTTTTTATCATGTCAGTAGTCATAATTCCTTCTCTAGCAGCCATATGTCCCCTTTTACTAAGCTGACTAGCCAACTTACCAACATTATTTTCTATCAAATCTATTTTTAGTGGTTCCCCTATAACACCTGTAGAAGCAACTAAAACATCTTCTGGAGCTAAATTTAGAACATCTGCTGTTGCATTTGCCATTCTAAATGCATGTTCTAACCCTTCTTTCCCATTGAAAGTATTCGCATTTGCACTGTTTATTATTATTGCCTGTGCCTTTCCATCTTGTATATGTTTACTTGTAACATATATAGGATTGGCTTTTATTTTATTTTGAGTGAATACTGCAGCTGCATTGCACATTGTATCAGAATATACAAGCGCAATATCCTTTTTCTCCACATTTCTTCTAAGACCTACATGCATCCCAGATGCTGTAAATCCTTTTGCTGCTGTAACTCCCCCCTTAATAATTTCCATCAATATTATCGCCCCCTTATGTTATTTAAAATGCTGTTGCCATTGTGCTTAATCCTTCACATTCATCAAATCCAAGCATCAAATTCATATTTTGTATTGCTTGACCTGCTGAACCTTTAACCATATTATCTATAGTTGAGCATATAATTACTTTAGATTTATTTTCGTGCACTGATATTGCACATTTATTAGATAATCTAACGTGTTTCACTGTCGCAACTTGGCCTAATGGTAATACATCTACAAATGGTTTATCTTTGTAGAATTCTTCTAATTCCTTTTGTATCTTTTCTATTGTAACGCCTTCCGCTTTATCACAATAAATAGTTGATAATATTCCTCTGTTCATTGGTGCTAAAATAGGAGTAAATATTATTTCTACTGGTTCTCCTGCTGCATCAGTTAAGTTTTGTTCTATTTCTGGAGTATGTCTATGATTTCCTATTTTATAAGGAACCATATTTTCATTTATTTCTGGATAATGGCTAAGTAATGTAAGACCTCTTCCTGCTCCAGTTACACCTGATTTTGAATCAGCTACTATGCCTTCTTTTTTAATTAATTTTGCTTTTAATAATGGCATAAGAGGTAATGATATACTAGTTACATAACATCCTGGGTTAGCTATAACTTTCGCATTTTTTATTTCATCTTTATAATGTTCACAAAGCCCGTAAACTGCTTCTTCATGCAATTTTTTATCTATAAAAGATACGTTATACCATTCCTTGAAAGTTTCTTCATCTTTCAATCTGAAATCAGCCCCTAAATCAACAACTTTTTTCCCCTCTTTAACTGCTTGTAATACAAAGTTCTCACTAACACCATGTGGTAAAGCTGTAAATATAAAGTCACTATTTTTTATTACATCTTCATTATTCATGCACTTCATGTCATTTCCTATACCTACACTTGGATATACTTCTGTAATACTTTTATCTACAAAAGAATTTGATCCTATCGCTGATAATTCTACTTGCGGATGTTCATTTAATAATCTTATTAATTCTACTCCTACATAACCTGTAGCTCCGATTATTCCCACTTTAACTTTACTCATTTTATTTCAATCCCCTTTTATTATTTTTTATCAAAAAAGCCCCTTGAACTAAATTCAAGAGGCGAAATTCCGCGGTACCACTCTTTTTGATAAATTTTCTTAATCTAAGCTTTTAACAAATTCAGTATATTAAAAAAGTCCCTCGGTTAAAAAACCAAGAGACGAATATACCGCGTTACCACTCTTCTTGATAAGAAACTTATCCACTCTATTCTTTTAAGGCAAGATTACCTGTTTCCATACTCGATTCAAGAAACATTCTCCAAAGTTCTCTTCACAATAAGTTTCTTTACCTGGCTTCCACCATCCCAAGCTCTCTATAAATTAAACTTATGCTACTATCTTTATCATTGAATTTATCCTATTTATTTTCCAAATAATGTAAATTATTGTATTATATATAAAATGATATAAAACTTTTAATATTCTGTCAATAAATTATTTTTATTTTATAAATTAAATTTTTTCTTTAAGTTCATCGACTGATAACTCTATTAAAGCTTTTATTTTTTTTCTTCTTTCTCTTATATCTTTATTTTCTTCGATTATCCTTTTTCGTGCTAATCCCAAAAGTTCAATATATTCCTCATATGATTCATCATATGTTTCCTCTAGCTCTTTTTTTATTTTAGCCGATAGTGATGGACTATTCCCCCCTGTAGATATACTTAATAATAATTCTCCTCGTTTCACATATGATGGAACTGTAAAGTTAGAAATATTCTTATCATCTACTACATTCACTAATTTTCCTTTTTCATTACAGTAAGTTCCGATTTTATGATTTATTTCTTTATTATTAGTGGCTGCTACTACTACAAATGAATCTTCTATATATCTTTCATTATATTCATCATAAATCATCTCAATTTTATCTTTTATTTCACTAAATTCATCTACAAATTCTTTTGAAACTACAGTAACTTTTTTACCAAAATCTAAAAAATTTGTAACCTTTCTATAAGCTACTTTGCCCCCACCGATTATTGTAATTTTCATATTTTGTATATTTAAATTTATTGGATAAAGCATTATAAGCCCCTTTCTTCCTATTATTTATTTAATTATAAAACCTCAATCTAAAAATATTATATCACAGCATTATAAAAGGCTACTATAAAGTAGTTTTTACCTCATAATAGCCTTTTTAGTATCCTATTCTAATTTAATTAATTTTAATTACTATACAGGAAGTTTTCTTCCTTCTTTTCTCCATTCCTTAAACTCTGCTGCTGCAGTAAATAAAGCATCTGTTGAAGAGTTAAGTCCTGTTTCACAAGAGTCTTGTATAACTCCTATTATAAATCCTACACCAACCATTTGCATAGCTATGTCATTTGATATACCAAATAAACTACAAGCTAATGGTATAAGTAAAAGTGATCCCCCAGCAACTCCTGATGCACCACATGCAGAAACTGCAGATAATACACTAAGAACTATAGCTGTTGGTATATCTACTTCTATTCCTAATGTGTGAACAGCTGCTAAAGATAATACTGTAATTGTAACTGCTGCACCACCCATATTTATAGTAGCCCCTAAAGGAATTGATACTGAATAGTTATCTTCATTTAAGCCTAGGTTTTCACATAGTTCCATGTTAACTGGTATATTTGCTGCTGAACTACGAGTAAAGAATGCAGTTATACCACTTTCTTTTAAACATTTAAATACTAATGGATATGGATTTTTTCTTATATTTAAATATACTATTATTGGATTTACTACGAATGCAACAACTGCCATACATCCTAATAATAATGCTAATAATGAACCATAATCTTTAAATATACCCATACCATTTGTTGATATAGCAGTGAAAACTAACCCTAATATACCAAATGGAGCAAAGCTTATAACCCATCTTACTGCTTGTGTAACAGCATTTGAAACATCGCCTAAGAATTCTTTTGTTTTATCTGAAGCTTGTCTTAATGCTAAACCAAATATTACTGCCCAAGCTAGTATACCAACATAGTTTGCATCTACTATAGACCCAACTGGATTACTAACTACATTAAGTAATAATGTTTTTAAAACTTCGCCTATTCCACCAGGTGCTGTTGCGCCTTCAGCTGCAGCTGCTGCACCTAAATTAACTGTAACTGGGAATATAAAACTTCCTACAACTGCTACTAAAGCAGAACAGAAAGTACCAATTAAGTATAATGCTATAACTGAACCCATGTTGCTCTTCTTACCTTCTTTATGTTGTGCTAATGCACCCATAACTAAGAAGAATACTAATACTGGCGCTACTGCTTTTAGTGCCCCAACAAATAATTCACCTAAAAGTCCTATTACTGTTGCTTTTGGAGCAGCTAAACCTAAAATAATACCAATTATCATACCTACTAGTATACGTTTAACTAAACTTATGCTGTTCCATTTTTCCAAAATACCTTTCATAAACCATTCCTCCCTATAATTTTTGTGCATATATAATAAGCAAAAATAATTACACCCCTTTATTTGTAATATTTTTCCTATTATTTATTATTAATAATACAATATTTTCCTATGAATTGCCATAAAAAAACAAAAAGTCTAAATTTTCTAAATTCGCATTTTGTATTTTTATTTTTAAGTTTAAATTGATTATCTTTTTTATTTTTATCTACACTATTAAACATTGGTAAATAAATAAAAAACTCTTCCCTTTAGAAATTTAAAGGAAAGAGTTTTATTATCTTTTATATTATATTTTAGAGAACCTTATTTATTTGCATCAATGAATTTTGCTAAGTCTTTTGCAAAATATGTGATTATTATTGTAGCACCTGCTCTTTTTATAGACATTACTGCCTCATAAATTGCATCTTCACTTAATAATCCTTTTTTAACAGCCTCTTTTAACATAGAATATTCTCCACTTACATTGTAAGCTGCTATTGGTAAATCATAATTATCTTTAAATCTTCTTATTATATCTAAATAAGAAAGTGCTGGTTTTACCATTATTATATCTGCACCTTCTGCAATATCTAAATCAGCTTCTATCATAGCTTCATTAGAATTTGCTGGATCCATTTGATATGTTTTTCTGTCTCCGAATGCTGGTGCTGAATTTGCCGCATCTCTGAATGGTCCATAGAATGCTGATGCATATTTTGCACTATATGCCATTATTGCAACTGTTTCGTATCCATTTTCATCTAATGCATTTCTAATTGCTCCGATTCTTCCATCCATCATATCAGAAGGAGCTACCATATCTGCACCTGCTTTTGCATAACTAACAGCTATTTTTGATAGATATTCTAATGTTTTATCATTATCTACATAGCCATCTTCAGTTAATATTCCACAATGTCCATGGCTAGTATATTCACACATGCAAACATCACATATTACATCCATTTCTGGTGCAACTTCTTTTATTTTTCTTATACCTTGTTGTAATGCTCCATTATCATTGTATGCTTCACTACCACAACAGTCTTTTTTACTATCATCAGGAACACCGAATAAGATTACATGTTGTATTCCTAATTCAACTAATTCTTTTATTTCATCTTCCAACATATCTACAGAAAAATGATATACACCTTCCATAGAAGATATTTCTCTTTTTATATTTTGACCATCTACTATAAATAGTGGATAGATTAAATCTTCTTTTTGTAATTTTGTTTCTCTTACTAAATTTCTTATAGCTTTTGTAGCTCTAAGTCTTCTTGGTCTTCTTAACATTTTTTTGCCCCTTTCATCTTGGCAGCCTATTCTGACATTGCATCTATCATACTTTCAATAGATGCATTTTCTGATTCTTTATATACCTGTAAACCATTATCTAATATAGTTTTTGTAGTTATTTTTCCTATTGATATTATTTTAGTATTAGATAGTTTACTCTTATTTTCTTCACCTATTAAATTTATAAAATTAGTTACAGTTGATGAACTAGCAAATGTTATATAATCTAGATTTCCTTCTTCTAATGCACTTATTGCTTCTTCCTTTTTGCTATCATCCATAACACTTTCATATGTTATAACTTCTGTAACATTAGATATTTCATTTAATTTTTTAACTAAGAAATCTCTAGCATTTTTAGCTCTAGGAATTAATATTTTGTCCTCTTTAGTTACAATATCTTTCAATTCATCATATAATGATTCTCCTATAGCTTTTTTTGGAACTATATCTGCCTTAATACCTCTTCTTGCTATGGCTTTAGATGTTGCAGCACCAATTGAGCAAACTTTTATATTTGCAAGAGCTCTACAATCTAATCCCATTTCATCTAGTTTGTCAAAGAATATATCTACTCCATTTTTACTAGTTAAAACTAAGTATGTATAATCTTTTATATTCTTAATTTCATTTTCTAGTTCTTTATTATTTTGAACTTTTTCAATTTTTATTGTTGGTATTTCTATAGGATTTCCACCTAAATCCATTATTCTTTCTACTAGTTTGCTGTTTTGACTTCTTGATCTTGTAACCATTATACTTTTACCAAATAGAGGTTTTTTCTCAAAGAAATTTAATGTATCTCTAAGATTTACAACTGTTCCTACAACTATCAATGTCGGAGGTTTTACTTCTTCTTTTATTGCTACTTCATAAGCATTTTCAAGAGTAGCAGTCACAACTCTTTGGTTATATCTAGTTGCCCAACTTACAAATGCAACAGGAGTATCTTTAGACATACCTTCTTTAATTAAATTCTCACTTATATTTTTTAAATTTGCTACACCCATTAAAAATACAAGTGTACCTTTCATATTAGCTAATGCATTCCAGTTTATTTCAGGATTTTCCTTTCCATCTTTTCTAAGATGACCTGTTATAACATGAAATGATGATGCATGGTCTCTATGAGTTATTGGAATCCCAGCATAACAAAGTCCACCGATTGCAGAAGTTACCCCTGGAACCACTTCAAAATCTATTCCTTCTTCTTTAAGCAGTTCTCCTTCTTCTCCACCTCTACCAAATACATATGGGTCTCCACCCTTTAGTCTTGTTACTATTTTTCCTTCTAAAGCTTTATCTGCTATTATTCTATTGATTTGGTCTTGTGGTACTAAATGATTGCTTGATGCTTTACCAACATTGATAAATTCACAACCCTTTTTTGCTTCCTTTAAATAATTTATATTAGCAAGTCTGTCATAAACTATAACATCAGCTTTTCTTATACACTCTAAGCCTTTTAATGTTAGTAGTTTATAATCTCCAGGTCCTGCTCCCACTAAGTAAACTTTCCCCTTCATTATTGTTCATACTCCTTTAATACACTTTTAGCTAATTCATATCCTATTGTTGATGCATCGGCTAGAGTTCCTTCTTGAGATTGAATTACTATTTTCTTTCCTTCACCATCTCCATAAAGTCCAGTTAAAGTGATTTTTTCACCTTCTATTTCGCAGTAAGCTCCCATAGGTATATGACAACTTCCATTAACACCTATTAAGAAACCTCTTTCTGCATCGATTTGAATTTTCGTAGTGTCATCTTTTATTGAATTTATTATGTTCTCAGTTTCTTTATCATTTTCCCTAATTTCAAGAGCTAATATTCCTTGTGCTGGAGCAGGTAACATGATATCAGTTGGTATATAATAATCTATTTTATTATCTAAACCAGCCCTTTTTAATCCTGATGCTGCTAACACTACCCCATCAAGATTTTCTGTTTCTATTTTTCTTATTCTTGTTTCTATATTCCCTCTTATAGGTACTATTTCTAAGTCTGGTCTATGTTTTAATAATTGATATTTTCTTCTTTTACTTCCTGTTCCTATTCTTGCACCTTTTGGTAAGTCATCTATACTTTTATAGCCTTCTTTAAATATAAGAGCATCTCTTGGATCTTCTCTCTTTGGAGAACTTGCAAATTTAAGCCCTTCTGGAAGATATGATGGCATATCTTTCATACTATGTACTGCCATATCTATCTCACCTTCTAGAAGACTTTTTTCTATTTCTTTTACGAATAAACCTTTGTCGCCTATTTTATCTAGTGGTAGATCTTTTATTAAATCACCTTTTGTTTTTATAATTTTTATCTCAAATTCAACGCCTGGGTTAGCTTTTTTTAACTGTTCTACAACCCAATTAGTTTGAACAAGGGCTAAATTACTACCTCTAGTTCCTACTACTAATTTCATATTTATCTCCTTAATGTTTTAAGATTATTATTTTCTTTTATTGTTTTTATTAACTAATATTGTAGAAAAATATGATATTTTTTCTTGTAGATGAACATCCCTTAAATCGTGATAGACTACTTCTCTGTCTTGAGATGAGTTACTTACTAAAATAGCACTATCTATTAAATCGTATTTTTCTAGTTTTTCTATAATTTGTTTAAAATTCTTATAAACTTTCATAAGAACCATACAATCATATGTCTGTAATGCTTTATCTATTTTTTCCTCTTCCATAGTGCATGGTATTACTATAAGTGGGTCTGTATCCATTACTAATGGGAAGTTTTGGTTTGATGCTATATTTGAAAAAGAAGAGATACCCGGTATAGTTTCAACTTCTACTTCATCCAATAATCTTTCCATTACATATACATATGTACTATATATCATAGGGTCCCCTAAAGTTATAAACCCTACATTTTTCCCAGCTTTTACATCTGCCTCAATTTCCTCAGCAGCTTTATCCCATGCAGCCATTTTTTCTACCCCATCTGCACTCATTGGGAAGTGTCTTTGTTTTATTTCAACAGTTTCTGGTATATATTCTTTTACTATTGATAACGCTAAGCTATCTGAACCTTTTTTTGGTTCTGGTGTATATAATATGTCTAATATTTTAAATGTATTTACCGCTTTTACTGTTACCAATGAACTATCCCCTGGTCCAGTTCCTATTCCATAAAATTTTGCCATTACATTTCCTCCAATAGTGTGTTTGTAACCTAGTTTATTAGGCTAATACTTTTTCTAACTCTTTTGCACAGTCTAGTGCGTGATTTACAAATTTATCTTGAATAGAAGGATACTCTCCTAAACCTTGTAAATGTATATTTACTTTGAATCCTTCTCTTTCTAATATAGATTTCCATGAATCTTCTTCGTCACTTGCCATGTCATTAGTTGCATGATCTCCTGCAACTAGCATAAAAGGCATTACATCAACAGTTTTTATATTATCTGCTTTTAATTTTTTAATCACTTGTTCTATTTCAGGATATCCTTCAACTGTTCCTATATAGACATTCATATCATTATCTCTAAACATGTATTCTAATGCTGGATAAGCTGAATGACTTTCGTGTGTAGTTCCATGTCCCATAAATACTATTGCTTCATCTGGTTTAATTATTTCTAATTGTTTTCTTACAGCTTCAACAGTTTCTTTATAATCTTCTATTGAAGTTAGAAGTGGTCTACCTAAAGCTATTTTCTTAAATTTAGGTCTAAAACTTTCAACTTGTTCTTTTAATTTGTTATATTCTTCACCACAAATTATATGTAGTGTTTGAACAACTACTTCTTCATATCCTGCATCAGCTAATTTTTGTAAAGCTTCAACCGGGTTATCAATAAACATATTATCTCTTTTCTTTAATTTATTAATTATCATATTAGAAGTAAAAGCTCTATAAAAATCATATCCTTCTAAGCTTTCACTTATTTTTCTTTCACATACTTCTATTGTTTTCTTTCTAGTTTCATGGTAGCTTGTACCAAAACTTACTACTAATACTGCTTTTTTCATTTTTATTTTCTCCTTTATTTTAAATCTCCCTCAAATTTGAAAATTAAATATAACCCATAAAACTATATTGTTTTTTCTATTTCTTTTTATATTATTTTTTTTATATCTTCTATATTATTTATAACCTTTGGGTAATCTATTTGTTTTCTCCCTATGATTACTACTGGTATATTTAAAGCTTTGCATGCATTGATTTTTTCTAAAAAACCACCTGCTACTCCACTTTCTTTAGTAATTAATAAATCTATATGATATTGTTTGTAAGTAGCAATATTCATCTCTTCAGAGAAAGGCCCTTTCATAGCTATAATGTTATCAGCATTAAGTCCTATTTTTTCACAACTTACAAGAACTTCACTTGTTGGTAATACACGCGCTATTAAGTTTTTTCCCTCTATTAATTCTATATATTTATCTAGATTTTTACTTCCTGTTCCAATAAATATGTTATTTCCCTTTTTATTAGCTATTTCACATGCCTGTTCTATACTTTCAACAACATATTTATTGTCATAATCTATTTGTTTTATAAGAGATTCTCTTTCAAACCTAACATAATCAATATTTGATATCTTTGAACATTCGATTGCATTACTAGATACAACAGTCGCATAAGGATGAGTTGCATCTATTATTTGAGTAATATTTTTCTCTTTTACTAAAGATACCATATCCTCTATTGTTAGTTTTCCTAAAAATATATTTTCTGTAGCTTTTCTTGCAATTTCTCTGCCATATTCTGTTGTAACTGAAACTATATATGATAAATTCATATCATTTAATTTATTGCAAATATGTATACTATCAGATGTTCCTCCTAATACTAAAATCATGCTATGTATCCCTTCTTTTGTGATGATTTATAATTTTATTTTTTAATTTTAACTATACAGTGTATCCTCTAGGAGTTATCATTAAATCATCTTTTATATATGTAGATTTATTTCCGATTATAACCATAGTAGTCATATCAACTCTTTCGAAATCCATTGTATCGAAAGTACAAATGAATTTTTCTTGATCTGCTCTTCCTACATCTTTTACTATTCCAACAGGAGTTGAGCCATCTTTGAATTCTCCCATTATTTCAAATGCTTTTGCTAAATGTTCACTTCTACCTTTACTTCTTGGATTATATAAACATATTACAAAATCAGCATCTGCTGCCAATCTTAATCTTTTTTCTATAACTTCCCATGGAGTCATTAAGTCACTTAAACTTATATGACAGAAGTCATGCATTATAGGTGCTCCCAATACAGCTGCTGCCCCTATGCTTGCAGTAACACCTGGTACAACTTTAACTGGTATATCTAGACCTTGTTTAGTTACTAATTCAAGTATAAGACCTGCCATACCATATATACCAGCATCTCCACTACTTATAACAGCAACTTTTTTACCTGTTTTAGCTATGTCTATAGCATCTTGGCATCTATCTACTTCTTTTCTCATACCATTTTGAACTACTTCTTTATCTTTTATAAAATCTTCAACTAATTTTATATATGTTTTGTAACCTACTATTACTTCTGCATCTTCCATTGCTGATATTGCTTCTTGCGTCATTAAATCCCTATTTCCAGGACCTATCCCTATAACGTATATCATTTGTTCACTCTCCCTGCTGAAAATGTTATTCCATTAAATTTTTGTTTTTCAATAATTAAATTTCCTTTACTAAGTAAATGAGCACATGGCTCTGCTACTGAATATACCCCTACATTCTTTTTTACCCATTCTGATTTTGAATATAAATAGTCAACTTGAGATATTTCTTCTACTGTAAATGTCTCAAACGGTACATCTAAATAATTTGCCAAATCTATTATGGCTTGTTCCTCTTTTTTAACTTCTATACTTCCTATAGCTTTTATAGAATTTATGTCTATATTGTTAATCTGTAAAAATTCTTTTAGTGATTCTTTCATATGCTGGCTATCAATATTTTTCTTACATCCAACACCTAATACAATATCCCTTGGAACTAGTTTTATTATTTTTTCGCTTTTGAAATCTAAGTTTTGTTTATCACTTATCACAACTATCTTTTCTATGTTATTTAACTCTTCATTATTTTCAATGTTGTTTAGTTTTATAATGTCTTTATATTTTAAAATGGTAAAACCACTTGTATTTATATCGTAATTTTCATCTATAAATAATCCTACAGGTTTGTTATTAACTATCATAGAATTCACTTTTAGTACATTGTCTCTAAAATTTTCTATATATCCATTTAAATTTTTAGCTATCATATCTAATGAAGATTTATTATTTACATCTGTCGCCGTTGTAATAACTGGATTGGAATCTATCAAATGACTTATATATAAAGTCATTTCATTAGCTCCACCCATATGACCACTTAGTAAACTTATTATATTAGTTCCTCTTTCATCTGTTACAATTACTGCTGGATCTTTAAATTTACTTTGTATTAAAGGTGCTATAGTTCTAACAACTATACCAGTTGCCATAATAAATACTATAAATTTGTATTTATTGAATATAGTCGGAACAAAATCCCTTAATTTTTGTTCAACTCTAATTATATTTTCACTATTTTGTTGTCTAAGTTCTAGTTTATCATTATTTACAGGATAATTATCGTTACCTATGTTACAATCCTCTTGAAATCCTTCATTATTTTTCTTTTTTACAAAGTAGATTTGTCCTTCTTTCAACTTTTGCTGTATTTTTATAGCTAAATTTTTTCCATTGTCTGTTATACACACAATAGCAATATTATTTTCTGTATTCATGTTTGAAGTCCTTATCATATAATTTAGAATTATTATATGTAGTACCTAAAAATTCTCCAACCATTATTAATGCTGTTTTCTTTATATCATTTTCTTTAACTTTACTTGCTATATCTTCTAAAGTTCCTTTTACTACTTTTTCATCTGGCCAAGTAGCTTTGTATATTACTGCTATTGGAGTAGTTTTTGGATATCCACCATTTATTAATTTTTCTACTACTTTTTCTATTTCTTGAACTGATAAGAATATTACCATTGAAGTTTGATGTTGTGCGAAAGATTCTATAGATTCTTTTGCTGGTACTGGAGTTCTTCCTTCCATTCTAGTTATAACAACACTTTGAGATACTTCTGGAACAGTATACTCAACACCTAATGCTGATGATGCTCCCAAGAATGAACTTACACCTGGTGTACAATCATAATCTATATCTAATTTTGCTAAGTCTTCAACTTGTTCTCTGATTGAGCCATATATAGAGAAGTCCCCTGTTTGTAATCTTACAACTGATTTGCCTTCTTTGATTCCTTTTTCCATAACATCTATTATTTCTTCTAATGTCATATAAGCACTGTCGTGTATTTCACAACCTTCTTTACAATATTCAAGAAGTTCTGGATTTACTAATGATCCTGCATATATTACAACATCTGCATTACTTAATAATTTGTATCCTTTTAATGTTATTAATTCTTTATCCCCAGGACCTGCCCCTACAAAATGTACTTTATTAATGTTAGTATTCATCGTCTTATTCTACTCCTTTTTCGCATGAAATTATATATATTGGATTGTGAGGTTTGAAATATTCCCCTGTTCCTAATTTTTCAAGTTTTGCAACGTTTAAAACTGTTACATCAATCTCTTTAAACCCTTTTTCTTTGATTAATCTCAACATTTCATAAAATGTGTCGATTATTATAAAGTTTGCTACAAGTCTTCCACCTGGAACTAATAATTCTTTAGACCAGTCGATAATTTCTTCTAGTTTTTTTCCTGTTCCCCCAAGAAAAATTGCATCTGCCTTTATATCTCCATCTAATTTAATAGGTGCATAAGCTTTTATTACTTCTACATTTTTCAAATTAAATTTTTCTTTATTTTTATTAACTAATTCATATGCATCGTCATTACGCTCAATAGCTATAACTTTTAAGTTTGGATAACTATATCCTGCTTCAATTGATACACTCCCAGTCCCTGCACCTACATCTATAAAAGTCTTAGCATTTAATAAATCTAATTTATTTATAGATATTGCTCTAACTTCTTCCTTGGTTATTGGAACTTTCCCTGTTATAAAGTCCTTATTCCTCATCTAATATCACCACTACATTCATATCAAATTTTTCAACTGCTAATATGTCTTCTGGTTTTCCTATTGTTATTTTTTCATCCTCATAAGATAAGTTCTCTCCTACAACTATAACCTTGTTAAGATTCCTTTTTTGTATTTCCCTACTTATTTCATGAGGTCCTATTTTACTGTCAGTAACCATACATACCTTTTTATGAGAAAGTATGTAGTCAAAGTCTGGAACTTTACCATGGCTACTTGTAATATAAACATCATTCATATCAACATATATTTTTGAAAATATATATTGAAGTGAACTTATACCAGAGATTATATTTAGATGTTTATGTTCTATATTTTTTGAAAGATATTTTCCAATTCCATATATAGATGGATCTCCAGATGCTATAACAGAAATATTTTTATCTAAGTTATTTTGTATGTATTGTAGGATTTCTTTTAAATTTGTAGATAAAACTATCTTTTCTCCTTTGAAATCTTCAATTGATTCCAAGTTTCTTTTTCCCCCAATTACTACATCTGATGAATAAATAAGTTTTTCACCTAATTTAGTAATATAGCCTGTATTTCCAGGACCTAAACCTATAATATTTATCATCTAAATACCTCCACTATAGAATCTGCATTATCTGATTTCGCAAGATACGACTTGTCCATTCTAAACATATACACCCCTACTTCTATATTTTCATCACCCAAGTGTTGTTTTACTCTGTCTCTACATTTATTACATAAGATTTCGTAAACCCCTGTGTACTCACTTTGGTCAATTATTTCAACTGCACCTTCTGCAGTAACACATTTATCTATTTCTTGTAGAAATTCTAATGGAGCCCCCATAAGTGCCAAGTTTGAAATCATTATTTCATTTCTAGCATCCGCAACCTTGCTATGAGTGTGGAATATTCCTGCTGAGACTTTTATAAATTTTCCAATATGCCCCGCTAAAAGGATTTTTTTATATCCCATACGTTTAGCTTCCATAAGCATATATCCTACAAAATTGCTCATTCTAACCACATATTTTATATCTAATCCAAGTTCATTTTGTATAAATTCCTCTCCATGATTTCCTGGAACCAATATAATCTTGTCTAGCCCTTGGGCCCTTTTCATTTCTAGTTCTATAGATAATGATTTTTTCCATCCTTCATCACTCATAGGTTCGACTATACCAGAGGTACCTAAAATAGATATTCCTCCGACTATTCCAAGTCTAGGATTAAAAGTCTTTTTAGCTATCTCAACGCCTTGGGGTGCATAGATAGTAATTTTTAATGTTTTTGTTTTATCTATATATGTATTTAAATCTGTTCCTAAAACTTTGTGGATTTCAGTTTTAATCATATTCATAGGAACTGGATTTATAGCTGATTTTCCAACTTCAACTTTTAATCCTTTTTTAGTAACTGTTCCTACTCCTATTCCACCTGTAACATAAATATCTTCGCCTTCATTTTGTCTATCAATTATCTCTGCCTTTGCAAAAATATCCATAGTATGAGTTGCATCAATATCATCTCCACCATCTTTTTGTATAGAACAAATTGCATACTCTTTATTTATTTCTATGTTTTCAGGTTTTAAGGTTAAATAAATGCCCTTTGGTGTATCTATATTGACTTCCTTTAATTTTTTTTGAGTGAACAGCATGTATGTCGCTGCTTTAGAGGCTGCAGCTGCACACGATCCTGTTGTATATCCTCTTCTATATTTTTTTCCGTCTATATATACATACTCTTCCATAGCACTACCTACATTGCATATAATATAGCGTTAACTATTGCCGCTGCTACATTACTTCCACCTTTTCTGCCTTCTGCTACTATATAAGGTATTTGTGTTTGTTCTAGTGAGTATTTTGATTCGGCTGCACCAACAAATCCAACTGGAACTCCTACAACTGCATCAACGCTATAACCTGCATCAAACATTTCTATAACTTTATATAAAGCTGTTGGGGCATTTCCAAGAACAAATATTTTTCTTCCTTCATCTTTCATTGCTAATTCAACTGCTGCCATAGAACGAGTTATACCTTTTTCTTTTGCAAGCTCTTTTGTTATTTCATCAGCGACTAAACATTTATACTCACAACCTAAGGCATTCAATTTAGTTTTATTAATTCCACTTAAAGCCATATTAGTGTCTGTATAAATTGTGCATTTATTATTTAATGCATCTATTATTTTTTGTACAGCGGTTTCTGATATTTTTAATATATCTAAATATTCAAAGTCTGCACTCGTATGAATACAACGTTTGATTATTTTTTCTTCTATTTCATTTTTAAATTTATAACCTGGTCTTATATCGTCGATTATCCCCTGAATTATTTCAAAACTTCTGACCTCTATCATTTTTGGGTCTTTAATATATTCCATTCTTCTTCCTCCCTAACTTTTCCATCAATAATGTCTGATGTATATATTTTTTTATAGTATTTTGATATTTCAGTTCCCCTTAAATGTTCAATTATCTTTATATCATCCATCTCTTTATGCATTAAAATTCCGACAACAGTTCCACTATGGGCAATATTTACTCCATAGCATCCATATTTATCAGAAACATCTATTATTTTTTCTAAGAATGGCTTTTTGTGTATATTTTCATTTGCCAAACCACTATATGTACAAGCCTTTCCTATTAGATTTAAATCATTTTTTGCAAGACCTTCATCTAATAATTCAAAAGATTTTTTAATGATTTCTTTATTTTGCATCTTATACATTTTGTAGTTTGGTGTCATTCTAATTGATTTTGTATCTAAAATATCATTTGGCTCTAATATAACTACTTTAGCATCGTGGATGCCACCCAAATATTTTTTTATATCTGCTGTAAGGGGATTAAATATACTATGCTGATTTAATAGTAGGGAATCCGTCGCTTCTATTTTCACTGCCAACTTTGAAATTTCTTCTCCGGTTAAGGTTTTATTCAACATTGACAATGTAGCTTTAATAGTAGCTCCGATATCAGCAGTAGAACTTGCCATCCCCTTTCCAACAGGTATTTGACTTTTTATATTTAGTGATATATTTTTGGTTTCATCCACAGGTATATTGAAATTTTCAAAAACAAGTTCCATAGCTCGTCTAGATTTGCTAGGCCCTCGGTTAAATATTTCTTTACCTTCTTCTAAAGTTGCTACCGAAAATAAATTGATTGCATATGATGATAAATATTCTTCATTATCTAAAACTCCTTGAACAAATTCACCGCAAGATGCTGGACATACTCCATAAAATTTCATATTGTTATCCCAATACTTTTCTTAATGATTCTATTAAAATTTTATTGTCATCATGAGATTTTATGGCTACTCTTACATAACTTTTATCTAGGCCAATAAAATTTGATGCATCCCTTATGAGAATATTATATCTTTCAAAAAGTTCTAGTTTTAATGAATTGGCTTCACCATCTTCTAATTTTATAAGAACAAAATTTGTATCTGTGTCGTAAACTTTTAATTTTGGTATTTTCCTTAGTTGTTCTAACATAAACTTTCTTTCGTTTATGTAGTATTCTTTACTGCTATTTATATAATCTTTGTCTTTAAACAAATAATTAGATAAGTTTTCAGCAAAAGAATTTATAGTCCAAGGTTCTTTATATTCATAAATATTATTTATGATTTGTTCATTACTTGTAACCCCATATCCTAATCTAAGACCTGGCATTCCAAAGAATTTTGTTACGGCTTTTAATATAAATAAATTTGGAGTTTCTTCTACTCTATTTATTAAGCTATATTTTTCTTCCTCTTCTACAAACTCCATAAAAGTTTCGTCTACAATTAAAAGTTTATTGTTCTTAATCATCAAATCTAATAATTTATTCAGATCCTTAACTTTCCCATTTGGGTTGTTAGGGTTGCATACAAACAAACTATCAAACTTATCCATATTTTTTTGTATATCATCTAAATCAATGCTAAAATTATTTTCTTCCTTTAAATTAAAATTCACTACTTCTAAATTATTTAATTTAGCCCCTCTACCATATTCAGAAAAAGTAGGGTTTAAAATAGCTATTCTCTTCTTTATGCTTTTCATAAGCAGATATATAATTTCTGTAGCTCCATTACCTGGAATTATCAGTTTGCTATCTATATTTATATAATCAGAAATGTTATTTCTTAAATTTGTATAATTTATATCTGGATAGCTTCTACTTTTTTCTAACCCTTCCAAAACATATTTTCCTAGATTGGAAATTATATGTGGATTTACATTTGAGCTAAAATCGATTATATCTTTTTCATTTTTTCCAAACTGTTTAGCCATATTATCGACATTAGCGCCATGACCTAAATCCTTCATATGTATCCTCCTTATTAATAACCAATTTAGACTCTTGCAAATTAAATAATTTGTTGAATTTACAAGAATAAGCAAAATCTATATCAAAGAGATTCCCCCACTTATAATATAATTTAGTTACCAACAAAAACAAAAATAAGGGGGAA
>NZ_JAHLOQ010000015.1 GCF_018917435.1 Intestinibacter bartlettii
TATTTATACAGTTCAGTACTATAACATTCAGGGCATTTAACCGTAGGTTTCAACTTTCTCGGCTCCTTTCTTTAGGGGGAATTTGTTTTGTGGTGAAACTATTGTAAACCCTAACGGGGCCGAGATTCAAATATAAATAAGTTAACAAAACGGGGGAAATAATGAGGGGATAATATGATAGAGAATAGAAATTATGAAGAAAATATATTAGAAGAATTATGTAAAATTTTGAATCAAATAATATTTGAGGTTTTACAATTTGAACCATGTTTTGCTTATCACAGCATAGAGGGTGAAAATTACTATACTATACATAATAAAATTAAATCATATGGAGAAAAAAGGTTTGATTTAAATATGAGAGTTTATAAAAATGAAAACGAAAAAGGATTTTTATATGTATATATGTTGTGGTTTTCTGTTAACCCTAAAAAAAGAGGGTTGGGAAGTATTATAGTAAATGAAATACTTGAGCTTCTTAAAGCTTTAACAGATATAAAATTTGTAATATTACATCCTGATGACAATGAGGTCAAATATTTTTGGGTAAAAAATAAATTTATGCCAAGTAATGGAGAAATTGACAAAAAGATTGATGTAAATACGAGAAGAATCCTTGTGTATGCTGTATAAAAATAGTAAAAGTTGTGAGTTATAATATATAAATTTATATTTATACCTTCTAATAAATTATTTTTTTAAAAAATGGGAAATCTAATAAAAGTTGTAACATATGTTACTGAAAAATTCTTTTAAAAAAGGTATTCTTATAGAAGTCACTTTAAAAATATTTTGATTTAGAGAATTTACTTCTAATAGATATTATAATAAAGGAGGAAAAATGGCTCATTACGGAAATTTACAAAAGATAAGAAACGGAAAAAGAACTTATGCAATAACACCTCATATTCCAGGGGGATTTATAAAACCAGATACACTTATAAAAATGGGTGCTGTTGCTAAAAAATATGGTGGAGTTATGAAGATAACATCTGGCCAAAGAATTTTGATAACTAATTTACAAGAAGAGGATCTTCCTGCTATATGGGATGAACTTGGTATGCAACCCGCTGTTGTAACTCAAAATTCACTTAAAAATGTAGAACTTTGTCCTGCGAATTTCTGCAAACGCTCTAAGTACCCAACCGTTGCAATAGGAATGAAATTAAGTAGAAATTTCCAAGGTATGGAGCTTCCATGCAGAACTAAAATAGGTGTTGCAGGATGTAGAAATGCTTGTGGAAGTGTTTATGCTAAGGATATAGGCGTCTTAGTCGACTTTGATAAGCTGTTTTTCGTTACAGTTGGAGGTAGCGCAGGGTTCCACCCTAGACTTTCTGATATTGTAACTCGTGGTTTAACTGAGGAACAAGCTTACGCTTTAGTCGAAGTAATTTTACATTATTATAAAGATAATGCACTTATGGGTGAAAAGCTTGGAGATTTTGTAGATAGAATAACAATAGACAAGTTTAGAGATGATGTTTTAGAAATAGCAAAATTAGAAAAGAAATTAGATACTGAATTTTAAAGATATAAATGTGCAATAAAAGGAGAATGACAGATGAGTTTATTTTTAGGAAAAATACATTATTGGTTATTTAACAAGATATTATGGTTTGAAAATTTAGAAGAGGAAATAATCAACTGTGCAAAAAATGAAGGTCTTGACATAAGCAAAGTAAAAGCTGAAATAGAGGCTAAATACGGTGCAAAATTAGAAAATAAAAACTTAGAAGAAATAATAGATACTAACAATATTCATGGATGGTTGCAAGATAGAATCCACAAAGCTGAGGGAAGAATGGCTGCTTGGACTAAATTTATGATTAAAAATCAAAAAATGATGGAATTAGAAAAAATCTACATAGATCAAGCACATGAAGCAGCAAACGAAGTAAAAGCAGAAAGAACTATAGAAACTGCTAAAGAGATATTTGATTGTATGAATGACTATATACTAGATGGAATGCCATGCGACAATGTAAACCAAGTTATAGAGTCAGATCAAAATGCTATTAGATGGATTAGAAGAGTATGTGTTCATAGAGAACTTTGGGAAGAAGAAGGCGTTAATGTAAGCGTATTCTATACACTTAGAGGTTTATGGATTAAAGAATTTGTTCATGATTTAAATAATAACTTTGAATATATTGATTTTGATGATAAAGAATTCTGTATAAGTAGAAAATCATAATTATTATGAGCCCATTTTATGGGCTTTTTTTATTTTGAGCAACGGAATCTCCGATTTGTTGGCGCCATGAACAAAGTAAATTTTTTTATTTTAGAATATATCTATTTTCACTAAACAGTAAAATTAGGTCCAATAAGCATTTTTAAAAGAGTTTGTACATAATTTATATTGTGGAGGTGAAAATATTGAAAAGTATTAAAGATTTTGTAATAAAGGAGTTATTAATACTTATAATAATGGGATGTGTTTATACAAATATTGAAATGATTTTTAGGGGTTATACCCATCCGTCTATGATAATTGTTGGAGGAATTTGTGGGATGCTTGCTGGGCTTATAAATGACATTACGCCTGAGATGAAGATGTATAAACAATGCATTTTGAGCGCTATTATTATAACTGTAGTTGAATATATTTCCGGTTGGATATTAAATATTAAACTTGGATTAAATATATGGGATTATACAAATTTAAAATTTAATTTAAATGGACAAATATCTTTAGTATTTAGTTTAGCATGGGTATTTTTAAGTTATTTTGCTATTAGATTTGATGATATGCTTAAAAATGATCTTTGTAGAAAAGGTTTAAGAAAGATATAAGCTTCTGGCATTTAATTTAACAACTAAAAGTAGCTTTTATATTGTAAAGTTTATTTAAAAAACTATTAAATTTATAAATGAATAAGGAAATTTTAACTAAAGTCTAGTATTATTAAAGTATATTTACATATATGGAGGATTATTATGACGAAAGAAACAATACAATGTAAAAGATGTAAAAGCGACGCCAAAATTGTAAGTACTTCGCAAAGTTTTCTTAGAATGTGTTTATACTCTATGATATGCGCTATCATATTTTACTTTATACCAGTTATATCTCTAGTTGCACCTGTATTTTTGGGACTGGCATTGTTAATGGCTATCGCCGCTGTGTATATGAGGTTTAAAGGTGGAGCAATTGTTGAATGTAATAAATGTAATGCTAGGTATAAAATTTCGAAATATGATTACGATGAATATAAAAAGAGTAGAAATAATAATTAGAAAAATTTTGAGCTAATAATTACAACAAAATTAAAAAATATTCCAAAAAAATCACTTAACTAACTTTTTTAATGTTGGCTAAGTGATTTTTATTTTAATTAAAACGATATTTATTGTTAAATAAAATACTATTAGAAATCCCGCACTAAATACAGAAAAAGTGCCATGAAATGGTTATCCCTACCCAAATATGAGGTAGGGATGGGAGAATACATGAAAATATCATACCTAATAGAAGATATTTATTCTATAAATATTTAAACTATACTTATATATTACCACAAAAATAGAAAAAATAAATAAAAAATTAACAAAATGTTGGTAATATTTTTAGATGCTTTTGGATTTGTCCAATTCTAAAAAAAATACAAAAAATCTTAAAAATAACAAAAAGTCATTAAAATCAATAGAAAATTTCGTTCAAAAAAACTTTTTTATTATTAAAATGATAAAAATAAAAAAGTTTTTTATTAAATAAATGAAATTATTTCTCATAAAAATATTGAAATTAAGCCATTTTGAAAACGATTACTTTGGTTTAAGTTAGAATTTAAGAAATTTTCTAAAAATAACATAATTATTACAATAATTAAAAGGTCTATTTTTCTATAATTATAGTATAAACAACATACAAATCTAAAATATATTGAAAAACTTCAATTTCAATATTAATAAAGATTAATGTGAATCCCACAATCGTATAGTTTTATTTGATCTATTTAATGGGTCGTAGCAATACGCCTCTTGTCAATTTTTTTTACGACCCAGATAAATTTTTTCAAAAAGTTTAACAGGGGGTGTGCAGTAAGTTTTACAATAAAGCAAATAAAATAATTTGATAATTTTAAAAAATAATGGTTATGAGAAAAAATAAAAATTTGGTTATGAAAAAATACAAAGAAAAAACAAAATAAAAATGTGAACAATACTCTATTTAAAATAGGGCATTAATATTAAATTTAAATTTGGTTATGAAAAAATTAATTAGGGGGAATATCTTATGATTATAGTTGGTGAATTAATAAACTCAAGTAGAAAAGCAATAAAAGAAGCGATTGATAAAGGCGATATCGAATATATAAAACAAGTAGCAATTGATCAAGAAGAAGCTGGAGCTACATATATAGACGTTAACGCTGGTACATTTGTAGGAACTGAAACACAACATTTAAAATGGATGATAGAAAATATTCAACAAGTAGTAGATATACCATGTTGTATAGATTCTCCAGACCCAAAAGCTTTAGAAGAAGCTTTAAAAATACATAAAGGAACTGCAATGATTAACTCAATATCTTTAGAAGAAGATAGATATGATGCAATACTCCCAGTAGTAGCAGGAACTGATTTGAAAATCGTTGCTTTATGCATGAGTTCAGAAGGAATGCCTGAAACTTGTGACCAAAGACTAAAAATAGCTGATAAATTAGTCAATGGTTTAGTTCAAAATAATGTTCCAATAGATAATATCTATGTTGACCCATTAGTTCAACCTATAGGTACTGATGATACTTATGGATTTGAATTCTTAGATTCAGTAGCAGCTATTACAACTGAATTTAAAGGTATTCATACAATGTGTGGATTATCAAATATATCATTTGGTCTTCCAGAAAGAAAATATATAAATAGAAACTTTGCAGTAATGGCTATCGCCAGAGGACTTGATGGACTTATTATAAATCCACTTGATAGAGATATGATGGGTAGTATAGTTACAGCAGAAATGCTAGCAGGTAGAGATGAATATTGTGCAGAATATCTTCAAGCATTTAGAGCTGGTATAATTGGAAATCCTAAATAATTAAATAGTTTATAAATAAGTTAATTATAAATATGTAAATATTATTGAAAATTTGTTGAAAGTGTTGTTCTAGTTTTTTAAATGAGGGCAGCACTTTTGCTTTTATAAGCAAATTTAGACAAAAAAATATAATCTTAATTAAATTATGTCTCAAAAGAACTTAATTTAATTAAGACTATTTAATAGATAAGAAAGGAATATAAATTCCTATGTATGGTATAAGAAAAATTTTATTTAAAGGTTTATTTAAATCGAATACCAAAAATATTACAATTTTATATGGTTTTAACTATTACGTTTTTCAAGTAGTATTTTCTCGGCAAGACGAGCAGCCGAAGCAGCATCAGCAGTATAATAATCAGCATTGATTCTCTTAGCAAAATTACTTGTAACTGGGGCTCCGCCGATCATAAATATATATTTATCCTTGATGCCTGCTTTTTTAAATTCTTTTATAACTTCGCCAATTGCAGGCATAGTTGTAGTTAATAATGCAGAAAGGCAGACTAAGTCGGCATTTACTTCTTCAGCTTTATCAATAAATTCTTGAGAGGAAACGTCTACTCCTAAATCGTAAACTTCAATACCTATACCACGGAGTGTGATTTTAACTAAGTTTTTACCGATGTCATGAATGTCTCCTTTAACAGTGCCAATTACTGCAGTGCCTATTGGTTTGGCACCTGTTAGAGATAAAAGAGGTTCTAAAACTTTTATTCCTGCAGTCATTGCTTTACCTGCAAGTAACATTTCAGGAACATAAATTTCATTGTTTTTAAATTTTACACCGATTTCATTTAATGCAGGTATAAGACCATGATTTAATATATCAGAAGCTTCTACTCCATCAGCAAGAGCTTCTTGAACTAATTTGTTAGTCATTCGGGCATTGCCCTTTTGTACATTTTGTGAAAGCTTACTAAAATCCATATTATGACCCCCTAAAAAATGAATATAACTTCCTATTTAAACTATAAGAAAATATGTAGTACTTGTTACAAACCAAGATTTTCTTATATATAATTAATTATAGGTGGGGAAGGGGTCATAATCTATCAATTATTAGTATATAAAATTGTAAAATTTTTGGAAATCGATAAAGTTTGGAGGTAATAATAATGAAGGAAAATAAAATTAATGTAAAGATAATTCTAAATGATAGTGAAAAGATATGCTCAGCTAATGAAGGCGATAACCTTCTAGATGTTATAAGAAAAAATAATATAGATTTTGATGCACCATGTAATGGAAATGGAAGCTGTGGTAAATGTAAATGTAGATTAAAAGAAAATACAGAAATAGGCGTATCTAGCAAAAAACATTTAAGTCAATCAGAGCTAAATTCAGGTGTTAGACTTGCTTGTGATACAACAATTACAAGTGATTTAACTGTAGAGCTTACAAATAAAATAAAAGATATGACTGTTTTAATAAGTGGTGTTGAAAAAGAATTTAAAATTAACCCTTCTGTTAGAAAATACTATATAGTGTTAGAAAAACCTACTTTAGACGATCAAAGAGATGATTTAATTAGAATAAAAGACTTCTTAAAAGAGTCATTTAATATAGATAATGTAGATATAGATTTAACTACACTTAGAAAAATACCAAAAGCACTTAGGGAAGATGATTATAAGATAACAGTAACTTTATTTGACAATAAAATTATAGATGTAGAAGCTTCAGATACTACAAAGAATAATTATGGTTTGGCAATAGATATAGGAACTACAACAATAGCTGTATATTTACTTAGTCTTTATGATGGAAGTCAAATGGATGTAATTTCTGAAGTAAATAATCAAAGAAATTACGGTGCTGATGTAATATCAAGAATTAACTATACATTAGAAAACCCTGACGGGCTTAAAAAGCTTAACGCTTCAATAGTAAGCCAACTTAATAATATAATTAAAAATATAGCTAAAAGAAACAATATTAACTTAGATAATATTTACGATACAGTGATAGTAGGAAATACAACAATGATTCACTTGCTTTTAGGCATTGATCCAAAAAATATAGCAAAAGCTCCATATATTTCAGGATTTACTGAAGCTATGGAATTAAAGCCAAAAGATATAGGATTTAATTTTAAATCAAATATAAGTATAATGCCAGGGGTATCAAGTTATGTTGGTAGCGATATAACAGCAGGTATATTATCTTCTGGAATGTTAGAATCAGAAAAATATTCATTATTATTAGACTTAGGTACTAATGGCGAAATGGCCATAGGAAATAAAGATGAAGTTATAACTTGTTCTACTGCTGCTGGTCCTGCTTTTGAAGGTGCTAATATAAAACATGGTGTTGGCGGTATATTAGGAGCAATTAGCAAGATTGATTTATCTAAAGAAGAAAAGATTGAAACAGTAGGAAATCAACCACCTTGTGGTATATGTGGCTCTGGTGTGTTAGATGCAGTATCTGAAATGATTAAATATTCATTAATAGATGAAACAGGTAGAATGTTTGATGAAGAAGATGATGATTTTGAATTTGAAGAATATGAATATTTAACTAAAGACTTAGTTGAAATAGACGGAATGAAACAATATGTACTTGCAAAAAATCCAGATGGCGATATTATATCATTTACTCAAAAGGATGTCAGAGAAGTTCAACTTGCAAAAGCAGCGATAAATGCAGGTATTCAAATATTAGTTAAAGAAAAGAATTTAGATTTTAATGATTTAGAGTATTTATATTTAGGTGGAGGTTTTGGTAACTATATGAATGTAAAAAGTTCACTTCAAATAGGTATGATACCTCTAGAACTAGATGGAAAGATCAAATCTATTGGAAACTGCGCAGGTAGTGGAGCTAAAATGTATTTGTTATCTAAAGAATATAGAAATTTAATAATAGATAAAGTAAATACATCAAAATATATAGAACTATCTAATAGAAAAGAATTCCAAGAATACTTTGTAAATGGAATGATGATGGAAAGAATCTACGAACCAGCAGAAAAATCTTTGGATAAAGAAGTTACAGTTGATGCATTTTAGTATGCGTTTTGAATACAATTATGGTAAATATTTTCGCAGTAATCTAAAAAAAATCCAAAATAATTACTAAAGCAAGAAAATATTTTCGAAAAATTCATTTTTTTCTAAAATAAAATATATATATAAATAAAATTTTTAAAAAATAAAAAGTCTTAAGTATTGAAATTCCAATATTTGAGGCTTTTTTATAAAAAATCCTAAAAGGTTTAATAAAAAACGATATAAATTACAATAATTACAATTAAAAAAATACTATTATTTAAGTATAAAAGATAAACAAATCATAAAAAGAAAATCTAAAGTAAAAAATAGATTTTCAAACAAATGACATCAGGGAGTGACGATAAGTATATTTAATAGTATTTTAATAATTTGGTTAGGGGGAAAGATTTATGGAATTAAGAGAACTTTCATTAGCAGTACAAAAAGGTAGTGGAAAACAATCAAAACAATTAGTTAAAGAAGCTTTAGAACAAGGTTTAAAACCTGCTGATATATTAAACGATGGTTTAATCGCAGCAATGGGCGAAATAGGTGACAAATTTAAAGAAGGACAAATATATGTTCCTGAAATGTTAATAGCAGCTAAAGCAATGCAAGCTGGACTTAAAGTTTTAGCTCCATCTTTAAAAGCTGAAGGTGTTGAACCAATAGGTAAAGCAGTTATAGGTACTGTTAAAGGTGACTTACATGATATAGGTAAAAACTTAGTTAAAATGATGATGGATGGTGCTGGTATAGAAATGGTTGACTTAGGTGTTGACGTTCCAGAAGAAAAATTCGTTGAAAAAGCTGAAGAAATAGGAGCAGATATAGTTTGCTTATCAGCTTTACTTACAACTACAATGCCTGCAATCGAAACTACTATAAAAGCATTCGAAGACAAAGGAATAAAAGATAAATATATATTCATGATAGGTGGTGCTCCAGTTTCAGAAGAATACGCAAAACAAGTACATGCTGATTACTATACTACAGATGCAGCTGCTGCAGCAGACGTAGCTAAAAACGTACTTAAAGCTAAAAAATAATCTGAAACGATAAAGTTTAATAATTAACGTAAATATACAAGGAGGAACGTATTATGAGTATAAAATTTGATAAATTAGCATATAACTCAGTTGATGATTTTGTTTATGGTTCTTGTCCAAAACCAGTAACAACTAAAAGTGGATTAGTAATAGGTGGTGGAGATGTTTATCCAGAATTAAACTTCACATTACCATCAATGATAGTTAATGAAGATAGTATAAAAGATGCATATCAAATATATAAAGATATGACTAATGGTATATTAAATAGAGCTAGAGAACTATATGCTCCAGGAGTAGTTATCGAATATGAAACTCTTCCTGAATTTACTGAAAACCCTAAATGGGGTATTGAAGTAAGTAAAATCATAGTTGATACTATGAAAGAATATGAAGCTAAATATGGTTTAAAATCTGCTTATAGAGCTACTCCAAATGACTTAAGAGAAATGAATAGACCTCCAATTATGAGAAGTGGTAAGTATTGGGAAGCAATGTTAGAAAGCTTCGCTGGTTGCTCACAAGCTGGCGCTGACTTTATCTCAGTTGAATCTACTGGTGGTAAAGAATTAAACGATGAAGCTTTAGTAAATGCTGATATTAAACAAGTTATATTTGCACTTGGTGTTTGTGGATGCAGAGATATGAAATTCTTATGGAAAAACATTTCTGATATCTGTAAAGCTAATGGATCACTTCCAGCAGGTGACTCTGCTTGTGGATTTGGTAATACTGCAATGGTACTTGCTGAAAGAGGTATGATACCTAAAGTATTTGCAGCAGTAGTAAGAGTTGCTACAGTAGCTAGAGCATTAGCTGCTTTCGAAGAAGGAGCTGTAGGACCATCTAAAGACTGTGCTTATGAAGGTGTTTATCTTAAAGCAATTACTGGTTCTCCAATATCTTGTGAAGGTAAATCAGCTGCTTGTGCTCACTTATCTCCAGTTGGTAATATATCTGCAGCAGTAACAGACTTATGGTCTAATGAATCTGTACAACAAGTTAAATTATTAGCTGAAATGGCACCAGTTGTATCTATAGAACAATTAGTTTATGATACAAGACTTATGAATACAGCTACTAAGAAAGGATTTAGAAAAGAATTCAGAGATTTATTAGCTGAATCTGATGCTCCACTTGATCCTCAAGCTTACGTATTAAAACCACAAGTTGTATACGATATAGCTAGTGAATTAGTTAAAGCTGAAAATTCATTCCAAATGACTAAGATGGGTGCAGAGCTTGCTCTTGATAAGATAACTGAAGCTGTTAATAGCGGTGAAGTTTATGTAGAAGAAAGAGAAAAGAAATGGTTAGATATCATAGGAAATCAAATTGATGATATAGCTGACGATGAATTAGAATTCTACGATGATATGCAAGACGAATTAGATATGGACAAATTTATACCAGCTGAATATGGTTTATAAAATTTGAAAAATCTAATTAAAATGAAAGTCTAATTAAAATAAATTGTGAAAGTAAAACTGATAATCTTAAAAGTATATAGAATTAAATTATAAAATTAAACTAAAATAAGAAGCTGTCTCAAAGAAATTTGAGACAGTTTCACTATATAATATATTATAGGCACAGGATGTATCCTGTTATTTAGGGTGGTTAAAATTTTTGAATAAGGGTGGTATGGCTTATGAAGATAAAATTAGATATAGTATCAGGATTTTTAGGAGCAGGCAAGACTACTCTTATAAAAAAACTTGTAACTGAAGGTTATAAAGACGAAAAAATCGTCGTTTTAGAAAATGAATTTGGAAAAGTAGGAATCGATACTGAGATACTAAAAAATACTGGTGTTGAAGTTGAGGAAATAACAGCAGGATGTATCTGCTGTAGTTCGTCTGGGGATTTCCTTTCTTCAATAGAAGATATAATCAATAAATTTAATCCTGATAGGATAATTGTAGAGCCAACAGGCGTTGCAAAACTAAGTGAAATATTAAGGGCGTGTAATGACTTTAAATTTAAAGATTTATTTGAAGTTAATAATATTATTTCGGTCTTAGACGTAAAACGTTTTGATTTTGTATCTTCATATTCGAAAGTATTTGTAGATGATCAAATATCAGTATCAAAAACTATTGTTCTAAGTAAAAATGTAGGTGCAGATATAAAATATATTGAAAATATATATTCATATATTAAAAATGTAAATATATATGCAAATATTATAAATGAAGATATATATAATATAAGTGGGCCAGAATTAGTTAATGCTATTGAAGATAAAATACAAGAATACGACATGCTTCAAATGTTAGATAAATTAGATAATCGTGGCAATAATAAAAATCCATATCACTTTACAACTCTTGAATTTAAAACAGATAAACCTATAGATTATGATGATATAAAGCTGATTTTTAACTGTTTTAAAGATGAAGATACTTACGGAAAAATTGTTAGAGGTAAAGGTATCTTGCAAAATAGCGACCACGATTGGTATAAGTTTGATTATGTAGAGAATGAAATTAATGAAGAAAGTTACTATAAAGATGAAATCGGAGCAATTTGTATTATAGGTTACAAATTGAATAAAAAAAATATACTCAATTTATTTGCATAAATAAATTGTATATAGATATGATTTTTAAATTTAGCTAAAAATGACTCTTCCAAAAAATAAACTTTCCTTATGTTTATCATAAAGAAAGTTTATTTTTATTTTATAGCACATAGGAAATTATCTTCATTACTAACCATTTTGTCTGTATTGTTTTGGAGTCATTTTTGTCAAGTTTTTAAATACTTTTGAAAAATAACTTTGATCTTCAAATCCTACTTCTAGAGCTATTTCAACTATTGAGGAGTCAGTGTTTTTAAGCAAAAGCTTACTTTGTTCTATACGTATCTTATTTAAATAGTTAGAAAAGCTAACGCCGACTTCTTTCTTAAATATACTAGAAAAATAAGAAGGATTTAAGTGAACTATGTTGGCCACTTTTTCTAGGTTAATATCTTCATTATAATGTTCGTTTATATATGATATGCATTTTTGAATTAATACAGGATTTTTAGAATCATTAAAATTAAATACGTTTTGAGTAAAGCTATCTAACATATGAATAACCCAATAAGATAAATCTTCTATATTTTTTATATTAGATATTTTGTATAAAAATTTGCTGTTTAAATCTATAATTGTATTTGAATCAGCTCCGCCGTCTATGGAAGCACGTGATAATAATGTACATAATTCTAATGTTTTAGATTTAATGACATTTATATTTCCACCAGATGCAAATAAAATACGTCCTATCATATCGTTTAATATATTCTTAGCTCCGATAACGTCTCCATTTCTTACTTTTAATAACAATTCCTTTTCTGTTTCATAAGAGTAAAATTCTACATTTTTTTCATCTTTAATAGTTTGTATCTTCTCATTTAAATCTGATTGGTGAGAGGCTATCAACTTTCTGTTTTCTAGTTCTTTTTTCTCGTCATCTAAAAGGCTATAAACTACAATAAATAATAAATTACCTAGATGTCTAACCCTTGTAGGATCTATAACTTGAATACTTCTTATTTTAGATTCTACCATTCCTAAATATTTTAAATCTATATTGAATTTTTGCATAATCTCAGAAATCATGAGTTGGTCAGAAAAATCCATAAGTATAGGGCCTGCTAGTACAGAACCTCTAAAGACACCTTTTTTTATTACTGGAACAGTATAGTGAATAAGTCCAGCGGGGCAAAAGAAGGTGTAGGCTTCTCCGAGTTCTTCTGATTGTTTAGCTGCGTATAGATGAGTTTGAGAACAAGGATTCATCTCTCCAGTAAACTCTTTAAAAAATTTGCAAAAAGGTTCTTGATTTCCAATTGAATATACAGTCTCGCCATTTTCATCCAGTAATACAAGTGGAACTTTAGTAGAATAAGAATATGTAGTTAATGCCTCTTTTAAATTTTCTAAAAATTTTTCTTTCATTATACTTCATCACCACAATTTCGTATTTTAATTACTTTAGTATAAACAAACATATTTATAAAGTTAAAAACTTTTTATTTCAATGTCCTATAAACAAACATATTATTATACAATTCGATTTTTATATTTTAATTCCTCCTTAATTTAAAATAAATCTTAAATTAAATTTTTAATATAGATGATTATTAGTAGGGTAATGAATATAATTCTAAGCACCGTCCTATACAGTTATATGACTTTCTGTATAGGGCGGGTAAAATTAGATTAGAGAATTCTTTTATTTGTATTTTGAGCTTCTATGATGACTTTATAATTAAATTACATATTTAATTAAGCTATTAGGGAAAATGTATTTTATTTCTTTTATAAAGAAATCTTTCATATCAGCTAATTCTTCCTTAGAATAGACGTATTTTCCATATCCAAATTGACCGTACTTAAATTTTCTATCATCGTCATTCATAGGCAAAGTAGTTTCTGGAAAGATTTCTAATATTCTATTTTTGGCCTTAGTAGTGTATCTATGTGATATTACTTCAAATATAATTTGTTTATCAAAATCATGTGGCAATTTATCCTTTATACTTTTTATTAAATCTCTATATTCTTCTTTCCAATTGTCATAAAGAAATACAGGAGCTATTATAAAACCTATTTGATATCCAGCATTAGCAACTTTTACAGCAGCTTCAATTCTTTTACTAGCAGATGCTGTGTGATGTTCATAAATATCTATTACCTTTGGAGTATTTATACTAAATCTAATTTCTGTATGATTATTATGCTTCGCATCTAATAAACTATCTACATCATTATATTTAGTTACAAATCTAAATCGACCTTTTTCTTCTTTTCCTATAAATTCTATAGTTTTTTTAAGTGCATTAGTATAAGGTTCAAGTGGTATAGGATCAGATGTTGCAGCTCCTTCAAATATAGTTACAGATGGGAGTCTCTCATCTATATATTGTTTAGCTTTTTTTAAAATCTCATCTATATTTACAAATACCCTTACATAAGGCTTGTCGCCTAATTGAGTATTTAGATAACAATACTCGCAACGTCCCATACATCCACTTACTAAAGGCAATTGATAGTTAGCAGATGGTTTACATGTTTGAAATTTTAAACTTTTACGTTCTCCTACTACTAATGTTTCTTTACCTGATCTGTATTGTTCATATAAATTATCTCCAGGTATATTACTCTTAATTCGATTAGAACTTGCATTTATAATTTCGATTTTTGGATTATCTTTTACTTTATTATATATATTTTGTCCTATCTCAGTATCTAAAGAGCCTTTTTCAAATATAACTCTTTTAGGAATAAACATTGAATCACCTCTTAAAATATTTTTATTTTATTGTTTGTTTATTTGAATTTTACATACAGATATAAATCAAAAATATAATAATGAGTATAAAATCCTGTGTATTATAAAAAATAAAAAACAAATAATAAAAAATAGACAACATAGTGGGTGACAATTTGTGAGAAAACCGAGATTAATTATTAGTAAGTGCCTTAATTCAGAAAAATGTAGATATAACGGACAAATTTATGATGACAAAGTTATATCTTTATTAAGAAAATATGTAGATTTAGAAACTGTATGCCCTGAAAGAGAAATAGGACTTGAAGTACCTAGAAATCCTATAAGAATTGAAAAGCATGATGATAAATATAAATTGATTGAACCTAGTTCAAATATGGATTATACCTCGCAAATGACTGAGTTTGCAGAAGAATTCTTAAATAATATAGAGGATGTAGATGGATTTGTATTAAAAAGCAGATCACCGTCTTGTGGAATAAAGGATGTGAAAATTTATCCTAAGAGCCAAAAATGTAGTATAAGTAAAAAAGGGCAAGGTGTTTTTGGTGCTAAAGTTGTAGAAAAATATTCAAATATACCAATAGAAGACGAAGGTAGATTGAAAAATTATAATATTAGAGATGAATTTTTAACAAAGATTTTCACAATAAATAATTTGAAATGTGAGAATAGTATTTTGGATTTTCATAAAAAGAACTCATTATTACTAAAATCGTACAATGAAGATATTTATGATGAATTAAACAGTATAGTTAGTAAAGAAAATGTGGATGAAGACGATATAAATTTATATAAAAACAAGGTATATGAAATTTTAAATAATAAAAGAGATAAAATAACAAAAATAAGGCTTATTAAAGATTGTTTTAGAAAATATGAAGCTTATCTAAATGAAGAAGAAAGAGATTACTTTGATGATTTATTAAAGCTTTATGAAAAAGAAAAAATGCCTTTTAGTTCTATTATGGTTGCACTGCAAATATGTGCAATTAGATTTGATGACAAAGATTTATCAAATCAGACATTTTTTAATCCATATCCAATAGAGTTGATAAGTATAACTGATTCAGGAAAGGGAAGAAATTTATAAGAAAAAAGATATAGGATATTAATTCTCCTATATCTTTTTTTGTACTAGAATTTATAAACTTTAGTTAAAATTATAACTCTTTAGGAACAATAACTCCAAGTCTTTTAGATTTTTTTATAGCTTCTTCTGTATTTATCTTTATATGAAATAAAGTTTGATTATAATCTAAAGCTATGTCTTCTTTTGCTGTAGCTTTTGGTATTTCTTTATTTAAACATATATATTTATAAATCTCTCCTTCTAAAGCTTCTTGAATTTCACTATAACAAGAATCTAAATTATCATCATATACTGTAACTTCTTTAAAATCATATATTCTTATTTCATAGTCATCACTGCTATGATTTATTATTATAGCTGGAAACTCATAATTTTCTTCGTACATAATATACCTCCTAAAATTGTAAATACTTCTTAGTTTTATTATGACAGTTTTAAATATTTTTTGTCAAATATTAACAAAACAGGCGCAATATGTACATATTATGAATAGAATATATTAAATGGGGTGATATTTATGGATTTGAGTCAATATACTCAATATATGGTTCCATTGATTATTGTTTTTTGTATCTGTATAGGATATGTAATAAAAACAAGTTTAGATTTTATTAAAAATAAGTATATTCCTTTGATTATGTTAGCTATTGGTATAACTTTAAATATAATAATAAATCACGATGTTACATTAGAAATCGTAGTCGCTGGAGCAATGAGTGGGCTGGCGAGTATAGGAGCGCACCAAACATGTAAATGTTTGAATCATCAAAAGAAAAATGATGATGAAAATAAATCAGATGATAAAATTGATGAATTAAAAAAACAAATTGATGAAGATAGAAAGAATTGAGTACAGAAGTAATTAATTGTAATTAATATAACCCAAATTACTATTTTTACTATGAAAAAATACTTTATGAAGGCCTATATTATATAACATTATTCTATAATATTGAATTATTATATAGTATAGGTTCTTCTTAATACATTTATATATTAAACTATAAATTTATTAAACTTTAACTCAAGTTTAATAAGTATTACTCCATTAATATAATATCATATAAAGAAATTTTTATTCTAAGTACCTTTCAATGTAGATTTCTTTGAAACACATATACGGAAATTATACTTATTCACAATTTTAAGATGAATATAAATTCCTATGTGTTATAAAAAATCTTTATTTTTTAAATAAAGATTTTTTTAGTTATAGTTGTAAAATATCAATAATATGGATAAAATTTAAATATATTTAATGAATAAAGAACTTATTATTGAAAGGATAGGGAATACAATGACTTTAAAAATTTGTTTGACAGTAGTTATAACATTATTAGTTGTAGCAATAATAGCAGTATTTTTTACAGGAAACTTTTTTTATAATTTAGCTATAAATCCTAATGCTTCAAAGAAGATGATTTTTAGCAATGATGGTTTAAGTCACCATGAGCTTACAAAAGAGGAAGAATGGCTAGAAAAAGAATCTAAATTTGAAGAAGTGTTTATTACTTCATTTGACAATCTAAAATTACATGGTTATCAAGTACTAAATAAAAATACACATAAATGGGCGGTAACTGTCCATGGATATATGGCAGATGCATTTAGTCTTAGTACAAAAGCTCTACATTACTATAATATAGGATATAATGTTTTAGCGATGGATTTAAGAGGTCACGGCAAAAGCAAAGGAAATTACATAGGAATGGGTTATCATGATGCCAAAGACCTTATAAAATGGATTGAATATATAATATCAAAAGATGAAGAAGCTGAAATTTTAATTCATGGTGTATCTATGGGAGCTGCTACAGTTATGATAGCATCTTCGCTTGAGGAACTTCCTAAAAACGTAAAGGTAATAATAGAAGACTGTGGTTATACAACTGCATTAGAACAATTTAAATTCCAATTAAAAAAATTATTTAATCTGCCTTCATTTCCAATACTTAATATAGCTAATTTTGCAGTTAAAATAAAAGCAGGATATTTTCTAAATGAGGCTTCGCCTATAGAAGCGGTGCAAAATGCAAAAGTGCCTATTATGTTTATACATGGTGACGACGATAAATTTGTACCTTTTTATATGTTAGATGAACTTTATAATGCTTGTACAAGTGAAAAGAAAAAACTAGTTATAAAGGGTGCTAGCCATGCTCATGCTGAGGATGAAAATCCAGATAAGTATTGGAGTGAAGTAGATGAATTTGTAAATAGATATATGTAATTAAAAAATATATTTAAAATATACTAAAAAGGGGTGTATATATGAAAGTTTATACTAAAAGCGGTGATAAGGGTACAACTTCATTAATAGGAGGCAAGAGAATTGAAAAAGATAGTATTAGAGTAGAAGCTTATGGTACAATCGACGAGTTAAACTCTTATATAGGACTTTGTTATCATTATTTGAAAGAAGCTCAAGATAAAGAGGAGCTTAGAAAAATACAAGTAAAATTATTTGATGTTGGTGCAGAATTATCATCACCAAATTATAAAAGACTTAAGACGGTTATAAAGGATGAAGATGTAGAGGATTTAGAAAAATTAGTAGACTATTATACATCAAAAATAGAAAAAATAAATGAATTTATAGTTCCAGGAACGTCTTTATGCTCAGCTAATTTACATATTGCTAGAACTATTTGCAGAAGAGCAGAAAGAAAGATAACTACTTTATCAAAAGAAGACGAAATAAATCCTGTTATTTTAAAATATGTAAATAGACTATCTGATTTTTTATATATTTTAGCTAGATATAGTGAGGATGAAATAATACCAATACAATTTTAATAAAAATTCACTTTTAAAAATAGATTATTAATCAATAATAAAACTCCAAAGTATATATTACTTTGGAGTTTTTGTATTTAAAGCTGTTATTTTGACCATTCTAGAAAGCACATTATAATTTAATATATCTTCTTGTGTCATTGAAAAATTATCTTCTCTACATGTTTTGATAAATGATTTTATAGAGAATATATTTTGTGCTAATAATCTAAGCGATGGTTGTTCTTTAAACAACATGAAGTTTACTGCTAACATAACAATATAAACCTTAAGCGATAAGTAGAAAAAGTGTCTTTTAAATCTACTGTATTCACCAGTTTTCTCTAAAAATAAACGAATAAGTGCATATGCTTTCATATAGTCATTTTGAGTTTGTAAAGAAATACTTCTGACTATGCTGGTTTTTCTTATTCTATAATAATAAAGTGCGTCGTTTATAACAGTAATTCTATCTGCTTTATATATTAATTCTGACATAATAGCAAGATCTTCGAATTTCATATTTGGAAATGTGCTGTGGTTTTCAAATATTTCTCTTTTCCATAATTTATTCCATAAATAAGAATGTATTAAGTTATCTGGGATTAACCCTTTTAATATATCGTATTTATTAAACACACCTCTTCTAAACTTGTAAAATACAGGTTTAGCTAAGTTTATTTGTTCATAATATCTATAAAAATTGCAAATAACAATATCACTTTTGTTATCTATAGCTGCATCGTATAGTCTGCTTAAGTAATTTTCTCTTACAAAATCATCACTATCTAAAAATGCTAGATAATCGCCACTTGCATGTTTAAGTGCAGTATTACGAGTTTGGGCAACACCGCTATTTACTTGATCTATAACCTTTATTTTAGATGATTTTTTTTCATATTCTCTTAAAATTTCAAGAGAATTATCGCTAGAACCGTCATTTACACATATAACTTCATAAGCTTCAAAGTCCTGATTTAATATGGAATCTAGACATCTAGCTAAATATTGTGATGTATTGTAAACTGGAATAATTACACTGATTTTTGGATTTATAGTATTCATAATTCACCACCTAATATCGATTTCGAAATTTTTAACAATTAAAGTATAACATATATTTCCTATAGCTAATCTTACAGTTTTATTACAAATCAGTAATAAAATTGACAGTTTTAATAACTAAATTATAAATAAATAAGCTTTAAAACCGAAAAAATACAAGGTAAAATCTTATACAAAGTAGCTATAAATTTAAATATATGGCATTTAAATTCTATATCAGTTAATATTAATAATATAGTTTAATTTTAAAAATTTAAAGGGGTGTTTTTATGTTTATAAAAGGTGATTTTAATGAGGCAGAAGTATTTACAGATAATATAGATAATGAAACAATAGCTCAAGTAAAACAACTTTTAAATCAAGACTTTGTTAAAGGTTCTAGTATTAAAATAATGCCTGATTGTCATAAGGGAGCAGGTTGCGTTATAGGGACTACTATGACTATACAAGATAAAATAGTTCCTAATCTAGTTGGAGTGGACATTGGATGTGGTGTTTTATGTGTTGAATTAGGAGATATAGAGTTGGATTTAGAAAAACTTGATAATTTTATTAAAAATAAAATACCTCATGGATTTAAAATTAATAATAAGGCGGTTATAAATTATTTAGATGAAATATTAAAAATTAGATGTATAGATAAAATTCAAAAAAAGCCAGAAGAATTTAATAAAGCTTTAGGATCACTTGGCGGAGGAAATCACTTTATCGAAATAGATAAAGATGATGAAGGGAAAAAATACTTAGTTATACATTCTGGAAGTAGAAATCTAGGCCTTCAAGTTGCTAACTTCTATCAATCACTTGGATATAATACTTTAAAAAGCAAGGTACCAAAAGACTTATGTTATGTAGAAGGTAAAAACTTAGAAGATTACCTTTATGATATGGATATAGTTCAAAGATATGCTACGAAAAATAGAGAGATGATGGCAAAAAGGATTGTTGAGTTTATAGGGCTTGATTATGATAGTTTAAATAAATTTGAGAGTGTACACAATTATATAGAAATAGATAAATCCATACTTAGAAAAGGAGCTATCTCTGCATATAAAGATGAAGATGTATTAATACCTATAAATATGAGAGATGGAGTTATAATTGGAAAAGGTAAAGGAAGTGCAAATTGGAACTATTCAGCACCACATGGAGCAGGAAGAATACTTTCAAGAGCAGAAGCAAAGAATAAAATACACATGAATGATTATAAAGCTTCTATGAAAGATATATTTACAACTTGCATAAGTGTATCTACATTAGACGAGGCTCCACAAGCATATAAACCAATAAATGAAATAATAGATAATATTACAGATACAGTAGAAATAGTTAAGATAATAAAACCCATTTATAATTTTAAAAGCAATTAGTAAATAACATTAGAAAATTTTAAATAAGCTTCTTTTAAGTAATATTATAAATTAAAGAAGCTTTTAGAATAAGTAATTTGCTATAATAAAGATATAGACAGAATATCAGGGGGGATAAGATGGAACCATTAGTAGTAATAATACAGGGACAACAATTTAAACTTAAAAACTTAAACAATTTAGTAGCTTCTATATTTGGTGCTAGTTATTTTGATTTATCACAAGAAGAAAGACTTAAAGTAAGATATGAAAAATCACATGCTATAAGCCAATTTCATAAATATCTACCAATAGTTCACACAGAAAAAGGTACATATGGAGATAATTTTGAAATAATCAAAAAAGATTATGACTTTGAAAATGGATTTATAATAGATGATGATTATTCATATATACTATCTTTATGTAAAATAAATAGCTTTATGTTGCTTGAAGTTAGAAATTCAAATATATTTACAGGTCTAATAGATAAAAGTAATATAAAAGAAGATTTAGTAGTAATTAATCACTTTGCAAAAGACATTCTAGAAGAATTGTATAATTAATAAACTGAGTTTGAAGCTTAAATAAATTTATAACTTAAAAAGGGATAAGTTTACATAATAATATTACAGTGAACTTATCCCTTTATTTTTGAAATGACAAAAATGTAATTTAATATTTTGTAAAAATATTTTATAATTATGTAAGAATATATTATATATATTTAATTATATTACCTCTAGATATAGGTTATTATATATTGAGGAGGAAGAGGAAGGATGATATAACTTGAATAATAAGATACTAGTTGCAGATGACGAAAAAGAAATAAGGGATTTACTTGAAATATATCTTTTAAACGAAGGGTATAAAGTTATAAAAGCAAAAGATGGCCAAGAGGCTTTAGATATAATAGAAAATGAAGACGTTGATTTGATAGTTTTAGACATAATGATGCCAAAAGTTAATGGCATAGAGGTCTGTAAAAAGGTAAGAGAAACAAAAAATACACCTATTTTAATGTTAAGTGCTAAATCTGAAGATATGGATAAGATACAAGGCCTTATGACAGGTGCAGATGATTATATGACAAAACCTTTTAATCCATTAGAATTTACAGTAAGAGTTAAAGCTTTACTTAGAAGAAGCTATTACTTAAATAATAATAGTTCTTCTGAAGAATCTGATTTAATAAATGTAGGCTCTCTTACTATTGATAAGACAAGACATAGAGTAGTCGCAGATGGAGAGGAAATATCTCTAACAGCTAGGGAGTTTGATATACTTTATTTAATGGCTAGCAACAAAGGTAGGGTATTTTCATCTGAAGAAATATTTGAAAAAGTATGGAAAGAAAAATACTTCCAATCAAATAATACTGTAATGGTTCATATTAGTAGACTTAGAGATAAACTAGATAAATGTTTAAATGGTGAAAAAATAATTCATACAGTATGGGGAGTTGGTTATAAAATTGAAAAATAAAAAGGCGCTTTACTACGCTATATTACCTATAGCTTATTTTATTTTAAGCCTTACATGTGTTTCGGTTGTTTTTGTAGTACTAAAGATAATTTTAGATATTTATTACAGATATAATAGTCAGTATGGTGGAACTTTAGTCGATGCAATAAAACTCTTTATGATTTTTAAACAACAAACAGGACTAGAACAAAATCTAAATTATGTAATAATTGCTCTATTTACTTTTATAGTCTATTACTTGTTTATGAGAAAGACATTTGTTGGACTAGCCAAAATAGTAGAAGCTACAACACAAATGGCTTCTGGAGATTTAGACAAGACAATAGATATAGATTGTAAAGGTGATACAAAAATTTTAGGAGATAATATAAATATTATTTCACGTTTATTAAAAGATGTAACTGTGCAAGAGAGAAAGGCACAACAGACAAAAGCAGATTTAATAACTAATGTATCACATGATTTAAGAACGCCTCTGACTTCTATAAAAGGTTATTTAGGACTTATAAATGAAGATAAATACAGAGATGAAGTCCAACTTAGATATTATGTAGATATTGCTTATGAAAAGTCTAAGGAGCTTGAAATTCTTATAAATGATTTATTTGAACTAACAAAGGTACAAAATAATTCTATAACATTAGATAAAATCGATATAAACTTAGTTGAATTATTAAATCAAATTATATTCCAGTTTGGGTATCAGTTTGAAAGTGAAAAAATACAGGAAAGAAGCTTCTTCTCAGAAGATAAACTTATTATTTCAGCTGATCCAAATAAATTAGTTAGAGCTTTTCAAAACTTAATCAATAATGGTATTAAATATGGCACAGGAGAATTTCTCGATATATACGCATATAAAAAGAATGATTACGCTGTAGTAGACGTAATAAGCTATGGTAATCCTATACCATCTGTAGAACTACCTTATATATTTGATAGATTTTATAGAGTAGAGAAGTCTAGAAATAAAAATGACGGTGGTTCAGGATTAGGGCTTGCAATAACAAAGAGTATAGTTACATTGCATGGAGGTATAATAAGTGCCCAAAGTGATGGAGAAAAGACTATATTCAAAGTTATGTTGCCGCTTTTAAAAGAAAAAATTGAAATTAATGAAAAAGAGTTGTAGAAGATGTATTTTTGCAGCTCTTTTCTTTTTTAGATATATAGAAGTTGATTACTCTAGCTTATTTATTTACGTTTTTTATGTAAAATATAACATTATCATTTAAATAGCAAAAATTAACAGTTTTTATTTGCATATTATATATACATCTAATCCAAGATATAAGATATAATATAATATTGTACTGAAGTTATGGAAAACTATCTATAACATGAAACAAGTTAAAATAATTAAAAAACTAGGAGGAAATTAATATGAGTAAATCACCAGTGCCAACTCCGCATTTAGAAGCAAAAGTTGGAGACATAGCAGAAACAGTATTATTACCAGGAGATCCACTAAGAGCTAAATTTATAGCTGAAACTTTCTTAGAAGATGTTGTTCAATACAACACTGTAAGAGGAATGTACGGATATACAGGATACTACAATGGTAAAAAAGTATCTGTTCAAGGTTCAGGAATGGGTATGCCATCAATGGGAATATACTCTTATGAGTTAATACACTTCTATGGTGTTAAAAATCTTATAAGAATAGGTTCTGCAGGAGCAATAAGCGATAAATTAAACTTACATGACGTAGTAATAGGTATGTCAGCTTCTACAGATTCAAACTATTCAGCTCAATACAACTTACCAGGTACATATGCACCTACAGCAAGCTTTGAATTATTAGAAAAAGCTGTAAATGCAGGTCGTGAATTAAATATAGAAACTACTGTAGGAAATATAGTATCAAGTGACGTATTCTACGGAGATAATGGACTTGAAGGATTAAAATCATGGCAAAAAATGGGCGCTCTTTGTGTGGAAATGGAAGCAGCAGCTCTTTACATGAATGCAGCTAGAGCAGGAGTTAACGCTCTTTGTATAGTAACTATATCTGACTGTCCATTAAGAGGACTTGAAACTACATCAGCTGAAAGACAAACTGCTTTCACTAACATGATGAAAATAGCTTTAAGTTTAGCTTAATAATAAGATAATTATTTATAAAAGGCGTATATCTATTTAAAGGTATGCGCTTTTTAAATTGCATTTTAATAGGAAAAAGTAAAAATATATATTAAAAGTCTAAAAATGGTATCGTTCGTGAATGTGCGTATTATTTTGGAGTGGTCTAAATTATAATCTCGGGGATTTTTGATAGTTTAACGAACTATTAAAGCGAATATATATTGGAATATTTGTAAAAATAAAGAAATTATTACGTTATTTGCCTAAAAAATCATGAATATATAACATAAAAATAAAGCCTACTAAATTATTAAGTAAGCTTTATCTCATTTCATATTAAAATACTCTAAACACTCCTGTAACAGTTCCAACAATCTCAACATCTCTTTCGTTTAAAATGATAGGGTCCATAAAGTCATTTTCAGGTTGAAGTCTAACGTTGTTTCCTTCTTTGAAAAATCTCTTTACAGTAGCAGATTCTTTGTTTACTAAAGCTACTACTATTTGTGAGTTAGAAGCTGTAGCACCTTTATCTACTACGACATAGTCATTATCTAAAATACCGGCATTTATCATGCTTTCTCCTTTTACTTTCAGTAAAAACGTATCAGTACCTTTGATAAGTTGAGCAGGTAATGGTATATATTCTTGGATGTTTTGTTCAGCAAAGATAGGTTCTCCTGCAGTTACTTGACCTACTAAAGGAAGATTTATCATCTCTTGCATTACAGTGTTGTTATTTGCAAATACATTACCGCCATCAAGTATTTCTATAGCTCTTGGTTTTGTCGGGTCACGTCTTATATATCCTAGTTTTTCAAGTTTATTTAAGTGAGAATGTACAGTAGAAGTTGATTTAAGTCCTACTGCTTGGCATATTTCTCTAACTGAAGGTGGATAACCTTTAGCTAAAAGCTGCTCCTTTATAAACTCTAGGATCATGAGTTGTTTGTTAGATAATTCATTTGAACTCATAAAAATCACTCATTTCATTGTTTATTTGTAAAGTAATTTCCATTTTGACTTTACTTTATTATATTGTACCATAATGTTTTTTTTTATACAAACATTTGTTCTGATTTTTAACGATTTTTATCATCTTGTATATCTTCTAATGTAGGATGTTCATGTTCTTCATCTAGCCACTCAAAATTATTTACTATATCACGTTTAACATTTCTCTTATGTGCTGCATATAATTGAGTTGTTGTGACGTTGTCGTGGTCTAATAGAGCCTTTACATCGTATATTGAAAATCCTGATTGTATTAGAGATGTAGCTGCTGTTGCTCTCAGCTTGTGAGGAGAGTATCCTTTATCTCTAGATGTATTCATGCATATAGATGTATATTTTTTTACTAATTGTCTAATAGCTCTAGCAGTAAGACGTTTTTTTTGCAATGATAAAAATAATGCGTCTTGAACATCTTCTGGAAGATCTTCTGATTTTGGTCTTTCATAATTGATATAATCCATTACGACGATTTCACAAGTTTTATTTATAGGCATTAAAACCTCTTTGCCACGTTTTCTATATATTTTAAATTCGCCTCTCGAAAAGTTAAATGATGATATATTAAGTTCACGAAGCTCATTTAATCTAAGGCCGTATGTCACAAATAATGCAAGTATAGCCTTATCACGAAGCTTTGTCTTTTCCCAATATACTTTTTCCTTTTCAGTTAATCCCTCGCCACTTTCAACAGCTTCTAACATTATCATAACTTCATCAATATCAAGCCTCTTTATAGCATCTGGTTGGGGCTTAGGAAGCTTTATCGGATTAAAACCATCGGTTATGTTAGTTGGGAGCTGTTCGTTTCTATAAAGGAATTTAAAAAGGGTAGAGATAGATGATTTTTTTCTGGCCAAAGCTCTGTTGTTATTTTCATATACCATCATATGATCTTCTTTTTCTTTATAATATCTAGGACAGTAGTCTCCTAAGAATAAATTTATATCTCTAGATTTAATGTCTTTAAAATCTTCTATAGTTAAATCTTTTATATCTTCTTTATCAGTAAGTCCGCTTTCGTTTACTACATAATCACAGAAGAATATAATATCTTCTAAATAAGCAGCTCTTGTCGAAACAGCTACAGAACCTCTTAAATATACGAAGTAGTCTTTCATAAAAGAAGGTAGCCTTTTTTCATATTCCATAGATTTTTCGATTAATAAATGATCTCTAAGGACTATATTGTCTGGTCTGTCAGATTTATTGCTTATTTTTAATTCTTTTTTATCGCTCAATTTACTTCCTCCAATAAGTAATGTTTTAATTTGGATTAAATATATGTATTTATATTTTCTATTATTCTATCATTCATGGTTGTTTACTTCAAATATAAATATTATTTAAATACGATTGTGAAATGTGACAAAGTCATAGACAAAATAAATTATAGGTGTATAATATATCTTACATGAAAATAATTATTAATAAAAAGGAGAAAGACATGACAGAACCATCAATGTATCATAGTCAGGGATATAATTGCGCAGAAGCATTAATAAAATCATATAATGAGGAACATAACACAGATATACCAGTATCACTTGGGAGTGGAATGGGGACTGGTATGGCTGTAGGAAGCTTATGTGGAGCTGTAAATGCTGCAGCAATGATAATTGGATATGTAAAAGGGAGAGAAAGTAACCAAGATATCAATGTAGCTAGAGCTTATTCAAGGGAGTTAATGAAAAATATAAGAGATAACTTTGATTCTGAAATTTGTTTAGAACTTAAACAAAATGGAATAAGCTGTGAAGAGATAATCGATCATTCATATGATGCTTTAAAAGAATTATTAAGTAGATAGATATTTGATTATTTTAATTGAAACGTAAATTTACTAATAAAAAGCCTATATATTAATTTATTTGGTTAATATGTAGGCTTTATTTTTCAATTTTATTATTTAATAATTATAAATAGCATTTACTATAAGTTTCATCATCTAAGATATAATATCTAGTGACCCTTCTAGAAACACTACATAATACTTCATAATTAATAGTCCCTCGTTTAGAAGCTAAATCTTCAGCAGTAACTCCAGCTTCGTCACCCATTATTAAAACTTCATCTTCGATATTTACAGATAAACCTTCTGGGATTTTAACCATACATTGATCCATGCATATTCTTCCGACAACATCACATAAAACACCGTTTATCATCACCTTAGGGTCATTTTGAGTTCTATCAAAACCATCTGCATATCCTATGGCTAGTGTAGCTAATGTAGAAGCTTCATCAAATTCATAAGTATAACCGTAGCTTACCTTTGTACCAGGGGCTACTTTTTTAATATTTGTTATTATTGTTTTAAGCTTCATAGCAGGTTTTAACTCAACTTCTTTAGAAACTTCATCTGATGGATAATATCCATATAAGCCTATACCAAGGCGAACCATATTAAATCCTAATTCTTTTAAGTCTATAATAGCAGCAGTGTTAGAAACGTGTTGTAATTGTATCTCTATATTAGCTTTTTCTAAAGCAGCTATTACTTTTTTATATCTTTCTAATTGTAAATAAGTCTCTTTTTTATCAGCTTCATCAGCAGTAGCAAAATGAGTGTATATACCGTCTATATTTAAGTTTATTAAATCTTTTAGTTTTATTATATCGTTTATGCTATTATCATCTGTTAAAAATCCAAGTCTGCTCATACCAGTATCTATTTTTATATGTACACTAGCTTTTTTGCCTAATTTTCCAGCTTTTTGGTTTATTATTTTAGCCATTTCATAAGAATATACAGTTATTCCTATATATCTATGTATAGCTTCTTCTATATCGCACTCAGATATATATCCCATACAAAGGATAGGTGTGTGGATATTGTTATTTCTAAGCTCTATAGCTTCTTCAAACCTAGCTACTGAAAAATAATCAGCATTTTCTTGTTGTAACATTTTTGCTACCTCAACAGCTCCATGACCATAAGCATCAGCCTTTACAACACAACAAACCTTTGTATCAGGTTTTAGTGTGTTTTTAAGCGTGTGAAAGTTGTGTTTTATATTGTTTAAATTAATTTCTGCCCAAGTTCCTCTTTTCATATTTAAAATACCTTCTTTCATAAATTCAATAATATTCTAATTTTTTTAATATTTAAATAAAATCTATTTAAATTTATATTATAAGTATTTTTTATTTTATCATTCATAAGTAGTTACTTCAAATAAATTTCCTTATTAAAAATAAATCTATTTTTAAAGCATTATTCTTTTACTAAGGATAAATAGTAAAAAGAAGCTTTCTATAACTAAGAAGGGTATATAGGACTTGAATTTCTTGCCTTTATGATGGACTATATTCATTGCAGCTAACATACCAATAGATCCACCAAGAAAAGCTATAGTAAGAAGCTTTTTTTCTGAAATTCTAAATTGATTTTTTATAGCACGTTTTTTATCTATGCACATAAAACAAAACATAGCTATATTGATAAATATTAAGTAGTATAAAAATAACATAATAATCTCCTTAATTTTGTTGTAGATATTTATTATAGTAAATTTTTCTTTTAAATAACAGTATTTTAAATGAGGATAATGAATAGATAAAATAAATAATTGCTTAAAATTAATTCATATGATATTATTAAACAAATAAATAATAAGATGCTTATTCTTATCCCCGGGTAAGAATATTAAGAAGCACTGTGTCTTTTCTCACTAGGGCCTTTTTTAAAAGGAGAGATAAGATCCAGTGCTTTTTGTTTTATATAGCAAAAATTAAAAATAAGGTATTTGGAGGTAATTTAATGAATTGGAAAATTAAAAAATTTAATGAACTTAATGTAGACGAAATGTATAAAATTTTAGCATTAAGAAACGAAATATTTATTGTAGAGCAGGAATGCCCATATTTAGATTGTGATAATAAAGATAAAAAGTCATATCATTTATTTGCTGAAGAAAATGGAGAGATAGTTGCATATTTAAGAATTTTAGAAAAAGGCGTTTCTTATGATGAAATATCAATAGGAAGGGTAGCAGTTAAGAAAAACTACAGAGGTAATGGTATTTCAAGAAAGATGATGTTAAAGGCTATTGAATTTATAGAAAATGAATTATTTGAAACTACTATAAAAATTCAAGCACAAGCGTATTTAATTAGTTTTTATAGCAGTCTTGGATTTAAAGCTGTATCAGAAGAGTATTTAGAGGATAATATTCCTCATATAGATATGTTGTATAAGAAATAATTGATTATATTTATTATAAATGTAGTTGAATATCTATTTATAAAAAAGAACTTACTTTTGATATTTTTTCATTAACACACTATAATTTATTTATATAAACAAAAAAGCGAGGCATTTAATATGGCAAAAGTTTACGGATATGCTCGTTGCAGTACAAATGAAGATAATCAAGATATAGATAGATAAAAAAGAGAGCTTATATCTGCAGGAGTACCTGAGGAAAATATCTATATTGAATATGGAAGTGGAATGAAGATAGATCGAGTACAGTTTAATAGACTGCTAGATGTAATTTTACAAGGAGATACTATTATAACAACAGAAGTTTCAAGGTTGACTCGTAGCACGAAACAATTATGTGATATTCTAGAATTTGTTCAAAATAAACAAATCAAATTGGATATAAAAAATAGCATCACTATAGATTGTACAAAAGGTGAAGCAGATCCTATGAGTAAAGTATTTATTCAAATGGCAGGTGTATTTGCAGAACTTGAGAGAAATATAATCTCTGAAAGAGTTAAAAGTGGAATGGCTAATGCAAAAGCTAAAGGAAAAGTAGTAGGAGGACCTAAAACCAGTGCTGATAATATTCCTGATAAATTCTATAAATACTATGCTAGATATAAAAATAAAGAAAATAATGTTACAGAACTTGCAAAACTATGTGAAATTAAAATTTATAGAGATAAAATAATATAACTATGTGGAATCTGTGGCAAAATTGCTACATATATATCGCAATATGCAAATTCTGTTATATAAAAGGTAATGTTAAATGAATTAATGGATGTGATGTAAATGGGATTTAAAGATGAGCTATTTCATTTGAAAAATGTTGTAATGTCTTTACAAGAGAATAAAGAAAAAATAGATGAAGAAGATGTTGTTTCGGCACTTGTTATACTAAATTATATTCAATATAATTCAGTTGCAGATGCTTTTCTAGGATGTGCTGCTATTAATTTGATAAACACATATGTTAAGCAGAAAGATTCTAAATTAAATTATAAATTTAGAAGACATATAAGTAATGTATTAAAGGGGATTGAGGATATAAATAAGAATGAAATTATAAAAGTATATTTTGAAGGTGAAAAAAAATTAGGAATGTTAATGATAGTATTTTGGGATTTTCAATTTAGTTTTCAACATGAAAAAGAAACGGAAATAATTAGGAGACTACAATCTAAAAAAGATGCTAAGTGGGATGGTATTCGTAAGCAGTTGTGTGCAAAAACAATTTTTGATTTTTCATTGAACACTAAATCGATTTCTAATATGACGCAAAATAAGCAAGATTTAAAAAGCTTTATTCAGAAAGAAGTTGAAATATATCGAGAAGGTGGCTATAAGTTTATTAATGGGCAGCTTATAAAAATTAGAGATATTAAATATGGAAAAGATGTAGATGATAAAAAATATAAGAATTATTTTCGTGAAGAATTAAGAAAATGTCAAGGACGACCTGTAATGTTAACAGGTAAATTCAAATGTGTATGGAAAAAACATGTTACGTTTACAACTATTAGACCATATATTCAAAACTGTAAGACAATTACAATTTGTAATCATATTAATCTGTATAAACCAGATGTAGAGAAAGTATATGATATAGATAAGTTAGAGAAAAATAGGAAATATTATATAATTGGATTTTGTGAAGAATATAGAACACAAGATAGAATAGGCATAAAGCTAGCGATAGGATTTGAATTTAAGCCATTGATAAAAGCAAGTGATTTGGAACAAAATATACTAGAAGATATATCTAGTATTTGTTATCGATTTTCAATAGAAGAATTTTTAAGAGAGAGCCAAAAATACTTAATATTGTAATTTGGCTTGTAAAGCTATAAAAAGATAATGTATCAATACTTAAACAATGATGAGAAATATACGAATATGTAGAAATCTATGATTTTGAAAGTAATTTGCACAAATTTTATGTACATGATTTGATTTCTTTGATTTTCGTTTTTTGAAGTCGTGCATAAAAATGGCAATACACGAGATAATAGAGCAGACAACTTAGAAATAAAAAATGAAGAATATATTTATGGATTTTCATGTAAAAGTAAGTTTTGTATTAAATGTGGAAGAATGTATTCAATTAATTGGGCATAAAAATAAGCTAATAATATGCTAAAAGTAAAACATAGACATGCTGTATTTACATACCAGAAGAGTTAAGCAATGATTTTTTATTTTATTCTTCTTAAGTTACTGACATTGGTTCACATGGTCTATATTTAGAATTATTGAAAACAAAGTAAAAATTCTAAAATTAGATATGTAAACAACTTAAATACAGATATAATTATTCAAAATATAGCAATCAATTGATTATGAAAAAGAAGAAAAGAGGTCTTTTAAAATGGCAAGAAGAGGAGATGTTACATATTTTATTATAGAAGCATTATCAAAAACAGAAAAGTCTTATAGACACATAGACAAGATATATAACAAAGACAAAGAAAAATATTCAAGACTTGCAAGAGAAGATAAATTTTATAAGTTAAGTATTAACGGAACACTTATACAAGAAGACTATTATAAAAAGCTATGTGGAATAAGATATGAAGCTGACAACATAATTGATGTTCTTAAAAAGACATATAAGAAAGCAGCGAAATATGTGGAAAATCATTATGTTATTAGATTAGGAGAGTTATTTTTGGAAATATCTAGGCAAATGCATAAATATACAAAAGCAGAAGTTGATGGGGAATTGTTAGCTGCTATTATCTTATCCTATGAGTATAATAAAAAATTAGATAATAATGATATTATTTATTCTAACAAATTAAAATTATTACAAAATAGATATGAAACATTTTGGGAAAAACCAGTATATGCTTATGAAAATTTAGAAAAAGAAGAAAAAAGGAGAGCAAGAGCATTATTAGAAAAAGTCAAAAAACAATATGATACTTTTGACATTAAGACAATAGGTGTGAATAATATAGACATAATTACAGGGATCGTTCCATCAAAGAAGATATTACCAAAAAAAGGACAGGTTGTAGCACTTGACTATATCTATGATTTAGATGGTGTTGATATAATATCATTAGTTGGAAGAGACTATGTAACAGAAAAAGAAGTCATAGAGCTTATAAATTTATATGTAGCATTCCAAGTGGAAGATGAAATTTCTATTAAAAAATTATATACTTTCTTAATAGCAGGTATAAAAATAAGATACTTATTAAAAGCCTATAATAAAGATAAGGAGTATTATTTTAAAAATATAAACCAAGACCTAGATGATATAATAGCTGACAAAAACAAGGAAATCAGCTTCTTAAAACAAGAAAGAGATATAAAAGATAAACAATTAAATGACATAGAAGTTGAAAATAAAAAATTAAAAGAAGAAATACAAAAACTTAAAAAAGAAAATAACAACCTAAAAAATGAAATACAAAGTTTCCCTGACACAAAAGAAGAACTATCTCAATTAAGAAATTTAATGTTTACTTTGAATCGAGAACAGCAAGAAGCTGAAAAACACTCAGTAGATGTTGAAGAGGTAGACAAATTAAAGGCTATTTGTTTTGGAGGTACAAGTAAATGGATTCAAAAGATGAAACAACATTTTCCAAACTGGATATATGTACCAGCAGGAGCAGAGCAATTTGATGTAAAACTATTAAAAGGCAAAGAATATATATTCATAAACACAGTAACCAATTCGCATGGTCTATATTATAGAATTATTGAAAATAAAGCTAAAAACTCCAAAATTAGATACATAAACAATTTAAATACAGATGTAATCATTCAAGAAATAGCTAATAATCTATAACACACAATGTCCGCCACTGGCGGACACTTTTTATTTGAAAAATATTAGTAGATCTATTGATAGAATAGGTTTTAGGTGGGATTGTAAAAGAACATAGAAAATGACATGAAACACAGTACATAAAGCATAAAAAACAGTATTATTTGTAGTTCATGTATAACTATTCCCTAAATCTACATTTGAGGAATAGTTATATCTAAGACCTTATCTATCCTCTACGACCAATAAATCATGATTTTTTGGTATTATCGAGTTATCGATAATCATCGATTTAGCATTTTTAATATCTTTTCAAGAAATCATACATATTTATATTTACTAGGTTTAGATGCATCCAGATACATTAAGTGTACAAGCGAGATAAAGCAAATTTTAATTCTATAGTCTCTATAAGCATAGAGAGTTAAAAGTGAATTTAGTTTTTATTATTTAAGATAAAATCCTTACCTACACTATATGTTTCTTTTTACATTACCGAAAATTTATATAAACCACTCCCCTGAAATCTTAATTAATTAGATACCTAACATAAAATAATTGAGCTTCTATAAATCTTCAAAGCTATGTTTTCTTACTAAATTATGATAGGATTTTCGTTAAGATCCCAGTTATATAAAAATACAATTCAAGTAAAACTAAGCTTCATAGATATAACAAAAAATTAACAAAAGCTCCTCTACTTTCATATATTAGCTAATATATGACTTTAAAAAAGGAGGTATACTCTCTATGAAAGATGTTAATCGAAAAAAGTGGGCTAAAATTGAGATAGTAGGAGTGATGTAGGTATTGCAATAGTTGTAAGTGTAATTGTAGGACGTATATTAGAACGTTTTGGTTTTACTGATGCTTTAATTCGTCTATTCTTACCTATTATGAAAGCAATGAACATAAACCCTTCTGTTGTTATACCAAGTATTTATAATATCTTGGGCGATATTAATGCTTCGGGAAAGGTTGCTGGACCTGTGCTTGTTAAGGCTAATGCAACAAAATCTGAACAAAAGATTGCAGTTGCTACTATGATACAAAATCCTCAGTCTTTTGCTACTTTTGTACTTGGTTTAATTGCACTTAGTGTTTTTAAAATAAACAGTTTGCCAGTTGTTCTTTTATCAATATTTGTACCTCTTATTGTTGTACCATTTATTTTATCAAAAACTATATATAGAAATACTAAAGGTGTTGAATTAGAAGAGCTTCCTAGATTCACTCCAGATACTCCTATTATGAAAGTGTTGTTTGATTCTGGAATTGAAGGTATGCATCTATTGTTGTTAGTAATAATTCCTGCCGTAGCCGTAGTATTTTCTTTAATTGGTGTTTTAGACTTTATTGGCATATGGGCACCAATTCAACAATATATGGGTTCTGCTTTATCTGTTTTGGGTGTTGAACCATCAAGTGGTATAGTTACTTTATTAGTAAGTCCTACTTTAGCTATGTCACAAGTAGCTGATTTAGTTGGGTCAATTGATCCTAGATTAGTAGTTGGTGGATTTGTTCTTGCAAACTCTGGTCTACCTATATCAGTAATATTAGGTCAAGTGCCTGTTACTTGGGCTGAATCAACAGATTTAAGTGAAAAAGAAGCTTTAAAAGCTGCTATATTAGGATGCTTAATCAGAATTATAACGGCAACTTTATTGGCATATCTTCTTACTCCATTTATAGTATAGTGGGTGATTTAGATGAGCGATAATAAATTTGCGTGTTTAGCAAAAAAAATAGTTACTGTATCTGAAAAAGGTACTATTGAAGATGGTGTAATTATAATAGATAATGGAAAAATTGAAAATATAGGAACTTATGATCAATTAAAAAATAAACTAAATGATATATCTATAATATATGATTATAAAGATAAAGTGATAACGCCGTCTTTAATAGATTGTCATTGTCATTTGTTAGAATATGCTCCAGGATCACTTTATCCTGTTACAAAACAAACATATTTAGAAGCTGGTAAAGTATTATTATTTAATGCATTGTTATCTGGTATAACGGCGTTAGGAGAACAGATTTGCGGCAGTCCTATATGTAATATATCTATAGAAGAGTATATGAAAATTAAAGATGAAGTTCCTTTAAAGATTAAATTTTCTTTAAATAGTATTACTATAGGAACGAGTGATTTATCTAGCTATACTTGTTTAAATGGAAATGAACAAGTTAATCAAGATATGTTATCAAATATTGATATGGTATCTGAGATGGCTATGAAAAATGAATACCCAGGTGAAAATATATTTATAAATGCTACTCCAGCGAATCTCCCTATAAGTGAAGTTCCTAGAGCTGGAGAAATTATGTTTACACAGGATGAACTTAAATCTATAGTAGATGTCTTTCATAAAAATTATAAAAAGATTGGTGCTCATGTTGCTGGTAAAGAAGGTATAGACCCGTGCTCTTGAGTGTGGTATTGATGTTTTGCATCATGCACATGATATTAATGATGCTCAAATAAATATGGTTAAAAATAATAAAGCTTCTATTGTAGCTACACCTTTAGGTGGAACACATCTTACTCCTAATTTGCCATCAGATATATTAAACTTAGTAAAGAAAGGTATAGATGTTTCGATTGCAACGGATGCATATTTACCACCTTCACCTTATCTTAATTTATATGAAAATAAACTTTATGGTTCAGAAATATTAATGTTTATTGCCAAGCCTTCTATGAAGTTATTATTTGAAAATGGATTTAATGAAAATGAATGCCTTGCTTTAATAACATATAATCCTGCTAAGATACTTGGATTAGAAAATAGTATCGGTAGACTTGATATTGGCATGAGTGCAGATTTTTTAGTGGCTGAAGGTGTGCCTGGATTAGAAATCACAGAAATAGAACAAATTTTAGGTGTTTTTGTAAATGGTCAAAAACTAATTGAAAGATAAAAAATTGACTAACTATAATTTCACATCTTAAACTTTAACAAAAAACCACGTGTTTAAAATAATTGACACGTGGTTACTTAATTATTATGTATTTCAAAGAAATTTACTCCTCTACTCTACTTTATTACATTTTTTTATTTTTTTCTCTTTCAAAACAATGCTTGCACATAGCTTTATATCTTTCATTTCCACCTATTTCGATTTGTTCTCCATCTAGCATGATTTCACCATTTTCATTTAAGCGAGCATTAATTGTAGCTTTTTTGCCACATGCGCAAACTGTTTTTAATTCTCTAATATCATCTGCTAATTCAAATAATGCTTTACTTCCTTCAAAGAAGCATTGTCTAAAATCTGTTTTTAATCCAAAACAAACTACTGTATATTTAAGAGAAATCTCATATAATTCTTTTACTTGTTTTTGTGTAAGAAATTGAGCTTCATCAAGCATTATTATAGTTTTAGGGTCATTTATTTCACCTAAATATTTTGAAAAACTCTCATCATCATAAACAAGAGTGCAAGGAGCTTCTAGTCCTGCTCTTGAAGCGATTACGCCCTTATTTTCACTATCTTTAAAACTTCCCCTTGTGTCCATCGCTGGTTTATATAATAATACTTTATATCCAGCTTCTTCGTAATTATATTTCCATGTAAGAAGTTGCATACTTTTGCCTGAATTCATTGATCCATAACAAAATATCAATTTACTCATAAATCCTCCTCGTGCTGCATCGCATTTTATTAAAATATTTATTATAAAGTAATCAATTAATTATTATAACATTAATCACAACAAAATAAAATAAGATGAAAATGAACATGTTAGTAAAATGGCTCATTGGGTAAAAGAAAAAATTTAATTTTATAAAAATCAATTTAAAAATATATAAACTTGGGTAAGCTATATAGTATCAAAAATAAATTTTATTTTTTAATACATAAAACAACTCTAGGAGGTTTGACATGAAAGCTTTAAACAACAAGGTTGCTATAGTAACTTCGGCAACTAGAGGTATCGGACTTGCATGTGCACTAAAACTTGCTCGTGAAGGTGCTAAAGTGTACATGGGTGTTAGGAGATTAGATGCTACCCAAGAAATATGTGATAATCATGCTGATGCAGGGTTATTTATGAAGCCAGTGTTTTTTGATGCATTTAATTTTGATAGCTACAAAGCGATGGTTGACGAAGTTATAGAAAAAGAAGGTAAAATAGATATATTAGTAAATAATTACGGTACAGGAGATCCTGAAAAGGACCAAGATTTAATAAATACAGATGAAGAATCATTCTTTAGATTATTAGAATTAAACATCGGTAGTGTATTTAGAATTTCTAAATTAGTAATTCCTTATATGATAGAAAATAATAGAGGTGGAAGTATAGTAAATATATCTTCTATAAGCGGTACAGTGCCAGATATATCTAGAATTGGATATGGTGTATCAAAAGCAGGGGTAAACAATATAACTCAGCAAATAGCTATGGAATACGCAAAATACAATATAAGATGTAATGCGGTGCTCCCAGGGATGACAGCTACTGATGCTGTTAGTCGTTCTATGAATGAAGAATTCCAAAAATCATTTTTATCTCATGTACCATTAAATAGAATGGGTACTCCAGAAGATATAGCAAACGCTGTATTTTTCTTTGCAAGCGATAACTCATCTTATATAACAGGTTCAATACTTGAGGTTTCTGGTGGATATCATCTTGGTACTCCTCAATATGCGGATTTTGTAGGTAGAAAGATGCAAGAATAGTTTATAATATAAAAAGCAGCTCAATTGAGCTGCTTTTTATATATTTAATAATCCCACAATCTTTATTATAAAACCATTATCTAGGTTCTATAATTAATTTTATAGCAGTTTTTTGATCTCCATCTATGTCAATATCAGTAAATGCTGGTACACATACTAGATCCATTCCACTAGGTGCTACAAAACCTCTTGCAATTGCAATAGCCTTTATGGCTTGATTTAAGGCTCCAGCTCCTATTGCTTGTATCTCGGCATTTCCTCTTTCCCTTAGTACTCCTGCTAAAGCTCCAGCTACAGAATTAGGATTAGATTTTGATGAAACTTTTAATACTTCCATTTTCGTGTCCTCCTCAAAATTTTTAATTATTTTTAAAGTACTAAATCTAATTAATTTGATTTGAATATATATTTCTATAAAATTTCTTTAAATTCCTTTAAAATAAAATCAACAAATATATGTAATTTGTTATACATTTTTACAATTAAAACGTTATTTTATTGTAAAAATAAATTTCATGATATGTTTAATTAAAACCCACTGAAAAACAATACTTTTATTGTCGAAAAATAATTTATATTATTTATAATTACAGAGATATTATTGTATTTTTCAATGTATAATTAGATAAATTTATTTTTGAAAATATATATTAATTTAAAACTAGGATTTTTTATACAATATAGTCTATAATTAATATAGGAATAATACTTATTAGGGGGGATAAATAATGGAGAGTTTAAATTTTTCGATGTCTGTTCTTAAAGAAAATGAAAAAATATTAGCTTCTTTAACTTGTAATTTAAAAAGTTTTATAGACTTTACTATAGTAGATGAAAATGGGGTTTTATTAATAACTGATAATAGGGTTTTATTTTGCAAATATGTAGGAAGTAATTTATCTGTAGTACATAATTTTGATTATAAGTTAATTACGTCTTTTAATATTAAAGAAGATGACGATAAAAATAAATATATAATATTTAAATATAACGGAGATAGAGTTAAAATAACAAATATAAAATCTGGGGATGTTTTAGAAGCTGCTGAAATAATTACAAAAAAACAAAGAGTATTATAGTTCTTATTTACATACAAAAAAGCCTTTAACATCAAAGGCTTTTTTCGCGCTCTACTCTACTTATAAATATCTTCTTCTTTTACAATATTGCAAGTTAAGTATTTCTACTTCCTCATAAGATACATTTAGTAATTTTACAATTGTATGTTTGCCAAAGTTTTTATTCAAAAGATCTATCACTTGGCTTTGCTTTTGAGCTTCTTTTTCTGCTCTGTTTAAATCATCTTCAAATAAAACAGGTATGTAATAATGATATAATATTAAAAGGCCTGGGACTATAAAATAAAATTTGCATCCTAAAAGACCAATTACTACTGTTAAATGAGTTAGGGGTTTATTTATTTTATCTAATTTATCGAAAAGACTAGGTTTTTTATGATATATTACTAAACAAAAACTCATAAAAAAGATTATTATACATAATGGGTAAAGTGAATAACCACAAATAAAACTTAAAATTGTTGTATTTGAAGCAGGCTTATTGCCTATTATAAGAAGCTCCCCATACACATATTCATAAAGACATGCGATAAGTCCTAAAATGGCTCCGAAAGCTTGTGCATACATACAAATCCCCCCTTTAAATGAGAAGTTTCTCTGTTATAATTAAATATATGCTTTATATAACTTATATATATGTATTAAATTTTCCTTTAAAAATATTTATATTTTATCTAAAACGTTATATAATTTAATATAAACTAGATATCGATGCGATATTATAATATATACTTTATAATTATGACTTGAAAGGATGACTTTATGTTTGAGAATTTTGAATTTGTTTTTAAAATAGTATTTTTTTGTCTTTCTATAGGGTGGATTGGAAATATACTATTAAATAATTCAGAGAGGCAGATTTTAATAAATCCTCTGCTTATATTAATAGCTTCATTAATAATAGTAATGCCAAGTGGGGCTAAAGAAGTACTTGGATTTGAAGCAAATAATGTTAAGCTTTTTTTATATATTTTTTATTACTTAGTAATTATTGTAGGTACTACTCTTACTAGAGGGAAAAAGGGTAAATTAAAAAAGAGATAGATAAAAAAGACTAATCATATAGATTTAACTATGTGATTAGTCTTTTTTGTATTATTTATTTTTTACTACTATTTTAAGAGTTGTAGTAGATCTTTTATAAAAATTATCATCTAATGCTATTTTTACAATACAAGTTCCAGGTGACTCGGCTTTTAAAGTGGAGTTCTTTTCTAGACTTAATATTTTGCTATCTTGTATAGATATCATATAGTCTATGTTTGAAGATATATCTTCTGTTACTTCCCAATATTTTTCGTATTCATTAATATTTTTATATAGAAGTTTATTTAATGAAAGAGTTTCACCTTTTTTTAAAGTCAGCTTATTGTATTTTGAAGAAAGCATGTACTGATTTTTACCTTGTTTTATAAAGTTTAAATCGGAATTTACATCTACACCATTTTTAATTAGTTCATTTATTATAGTACTATCAGTTATATAGTTATTAGCTAAATTTATAGATTTTAAATTTTTTAAATTTAGTATTTCTTTAGGTAATTGTTTTATGTTATTATTCCAAAATATAAAGCTATTTATATTTTCTAAATATGAAATACCTGTTAAGTCTTCTATATTTTCATTGTTAGCATTAAGTTCACCAGATAAGGAAGCTATTTTATTTAATGTAATTTCTTGATGTTTAAAATTACGAGTTATTACATTTCTAAAATTTGCATCTGGAAATAAATTTTTAAGTTCACTTTCAGATAAAGCCTTATTTTTGCTTATAGAATATACTTCTTTCGGAGAATAAATACCATTAAAGCTACTTGTTATTATTAATAGGACTGATAATAATATAATAGAACAAAATTTAATATATTTCATAGTTTATGATGCTGTCATGATAACTTGTATCTGACAGCTACCTCCTTTCGGTTAAAATATATTAATAATTTTCTATTATGATTATCAACAATCCTTGCAAACTATATGCACTTTCGTAACAATAATTTCTACTAATTTATATATGATTCAATAATTATAGAGGTTTTACAGCTTCTAAACGATGTATTTTTATATTTTGTGACATGAATTTATCTTCGTATTCTGTAGTTACATTTTCGAATTCATCATTATTAGCTAAGTCTAATGATATGTTTTTTAATTTCCAATCACAATCTGCTACTTCATTTAGAGAAAACTCAAATAAACCAACATTATCTGTTTTAAAGTGTATTTCACCTTTATCTTCTAATATTGTAGCGTATTTGTCTAAGAAGCTTCTGTGAAGTAATCTTCTTTTAGCCCATCTTTTCTTTGGCCATGGATCACAGAAGTTGATATATATTCTAGATATTTCGCCTTTATCAAAGTAATCTAATATGTTTGAAACATCTGACCATAAAAATACTATATTATCTAAATTAGCTTCAGCTGCTTTTTCAACGCCTTTTAATAAAACTTCTTCTTTTATTTCCATAGCTATATAGTTTATATCTGGGTTTTGTTTTGCTAATGTAGTTATAAATTTACCACGACCTGTACCGAACTCAACATGGATAGGATTATCGTTTTTGAATTTTTCGCTCCATTTACCTTTTAAATCTTCTATATTTTCTCTTATAACGTAATCAGTATAACTTAATAATTTTATATCTGCACCTTTTTTTCTTCTTCTTCTCAATTTAACTTATTGCCATTTGCAAAATGGCATTTCCTCCTTAATAGTTTTTCGAATAAGAAACATCTACACTTTATCAATTGATATTATATAGAGTATTTCTTCTTTTATGCCTATTAATTTTATCATAGTTTGCTGATATAGCAAAATATTTCTTTATAAAATAAAAGTATGGATAATTTTACAAATAGAGTAAAAAATAAAAGCCCGCCATAAGCGAGCTTTTATTTTTTATTATTATATTATTAGCAACCACTGCATCCGTCGCAGCCGCTTCCGCCACATTCAGAGTATCCATTATCTCTTTGAGGTGGATTGTCTACTGAAACAACGAATCCTTGAGGTGGTATTTCAGATATTGTAACATTACCATAAGTTAAATATTCGTTATCATCCATTATAAAATGTATTCCATCTAAATCAAAAGATGTATCTGACATTTTTTCTTCATCTAAAGCTAGTGAGAATACTGCTCCTGAACAAGCAAAACCTGCAAAGTAAACTCTTACGTTTTGAGGTTTATCTTGGTTGTTTCCTAATATTTCTTTTAGTACATTTATTGCACTTTGTGGTGCTTGAACTTTCATGTGATCATTCCTTTCCATTAATTAGTACATATATTAAGTATACAATAATTTGGTGATTTTAGGTATATATTTTAAAAATTCACTTCTTCATTTTGATTATTTTGTGTAATTATTTTTATATAATACAAATTTATTGCATTTTACAATTTGGTTATTATAGTTTTTAAATTTTTTATTAAAATCAGACTCATGTATAAAGTTCAATTTATCTAAAGGTTTCTTTGAGTATACATTGTCGTTGTAAGTAACAGCATATACATATTCTAGATTTAAAATATTAAAAGCATAATCTATTAAAACTTGTGCTAATTCAAATGATAAATTATATCCCCAGTAATTAGGATTTATACATATTCCCATTTCTCCACCGTGTGCATGCGGGTATATATTATTAAAGCCTACGTTGCCGATGACTTTGTTTTCATTTTTTAAAACAACAGCATAGTGGCCTATTTTCCCTTTTTGATAATTGTTTAAAAAAAATGCCTTTATAAACCTGCGTGTATCTGAGTATGTTTGGTGCACTTTAATAGGCAAGTATTTTACTACCTCTGGTATACTGTAGTATTCATATAAGTCTTCTGTATCATCTAATGTAATAGGTCTTAATATACAATTTTTAGTTTCTAAAATTTCCATTTGAGGATACATATAAAAACTCTCCCTCTATAAATATTTGAAACCTTATATAAAAATATTATTATTCTATATTTTTTATAAAAGTAACTTCATATTATAATCTATGAAAATATATATAGCAGAGTTAAAGATTTGCCTCTTTTACCATGTAAATAAATCTATTTTTTGGATTTCGCTTTCTAGTATATCTATATCCATAGTATCCATTATAGTTATAGATATTGTATTTTCGTGTACAGGGCTTTTAGCAGCTTCTGTTACTTTTGAACATACGCCAGAAATCGCCTTTCCTTCATCTAATTCTACTCTTACTGTTTTTCCTAAATATTGATTAAAATCCATTTTGTTTATCCTCCCCTTGAGATTAACTTTTTATATAAAAAAAGCAAAAATGCTTATACCATATTATAGCAATCTTTTATGTCGATAGATAGTATTTGAATTTACATTTCTTTAATATATAATCGAATTGTATGTTGAATAAAATGTATAAATACTAAATAAAAAGGGATATATTTATATTATGTAGAATATCTTATAAATAAGAAAATTAAGTTTATAAGGGAGAGGTTTATCTATATGATGAACAAGATAAAAATCTTTTTTGCAGTTTTAGGAACGATCCTTTTGGCTGTGGTAATGACTGTTGGGAGGAGCAAAGAAACCCTTCAACCTATGTTTACAATGATAATACAAATCTACTTATTTTTTACGATGTTTGTGATTTTGATTGGGAGTTTCTTGAAATATATAGATAGAAAAAGATAGATGGATTTTGGATTATAATTAAGGTATTTTTATATTGTAGAAACAAAAAACTCTAGAACTAAGTTGTATTAGTTTTGGAGTTTTTTCGTTTTTCTAATATTATATATAAGTTGTTAGTTTATAAAGTGGCATAAAATATATACTTTTATGCCATTTTTGTTAAAATGACTATATTTCAATATTTTCAATGCATTAAAAATAACTTATGTCAGTAAAATGTCAGCTTTTTTTACTGCTTTTTTTCGGGTTTTATGGTAAAATATTTATAGAATAATTTTATTTTTTTATGATTTGCGCGAGCTTATAAAACACAAAATTTTACTATGGAGGGGATAATATGAGTTATGCTTTTATACGAAAAAGAAGCAAAAATTACATCGTATATTTAGAATATACGGACGAGACAACCGGCAAAAAGAAACAAAAAAATATGGGATCTTATCCCCTAAAAAGAGATGCATCGAAGAGATTAAATGAGTTAAAAGAAGAAATTTATAACGACGATTTGGTAGCTCCAACAGGCATGAAATTAGAAAAATATCTAATGGATTTTTTAGAAAAATACAAACCAAATTTGTCGATTACTACATATAATTGTTACGTTAGAATATGTAAAAAATATATAAATCCGATGCTCGGAAATATAAAATTAAACGATTTAAAACCGATTCATATACAAAATTACGTCGATGATTTGGTCGGGATTTTAAGCCCACAGACGATAAAAATACATATAAATATACTTAATTTAGCTTTAAAAAGAGCTTATAAATTAAAACTTGTTAAGTATGATATAGTGGATTGCATAGAAGTTCCTAAAAATAAAAAGTTCAAAAGTGAAGTTTATGACCAAAAAGATATAGCAAAATTGTTAGAAACCATAAAAAACACAGACCTAGAATTACCTATAAATTTAGCAGTTGGACTTGGTCTTCGTATATCAGAAGTGTTAGGCCTTAGCTGGAGCGATATAGATTTTATAGAAAATACTATAACAATAGAGAAAATTACAGCTAGAGATAGCGGCAAAGTTATACTAAAAGAACCAAAAACAGACACTTCAAAAAGAACTATTTCAGCTCCGAAAGAAGTTATGGCCATGCTTAAAGATTATAAAAGAAAGTATCTACAAGATAAGCTTCAAGGTAAAATAAAGGATTGCAATCTATTGTTTTTTGATAAAAACGAAAATCCTATAGCTGAAGATGTTTTAAGTAAAAAGTTCAGTCGTTTTTTAAAGAAACACAATTTAAAACATATACGTTTCCATGATTTAAGACATTCACATGTAACTTTACTTATAAATGCAAAGGTACCTATAAAAGTTATTTCAGAGAGAGTCGGTCATTCAAATGTAAATACAACTTTAAATATCTACTCTCACACTCTTAAAGAAATGGATCAAGAAGCTTCAGAAAAAATTTCAGAAAGTATATTCAAATTAGGTTAGTTAAAAATCTAATTTAAAGTCAAGAAAAAGCCACCTTTTATATGCCTTTTTAAGAGGTTTCAAGAGCGGCTTTTATATTTATTAATTATAAAAGGACTTCGACTTCTTAAAATCCAATATAAAGCTTTTTATCAAAAAAAATCACTTTAAATACGCAAAATAATTACCTGTAACGAAATTATGTAAACTATTTTTCTAAAATCAATAATTTTGTTAGAGTTTATAATATAATAAATTTATTTTAAAATAAGATAGATAGAAAAATAATATCATTTTAGGTTATAATAAAAAACAAGAAAAATTAATTATAAAGGGAGAATGTTAATGACTATAAAAGAAGTTTCGGAAAGAACAGGAATATCTATAGATAACTTACGTTATTATGAAAGAGTCGGTATTATTCCAGATGTACCCAGAACTAAGTCTGGGATAAGGGATTATGATGAAACATCTATCCAATGGATTGAACTTGCTATGAGATTTAAAAAGGCAGGAATGTCGTTAGAGAATATACGTGAATATATACAATTGTCATTAAAAGGCGAATCTACTAAAGATGAAAGATGGAATATACTTTTGGAGACAAAATCTCAAATAGAACAAAAAATGAATGACTTGCAAGAAACACTAGATGTAATTAATTACAAAATGGAAAATTACGAAAATAAATGCGAACCAATTACTAAGGAGCTAATAAAATCATTAAAAAATAAAAGAGAAACAAAATCTTAAAAAACACTTGACCTGAAGTCGACTTAAGGGTTTAAAATTAAAACATCTTAGAGATAATATTATTTAATTATTTAAAATGATAAATCATAACTTATAAAGGAGACAATATAATGAAAAATATTTTAGTAGTATCAGGTCATACAGATTTAAAAAACTCAATTGCAAATAAAACAATATTAGATAAGCTTCAAAGTGATTTACCTAAGGCTGAATTTGTATTTTTAGATCAGCTATACCCTACTTTTGAGATAAATAAAGAAGTTGAACAACAACGTCTACTTAATGCAGATATAATAGTACTACAATTTCCATTCTTCTGGTATGGTGTTCCATCAATAATGTCAAGATGGATGGAAGAAACATTTGTTCATGGATTTTCTCATGGATCAACAGGAGATAAATTGAAAGGTAAAAAACTTATCGTTTCATTTACATCTGGAGCACCAGAAGAAATGTATCAAAAAGGCGGATTACAAAATTACTCTATCGAAGAGTTTTTACCTCCACTAAAACAATTTGCAAACTTATGTCAAATGCAATGGTGTGGTTATGTATACACTGGAGGTGTTTCATATATAAACCGCAATGATAACGAAAAACTTATGCAAATGAAAGAAAAAGCACTTAATCACGAAAGACGATTATTAGAAGTTATTGATAAAGCAATAAATTCAGAAGCTTAATTTGCAATAAAAAATTTATAAACAAAAAAATGCTGTAGTGTATAAATTTAACTGATAAAAGTTATACATTGCAGCTTTTTTTGTTTTTAATAAGCAAAATAAGATTCTAAATTTAAAAACATAAAAAATCAAACCTTTTTAAATGGATTTTAAGGTGGTTTTAAATATATATTAATGTATTTACTTAGCTAAGATTTTAAAATTCATTACAGAGGATATAACAACTTTTTATATAAAAATAATACCAAAATGTATTTTTAGTTTACATAATTATATTATGGTGGATTGATTACTTTTTAGAATGAAATTTATACAACTATATATATTGTATAATAAATAAAAAAGCATCCAGATTTATCAAAAGATAAATTCAGATACTTTTTAAAAAAACTATATACTCTCTTGTCTTATATTATCTATAATATTTTCTTTGCTTATTTTCTTAAGTGGTATATATGAAGCTATAAAAGTTATAATAAATATAGCCACTACACATATAAGTATCGCTTTATATGGTATTAGTGTTTGAACAGTAATTACACCTTCTAATATTTTATTCATAAGCACATTCATACAGATTCCTATTGGAATACCGTAAAGCAGTGAAAGTATTCCGTATAATATACTTTCCATATAAATCATCTTTTTAAATCCTTGAGGCGTTACACCTATAGATTTAATTATCGCAAATTCTCTTTTTCTAAGATTTATATTAGTACTTATTGTATTTATTATGTTGGTTACACTAACTAGAGATATAACTACTATAAATCCATATACGAATATTTTCATAACATTCATAGTTTGCTCAAGTTTTTGAGCTTCATCTATTGAATCTATTACGCTTAAGTTGTTTTCTTCTGCTACTTTTTTGACCTCGTCTCTAGTAGACTTTTCTTGATTTGTAGCTACGTAATATAAATTTGAGCTTGATTTATCATCTGTTATACCAAGTGAAGGTATTAAGTCATCATATGCTACTACTCCAAATGATGTTTCTGGGTATTGCATATCTCCTGTTAAGATTTCATCTGTTATAGCTAGTATTTTTAATTTTACTTCTTTTTTAATTTCTTTTCCATCAGAATCATATGAATATACTGTACAATTTAAAGTATCTCCAACTTTATAATTTGTAAGAACTACTTTACCTTTTTGGGCTAGTGATTCTTGATAACTATATCTTACTAAAATTACACCATTTTCAGCTTTAGCAGTTTTTCTATCAAATTTACCTTCTGATAATTTTATATTTGATATACTAAAATATCCAGGAGTGTATAATCTACTATTTATAAAATTATAAGTAGAATTATCCATATCAACATAAATGCTTTGTTTTAAACTTTCTCTTAAATCTTTATTTATATTTTTTTCATCAACATGAACATTTAAAGTATATCCTTTGCTTATTGCTACATCTTTTAGACCCTTTATTTTTTTAAGTTCATCTATAGTTTTTTGAACTTCTTCTTTGGTAAGTAATTCATTTTCATATAATGTCATATCATTTGTAATACTTCCATAGTTAATTTGATTGGCTTCTATAAACATATCTACAAACCCATTAAATGATATAAAGATCACTATACTTATAACAAGTGAAAATAAAGTAATTCTAAATTTACCTTTATTTCTTCTTAAATTTTTATATGCAAGTTCGCCTTCTGTTTTAAAAATCTTTTTGACAAGTTTAGAGCTTTTGATTTTTCCAACTTTTAAGTTAGAGCTATTTCTTATAGCTTCAAGTGGTGATATCTTAGCTGCATTTCTCGCTGGTATTATGGCTGATATAAATATTGTAAGTAGTATTACAAGAGTACTTATAATTAATACGATTGGGCTAAACACTACTCTTAAATTTAATTCACCAAACATAGAAGTTGAGAAAAATGTTTTTATAACTTTAAAAACTATATCCATAGCTATTGTACCACTTAAAAGTCCAATAGGTATTCCAATTATACTCACTAAAAATCCTTCTAAAAATACAAGCTTCATAATTTGGGATTTTGTAGCTCCAATGGAATTTAATATACCGAATTGTTTTTTACGTTCACTTATAGCTATACTGAATGAATTGTATATAGTTGCTATAGTAGCTATTATAACAAGTGAAGCTACAAGGGCTACTATAAGTATTAATGTCTTATTTATATTGCTATATGCACTTGCACCCAATAATCTAAGTAAACCTTCATTGAATTCTATATTTTTATAGTACATAGAAGTTTGATCATTATAACTATAATCTTCATCATTTGGTTCATCAGCTTGTGCTAATCCTATATTTTCTCCTATTGACATAGTTGTTTTATATATATCTTTAGGATTTTTTGTACATATAGAAACATCAAATTTTTCATTTTTATTTGCAGAGTTTATATCAAACCCTGCTATTGCGAATAATTTTGAGTTATATGGACCTTTATCTAGTGTACCTACAATTTTAAAAGTAGTTTTTTGAGGATTTTTTAATTTACTTATCATTCCCATATCGTCATAAATTAATTCGCCTAGGTTTAAAGTTATTTTATCTCCTATTTTTTTATTCCACTTGTTTAATAAACTTTCAGTAACAATTAGCTCACTTTCATTTTTAGGATAACTTCCTTTTTCCAAGGTGATTTGGAAGCTATTTATTGTATTTTTATCAAAAACATTTATATCTAGTGAAGTTGAATTTTTTTTGTCTAATATAATACTTCCCAAATATTTTTTATAACCATATTCACTAACTCCTAATGATTTTGTTATAACTTCTGCTTTTTCTTTGTCCATCTCAGTGAATGTAGCATAAAAACTTCCACTACTTTGTATTTGATCCCTCATTTGATAATCCATAAAGCTTGTACATATATTGCCTATACCGCATATAAGTGCAGTTGCAAGGATTATCCCGATTATTGTTACAAGAGTTCTTCTTTTATTTTGTTTTAAATATCTTAGTGTAAGTGAAGTGTATAAATTCATCTATATCACCTCGTCGCTTTTTATTATTCCATCTTCAATAGTTATAACTCTGTCTGCTTGTAGTGCGATATTTGTATCGTGAGTTATCATTATTAAAGTTTGGTTGTACTTTTTAACAGATACTTTTAGAAGCTCAACTATTTCTTTTGAGTTTTTGCTATCTAAGTTACCTGTTGGTTCATCTGCAAGTACTATAGATGGTCTGTTTATTAATGCCCTTCCTATCGATGTTCTTTGTTGTTGTCCGCCTGAAAGCTCACTTGGAAGGTGATTTTCTCTTTCTTTTAAATCTAGTGTTTTTAATAAATCTTCTAAATATTCTTTGTCTATTTCTCTGTTGTCTAACTCGGCTGGAAGAAGTATATTTTCTTTTACTGTTAGTACTGGTATTAAGTTGTAAAATTGGTATATAAGACCTATATTTCTTCTTCTGAATATAGCTAAATCTTTTTCTTTTAAATCATATATATTTATATCGTTTATAAATACGTTTCCGCTAGTTGGTTTGTCTACACCTCCTAGCAAGTGAAGTAGTGTACTTTTACCACTTCCACTTGGGCCGACTATAGCGATAAATTCTCCTTTTTTAATACTTAAATTTATATTTTTAAGCGCATCTACTTTAGCCTCGCCTTTTCCATAACTTTTTGATAGATTTTCTACTCTTAGTAATTCCATTTTATCCTCCCTGAAGTATAATCATAAAAAAATAACATAAAAACTGTTAAGTAATGATTTCTTTATGTATTAATTATTATACTTATATTCTATATTTATTATCTTACAGTCAAGTGAATTAGAAAATTACAATTTAGTCACTAAAGTATATTTTAAATTTTAAAATATACTTTAGTGAATTTATTTAGAATAAATATTTATAAAGTGCATAATATATAAACGCAAAAAATCCAGTAGAATCAATATATCTACTGGATTAGTATTTTTAATTAATTGTACCTTTTGTGAAATGTGATATGAAACTCAGTTCCCTTATTCTTTTCACTCTTTACATATATATCACCATTTTGGCTTTCTATAATAGATTTTGCCATAGCGAGACCTATTCCAACACTGTCACTTTTGCTATTTTTACCTTTATAAAAGCGTTTAAATATATTTGGGATATCGTCTTTATCTATACCCTCGCCGTTGTCTTTTATTACTATTTCTGAATATATGGGATTTTCTTCATAACTTATATCTAAATTTCCGCCTTCTTTTGTATGTTCTATGCAGTTTTTGATTATATTGCCCAAAGCTTCTGATGACCATTCTATATCTCCTATATAAGAAGCTTCTTTATCTCCATTTATATTCAAACTTATATTTTTAAGCTCCATAGGTACAGACAAAGGACTTATAGATCTTCTTATAAGTTCATTTATATTTACTTTTTCTGTTTTAAAATCTATAACTTTAGCTTCTAGTTTTGAAAGCTTAAGCATACTTTTGATTAACCAGTCCATACGAGATAGCTGTGCATTTGTTCTGTCTAAAAATTCGATTTTCTTTTCTTTATCTAAATCGTTATACATAAGGTCAGTCAGTAACATAAGCGAAGTCATCGGTGTTTTTAGTTGGTGCGATATATCTGATATAGTATCGTTTAAAAATATCTTTTCGCTGTGTAAAAGGTCCACCTTTTCTTTTAATACAGTTGTCATTTTCATAAGCTCTGTTTTTAAAAGTCCCATTTGACCTTCTTGGTTTTTGTTTTTCATTTGATATTCTCGGCCTTCTGAACTATGATATACATAATCAGTCATATCTTTTATATCATTGTATAAATCTATAAAAAAGTTAAATGACAACATAGCAAATGATATAAATATAAATATTATAAATAAAAAGTTTAGTTTGAATATTTTAGAAAAATTATTTTTTATTATAGGTTCTTCTTCTAATGTTATTGAGCTTTTATAATTATACTTTTTCAATACCTCTTTTCCAAGTTCTATATTTTGATTAGTATTAGACTGAGTTATTATATCTACTATATCATTTTCTAATTCTGGATGTGCGGATAATATATTTCCTACTATTGCCTGATTATTCTCAACTATATTATCTTTGATTATATTTAAACTCATTATATTTACAATCAACATAATTATTATTGTTGCAATAAATATAAGAAAAAGATTGAAATTGTATTTTTTAACTTCAGGATTAGATAGTATTCTCATTATCATCACTTCCATTCCACTTATAACCAAGTCCTCTTACAGTAAGTATATACTGTGGTTTTGATGAGTCGTCTTCTATTTTTTCACGAAGTCTCTTTATATATACACTAAGTGTATTGTCATTTATAAAGTCATAAGTAACATCCCAAAGTTTTTCTAATATCTGTGCTCTTGATAGTACCATATTTTTATTTTGGATTAATATTAAAAGAAGCTTGTATTCGGCCGAAGTTAAAAATATTTCTTCATTATTTTTAAATACCCTAGCTTCTAATGTATGTATAGAGATATTTTTGAATTTAAGAATTTTCTTATTGTTATCTTGAGATTTGCCCTTTCTTCTAAGTATTGCATTAATTCTCGATATAAGTTCCCTCACTCTAAATGGTTTTGTTATATAGTCGTCAGCACCAATATCTAGCCCCATTACTATATTAACTTCTTCATCACATGCAGTTAAAAATATTACTGGTGTATCTTCATCGTGTTCACGTAATTGTTTTAAAAATTCATATCCATTTCCATCTGGAAGCATAACATCAAGTAATATTAAGTCGTATTCCTTGCTGTTTACTATTTTTCTCGCATTTTCTAGATTTTCTGCTATATCTAAGTTAAATCCCTCTTGTTCTACTGCGTATTTTACAGCAAATGCGATTGTACTGTCATCTTCTATCATAAGTATATTTTTCATAATTTTCCTTTCTTTTTATAATTTATTTTAATTATTGTATAAAAATCGTTATTTATATAGTATAAGATTTTTTTAATTTAGTAAATATCCAATATAAAAGGATGACAAGTTTGCCATCCTATATATTACTCTATATCTCCAAGCCTTGAATATCTATTTCTAGCCTTTAATAGAATATCTTTTACATATTCATTTTTGTGTTCATCTTTTTCTAATAAGTTCATTATTAAAGCTTCACATTCTTTTGCAGTTTTTTTACCTTTTAGATATAATGATTTATTTATGCTTTCTATTTCAGATTTTATATTCTCAAAAATAGTATGTTCTAAATTTGTTATAGATATAGTTCTTTCGTTTATGTCTAAAACTTGATTATTTCCAACATAAGTATCGCATAATTTTGCCTCAATAGAAGCACATCCTAGTTCTTTATTTATTTTTATATAAATATTTATAAATTCAGTTTTAGCTTTAGCGTCTTTTATAGATTTTGAAGCTACATGATTATGTGTAATTTTGCCTGTGTATTCTTCTAATATAGAAAAACGTATTGTATTTACATTGGCATCAATTTCATATACATCTATACATCCTTTATATTTAGAACTTGGGAAAATCTCTATTATACTGTTTTTAATTTGACTATAGTTTGGTTGTTTTAAATTTTGAGTATCAAGAAGTAATTTTCCTAGAGATTTTACTTTTGATTTTAATTCAACTTCATCTATAGTTTGTGTAGAGAAATTTTTATAATAATTTATATAGTCTTCATTTTCTTGTCTTTGGGCAGTTACTGCATCAATATAGTAGTTTAAAATTCTATTTCCTTCATTTACTGCGTATATAGTCTCTATATTTGAATTAAAATATTTAAGTTCATTTTCATTATCAATATAGTCTACACTTATATATGCTTTTAAGATAGCTTTATTTTTTTCATGTTTTTTAATTTCTATATAAAGATCATAAACTCTTAAATATTCTTCGATTATTTTAGCTTCTGTCCATAATTCTGTTTTTCCAAATTCATCATGATATGGTTCGTTAACTTTAAATATTATATTTCCTATATTGTTTTTATAATTTATAAAGTTTGATAGCAATTGAGCATTTGGGAAAATTTCCTTTATTATATCTTCAAGCTCTAAAGCGGTCTTGTCTTCAAATAATCTAAGACCTAATTGCTTTATGTTTTGACTTAATGTTGCCTTGTTCATCTTTTACCCCCGATATTTAATACTTATACCTATTGTACCAGTATTTATATATAAAGAATAGTATTTGTTTTGAAAAATAGACTTATTTGTATATATTTACAATAAAATTATATATGATTATTGCTTTTTATATTATTTTATTGTAAATATAAAAGTAAAAAGAGCAGATATATTATTTTAATATCCGCTCTTTTGATAAGGTATTCTAATTTTAATTTTTATACAACTTTTTTATTAGTTCTTATACTATTTTTAGTTTTTATAAAAGCTCCGATAACTCCACCTAAGATTGCTGGTAATACCCAGTTAAATCCGTATTGTGCTAGTGGTAATTTTGCAAGCAAATCAGAAATTTGAGTTATATTAAATAAACTGCTTCCTACTGATAATATACTCACTAATAATGTAATATAAGCTACTCCTCTAAATACATTGTCATTTGATATGTATTTATCTAAGAAAGTAGTAGCTACTATAGCAACTAATACTGGACAAACAATTTGTAGTATTGGTGCAGAGAACTGAATTATTGTACTTACACCGAAGTTAGCTAATACTAAACTAAATATAGAAACTGCTATTACTATAGTTTCATATTTAATTTTTCCATTACTTATAGTTGAAAAGTAAGTAGCTGTTGATGAAGTAAGTCCTATAGATGTTGTTAAACATGCTAGTGATACTGTAATTCCTAATATTATTTTACCTGGTTTTCCTAATATAGCATTAGTTATAATAACCATTAAAGTAGCTTGTGGTGTATCAGCACCATAAGTAGTTGATAACATAGAGCCTAAATATGTAAGACCTCCATAAACTAAAGCTAAGAATATTCCAGATACTAATCCTGCTTGAAGAGTAAGTTTGACTTTTTCTTTAGAATCAGTATATCCTCTTTGAGCTATTGCTGTTATTGCTACTGTTGAAAATGCAACAGCTGCTAGAGTGTCTAAAGTTTGATATCCTTGTTCTACACCTTCTGCAAATAAATTGTTTTCTATAAGTTGTGCAGTATTTACATCTCCTATTGGGTTTAATATACCCATTACTATAAGTAGACCTAAACATAATAAAAGTGCTGGTGTTAAGAATTTTCCTACTATGTCGACAACTTTTGATGGTCTTATTGTAAGCACTAATGTAAGTGCAAAGAAAACTATTGATACTGCTAATTTTGCTATAGGTGTATCAAATCCAAGTATTGGTGCTATACCCATTTCATAAGTTGTTGCACCGTTTCTTGGTATTGCAAGTAATGGCCCTATACATAATATTGATGCTATTATAATTGCTCTGGCAAATTTTTTACCTGCTCTGCTTAAAGTTAAATCTAGATCCCCATCAAATTTAACAGCTGCCATTACTACTACAAGTGCTAAGACTATATCTGTTAGTATGAATCCGGATAGTGAAACTCCCCAACTACTGCCTGATACAAGTCCTAGATATGGTGGAAATAGTAAATTTCCTGCGCCGAAAAACATTGAAAACAATGCAAATCCGACTACTAATACGTCTAATGCTTTTTTGTTATTCATTTGTATCCTCCCTATAATATATAGTATAATTTCTTTAAAAATTATACTATATATTATAATACAAATTATGGAAAATAGAAGTCTTTTTTACAAAATATTTTAAAATTTTCAAACAAATGTCAAAATTCTTCATAACAAACATTTGTTTTTATTAGTAATTATATATTAATATTGTATTCCCATAACTTCTTTTACATGTTCTATTGGCATATCTTGATTAGTCCATAGTTTAAATGCAGCAGCACCTTGGAATAACATCATTGGGAAACCATTTAATGTTTTGCAACCTACTTCTTTAGCCATTTTTAAAAGAGCTGTTTCAGCTGGAGCGTAAACAACATCTGTTACTATTAAGTCTTTTCTTAAGAATGATTTATCAGGTATATAAGTTTGTCCTTCAAGTGGTTTCATACCCATTCCTGTTGCATTTGCAAATATATAACTTGAAGCTATTTCTTCTTTTAATTTATCTAAATCTGCTAAGTCATATAACGTAGCTTTGCAGTTAGTTTTTTCATTTATATCTTTAACTGTTTTTTGAGCTCTTTTATAAAATTCGTCTTTTCTGTTGAATATAGATATTTCTTTAACTCCATCAAGTGCAGCTTGTACTTGTATAGCTGTTGCAGCTCCACCAGCACCAACTATAGTCATTTTTTTGCCTATTATATCTATACCAGCATCTTTTAATCCACTCATATATCCTATACCATCTGTTACATGTCCAGTTAATACACCATTATCATTAACTATAGTGTTTACTGAACCACACATTTCTGCAGCATCTGATAATTTATCTAAATATTTGTGAACGATTGTTTTATTAGGCATTGATACATTAGATCCTCTAACTTTCATTGCTCTAAATCCTTTTATAGTATCTTCTAAGTCCTCAGCTCCTACTTCAAATGCTAAGTAAGCATAATCAAGTCCTAATTTTGCAAATGCTTCATTGTGCATTCTTGGTGATGATGAATGTCTTATTGGTGTAGCTATTAATCCTATTAATTCTGTATGTCCTGTTATTCTTTCTGCCATTTTAATATTCCTCCAGTTTTATTTATAAATTTGTGTACTATATGATTATTATTTATTATATTTGTATTTAGATTATGTATTAATGTTTATTATCTATTTTGATGCATTACTTCAAGTATTAAAGCAAGTTTGTCTACTGATATTTGACCTGGTGCAGAAGCTTTTTTTGCTGCTCCAAAAGTAAGAGCCGAACCAAAAGTTTCACCTGATAGGCGGCTTATAAGACCAAGAGGCCCCATAGACATTGTTATTATTGGTTTATTTGCATGTTTAGTGTGCATTTCTTCAGTAGCAGCTAATAATGTAACTACATCTTCTGAGTTATTAGGCATAACTGCTATTTTAGGTAAATCAGCTCCTAAATCTTGCATTTTGCAAAGTCTACTTATTATTTCTTCTTTTGATGGTGTTTTAAAGAAGTCGTGATTTGACATTACAACTTTAACGCCATTATTATGTGCAGTTTCAACTATGTCTTTTACTATTTCATCTCCAGTAAATAATTCTACATCTACTAAGTCTACTAATTTAGTTTGAGCTATTTGTTTATTAAGCTCAGCATAGTACTCTGTAGACACTTCTTTTTCTCCACCTTCTTTTTTACTTCTGAAAGTAAATAATATAACAGCTTCACCAACTTCTTCTCTAAGAGCTTTTACTATTTCTTTTACTTTTTCAATATCTCCTACATTTTCGTAGTGATCAACTCTCCATTCAATTAAATCAAACTTTACTTCTTTTAAGAATTTAGCTTCTTCTATTATTTCTTCGTTAGTTTTTCCTACTAGTGGTACACATATTTTAGGAATGCCTTCACCTAATTTAATATTTCTTACTTGAACTATATTTTCCATTTCATTCTCCTTTATCTATATAAACTTCGTTAATTTTTTGTCGCTTGCTATAATTTAATTATATTACTTAATTTATGATAATTCTAATACTATTTTTTGTTATTTTTGATAGGTTTTAACTATCAATTATGATATACTAATTAAAAAATAATGCAAGGGGTATTAAAATGAATCTAAATCAACTTTATTATTTTAGGACAGTAGCCAAATTTCAGCATTTTAGAAAGGCTGCTAATGAACTTAATATATCTCAACCTAGTCTTAGCCTTGCTATATCAAACTTAGAAAAGGAATTAGGGACTTATTTATTTGAAAGACAAGGAAGAAATGTAACTTTAACTAAATATGGAAAGTTATACCTAGAATATGTTGAAGAAGCTTTATCAATATTAGAAATAGGGGAAAAAAAATTAAAACAAGTAACTAGTGATTCTGAAGGTCATATAGATATTGCGTATATATCGCCTTTAGCTTCTTACTTTATACCTAAAAAGGTAAGAGCTTTTTTAGAATATGATAATAATAAATCTATAAAATTTACATTTAGACAAGGAATAACATCAGAGCTTATAGATGGTCTCAAAAACTCTAAATATGATATTGTATTTTGCTCATATGTAGAAGATGAGGACGATATAGTATTTGATTTGTTATTTAAAGATAAATTATTATTAATAGTTCCTATAGATCATCCACTTAGCAAATTGGATTTTATAGATTTAAAGGATATAGTCAAATATCCTTTAGTATCATATGAAAAAAATACGGCACTTGGAAAGGTCACTATGGATATATTTAAAAAAGCAGGTATAAATCCTAATATAATATGTCAAAGTGAAGATGAAAATGGTATATATGGTCTCGTATCAGAGGGCTTTGGAATTGCTATTGTGGCAGATATAATGAATCCAAATAATTTTAAAATAAAACAGATAAAAATCAATGATTTAAATTGTAATAGAAGTATATATATGGCGTATAAGAAAAATACATACCAAGTTCCTGCTGTGAAGAAGTTTATAAAATATATAAATAGCACATCTAAAGATATTTTTATAAATGATAGGAATTAGTATAGTAAAAGTATTTTTTACTTCAATATTTTTTTTAACTATTGCAATAATTTAAGTTATTATACAAAAAAGTAAGCAAGTACTATAATTTCCTTGCTTACTTTATACTATATAGATTCTAAAAACTCTATAACCTCAGATATAATCCAATCTGGAGTAGAAGCTCCTGCCGTTATTCCAACTGAATTATAATTTTTAAGTTCATCTTTATTAAGTTCATCTTTTGTCTCTATAGCAAATGTATTAGTTAAATCTTTACATATGTTAACTAGTTTTTGCGTATTAGAACTGTGTTTTCCGCCTATTACTATCATACAATCAACTTCTTTTGCTAGATTTTTAGCAGAAAGTTGTCTTTCTTTTGTTGCAGAACATATTGTATTTTTCATTGTGGCATCGTTTAAGATATTTTTTAATTTAGATATTATTTCTTCGTATTTATCTATATCTACAGTAGTTTGACTTACTACACAGTATTTTGCATTTTTATCAAATTCAATAGAATCTATTTCTTCTATAGTTTTTATTACTATAGCACTATTATGACACCATCCATTTATACCGACAACTTCTGGATGAGTTTTATTTCCTATTATGATAATTTTGTATCCTTTTTTATAAAAATCATTTACTATTTTATGAATTTTTTTAACGAAAGGACATGTAGTATCTACTATTTTAACACTTTTATTTTCAGCTTCGTTATATATGTTTTCGCCAACACCATGAGAACGTATTATTACTCTTTCATTAGATGGTATATTTTCAATTTCTTCTACAACTTTAAGACCTTTTTCTTCATATTTACTTACAGCTTGTTTATTGTGTATTAAAGGCCCAAGTGAATAAACTTTTGTGCTTGTATCGTCAAGTTCATCACTTGCCATTTGCATAGCTCTTTTTACTCCGAAACAAAAACCTGCATTTTTAGCTATTTTAACTTCCATAAAATCCTCCTGTATAATTTATATTTTTAGCAAAAAAGCCTTCATCATTAAAAATGAAGACTTTTTAATTATTATTTTATTTCACCTTTTTCAAGTTTGTAGTAATTATCTTTTATAACGTTCATAACTTCACCAGCTATACGAGCGTGATCTTCACTAGTAAGCTTTTGTTTGTAGTATTCTTCTAGTGATATAGGTTCTCCAAAATAAACTTTTGCAGGTTTAAATAGCTTATAGCTAGAGTATATAGTACATGGTATAATTTCTGCCTTTGCTTTTGTAGCAAATAGAGAAAGACCTGCTTTTGCGTCGTTAAAATCGTCGGTTTTACTTCTCGTTCCTTCTGGGAACATAACAAGAGCATAATTATTTTTTATGTATTTAAGAATTCTTTTTATAGTACCAAGTCCAGGATTAGTTCTATTAATCGGTATAATTTCTACTTTATTTAGTATAGCTGCCAAAATTTTATTCTTAAATAGCTCTTCTTTTGCTACAGCCGTCATCTTTCTTTTTTTATTGACTGCACTTGCAATAAATATAGGGTCTAAATTAGATTTATGATTTGCAGCTATAATTAGGTTCCCTTCTTCTGGAATATTTTCTTTACCTATTACTTCAAATTTAAAGAAAGCTTTTGTGAAAATCCTAAAAACTTTCAGCATAAAATTATAAAAAGTCAAATTTATCTCCCCTTTAAATTATTTAATTTTTTCTAATACAAGTTCTACAACTTGATTTATATCTCTACCTGTTGTATCTATTTCTATAGCACCTTCTGCTTTAACAAGTGGCGCAAATTCTCTACTTGAGTCTATTTCATCTCTTCTTATTATATCATTTATTATATCTTCTAAAGTACCCTCGTATCCTTTTTCTTTTAATTCTATATAACGTCTTTTACCTCTTTCTTCAGGAGTTGCAACTAAGAAGAATTTGTAGTCGGCATTAGGGAATACGTAAGATCCTATATCTCTACCATCTAGTATTACAGCATTGTTTTTTCCTATTTCTCTTTGTAAATCAACCATTAAGTATCTTACTTCTTTTATTTTTGCTACATCAGATACGTTTTGGCTTACTTCTACAGTTCTTATTTCATCATTTACTATTTTTGAATCTAAGTATATGTTGTTATCTCTGAAATCTATTGAAGTTTTTTTAGCCATTTCAATTACAGCTTGTTCATCTTTAACATCTACATTGTTTTGAAGACATTTTAAAGTTACTGCTCTGTACATTGCTCCTGTGTCTATGTAGTTTATATTTAATTTTTTAGCTATTATTTTAGCTATTGTACTTTTGCCTGCTCCTGCAGGTCCATCTACTGCTATTATTATATTTTTCATTGTGTATCTCCTATTTTTTAATTAATTATAATATCTATAAACTTAATCCAGCTAAATAACCTGTTGAAAATGCTATTTGAAGATTATATCCTCCAGTTTCAGCATCTAAATCAAGTAATTCTCCTGTTATAAATAAGTTTTTGATTTTTTTAGATTCTAAAGTCGATGCGTCTACTTCTTTTGTGCTAACACCGCCACAAGTTACCATAGCTCCTTTAAAACCTAATGATGATGTTATTGTAAGCTTCATATTTTTAATATATTCTACTATAGAGTTTTCATCTTCTTTTGTAAGTGAGTTTCCTTTAACATCGCTTAAATTTAATATGTTTAGAAGCTCTCTTACAAAACCATCTGGAAGAATAGTCTTTAAGTTAGTAGATATATTTTTATTTGGATTATTTCTAATTAAGCTTATGATTTCTTCTTTTGATGTATCTTGCATAAAGTCGATAAATATCTCTACATGTTCTCCTGCTAATACTTTATTTATATATGAATCTATTATAAGTACTACAGGACCGCTTATACCAAAGTGTGTAAATATCATATCTCCACATTTACTTATCTTTTTCTTTTTAAGTTTTGTAGAGATTTTTACATTTTTCATAGATATACCTTGAAGGTTTTTAACCCAAGTTTCTGCTGTTTTAAGTGGGCATAATGCTGGCAATGTCTTAGTTATAGTATGCCCGTGGTTTTCTAAAACTTGATACATACTTCCATCAGAGCCTGTATGAGCGTAGCTCTTGCCACCCGTAGATAATATTACTTTATCAGCATATAAATTTTCACCTTGGTTTATTTGTGTAGCTATATCATCGTTTATTACAACGCCTTTAACTTGATCTTCTTCTATTATTAAGTCGGTAACTTTTTTATTGTAGATTATTTCTACGTTTTTATTTTTTAAATCTTCTTCTAAAGATTTTATTAAATCTAAAGCTTTATCGTTTTTCGTATATACTTTTAAGTCGTTTTCTTCTTCTATTTTATATTCTACGTCTATACTACTTAGATAATTTAATAAATCTTCATTTGTAAATGAATAGAAGCTGCTATATAAAAATTTATTGTTATTTACAACTTTATCAAAAAAGTCTTCTATATATCTATTATTAGTTATATTGCATCTTCCACCACCAGTAAGTTTAAGCTTCTTTCCTAAAAATTCATTTCTTTCAATTAAAGTTATTTGATGGTTATTTTGAGCAGCGCTTATTGCTGCCATTATTCCAGAAGGTCCTCCTCCTACAACTATTACTTTAGCCATTATATCCTACTCCAATGCACTGTTTTCTATTTTTTTATCATTTATAATATGTGTAGTATCGTTCATTTTCATAACTACAGGACCATAATCTCTAAGTTCTATTATATTTAGAGCTGTATTGCCTTGGTTTATTCTATATATGTTTTTAACATCTGAATCTAAGAAAGATAAAAGCATGATTCTTGCACATAGAGAGTGTGTAACTAAAACTATGTGTTTTCCATCGTATTTTTCATTTATCTCTTTTATAAAGGCATCAGTTCTTTCTTTTATTTGATCTAGAGTTTCACCTTGAGGTATTATAGCAAGATGTGGTTCATTTCTCCATCTTTGATATAAGTCAGGATCTTCTTCCATTATATCTTTTATAACTCTTCCTTCCCAAGTACCAAAGTTCATTTCTCTTAGGGCATCAGTTTTTTCAATTTCTATATTTAATTTATTTCCGATGATTTCAGCAGTTTGATAAGCTCTTCCTAAATCACTGCTGTAGATATAGTCTATTGGATATTTAGTCATGCTATTTGCTAAAAGCTCAGCTTGTTCACGGCCTTTAGGTGTTAAATCTGAATCTCCATGACCTTGAGTTTTCCCAAGTATGTTCCATTCAGTTTGACCATGTCTAACTATATATATTGTATTTGTCAACTATTTCCACTCCTTTATTTATTTCTTCTCAAATTTTAATTATATCATAAATAAAAATAATTTCATATGTATTATGAAACACAAAAAAACTATCTCATTATTAATTGAGATAGTTTTTTATAGCACATAGGAATATTTTAAAGCCATTTATCGCTAGATATTCTTCTATTTCTTATTCTTTTATATACAGATTTTCTAATTAGGGTATATATTACTGAACTTAGAGGTATAAATAGTATCATTCCTACAACACCCATAAGGCTTGAACCTAAAGTTATTACGACGATTACCCAGATAGGTGGTAGCCCTATTGATTTACCTACAACCCTAGGATAAATCAAATTACCTTCTATTTGTTGAAGAACTGCAAATAATATTGCAAATACTATAACTTTTACAGGATCAACCATTACTATAAGTATTGATGCTATGATAAATGCTATACAAAGCCCAAAAATCGGCACAAGGGCCATTATAGTTATCATTACACTTATTAAAAGTGCATATGGAATTTTAAGTATAGTCATAGTTACTAAAAACATACTTCCAAGTATTAAACATTCAATACATTGATATGTAAAAAAGTTTGTAAATGTTTTATGTGTAAGCTTTCCTACTTGTATTATTTTATCTACTGATTTTTCTGGTAAAAATGCATACATTAATTTTTTAAATTGAACACTAAGTTTTTCTTTTGATATAAGTATATAAGCTGCAAATATAAAACTTATTACTGTACTTACAATACTTGTTACAAAGCCAGTAACCATACCAAAAGTAGAAGTAAATAAATTACCGAAAGAATCTTTAAAGAAGCTAAGTAATTTATTGCTTATAGTTGGCCAATCGATTTCAATACTTGTAAGATAGTCTTGAACCCATTCCCAATCTATATTTGATTTTTGTAATAATAAACGTAAGCTTTCTACTGCATGTGGAACCGTATCGGCTATATTTGTAATAGTTTCTATTAGTTTTGGGCCGACTAAGAATATTAAAACTAATATAACTAGTATAAATATCAAAAATGTAAGTATCAAACTAAAGGGTCTTTTTAATCTCGGAAATTTTCTTTCTAAAAAATTCATAGGTATACTAAGTATAAATGCAATTGCGCCACCTATTAAGAATGGTTTTATTATCGATAGTAAATTTATAAAAATGCCGTAAATATCTTGAACACGGTATAAAATAAAAACAAGTAATATTAAAAATATAATACCTTGAAAGATTTTTTTTATCTGTTTATCGTACACAATAGTACCTCCCAATATGTTTTATCTATAATAATATACTAGATTTGTGAATAATATACTATTTTCATGAATTTTATATTACATTTAATTAATTAAATTTCTTAATCAATATGAAAGCTTAAATCTAACTTTAATGTTAAGTTATATTTTTATAAAAAACAATAAGTTTATACATATTTTTATAAAATTTATGATAAAATAAAAAAAACTTTATTTACTTATAAATTTATCTTATAAGTAAATGACAATATTAAGGAGTGACATAAAAATGGAAGAGATGAGTATATTAATAACAAATGAAGCTAAACGTGAGTTAGATAAGCTTCTTGCAAATAGCGATAAAACTTGCATAAGAATACTTACAAGACATATAACTATGACTACTGAGGCTAAAATAGACTTAGAGTTAGATGAACCTAATGAAAATGACAACTGTTATGATGTAGATGGATATAAGGTGATAATAAATAAAGTGCTAGATTCTCAAATGAATTATATAACTATCTCATATGGAGGTCTTTTAAGCAGAAATGCATTTTGCGTAGAAGCAGATTTTAATTTTTATTACTAAAATAAAAAGGTGATCATATTGATAAAGCTTGGTACAACTGAAGATATAAAAAAAGCTATAAAGAAAAATAAAATGACCGTAATATACTTTACAGGAAACTCTTGTGGCGCATGTGAGGTCATAAAGAATAAAATAGATAGTTTTTTACAAAACTACCCTAACATAAAAAGTTATGAGATAAATGGTGAGGAAAATTTAAAAATCGCTTATAAATACAGTGTTTTTTCTATGCCAGTATTTTTACTATTTGTAGAAGGTAAAGAAAGCATTAGAACTGGTAAACATGTCGATTTACTGAGTTTAGAAAGAAGTATTGATAGATATTATAATATGATTTATTAAAAAGAGATGCTATTTAAGCATCTCTTTTTAAGTTTTATATAATAATCAACCAGGCTAAATAGTTATATATATGTATTAGTATTTATAAAAACTTTTATATTTATTTTGATAAAATTTCAGTTATAAATACACTATCATAACTATATATATACCCTGTGTATGCATCTACAAAATAATATGACGTAAAAGTCATGCCACCATCTTCTGGTTCTGGGGATATTGGAAGTACATATCCTATTTTTTTGTCTCCATTTTCAAACTCTTCTACAGTTAAATCTACTTTTTCTAATCCTTGAGATAGAATATAATTGCCATTATAACCATATGTATTTTTTAAATACTCACAAGTTTTATAAAAAGCTTCTTCAAAAGTATAATTTACTTTATTATTATCTTGATTATCAGAAGATTGAGATGGTACTTTTTCATCGATTTTCTTATCAATCAAATAATTATAATTATCCTTATTGTCTAAAAATTCTTTCTTAAAATTTTTATTAGTAATATCTATAACTTTTTCGCCATAATCAAGTTGAATATTATCAATCCAATCGTTACCTTCGTAGTAATATTGAAGTAGATTACTTTCAATCAAAGCTTTTTCAATTACCTCATCACAAGTCGAATCTCTAAAGCAACTTATTAAATTTTCGCCATTTAATTTAGCAGTTAATTTATCGTTCTCATCTTTTGAAATTTTAATACTTTCCCCTTTATATTGTAAAATATCTACTAAAACATTAGCTAAATATTGTACTCTTTGTTCTACCGGTATACCATTTTTATAATCTATATATTTTACAACTCTTGACAAACCATTTTCTTCACTATAATCACCATAAATTCCAATAAAATTTGTTGTTTCATCCTCATTGCCGTTGATTCTAGGATAGTTTATTCCAATCGATCCAATACAAGTTAAATTTGGTCTTTCATTTCCTTCATATATATCTTTTATTGTAAATTTTACGTAATCAGTTTTTATAGATTTATTTAAAACTATTTCTTGTTCTTCTACTTTGTTATCTTCTAAATTTATATCTTGTTTTTTTCCATTAGAAAATTCAACTTCCAAAGTCTTTACTCTGTTGTCTTTAAGATAACTCTCGTTATTATCTCCATTCCATCCTAATCCATTTACTATATAGAATTTATCTACTTGAATTTCTTTATCAAAATTTATTTGAATCCACTCGCCTATTCCTTTTCCCTGCTTATCATTTAAAACCCAACTACTATTACTATCATCATCTAGTACATTTAAAGGTGAATAATTATTATATTGATCAGATGATTCGGCATCATACACAACATAGTCGTAATCTGTTGCAAGTGTATTTGTAGAATCTTGTACTTGTTTTAAATTTTCTTCTACACTTGACGTTTTAACACTTGGTTGTGTTTTTGATTTTTTTAAACAACCTACCATCGATAAACTAATTGTAAAAATAGTTAAAATTGATATGTATTTTTTTAGTTTCATATTTTCTTTTCCCCTTATAAAGACTTATTATACTTATATTTTTATTTTAAAATATAACATAGTTAGTTTCAATATAATACGTTTTTCTAATGAAAAATAAAAGACTACCACAAATTTTACTTTGTGATAGCCTTATTGTATTTATATATTATATTATTTAACGACTATATCTATATTATCTCCATCTCCATCGACAACTATAGTATCGCCATTTCTAATTTGACCTGCTATTAATTTTCTAGCTATTATAGTTTCAAGAGTGTTTCCTATATATCTCTTAAGTGGTCTTGCACCATAAACTGGATCGTAACCTTCTCTTACCATAATATCTTTTGCAGCATCTGTAACTTCCATATTTATATCTTTATCTTTTAATCTATTTGATAAGCTCTTCATAAAGATATCTATTATTTTCTTGATTTCTTCTTTGTCTAGAGATTTGAACATTATAATGTCGTCAACCCTGTTTAAGAATTCTGGTTTAAATCTTCTCTTCATTTCGCCCATTACAAGATCTTTAGTTTCTTCTGTTATCTTACCTTGGTCTTGTAATAAGTAGCTACTACCTATATTTGATGTCATTATGATGATAGTATTTTTAAAGTCTACTGTATTACCTTTATTGTCTGTAAGTCTACCATCATCTAGTATTTGTAAGAACATGTTAAATACATCTTCATGAGCTTTTTCGATTTCATCGAATAATATTACTGAATATGGAGCACGTCTAACTGCTTCTGTTAATTGTCCACCTTCTTCATATCCTACATATCCTGGAGGTGGTCCTACAAGTCTAGATACTGAGTGTTTTTCCATGTATTCAGACATATCAATTCTTATTATGTTTTCTTCGCTGTCAAATAATGAACGAGCTAAAGTTTTTGCAAGTTCAGTTTTACCTACACCAGTTGGTCCAAGGAATATAAATGAACCGATTGGTTTGTTTTCATCTTTAAGTCCTGCTCTTGCACGAATTACTGCATTTGATACTGCTGTAACAGCTTCGTTTTGTCCTATAACTCTTTCGTGAAGCTCATCTTCAAGTTTAAGAAGTTTTTCTCTTTCGCCTTCAACTAGTTTAGTTACAGGTATACCAGTCCATTTAGATACTATTTCAGAAATTTCATTTTCAGTAACTTCTTCTTTAAGTAAAGCTGTATCGTATCCACTGCTTATTTTTTCTTCGTATTCTTTTATTTGACTTTCAAGTTTTGGAATTTCACCGTATTTTATTTCAGCAACTTTGTTAAAGTCGTATTCTCTTTCATATTTTTCAACTTGTCCTTTTAAATCATCAAGTTGAGCTTTTAAGTTTCTAACTTGTAATATTTGATTTTTTTCTTTTTCGTATTTAGCTGTCATTTCGTCGTCTTTAGATTTTAATTCAGCTAATTCTTTTTCAAGTACTTCAAGACGTTTTTTACTTTTTTCATCTTCTTCTGTAAGTAGTGCTTCTCTTTCAGTTTCTAAAGTAAATAATTTTCTTCTTACTATGTCTAGTTCTGTTGGTAGAGAATCTATTTCACTACGTATCATAGCGCCAGCTTCATCGATTAAGTCGATAGCTTTATCTGGTAGAAATCTATCAGTAATATATCTATCAGATAATTTAGCGGCAGCTACTATAGCATTGTCGTGAATTCTTATTCCATGATGTATTTCAAAACGTTCTTTTAAACCTCTAAGTATTGATATTGTATCTTCTACAGTAGGTTCTTCAGCTATTACTGGTTGGAAACGTCTTTCAAGTGCTTTATCTTTTTCTATATATTTTCTATATTCATCAAATGTAGTTGCACCTATACAATTTAATTCACCACGAGCAAGCATAGGTTTAATTAAGTTACCAGCATCCATAGAACCTTCAGTTTTACCAGCACCAACTATTGTGTGGATTTCATCTATAAATAGTATTATTTTACCTTCAGCATTTTGAACTTCTTTTAATACTGCTTTTAGACGTTCTTCAAATTCACCACGGTATTTAGCACCGGCTATTAAAGCACCCATATCAAGTGAGAAGATTATTTTATCTTTTAATCCTTCAGGAACGTCTCCTCTAACTATTCTTTCTGCTAAACCTTCAACTATAGCAGTTTTACCGACACCAGGTTCACCAATTAAAACTGGGTTGTTTTTAGTTCTTCTTGATAAGATTCTTATGATTCTTCTTATTTCTTCGTCCCTACCTATAACAGGATCTAGTTTATGTTTTTTAGCTAAATCGACTAAGTTTGTACCGAATTTAGCTAGTGCATCATAAGTACCTTCTGGATCGTTAGAATCTACTCTTTGGCTGCCTCTTACGCTTGATAAAACTTGTAAGAAGTCGTTTTTATTAATTCCGTACATTTTAAGTATTTTTCCAACAACAGAATTAGATTCAGTTTCCATCATAGCAAGCATTACGTGTTCAACACTGATATATGAGTCTTTGAAGTCTTTAGATATTTCTTCAGCTTTAATTAAGACTTCTTCAATTTTTCTAGAAGCTGTAACACCTTGTGATGATATACCTTCACCATAAATTTGAGGTATTTTACCTAATTCTTCGTCTATAGTGCTTTTTAATGCTGCTACAGATACATTCATTTTTTCAAAAATATTTGGAATTAAACCGTCCTCTTGGTTTACTAAAGCAGAGAATAGATGAATAACATCTACTTGTTGATTATGATGTTTAACTGCCTCATTGTAGGCATCGTTTAAACTTTTTTGAACTCTTACTGTCATTCTTTCTATATCCATATTAATCCCTCCATCTATATATTATGTCCTAAATAAAGAGAAATAGATATAGCATTACCTAAAATTTGATAAGCTATTTTGATTTTGCAATTACCCTAAAATTATAAGGAATATAAATTCCTGTGCATAAAAATTAAAAAGTCTAATTTGAATTTCTTAGACTATCATTATAAAAACAAGATTTGTTTAATCTTTAAATACTATTATAGAACTTTTTTTGAAAAAATCCAGTATTTTTTGATTACAATTTTGTTTCTTTTTAAACTTTTTTACGAAGATACATACTATTTATGTTAGATTTTTAATAAATAAAAAAATATCAATGTATTAAATATAGATACATTGATTTATATTTATATTTAGGTGGAAAATTAAAAAAATAAAATGTTAACTACTATTTATTTAAAATAAATTAAGCTTTTTAAATATAAAATAAAATATAATTTGCTAATTTTATGTTAAAAATTTAACCTTCACTTTTAAATATTACATATATTTACAAAAAACTCTAAAAAAATAAAGGATAATTCCTGTTTTTAGTGAATTTATAATATTATTAGATAAAGATTAAATTTTACAGGGGTGATAAAATGAAAAAAATTAAGTTCGAAAAGAACGGAAAAATTTTCACTTTAAAGGCTATTGTTTGTGAAAATAAGGATTTAATTAAATTTATGAACAGAGATTATTTTATGAATTTATGTAAAAGTGGATGCCCAAATTATAATACAAATTGGTCTTGCCCACCAAATAGTCCTCGATTTGATGAATATTCAGCAGACTATGATAAATCTCTTCTAGTAGAAGTTACAAGTGAAGTAAAAGATGATGAAGAATTTATGGAAGCTTATATTCAAAATAGAAATACATTAGAGGATTTGCTTTCTAAAATGCAAATAGACTTTGAGTGTATAAAAACAGCTTGTGGATCATGCAATTTATGCAAAAGGTGTGCATTTTTAGATAATAAAAATTGCTATCATCCAGAAAAAATGAGATATTCTATGGAATCAATGGGTATGGATTTACAAAAGATGTCTGAAGAGATATTTGATCATCAATTAACTTGGAATAGCAAAAAAGAACAATCTACTACATGTACTTCTATAGGTTCTATACTTTTTAATGGAACTTTTTTAGAAGACGATTTCTGTGATTTAGCAAGAGATTATAGATTTTAATGATTTATAAAATTATAGTTATATAACAACAAATAATAAAAATAGTTTTTTCGTTTATCTATTTTAAATATATTTTGTTTATCGAAAAGATATAAAATTGGGGAGTGTAAATTGATTTGTGCTTTAGAGTAATTTCGCTCCTCTATAGCAATTTATTTATTAATAATATTTCTAAATATCCAATAATTATTCATAATATGGATATTTATTTGTAAAATGG
>NZ_JAHLOQ010000016.1 GCF_018917435.1 Intestinibacter bartlettii
TTCCCCCTTATTTTTGTTTTTGTTGGTAACTAAATTATATTATAAGTGGGGGAATCTCTTTGATATAGATTTTGCTTATTCTTGTAAATTCAACAAATTATTTAATTTGCAAGAGTCTATTTTTATATGAATAAGGGGGAAATAAGATGGTACGTTTAACTATAGATGGAAAAGTCGTAGAAGCTAAAAAGGGAACATCTATTTTACATGCCGCAGAGTCTGTTGGCATTAAAATACCTACTTTATGCTATATAAAAGATTTACTACCAGACGGGTCTTGTAGAATGTGTATGGTAGAAATCGAAAACAGAGGAAGAACAAAAATAGAAACTGCTTGTACTGCACAAGTTGCTGAAGGACTTGTTGTAACTACAAACAGTGAAAAAGTAAGAAATGCAAGAAGAAATGTTTTAGATATGCTTTTATCAAATCATAAAACTGATTGTTTCTCTTGTAGAGCAAATGGAGATTGTAAACTTCAAGATTTATGTTATGAATATGGTGTATCAAAAACAACTTATGAAGGTGAAAAAACTGATTTACCTATAGATGATAGTAATCCATTCTTTACATATAATCCAAACCTTTGTATTTTATGCCATAGATGTGTAAACACTTGTCATAAAATAGTAGGACGTGGAGCAATAGATACTATGGAAAGAGGATTTGATTCAGCAATCGGAACTCCATTCCATGTAGATTGGATAGATACTACTTGTGAATCATGCGGTAACTGTGTTCAAGCTTGTCCAACAGGTGCTCTTACAATGAAGAGAAGAACAAAATATCGTCCATACCAAGTAGACAAAAAAGTTTTAACTACTTGTCCACACTGTGCAACAGGATGCCAATACTATTTAGTTGTTAGAGATAACGAAATAGTAGATGTTGAGGCAGCAGATGGACCATCAAATAAAGGATTATTATGTGTTAAAGGACGTTCAGGATGTTTTGACTTTGTTCATTCTCCAGAAAGAATAAAATATCCTTTAATAAAAAATCATGAAACAGGAGAATTTGAAAGAGCTACTTGGGATGAAGCATTAGACTTAGTAGCATCAAAATTCTTAGAAATAAAAAGAAAATACGGTTCAGACGCATTAGCAGGATTTGCTTGTTCCCGTTCACCAAATGAAGACTGCTACATGATGCAAAAATTAGTACGTTGTGCATTTGGAACAAATAACGTAGATAACTGTGCTCGTGTTTGCCACTCTGCATCAGTTGCTGGTTTAGCTATGACTTTAGGTTCAGGGGCTATGACTAACCCAATAGAAGATATAACTAAAAATCCAGACGTTATAATGTTAGTTGGATCTAACCCAGAAGAAGCACATCCAGTTGTAGGTATGCAAATACGTCAAGCTGTACAAAGAGGATGCAAACTTATAGTAGTTGACCCTCGTGATATAGATTTAGCTAAAAAAGCTGATATACACTTAAAATTAAGACCAGGTACAAACGTAGCATTTGCTAATGGTATAATGCACGTAATCATAGAAGAAGGACTTCAAGATATGGACTTCATCAATGAACGTACTGAAGGTTATGAAAAAATAAAAGAAATAGTAAAAGACTACACTCCAGAAAAAGTTGCAAAAATCTGTCATATAGATGCAGAAGATTTAAGAAAAGCAGCAATAATGTACGCTAAAGCTGATATGGCTCCAATAATCTACTGCCTAGGTGTAACAGAACATTCAACTGGTACTGAAGGTGTTATGTCAATGTCAAATATGGCATTATTAGTAGGAAAACTAGGAAGACCTGGTTGTGGTGTTAACCCACTTCGTGGACAAAACAACGTACAAGGTGCTTGTGACATGGGTGCATTACCAGGAGATTTCCCAGGATACCAAAAAGTTGCTAATCCAGAAGTATTAGCTAAATTCGAAAAAGCTTGGGGAACTAAATTAAATCCTAACCCAGGAACTCATGCAACAGATATATTCCCTGCTGCAATAAGAGGCGATGTAAAAGGACTTTACATATTTGGTGAAGACCCTGTTGTAACAGACCCTGATACTCACCACGTTATAAAAGCATTAGAAAGCTTAGATTTCTTCGTAATGAACGAATTATTTATGACTGAAACTGCTCAATATGCTGACGTTATATTACCAGGTGTAAGTTATGCTGAAAAAGAAGGTACTTTCTCTAATACAGAAAGACGTGTTCAAAGAGTACGTAAAGCTGTAGAATTAGAAGGTGAAATGAGATTAGATACTGATATATTCACAGATATAATGAATAGAATGGGATATCCTCAACCATACTTAACTTCAGCAGAAATCATGGATGAAATAGCATCTGTAACACCAAGTTTTGCTGGTATAAGCCATGAAAGACTTGATAAAGAAGGTGGAATACAATGGCCATGTACTTCTAAAGATCATCCAGGAACTCCAATAATGCACGTTGGTAAATTCACAAGAGGATTAGGTTGGTTCTATCCAGCAGAATACGTTCCATCTGCTGAATTACCAGATGATGAATACCCAACTATATTAATGACAGGACGTATATTATATCACTATACTACTAGAGCGATGACTGGTAGAACTCCTGGACTAATGCAAATAGCTGGTAAATCATTCATCGAAATGAATGTTGAAGATGCAGAAAAAATAGGAGTTAAAGATGGAGACAGAGTAAAAGTTTCTTCAAGACGTGGACAAATAGAAACTACTGCTCGTGTTGGAACAAAAGTATCTCCAGGTGAAACTTGGATGCCATTCCACTTCCCAGATGGAAATGCAAACTGGTTAACAAATGCAGCACTTGATAAATATGCAAGAATACCAGAATATAAAGTTTGTGCTGTTAAAGTAGAAAAAGCATAAAAATAGAAAAAATTGTATTAACTCTAAAAAAATAGAGGGTACAAAAGTTTAATAAAATATTAGAACAGAATATATGAATAGGTGCCAGTGCCTATATAATTAAATATAGGTGCTGGCTATTTTATAGTTTATGTGAAATTATTATAATTTCAAAATAAAGATTTTCTGATACTGAAAAAATACATTAGTTATGCTAGAATTAATTTAAAGTATCAAATGGATAGAGGTGGTAATTTTGGATATAGGGGCGCTAATTCTTATGGGTGGAAAGAATAGTAGAATGAACGGTAATGTTAAAGGGCTTCTAAAGATAAGAAATATTACATTTCTAGAAAAAATCAAGGAAACTTTAAATGACTTTTCTAGCATATATTTATCTATAAATGACAAATTTTCTCAAGATCAAAAACAAAACTTCGAACAAATGGGATTTCAATTAATAGAAGATATTTATAAAGAGATAGGTCCATTGGGTGGGATATATTCTTCTTTGTTGAATTGTAAAGAAGAATATCTTTTTATAACAGCATGTGATATGCCTTTTATTACAAAAAATAATATAAAAATATTGTGTGATAGACTTGATAAAGATGTAGATGTTGTAGTTTTTTGTGATAAGAATGATAGATTATATCCTTTAAGTGCTATATACTCTAAAAAAGTACTTCCAATTATAGAAGAAATGATAGACAAAAAGTATTATAAGCTAAGCTATTTAATAGAGAAGAGTAACTTTGTCAAAATAAATATAGAAGATACCGATATAGAATTAGAGACATTAAGCAATATTAATACACCACAGGATTATGATTCATTAAAGGAAAAAATTAAATATTCTCCGAGCAAAAGTATCTAAGGGGAGACTATGGTACTGCGCCAAGTAATTATAAAATTACTTCAGGTTATGATGGAAACGTTATAGCCATCCGTTATTTGAGAAGGAGAAAATATAAGGGGTATAGGTATACCTTTATTAGCTATATTTTCTATTTTTAAATAATAGATTATATAGCATTTTTTTTAGGGAGGAAAAAGAATATGGTAGGTATAGAACTTGAACTAGCAATAAATTTAATTTGTGATTCTGTCGACAGCATAAAAGATATTGAAGAAGTTAGTATAGAAAAAGCTAGAGGTAGAATTATAGGGGAAGATATAATAGCTCCTATTAACCAACCTCCATTTGACCGCTCTCCATTAGATGGTTATGCTTTGAGGTCAGAAGATATAGTTGGTGCAAGCAAAGAAAATCCTATAAAGTTAAAGGTTATAGATGAAGTTTTTGCTGGGGGATATACTCATAAAGAAGTAAAGAAACAAGAGACAGTCAGAATAATGACAGGTGCAAAAATACCAAAAGGTTGTGACTGTGTCATAAGACAAGAATCTACTGATTATGGTATGGAAACAGTAGAAATATATGAAGAAATAAAGCATCATCAAAATTACTGCTTTGAAGGTGAAGATATTCAAAAAGGAAGCAAATTAATAGAAATTGGGGAAAAACTTACTCATGTTCACATAGGAATAATAGCATCTATGGGATATGAAAAAGTTAAAGTAATAAGAAAAACAAAAGTTGCTTTAATAAGTACAGGTGATGAGGTTATATGTGGAGGAACACCTCTTACAGAAGGAAAAATTTACGATAGTAATAGAAGAATGATAGCAGCCAGATTAGAGGATTTAGGATGTGATGTAGTTATTGCTGAAGTAATGGGCGATGATGAAAATTTAATTGCTAATGAAATTAAAGCAATTATGGATAATGTAGATGTAGTATTTACTACAGGCGGGGTTTCTGTAGGAAAGAAAGATATCATGCATCAAGTTATACAAATTTTAGACGCAAAGAGAATTTTCTGGAGAGTTAATATGAAACCAGGAACACCTGCTATATATGCGGTTTATAAAAATAAACCATTACTTTGCCTATCAGGAAATCCATTTGCTGCAATAGCAACATTTGAATTAATGGGAAAACAATTATTATATAAACTAGGACAAGATCCAGATTTAAAGGAAGTAAGAAAAGAAGCAATATTACAAGATGAATTTTTAAAAGCAAGTAGAGGAAGAAGATTAATAAGAGCTATTTATGATGAAGGCAAAGTTTATCTTCCAAAGGGAGGACATTCATCAGGCATGTTAGGTTCAATGGTAGGTTGCAATTGCTTGATAGATATAAAACCAGGTACACCAAAATTAGATAAGGGAGATAAAGTACAAGTTGTGCTTTTATAGGTGTTAAAGGAGAATTTTATAAAAATATGAATGATATAAGTAAGTTAAACAATCAAGCAAGAATTGTTATATGTGGAGTTAAGAATTCAGGTAAAACTACATTGATAACAAAGTTAATACCTAAGTTTACAAGCTTAGGATATAAAGTTGCTACAATCAAGCACGATGGTCATGACTTTGAAGCAGATGTAGAAGGAACAGATTCTTACAAACATAAAAAAGCTGGTGCATATGGAACTGCTGTATTTTCAAAAAATAAGTTTATGGTAGTTAAGGAACAAAAAGAAACAGATGAATCACAATTAATAGAATTATTTCCCGAGGCGGATTTAATTCTTTTAGAAGGATTTAAAAATTCAAGATATCCTAAAATAGAGATAATTAGAGAAAATAATTCGTCGAAATCTGTTTGTAATAAAGACAACTTAATTGCTATTGCATCAGATATAAATATAGAAAATAATATCGAGAATTTAGATATAAATAATAAAATAATCGATTTAAATAATATAGATGGGATTGCTGAAGCTATAATTCAGTATATAGATGGGAAATAGGAGATGATTTTTATGAAGTGTGTTAAAACTCAAGATGCAGTGGGGCATGTTCTTTGCCACGATATAACTCAAATTATAAAAGATGTAAAAAAGGGGACAGCTTTTAGAAAAGGACATATAGTAACAGAAGAGGATATTCCTGTTTTACTATCATTAGGAAAAGATAATCTTTACATATGGGAAAAAACTGAAGGGGTACTTCATGAAAATGAAGCAGCTGAATATCTAAGAGATATATGTATGAATGAAAATATGAGCCAATCTGAAGTAAAAGAAGGAAAAATAGAATTAATAGCTGAAATAGATGGACTTTTAAAAATAGATGTAGATAAATTAAGAGCAGTAAATAGTTTAGGCGAAATGATGATAGCAACTAGACATACAAATACAACTGTTAAAAAAGGCGATAAACTTGCTGGAACAAGAATAATACCACTTTTAATAGAACAAGAAAAAATAGAAAAAGCAAAAGAAGTTGCTGGAGACAAACCAATATTATCATTAATACCTTTTAAAAAGAAAAAAGTAGGTATAGTAACAACAGGAAATGAAGTATTCTATGGAAGAATAAAAGATACTTTCGGACCAGTAGTTGCAGAAAAAGTTAAAGAGTTTGGTGCAGATGTAATAGGCCAAACAATAGTAAATGATGATATAGAAAAAATAACAAAGGCAGTTGAAGAATTTATAGAACAAGGTGCAGACATGGTATTATGCACAGGTGGTATGAGCGTTGACCCTGATGATAAAACTCCAGGAGCAATAAAAAATACAGGAGCTAGAATAGTTTCTTATGGTGCTCCAGTTCTTCCAGGCGCAATGATGTTACTTGCTTATTATGAAAAAGACGGAAGAGAATTACCAATAGTAGGATTACCTGGATGTGTAATGTACGCTAAGAGAACAGTATTTGATTTAGTATTACCAAGACTTATGGCTGATGATATGGTTACAAGCGATGATTTAGCAGGATTAGGATTAGGTGGATTATGCTTAAGTTGTGATGTATGTACATTCCCTAACTGTGGATTTGGAAAGGGTGTATAAGATGTCAGGAAAATTAAATCATTTTGATCAACATGGAAATGCAGTAATGGTAGATGTTACAGACAAAAATGTAACAGAAAGAGAAGCAATAGCTACAGGAAAAATATTTGTATGTGATGAAACATACGAAAGAATTATAACAGGAAATATGGCTAAGGGAGATGTTCTTGCTGTTGCTAGAGTTGCAGGAATTATGGCTACTAAAAAGACATCAGAATTAATACCTATGTGTCATCCACTAATGCTTACAAAAGCAAAAGTAGACTTTGAATTTAACGAAGAAGAAAAAAGTATAAGTGCTACTTGTCTTGTAAAATTAAGCGGAAAAACAGGAGTAGAAATGGAAGCTCTTACAGGCGTAAATGTTGCGCTACTTACTATTTATGACATGTGTAAAGCTATCGATAAAGGAATGGTTATTTCAGATGTTCATTTAGTTAAAAAATCTGGTGGAAAGAGTGGGGACTTCTACTTTAATGAAGATAAGTAGTAATACAATAATATACCTGAAAGTGGGAATAGAATATGTTAGATAAGTTAAATAGAAATATAGATTATCTTAGAATATCTGTAATAGATAGATGTAATTTGAGATGTGTTTATTGTATGCCTGAAGAAGGTATAGAAAGCATCCCACATGAAGAAATACTTACTTATGATGAAATTTTAAGAATTTGTGAAACTGTATCAGAATTAGGAATAAGAAAAATTAAAATAACAGGCGGGGAACCTTTAGTTAGAAAAGATATTGTAGATTTAATAAAAGATATAAAAAATATAGAAAAAATAGAACAAGTTACTTTAACAACTAATGGAATACTGCTTTATGATATGTTAGATGATTTATATACAGCTGGTATAGATGCTATAAATATAAGTTTAGATACTTTAAACAAAGAAAAATTTAAAAAGATAACTAGAAGAGTGGGTCTTGAAAAGGTACTTAGATCTATAGATAAGGCCTATAAATTAGGAATAAGGATAAAGATAAACTGCCTAGCTATTAGGGATTTTAATATAGATGAACTTGCTGAAATTGCTAACTTTGCTAAAGATAGAGAGATAGATGTAAGATTTATAGAATTAATGCCTATTGGATTCGGAAAGAAATATACAGAAATAGATAATGATGAAATACTTTCTATTTTAGAAAGTCGTTTCGGAGTATTTGAAACAGTAACTGAAAAAAGAGGAAATGGGCCAGCCAAATATTATAGAAATGAAAATATGAAAGGGTGTATTGGTTTTATAAGTGCTATTAGTCATGAATTTTGTGAATCATGTAATAGAATAAGACTTACATCAAATGGATTTTTAAAATTATGTCTTCATTATAATAAAGGAGTAGATTTAAAGGCTCCTATTAGAAATGGGATAAGTGATGAAGATTTAAAAACTTTAATCCATGATACTATTTGGAACAAACCATTAAGTCATAAATTTGGTCATGCTAATGGTGAGCAAGATATAGAAGTAAAAAATATGGTTCAAATCGGTGGATAAAACACGAAATTAATAAATTGGGATAAATAAGTTTAAGGAGAAAATAATAATGGGAAGAGTAGTAAATGTATGTATAAGTGAAAAAAAAGGGACTCAAAAACATCCAATAAATGAAGGTGAATTTATAGTTGAATTTGGATTAAAAGATGATGCTCATGCGGGAAAATGGCATAGACAAGTTAGTTTACTTTCATTTGAAAGAGTAGAAGAGTTCAATGCTAGAGGGGCTGGAGTAAAACCAGGTGCTTTTGGTGAAAACTTATTAGTTGAAGGTTGGGACTTAAAAACTATACCAGTAGGAACTAAATTCAGATGTAATGATGTTCTGCTAGAAATAACTCAAATCGGAAAAGAATGTCACCATGGATGCGAAATATTTAAAAAAATGGGTGACTGTATAATGCCTAGAAATGGTATATTTGCAAGAGTTTTAGAAGGTGGAAAAATAAAACCAGGAGACGAAATAGAAATAGTAGAATAGAAGGTGGAGAAAATGTATAGAGTTGGAATTATAACAGCAAGTGACAAAGGGTCACGTGGGGAAAGAGTAGACGAAAGTGGAGCTAAAATAAAAGAAATAGTTGCAGAGTTTGGATATGAAGTAAAATTCTATAAAGTACTTCCAGATGATAAAGAAGTATTAGCAGAAGAAATGAAAACTTTATGTGATAACAATGAAGTAGATTTAATCCTTACAACTGGGGGAACAGGTTTTTCAAAAAGAGATAATACACCAGAAGCTACATTATCAATAGCTGAAAAATTAGTGCCAGGAATATCTGAAGCTATAAGAGCTTATAGCATGCAATTTACTAAAAAAGCTATGTTAAGTAGAGCAGTTTCAGTAATTAGAAAATCTACATTGATTATAAATATGCCAGGAAGTCCTAAAGCGGTTAAAGAGTGTATGGAATGCTTAATGCCAGCTCTTGAACATGGACTTGATATATTAACTGGTGAAGCTAGCGAGTGTGCAAGAAAATAAAACAAGTTTAATTTAAATGATATACCATAAAGGTCCAATGTAAATATTACTTTGCATTGGACCTTATTATGGGTTTCAAATCTTTATAAAAATAAAGGGTTTGACGAATAAAGAGTCCGTAGCCGCGATTATATACACTTATATAATATTATTTTATAAATACTATTGCGGTTGTTATAAAAACAAAAAATATAAATTATGATAACAATATGATAATTTTTAGTTATTAATATTAAAAAATTATAAAAAAATAAGCCCCTTTAATGTATAAGGAGCTTATTTTTTTAGTCTATTGGCGGGAAAGGGTGGGAATCGAACCCACCTAAGAGGCTCTTAACCCCTCGTACTAGTTTTGAAGACTAGAGAGAACACCAGAACTCATCCTCCCCCAAATATATAAATGTATTGCAATATTATGTACAAAAAATACATTACTATTTAATAATAACAACTTATTATCTAAATTTCAACTTTATTACCAAAAAATACAATAAAAAATGTAAAATCAAGTATTATTATGTAAAATAAGTTATAATTATTATAGAAAATAAATGAATAGATCTACAGGGGGGATTGACTTGAAAAAAAGGGAAGCTTTTGCAAAATTACCTTCAGTTGATAAGGTTCTAGCAAATCAAAAAATACAGGATTTATTAAAAAACTATCCGAGGGAATTAATACTAGAAGCTACAAGAGAAATTATACAAAGCAAACGAAAAGAAATTATTGATAAAAATGATGATTTAGATTCATTTCATATACAAGAAGATGTTTTAATAAATGATGTAATCAATTCTACAAAAAATAAATTTCAATTATCTATTAAAAAAGTTATAAATGCAACAGGTATAGTTATACATACTAATTTAGGTCGTTCTAAATTAAGTCCAAAAGTACAAGATGAATTAGTTAATATAGCATTTGGATATTCTAACTTAGAGTATAATTTATCAAAAGGTAAAAGGGGCTCTAGATATGACCATTTGGTAGATATAATAAAAAGACTAACAGGTGCTGAAGATGTATTAATAGTAAATAATAACGCAGCAGCAGTATTATTAGTTTTAAATACAATAGCAAAAGATGGAGAGGTTATAGTTTCTAGAGGGGAATTAGTTGAAGTAGGCGGAAGTTTCAGAATATCTAGCATAATGGAATTAGGAAGTGGAAAATTAGTTGAAGTAGGTTCTACTAATAAAACTCACATACAAGATTATAAAGGAGGACTTAGTGAAGAGACTAAAGCTATAATGAAGGTACATACTAGTAATTATCGTATTTTAGGATTTACAGAATCAGTTGGTATAGAAGAATTGAAGCAAGAAGAAGAGTTTAAAAATATACCTATTATAGAAGACTTAGGAAGTGGGGTATTTGTGGATTTATCTAAATATGGATTAACATATGAACCTACAGTAATAGATTCGCTTAAAAAAGGAGCTGATATAGTTACATTCAGCGGGGACAAGATGCTTGGCGGACCACAGGCTGGAATTATTGTGGGGAAAAAAGAATATATAGAAAAAATGAAGAAAAATCAATTAACAAGAGCATTGAGAGTTGACAAAATGACAATAGCAGCACTAGAGGCGACTTTAAGAATGTATTTAGATGAAGAAGATGCTATAAGAAATATTCCTACATTAAAAATGATTACTTGTAGTTTAAAAGAATTAGATAAAAAAGCAGATGTACTTTTAAATAGAATACAAGCATTAAATATAGATGCAGATATTCAAAAAGAGAAAAATGTATCACAAGTTGGGGGCGGTTCAATGCCACTAGAAAAGCTAGATACATATACAGTAACAATTAAACCTAACAAATTTAGTGTATCTTATCTTGAAAAAAGACTTAGAAATAGCGATTCACATATAATCGGAAGAATAAATGAAGATAAATATATTTTAGATGTTAGGACTATAGAAGAAAATGAGTTTGATTTAATAGTAAAAGAATTAAAGCTAATTTTTAATTAAATTTTCAGGGGGATTTTCTTGAGATGAAAAATGTAATTTTAGGAACAGCAGGACATATAGATCACGGGAAGACGACATTGATAAAAGCTCTTACTGGTAGAGAAACAGATAATCTTAAAGAAGAAAAACAAAGAGGAATTTCTATAAATTTAGGATTTACATATTTTGATTTACCTAGCAAAAAAAGAGTCGGAATAGTTGATGTTCCTGGTCATGAAAAATTTATAAAAAATATGCTTGCTGGAGCATGCGGTATAGATATAGTTTTATTGGTAATTGCAGCAGATGAAGGGGTAATGCCACAAACTGTTGAACATCTAGATATTTTAAATTACTTAGGTGTAAAAAAAGGGATAATAGTTTTGACTAAATGTGATTTGGTTGATGAAGAGTTTATTGAATTAGTAAAAGAAGATGTAAAAGAAAAAACAAAAGGATTATTTATAGAAAATGCACCTATTGTAGAAGTTGACTCTGTATCTAGAAGAGGATTAGATAAATTAGTTAAAAAGATTGATGAGTTAAGTGAAGATATAGAGGAAAAGAAAATTGACGCGCCTTCAAGGATGAGCATAGATAGAGTATTTTCGCTAAAAGGTTTCGGAACAATTGTAACGGGAACTTTAATTGAAGGTAAAATCTCTGTAGATGATGAAATGACTATATATCCTAGTGAAAAGAAGGCAAAGGTAAGAAATATTCAAGTTCATGGATGTGATGTAAAGACAGCTTATGCAGGGCAAAGAACGGCAATAAACTTATCTAATGTAAAAGTGAGTGAAATACAGAGAGGCGATGTGATTGCAGAGACAGGTTCTGTTGAAGAATCTATGATGATAGATGTAAATATATCATTAGTTGAACATTGTAAAAAAAGTTTAAAACATTGGGATAGAATAAGAATTTTCCACGGAACAAAACAGATATTATGCAGAATAGTACCATTAAATGAAGATGAAATACCTTATGGAGAAAGTGGATATGCTCAGTTGAGATTGGAAGAGAAAATAGTAGCTAAAAAAGGAGATAGATTTATAATTAGGTCTTACTCGCCAATGGACACAATTGGAGGCGGAGTAATAATTGATACAGCACCTAAGAAACACAAAATATATGATGAAAGTGTTATTGAAGCATTAAAAATAAAAGAAAAAGGTGAACTTAAAGACATAATAGAAGAATACTTAAAATTAAACTTATCAAATTACATTACATTAAAAGATTTAATTAGTTATACCGGAGAAAAAGAAGAATATATTAAAGAAGGTATAGATGCCTTAATAAATGAAAATAAAGTATTCTGCGTAAATAAATACTATCTACATATAAACCACTATAATAAGTTAAAAGATAAAACTATCGACATTTTAACTAAATATCATAAACAGTATAGATTAAGAAAAGGTATATTAAAAGAAGAACTTCGATCTAGAGTTGATACTAATCTTAAGGTTAAAGACATGGATATAATTCTTAATAAAATGATTGAAAATAAGGATATAAAGCTTCAAGATAACTTAGTTTCTAATTATGAATTTGAAGTGAAATTCAATCAAAAACAGCTATTAATAAAGGAAGAAATTGAAAGTAAAGCTAGAAAAAATGGATTAACTTCTCTTATGACAAAAGATGACATATGCAATAAAAATAAGTTTTATGAAGAAGTTTTAGAGGCTTTAATAGGAGAAACAATACAAAAACTAGATGATACATATTATTTAGATAAAAAAGTACACGAAAATGTTAAAAATGATTTAATTAATTATTTAAATAAAAATAAACAAATAACAGTAGCAGAATTTAGGGATATTACAAATTCAAATCGAAAAATATCAATAGCTATGTTAGAGCATTTTGATAGAAGTAGAATAACAAAAAGAATAGAAGATAAAAGGGTTTTATATTAAATAAAAGATTTTATTATTAAGGAGAGAGGTTTTTAATATGAGTAAAAAAGACATAGTTTTCTGCAAAGGTGGAGGTTGCACAGCAAAATTAGGACCAGGGATTTTAAATCGTGTTTTAGAAAGAATACCAAAAAAATATGATGAAAATTTATTAGTAGGATTTGAAAGTAGTGATGATGCATCTGTATATAAATTGACTGATGATATTGCAATGGTTCAAACGCTGGATTTCTTTCCACCTATGGTAGATGATCCATATACTTTTGGAAAAATAGCAGCAGCAAATGCATTAAGTGATATATATGCTATGGGAGGAGAAGTTAAAACAGCTCTAAATATAGTTTGCTTCCCAGAACAGATGGATTTGAATATATTAGGGGATATAATTCAAGGTGGTAGTGAGAAAGTTACAGAAGCCGGTGGGGTTTTATCTGGTGGACATTCAATAATGGACCAAGATGTGAAATACGGTCTTTCTGTTACAGGAATTATAAATCCAAATAAAATATATCAAAATAATGGATGCAAAGTGGGGGATAAATTAATACTTACAAAACCACTAGGGGTTGGAATAGTTTCAACAGCAAATAGAGTTGGAGAAGCTAGTAAAGAGGCCATGGATAAAGCTATAGAATCTATGTGTACATTAAATAAATATGCTGCAGAAATCATTAGAAAATATGATGTTCATGCTTGTACAGATGTGACGGGATTTAGTCTTTTAGGTCACTTAAATGAAATGGTTGCTGGAGATTGTTCTGCAATTTTAGATAGTACCAAAGTTCCTTATATAAAAGAAGCGCGACAATATGCAGATGAATTTTTACTAACAGCAGCAGCTCAAAGAAATAGAAATTTTCTTGAAAGTAAAATATTATTTAATATAGATGATTTTGCAATGGAAGAAATATTATTTGATCCACAAACTTCAGGCGGACTATTAGTAGCAGTAAATCCAAATGATATAGAAGCTTTAATGGAGGAATTAGACAGTTTAAACTTGCCATGTGGAGTAATTGGTGAAGTTGTAGAAGAAAAGGAATATAAAATAATAGTAAATTAGTGAGTAAAAATAATTAATATAAAAAATACATAAGGTAGATTTAGGAGGAATAACAATGAAAGAAATAAAAGTAGATGCAATGGGGGATCAATGTCCAATTCCAGTTATAAAAACAAAAAAAGCACTAGATAAAATAACAGAACAAAGTTTAGTAGAAGTACATGTAGATAATGAAATAGCTGTTCAAAATTTAAGTAAAATGGCAAAACAAAAAAACTTAGAATATACATGCGATAAAATAGAAGATCAACATTATGTAATAAAAATAAAAGCAGAAGCTAATAATAGTCAGTCACAAGAAGTAAATGTAGAGGAAAATAAACAAGAAGAAGTTTGCTATCCAGATAGAAAAACTAACACTGTTGTAGTATTAAGTAGCAATAAGATGGGAGAAGGAAATGATGAATTAGGTCAAATTTTAATGAAAGGATTTATATTTGCACTAACTGAATTAGAAGAACTTCCAAGTACAGTATTACTTTATAATTCTGGTGTTAAATTATCTACAGAAGGTTCAAATTCTATAAAGGATTTAAAAACTCTAGAAGCACAAGGTGTTGAAATTTTAAGCTGTGGAACTTGCTTAAATTATTATAATTTAACAGAAAAATTAGAAGTTGGTGAAGTGACAAATATGTATTTTATACTAGAAAAAATGGCACAAGCCGACAAAATAATAAGACCATAATGTCGAAAAATAAAGTTAGATTAAATAGAAAATTTAATAAGAAAAATTATTGTTAATAATTAAATAAATATAATGTATACATTCGCCAAATCGGTTTTTTCTCAAAAAAAATGGTGCTATAATTAACTTGTAATACGAAAATGTTTTCTTAATACTTAACAAAGGGGTGTATTTGTATGGAAAAGAGATTTTTAGCACCAAAAGAAATAGCCAATGCAATGGTTAACGTTGGTGTAGGAAAAGCAAATTTGCCAGTTGGTTCAATGTTTTTACTAGGAATCTTAGCTGGAGCATTTATCGGATTTGGGGGATTAGGAAACACTGTAGCAAGTCAAACATTTGCTGCTATAGATCCTGGAGTAGCTAAGCTTGTAGGAGCAGCTGTCTTCCCTGTTGGACTTATGTTAGTAGTTATATGTGGAGCAGAATTATTCACAGGAAACAACTTAATGACATTAGCTTTAATGAATAAGAAAATTACAGGTGGTCAAATGGTTAAAAACTGGTGTATAGTTTGGCTAGGTAATTTAGTTGGTTCTTTATGTTTAGCACTTATAGTATATTATGGTGATGTTTTGACTGGAGATGCAGCGACAAAAGCTATTGCAATAGCTGAAGGAAAAGCAACTCTAGATGTAATGACTATGATACTTAGAGGTATATTATGTAATATCCTTGTTGTTTTAGCAGTATGGATGGCAACAAGTGCACAAGACATAATTTCTAAGATATTTGCATGTTGGTTCCCAATCATGTTATTCGTATTATGTGGATTTGAACATAGCGTGGCAAATATGTATTTCATTCCAGTTGGAATGCTATTAGGCGCTGATATATCAATAGGAGCATGTGCAACTAATTTAATCTGCGTAACAATAGGTAACTTAATTGGTGGAGCATTAATAATACCAGTTATTTATCATGTTGTATATTTAGCAGCAGATAAAAAGAAAGCTTCTAATGTATAATATAAATATATAAGGGAAATTAAAAAAATATTGTCAAAGATTTAATCTTTGGCAATATTTTTTTGCTTAATATAAAATAAGTTAAAAATCACAACTAATTACTAAATAAATCAAATTCACCTTAAATAAAAATTGAATATGTGGTAAAATCTTTTTATAACTAGAATTATGTTTTTTTTGAGATACACTTTTATTTATAGAAACATATATTAAAGCATAATAGAAATAATTGAATGAATTTAAAAATAATTATAAAAACAAAAAACGATTTTAGATAAATACGTGGATATCAAGAATAAAAGAAGGAAGGAGTCTGTCAAATACTTATATTAAAAAAATAGGATTTGGCAATAAATATTTAAATATGAATAAAGAATTAGTTTATAACGATTTAGTAAAAATAGTTGATGAAGAAGATATAAAAATAGATGAGCCTATGAAAAAACACATCTCATTTAGAGTAGGTGGACCAGCTGACATATTAGTTAGACCTAGAACAGAGGAACAATTAAGTCAAATATTAAAATATATAAATAAAAATGAACTTCCATATCTAATAATAGGAAATGGATCAAACTTATTAGTAAAAGACGGTGGAATAAGAGGAATAGTAATAGAATTTGGAGACAACTTCAATAATTTTGAAATAGAAGGAAATATAATAAAAGCACAAGCAGGAGCTTTATTAGCTGTATTAGGAAAAGCTGCACTTAGAGAAAGTTTAACAGGGTTTGAATGTATAGCAGGGATTCCTGGAACTCTTGGTGGTGGATTAGCAATGAATGCTGGCGCTTATGGTGGAGAAATAAAATCAGTTGTAAAATCAGTTAGAGTAATGAATCCACAAGGAGAAATATCTGAATTTACAAATGAGGAAATGAAATTTGAGTATAGAAGAAGTATACTTACTAATTCTGATTATATAGTTTTATCAGCAGAACTTGAGCTTCAAAAAGGAAACTATGATGAAATAAAAGCATTTATGGCTGACTTAACAAATAGAAGAACAACTAAACAACCATTAAATTTACCAAGTGCAGGAAGTACTTTTAAAAGACCAGAAGGACACTTTGCAGGAAAATTAATAGATGATTGTGGATTAAGAGGGTTAACTTTAAGAGGAGCACAAGTTTCTGAAAAACACTGTGGATTTGTTGTTAATGCAGGAAATGCACAAGCAAAAGATATATTAGATTTAATGTATATTGTAAAAAGTACAGTTTTAAATAAATTTGGAATAATGTTAGAAGAAGAAGTCAAAATACTTGGAGAGGATTAATATGGAAATATTAGCAGATTATCACACTCACACTATATATAGTCATGGAAAAGGTACTATAGAAGACAATGTGAAGGTTGCGATATCTAAGGGAATAAAAACAATCGGGATTTCAGACCATGGGTATAAAAATATTGCCTATGGTGTGAAAATCGATGATTTCGAAAAAATGAGAGAAGAAGTTGACATTTTAAATGAAAAATATAAAGATCAAATACAAATCCTTTTAGGAGTTGAATGCAATATATTAGACAATAAGGGAAACATAGATTTAACAGAAAAAATTGATAAATATTTTGACTATATAATGGCAGGATACCATTTTGGTTCTATGCCGACATCTTTAAAGGGTATGGTCAATATGTGTCAAAACTTTTTCTTTAAAAGTGAAAAAGCTAAAGAATATAATACAGAGGCAATTGTAAATACTATAAAAAACAATGATATATTTGCAATTACTCATCCCGGAGATAAGGGAGGCATTTATATAGAAGAAGTGGCGAAGGTAGCAGAAAATACTAATACTAAACTAGAAATAAACAGTAGCCATGAATTTTTAAATGTAGAACAATTAAAAAAAATAAAGGACTACAATCTTAAATTTATAATAGGTTCCGATGCACACATACCACAAAATGTAGGCAATTTCGATTTGGCATTAGAGACTGTAAATAAATCTGGATTAAACAAATCATTAATTGAAAACATTGTATTTTAAGGAGGGGGCTTTAATGAAATTTGTAATAGTAACTGGATTATCAGGATCAGGCAAAAGTGAAGTAATGAAAGTTTTTGAGGATATGGATTATTACTGTGTAGATAATTTACCTCCAACATTAATAGTTAACTTTGCTGAAATATGTTATCAAGCAGGTTCTATGGTTGATAAAGTCGCTCTTGGTATAGATATAAGGGGTATGAAATTTTTTGAAGATTTGCATGAAAGTTTAAGAACTCTTAAAAGAGAAAATTATCCTTTTGAAATTTTATTTTTAGATTGTGATGATGATACTCTTTTAAAAAGATATAAAATGACTAGAAGAAATCATCCATTGGCATTAAATAGACAAATACCAGAAGGAATAAAAATTGAAAGAAAGATATTACATCCATTAAAACAAATTGCTAATTATATAGTAGATACTACTAATATGAAGCCTAAAGATTTAAAAGAAGAAATACTAAAAATTTATTCAATAGGAGAGAAGCAGACAAATATTACAATTTCTGTACTTTCATTTGGATTTAAACATGGGATTCCTAAAGATTCAGATTTAGTATTTGATGTTAGATTTTTACCTAATCCATATTACTTAGAGAGTCTTAGAAATAAGACAGGGGAAGATCAAGAGGTTAGGGATTATGTAATGAATTCTGATATTAGTAGACAATTTTATGCAAAACTTACAGATATGATAGATTTCCTAATACCACAATATGTGGAAGAGGGAAAACATCATTTAGTGATTAGTATTGGCTGCACTGGAGGAAGACATAGATCTGTGACGATAGCTAACCTTATCGCTGAAGAAATTCAAAGTAAGGGATATAGAGTCGTTAAAAAACATAGAGATTTTATGTTAAAATAGTGCGGAGGTTATTATGGAAATAGTTGGTATAATTTTTGGGGTAATAGGCATACTATGCTTTGGCATAGCTATATGGTTATTTATCCAAATGAAAAATGAGAGGATAAGATACTTAGAGTTACAGACTAAAGAAAACAAAGGTCCTAACGTAGTAGTTATCGGTGGGGGAACTGGCCAATCAATTTTCCTAAGAGGATTAAAACACCACACTCAAAATATAACAGCTGTAGTTACAGTTGCTGATGATGGTGGAGGTTCAGGTGTTCTTAGATCCGACCTAGGAATGTTGCCACCAGGAGATATACGAAATTGTATTATGGCACTTGCAAATATAGAACCGACTATGAATGAAGTTATGCAATACAGATTTGAAGAAGGAGCTTTAAAAGGGCAAAGTTTTGGAAACTTATTTTTAGCTGCTATGAATGGCCTATATGGAAATTTTGAAACAGCAGTTTATAAAATAGGTCAAGTATTTGCAATAACAGGAAGGGTTTTACCAGTTACGCTTGAAAACATAGACTTAAGTGCAACCTTAGAAAATGGTAAAGTTGTAAAAGGAGAATCAACAATACCTAAAGTAGTTAGAAAGCAAAAATGTAAAATAGATAAAATTACTTTAATACCAGAAAAATGTAGACCTCTAGACGAAGTTATAAGTTCTATACATGGAGCTGATATTATTGTAATGGGACCAGGTAGTTTATATACTAGTGTAATACCGAATTTATTAGTTCCAGGGGTAATTGATGCTATAAAAAAATCAAATGCTACGAAAGTATATATACCTAATGTTATGACGCAACCAGGAGAAACAGAGGGATATAATGTATTAGATCATGTTGAGGCATTAATAAAACATACAGAACCTGGATTAATTGATTGTATTGTAACTAATAATGAAAAGATATCAGAATCAGTATCTAGAAGATATAATGAGGATGGATCTACACAAGTTTTATTAGACAATGAACAAAGATTAAAATTAAGATGTATGGGTATTAAAACTGTCGAAGCTAATTTGATAGAAGTAAAAGATACCTATATTAGGCATAATGCAGATGAGATTTCTAGTATAATTGTCAAACTGGCTCTAGGTCATGATATGTAACAGTGAATAAAAAAGGATTTTATATCTTTATGAAGAAATTCTTATTATTATGTTGAATTAAGGAGTGAAAATCTATGAGAGAAGAGATTAGTGCCGGTGGTGTAGTCTTATTTGGAAATGCAATCCTTCTACTTAGAAAGTTTAATGGGGATTGGGTGTTACCCAAAGGAAGGGTAGAAGAAGGAGAGCAAAGGAAAGACGCGGCTCTAAGGGAGGTACTAGAAGAGACAGGAGTAAAAGCTGAAATCTTAAAATATTTAGGAGAAATCCATTATACGTACAAGGAAAATTGGGATGAAAATAAAGCTGTTCATAAAACGGTTTTTTGGTATCTGATGAAATCTAAAAACATGGACACAATTCCTCTAAAAGAAGAGGGATTTGTAGATGCTAAATTCATACATTTAGACAGAGTAGTCGATTTAGCACGATATAACGATGAGAGAGAAATAATAAAGGTTGCATTAGATGAAATAAAAAAAAGAAATAAAAAAAGCTAGAATTAGGTGATAGAAATGTCTTTTTCAAGTGAGACGAAAAATGAGTTAGCTAGAGTTAAAGATATCGATGTAAATGATAAATTATCAGAACTATCAGCTATAGTTAGAATGGCTGGGACTATACAATTTGCGGGATTAAGAAAAATAAACGTTAAGATAACAACAGAGTTAAATTCTATTGCAAGAAGAGTATTTAAATTACTTAAAAAAGAATTTAATATAGAAACTACAATTTCTGTAAACAAAAATCAAATGCTAAAAAGAAATAATAGTTACGTTTTAATGGTTAAAAGTGAAAATGGAGCGGAAAGACTTCTTAAAAAATTGGGAATACTGGAAGATAGAGATGGATTTTTTCCTACAAACAGTATACCAAAGGAAGTATTTGATGATGAAATACTAAAAAGGGCGTATCTTAGAGGTGCATTTTTAGGCGGAGGTTCAATAAGTGACCCAGAAAAAAATTATCATATGGAATTTGTAACTAATAATGAGGATTATGCAAATTCTCTTAGAGATTTAATAAATTCCGAGGGATTAAACGCAAAAATAGTTGCAAGAAAAAATAGTTTTGTTGTTTATTTAAAGGAAAGTGAGCAGATTTCTGATTTATTAAGTATGATAGGGGCATATCAGGCACTACTTAGTTTACAAAGTACAAAGATAGTAAAAGAAATGAGAAATAACGTGAATCGTATTGTAAATTGTGAAACTGCAAATTTATCAAAAACAGTAAATGCGGCAGTTAGACAAGTAGAAAATATAAAATTAATTCAGAATAAAATAGGGATTAGTAGCTTGCCAGAAAATTTACAAGAAATCGCTTTATTAAGAGTAGAAAATGAAGATATGTCGCTAAAAGAATTAGGGGAAATGTTAAATCCTCCTATAAGTAAATCAGGCGTTAACCATCGATTAAAAAAAATAGAGCAAATTGCTAATGATTTGAAATAGAGAGAAGGGGGAATTTTACATAAATTCCCCTTGTTTGTTTTGCAAAAATATATTAATTTATAACACAGAGTAATGGGTATAAATTAATATAGTCTTACGTTAAAAATACAATTATTAAATAGATATTTATATACAAAAATTTATATTAGGAGGTGGAGATATGTCAGCTCAATTCGCACATTTACATGTGCATACAGAGTATAGTTTATTAGATGGTTTTTCTAGGGTTAAAAAACTGATAAAAAGAACTAAAGAGTTAGGTATGAATTCAGTTGCTATAACTGACCATGGAAATATGTTCGGAGTAATAGACTTCTATAAAGAGGCTAAAAAACAAGGTGTAAAACCAGTAATAGGATGTGAATTATACACAGCACCTCGTAGTTTAAAAGATAAGGACCCAAATTTTGATAAAAGATATGGCCATTTAATTTTATTAGCAGAAAATATGACTGGATATCAGAATTTAATAAAACTAGTTTCAATGTCATACGTAGACGGATTTTACTATAAACCAAGAGTTGATATCCAAGCATTAAGAGAACATAGTGAGGGAATTATATGCTTATCAGCATGTTTAGCAGGTGATGTTTCAAATGCATTGATGAATAGAAACTACGAAAAAGCTAAGGAAATAGCTTTAACATATAACGAAATTTTTGGACAAGGTAATTTTTATTTAGAATTACAAGATCATCATTTACCGGAACAAAAGGAAGTAAACGCATCACTAGTGAAATTATCGAAGGAACTAAATATTCCGCTAGTAGCTACAAATGATATACATTATGTAGAAAAAGCTGATGCAAAAGCACATGATGTTTTACTATGTATCCAAATGGGGAAAACTTTAAATGACCCAGGGAGAATGAGATTTGGAACAGAAGAGTTTTATCTAAAATCAAGAGAAGAAATGGAAGAGTTATTCCCATATGCATTAGAAGCTTTAGATAATACTGTAAAAATAGCAGAAAGATGTAACGTAGAGTTTGATTTTAATACTATACATTTACCTAATTATGAAGTTCCAGAAGGGTACACAACTTCAGGATATCTTGAAGAACTATGCTATAAAGGATTATATGAAAGATATGAAAATCCAAGCCAAGAAATTTTAGATAGACTGAAATATGAATTAGGCGTTATTAATAAAATGGGATACGTAGAGTATTTCTTAATAACATGGGATTTTATCAACTTTGCAAAAGAAAATGGAATAATGGTTGGTCCAGGGCGTGGTAGTGCTGCCGGTTCAATAGTTGCATATACACTTAAAATAACAGATATAGACCCTATAAAATACAACCTATTATTCGAAAGATTCCTAAATCCAGAACGTGTATCTATGCCCGATATCGATATAGATTTCTGTTATGAAAGAAGAGAAGAAGTTATCGACTATGTTAAGAGAAAATATGGAGAAGATCACGTTGCTCAAATCATTACTTTTGGTACAATGGGTGCAAAACTTGCAATAAGAGACGTTGGAAGGGTATTAGACATACCATATAATCAAGTTGATAAGATAGCAAAAGAAATACCAAATGCCTTAGGGATGACTATAGATAAAGCTCTAGAAACAAACCCAAATTTAAAGGCAATGTATGAGCAAGATCAAGATACAAAAACTATAATAAATATTTCTAAAGAATTAGAGGGAATGCTTAGACATGCATCTACTCATGCGGCAGGTGTAGTTATATCTAAAAATCCTATTGATGAATATGTACCACTATACAAACATCAAGATGCAATAAGTACCCAGTTTACTATGACAACATTAGAAGAATTGGGACTTTTAAAAATGGACTTCTTAGGTCTAAGAACATTAACAGTTATAAGAGATGCACTTGACTTAATAGAAAGAAACCATGGAGTAAAAATAGATTTTTCTAAAATGGATTATGATGATCCAAAGGTATTTGAACTTCTTTCATCAGGAAATACTCTAGGAGTGTTCCAAATGGAAAGTGCCGGAATGAGATCATTCATGAAACAATTAAAACCAAGTAATTTCGAAGATATAGTAGCCGGAATATCTTTATACAGACCAGGACCAATGGATTCTATTCCGACCTACTTAGAATATAAACATCATCCAGAAAAAATAACATATATACACGAAAAATTAAAACCAATAATGGAAGTAACTTATGGTTGTTTAATATACCAAGAACAGGTTATGGAAGTTGTTAGAGAGCTTGGTGGATATAGTTATGGACGAAGCGACTTAGTTAGAAGAGCTATGGGTAAAAAGAAAATGGATGTCATGGAAGAAGAAAGACAATACTTTATCCACGGAAAAACTGACGAAAATGGAAATATAGAAATCGCAGGTTGTGTCAGAAATGGCGTAGATGAACAAACTGCAAATAAAATATTTGATGATATGATTGACTTCGCTAAATACGCGTTCAACAAATCACATGCAGCCGCATATGGTGTTATAGCATATGAAACAGCATACTTAAAAGCACATTATCCAGTTGAATTTATGGCAGCATTAATTACAAGTGTAATGGGTAATACAGACAAAGTAGTTGAATATATAAGAGAATGTAATGCGTTAAATATAAAAGTATTAAAACCAGATATAAATAAAAGTTTTGCAAAATTCTCTGTTGAAGATAACAATATAAGATTTGGACTTGCTGCTGTAAAAAATGTAGGTGTAAATATAATCAACAATATAGTTATCGAAAGAGAAGAAAATGGAGAATTTACAGACTTCATTAATTTAATAAAAAGATTAGACAGTAAAGATATTAATAAAAGAGTAATTGAAAGTTTAATTAAATGTGGCGGATTTGATGAAATGGGATACAATAGAGCCAGTTTAATGATGGGATATGAAAAAGTATTAGAAAGTGTATCTTTAGAAAGAAAGAAAAATGTAAAAGGCCAAATATCACTATTTGATGGATTAGATGGATTTGGAGGAAATGAAGAAATAGATAAATTTGAAAATGAAATTACATCTATTCCAAATGTACAAGAATTTGAAGATAGAGAAAAATTAGCCCTAGAAAAAGAAGTTTTAGGAATGTATGTTAGTGGACATCCTCTTTCTGAATATGAAAAAGAGTTGGAGACTAGAACATCAATTAATACGAAAAAGTTAAATGACTTAAAAGAAAATTTAGATAAATATTTAGCTATGGATCAACAAAATGTAATAATTGGTGGAATGATTTCTAACAAAAGAATACAAACTACTAAGAGAAATGAAATAATGGCTTTCTTAGAAGTTGAAGATTTATATGGAACTATAGAAGTAATTGTATTCCCGAGAACATTACAACAATATAATACTATTGTAAATGAAGAGAATATAGTTTATATTAAAGGTAGATTAAGTATACAAGAAGAGGATAATGCTAAAATAATAGCTCAAGAAATAAAAGATATAAATGATAAAACTCCTTTTGTAGAAAATCAAAAAAAAGTATATAATAAACAGGTAAATAATACGGGGCAAAATTTATTTATAAAAATTGAAGATATAAATAATAAAGAAAATTTACGAGAAATAGAAAATATTTTAAAACTTTATCCAGGTAAAGACGAAGTATTTTTATGTACAACTGTTCCAAAAAGAAAGTATAAATGGAATGGAAATGTTACAATTTCCAACATTTTAGTTGACAATTTAAAGCAAATATTAAATGAAACTTGCATTAAAATTGTAGCTCAGTAACAAAATAATAAAAAATACCCAAAAATATAACACAGATATAGCTAAAATTTTTGCGAAAATATGGTATAATATCGTAGTATATAAATTTGGGTAAGTTTTTTTAATTAACATGGGATAAATAATATATATAGGGACAATAAAAGTCCCTTGAAAAATGTTTTAGGAGGTAACTTATGAAAACAATAGGGATATTAACAAGTGGTGGAGATGCTCCAGGAATGAACGCTGCTATAAGAGCAGTTGTAAGATCAGCAATCTACTATGGTTGTAAAGTATATGGAATTAATAGGGGATATAAGGGTTTAATAGAAGACGATATACAAGAAATGAACTTATCATCAGTTGGTGATATCATACATAGGGGAGGAACTATTTTAAAATCTTCAAGATGTGAGGAGTTTAAAACAGAAGAAGGAAGAAAAGTTGCAGTTAAAGTTCTTAAAAAATATGGAATAGACTGTTTAGTTGTAATCGGAGGAGATGGATCATTTAATGGGGCAAGTAAATTAAGTGAACTAGGATTCCCAGCAATAGGAATACCAGGAACAATAGATAATGATTTAGCATATACAGATTACACAATAGGATATTTCACAGCTATAGAAACTGTAATAGATGCTATCGGTAAAATAAGAGATACATCATCTTCTCATGAAAGGGTTAACATTGTTGAAGTTATGGGGAGACATTGTGGGGATTTAGCGTTATATTCAGGTCTTGCTGGTGGAGCTGAAACAATAATCTTACCTGAACATCCAGAAAGTATTGAAACTGTGTGTGATAGATTAGAAACAACTAAAAAAAGAGGTAAAAAACATAGCATAATTGTATTGGCTGAAGGTGTAGGTAATGCACATGAGATAGGAAAACAAATAGCAGAAAAAACAGGTTCAGACCTAAGAGTAACAATTCTTGGACATGTACAAAGAGGTGGTAGTCCAACTGCATTCGACCGTATATTAGCAAGTAGATTAGGTGTGAGAGCTGTAGAATTATTATTAGAAGGAAAATCTGCTAGAGTTGTGGGATTAAGGGATGATAAAGTTATCGACATGGACATACATGAAGCATTAGCTATGAAAAAAGATTTTGATAAATATACTTACAAAATGACAAAAATACTATCTATATAGATGATATCAAAGCCAAAAATACTATTAATATAGTTTTAATTATATAATAATTTATGTAACAAATTTAGGAGGATAACATTTATGTTAAAAAACGCAAAAAAAACTAAAATAGTGTGTACACTAGGACCAGCTTCTGACAGCGAAGAGGTATTAACAAAATTAGTAGAAAACGGTCTTAATGTATGTAGATTTAACTTTTCTCATGGAGACCATGCAGAACAAAAGGTTAGAATGGATACAGCTAAAAAAGTAAGAGAAAAATTAAATGTACCAGTAGCATTATTATTAGATACTAAAGGTCCAGAAATAAGAACAGGAAAATTTGCGGACCCAGAAGTTTTCTTAGAACAAGGTCAACAATTTGTAGTGACTATGGACGAAGTTTTAGGAACAAAAGAAAAATGCACAGTAAGTTACAAAGAATTAGTTAACGATGTAAAAGTTGGGGATACTATACTTATCGATGATGGTCTTGTTGGACTAAGAATAAACGAAATAAAAGGTAATGATATAATATGTACAGTTGAAAACTCAGGTATAGTTAAAAATCACAAAGGTGTTAACTTACCAGGTGTAAAAATTAACTTACCAGCTTTAACACCAAAAGATATAAGTGATATAGAATTTGGTATAGAACAAGATATCGATTTTATAGCGGCATCTTTCGTTAGAAAAGCTTCTGACGTATTAGCTATAAGAGAAATACTAGAAAACAACAACGCTACTCATATACAAATAATATCTAAAATAGAAAACCAAGAAGGTGTAGAAAATTTAGATGAAATACTACAAGTTTCTGATGGTTTAATGGTAGCAAGAGGGGATTTAGGTGTTGAAGTTCCAACTGAAGAAATACCAATAATACAAAAAGACATGATAAGAAAATGTAACGAATTAGGAAAACCAGTTATAACTGCTACTCAAATGTTAGACTCTATGATAAGAAATCCTAGACCAACAAGAGCAGAAGTAACAGACGTTGCAAACGCTATATACGATGGTACTGATGCAATAATGCTTTCAGGGGAAACTGCTGCTGGTAAATATCCAGTTGAAGCTGTTAAAGTTATGGCATCAATAGCAAAAAGAATAGAAGAAACTTTAAATTATGAAGAAATACTAAAAGAAAGAAACTTAAAAGGATCTACTGTAACAGATGCTATAAGTTATGCTACTTGCACAACTGCAGTTGAATTAAATGCATCAGCAATAGTATCTTCAACTTCTTCAGGTTATACAGCTAGAATGGTTTCTAAATTCAGACCTAAAACACCTATAATAGCTGCTACTGACAGTGAAAGAACTAGAAGACAATTAGCATTAAGCTGGGGTGTTTATTCAGTACAAGCTGACCAAGCAAAAAATACAGATGATGTTATAGAATATTCTATAAATGCTGCTAAAGAAGCAGAATACGTAAAACAAGGTGAGTTAGTTGTAGTAACAGCAGGTGTACCAGTTGGAGAAAGCGGTACTACAAACTTAATAAAAGTTCACGTAATGAGTGAAGAAATAGCAATGGGTATGGGTGTAGGTAGAGACACAGTTGAAGGAAAAGTTAAAATCGTGAAAGATGGAGAAACTTGTGCAGATTTCAACGAAGGTGATATATTAGTTACATCTATGACAAATGCAGATATGAATCAATATATTGAAAAAGCTGCTGCTATAGTAACTGAAGGTGGGGGAATGACTTCACATGCTGCTATAGTAGGTATAAACTTAGGGAAACCAGTTGTAATGTCAGCAACTGATATAATGAACAAAGTTGAAAACGGGGAAGTAGTAACTGTAGATGCTGCTAGAGGAGTAGTTTACAGAGGCTCAAGTAGAGTTTTATAATAAAATCGTTATCCTAAATTATGTTTTACTTTTTAAAGTAAATTAAATAAAAGAGAATTATATTTATTTGTAAATTTTAATAAATATAATTCTCTTTTTATTTTTAATTTATGATTTATAAAAATTTACTTAAATGGTAAAAAATTCAAATAATTATTGAAATTTATTAAAAATGATGATACTATTATTTTATAAAGAGGGCCACTAATGTAGCAAATGCTTTGATTTTAGTGGTCTTTTTTATAAAAAATAATAGTCAGAAAATTTAATAAAATACTAAAATTTAAAATTTTATAAAAAGCATAATTTACATTTACATATTATCTTAATATTTTATTAAATTGAAATTATATTTCTGATTTATTTAAGTTATATTTGTTTTGTTTAGGTCATAATATTTAAAAAAAGGAGGGGTAAAAATGGCAGATAATCAAAACAGAGATCAATGGGGTTCGAAGATAGGTCTGATTCTTGCAATGGCAGGGAATGCAGTTGGACTTGGTAACTTCTGGCGTTTCCCATATGTAGCAGCCACTAATGGTGGTGGAGCATTCATGATTCCATATTTCTTCGCACTAATAGTTATAGGTTTACCTACAATGTTAGTTGAATGGACAATAGGACGTTATGGTGGTGCTCAAGGACATGGTACAGTAGGTCCAATGGTATATATACAAGCTAAAAAAGCTATATCTCCTAAAAAAGCAATCATATTAGGTTCTGTATGTGGAGCAATAGGTTTTGGTGTAACTGTATTAGTTAACTCATATTATACTCATATCATAGGTTGGTCACTTGGATATGCTGTATATTCATTAACAGGTGCTTATGTAAATGTAGACTCAGGACAATTCTTTACAAATTATATAGTAGATCCTAAAAACTTAATATTCTGGGTAATAGCATTAGCATTTTTAGGATGGGCAGTTATGAAAGGTGTTTCTGCAGGTATAGAAGCTTGGGCTAAAGTAATGATGCCAACTATATATGTATTTGGTATTATATTAGCAATAAGAGCCGTAACATTAGGCGCTCCTGTAAATCCTGATTGGAGTTCTATGAAAGGTTTAAATTATGTTTGGAATCCTGACTTAAGTCAGTTAACTTCAGCTTCTGTTGTTACCGCTGCAGGTCAAATATTCTTTACATTATCTTTAGGTATGGGTATTATTTGTAACTATGCTTCATACTTACAACCTGATGAAGATATAGTAACAGCTTCTGTAGCAACTGTAGCATTAAATGAATTCGCAGAAGTTATATTAGCTGGTACATCTGTTATACCTATATCTTATGCATTCCTTGGACCAGAAGGTATCAAAGGTAGTATAGGTTTAGCATTCATGGCATTACCAAATGTATTCACATCAATGACTGGTGGTAGAATATTTGGTGCTGTATGGTTCTTCTTATTATTCTTCGCAGGATTTACATCTGCAATAGCAATGTACAACTATTTAGTTGCATTACTAGAAGAAGAATTAGGAGTAGAAAGAAAGAAAGGTGCTATAGTAATATTCATATTATACTTAATAGTAGGTGCTCCAATAGCTGCTGAAGGTATAGTAACTGGTGAAGCAAACTTAATTTACTTCACAGAAGTAGATAACTGGATAGGTAACTACCTACTAATAGTTCTTGGATTATTAGAAGTTATAACACTTGCTTGGTTAGTTAGAGATGAAGGTCTAGAAGAAATGAACAGAGGTGGATTATGGCATGTACCTAAATGGTTCTATAGATTATTCCATCAATTCTTAACTCCAATTAGTATAATAGTATTCTTAGGAGTATTCACTAGAGATTACTGGAACGCTGGTAACTTTAAAATTGTTCCATCATACATTGAAGGAATAGAAAATATGGCTCCATGGGTTAATGCAGCTAGAATAGTTGTTGTAGCTGTATTAATAATAGGTTTCACACAAACTTATAGAGCTATAAAACGTAAATATAAAGATGAAATAGAAGCTAATAAAGCAAATGCTTAGTTGTATTAAATAAAACTTAGTCGTGTTTAATAAATAAAAGGATGGTGAATTATCATGACAGGTGCAGCATATACATTTTTAGGTATTGTTTGGGTTGCTATATTAGGAACAGCAGCAATAGCTTTAAAGAAAATAGTTAGTAATCAAGGATAATAATTGTTTTAGACTTGAAATTGCATAACTTAATTTGAAAAAAGAAAAACCCTACAAAATTTTTGTAGGGTTTTTTTATAAAAGTTATATTTAAATTTTATTTAGAAGGAATTATACTTATATTAAGAATATATTTAAATTGTATTCATAAAGAAATTATATATTAAAATAAAGGGGGTGTATTAATTGAGTTCAAATACAGTAGCATTAACAATTAATAATCTAAGTAAGGAAATAAAAAAATTAAATGGGATTAAAGACAGACAAAAAGGGAAATATTTATCTGATTTAGATAAATTAAATGAACAATATAAAGACTTAGAATTACCAGATTATTTTACTACACAATACAACCAATTAAATAAAAAAGGGAATGAATTGCTTAGAGATATAAGAGGTGGCAAACATGTAGATAATGTAGCAAATGATATACCTATTTATATAAGATATTTAAAAGCATCATTAATGGACTTTGAAGGAAAAACAAATAATTTAAAACATTATCTTCTTAGTTTCTATCTTACAGCAGCATTATTTATGGCATTCACACCTCAATTTTACGGTTATATATTACCACTTATATTTTTAGTACCAATATTCCTTGGTGTTAAAGGATGTAAACAAAGATCAATAAATGGATTTTATATGAGTATGAGTGTAGTACCAGTTGGAATTATGACTGCAGCTACATGGATTAGATATGGAATACAAGCTATGGGTAATTTTACTACATATGTACAAGCTTTAGTAGATTCTGGTTTGAGCCAGTCATTATCTGAAAAATTAATATACATAGGTTTTGTGGGAGGTATATTATTACTTATAGTAGCATGTTTCCAATTATATTTTGGATTTAAAAATAAAGATTTATTTATTTAAGGACTTTATAAGTCCTTCTTTTTTTGGTAAAATAAATTTTTGAAGTCAAAAAAATTTGTTCGGAGGAAAAGAGAGCCTATGTTATCAAAAAATAAAGAGTATATAGTAGATATAGTAGATATAGGTCAAGGTGGCGTAGGAATTGGAAAATACGAAGGTTTTACTGTATTTGTTGATGGAGGACTAGTACAGGATAAGATAAAAGTTAAAATTACAAAATCTAAAAAAAATTATGCTGTTGGTGAAATGGTAGAAATAATTGAAAAATCACCATTTAGAGTAGAGAGAAAATGTAGCGAAAGTCTTAGACAATGTGGTGGATGTCAAATTCAAGAGTTAGATTACCAAAAACAGCTTGATATAAAGACAAACGAAGTAAAACAAGTTATAAGTAGGATTGGCAAACTAGACGATGTCGTAATTCACGATACTCTAGGAATGGAACATCCTTTTAGATATAGAAATAAAGCTCAATTTCCAATTCAAAAGAAGGACAATATGCCTGTTATAGGATTTTATAAAAAGAAAAGTCATGACTTAATATCGACTGACGAATGTATAATACAACATGAAGTAAATGATAAAATAATAAAAATAATAAAAACTTATATTAGAGCATATAATGTAAGTATTTATGATGAAAAAACACATAAAGGTCTATTGAGACATTTAGTAACTAAAGTTGGATTTACGACAGGTGAAGTTATGATAGTTTTAGTTGCTAATGGTAAAAAATTACCTTATTTAAAAGAGTTAGCATCAGTTTTAAAAGAAAATATACCAGGATTCAAAACTCTTGTTGTAAATGTTAATACACAAAAAACTAATGTTATCTTAGGAAAAGAAAATATAGTTGCGTACGGAGATGGGATGATAAGAGACTATATAGGTGAGTTAGTATTTGAAATATCACCATTATCATTCTTCCAAGTAAATCCACTTCAAACTGAAGTTTTATATAATAAGGCTTTAGAATACGCAAATTTAGGCGAGAATGACACTGTATTCGATATTTATTGTGGAATAGGTACTATATCATTATTTTTAGCTCAAAAAGCTAAGAAGGTATACGGAATAGAAATAGTAGAAGATGCAATAAAAGACGCTAAGAGAAATGCTAAGATAAATAACATGGATAATGTCGAGTTCTATGTTGGAAAGGCTGAGGAAGTCGTTCCAAAGATGTACAAAGAAGGAAAAAGAGCTAATGTAGTAGTTGTCGATCCTCCAAGAAAAGGATGTGACGAAAAAGTACTAGATACAATTGTTTCTATGCAACCAGATAGAGTTGTTTATGTTTCATGTAATCCATCTACTCTTGCTAGGGATTTAGCTTATTTAAATGAAAGAGGATATAAATGTCACGAGATTCAACCTGTGGATATGTTCCCACATAGTGTACATGTTGAAAATGTGGCATGGTTATCAAAAGTTGATAAATAGAAAAAATCATAATACTTAAATTAAAATTGGCATAGATAATTTGAAAAAATAAATAGTATTATTTTAATAAGATTAATAGCTCCCTTTTTAGGGAGCTTTTTTAATATAATAAATAATATATTTTTTTAGAGAAATATTGGGGGTATTTTGATATAATTTACTTTGAAATTTTTATATATCACAAGGAGGAATTAAAATATGTGGTTATTATTTGCTATTTTATCGTCTATATTTGCAGCATTAACTTCTATTCTTGCTAAAGTAGGAATTGATGGAGTTAATTCAAACTTGGCGACTGCAATAAGAACAGTTGTTGTTCTTGTTATGGCATGGGCAATGGTGTTTTTAACAAATACACAAAGTGGTATTGCTGAAATAAGTAAGAAAAGTTGGATGTTCCTAATTTTATCAGGGATTGCAACAGGAGCATCTTGGCTATGTTATTATAAAGCATTACAAATGGGTGATGCATCTAAAGTTGTTCCTATTGATAAATTAAGTGTTGTTATTACTTTAATATTGGCTTTTACATTTTTACATGAACAATTTACAATGAAATCAATTATAGGATCAATACTTATTACAGCAGGAACTTTGTTTATGGTATTATAAACAACACCTTAAAATACAACAAAAAAAGTCGATTAATAAAAAAATGAGAAAAATATGGTAGAAAATGCTATAATAGAGTTTAGAGCAATTGATTAGGAAAAGAAGTATCTAAGAAATACATATAAATATATTATGAGACAAAAATATATGGCTATTAAAATATAATATAAGATATTTAGATACTCCATAGAAAAATTATTTATAAATAATCAAAATGCATAAAATTAGGATTATGAATAAATGAAGGGGTAAAAGATATGAGGATAAAAAATATAAAAAAGGTGGGAATGATAACAGGTTTCTCTATTATTTTGGCATCTAGTATTTTTGTATTTAATGAAAGTAGAAATATAGCTGATGTATCTAATGAAAAAGTAGTTTACAGTGATATAAGTGAACAAGTGAAAGGTGTACAACACGAAAAGAAACAAAAAGAAGTAAAAAAGAAAAAGCCATCTAAAAATGAAAAGGGAGCATATAATGTATCTGGAACTTTAATTGTAAATAAGAAATATGGCTTAGATGAAGATTATACTTATGAAGATAATCAAGAGTTATATGATGAGGCTACAGCAGCATTTGAAAAAATGCAACAAGATGCTGAAAAAGATGGAGTATGGTTTCATATAGTAAGTAGATATAGAAGCTATGCTGTGCAAAATTGGGTCTATGAAAATTACAAAAAAGATAGAGAAGATGTAGATACTTTTTCGGCGCAACCAGGTCATAGTGAACATCAAACTGGACTTGCTTTTGATTTAAATGGTGAAGATCAAGAAACATCTTCAAATGAAAAATTCGAAGGAACAGAACAATATAAATGGCTTAGAAAAAATGCATATAAATATGGGTTTATTTTGAGATATCCAAAAGATAAGAAAGATATAACAGGATATAAATTTGAACCTTGGCATTACAGATATGTTGGAACAGATATAAGTTATGATTTAAAAGATGGGGAAACAACTTTAGAAGAATATTTTAATCTTGAATAATAAAAAATTTTATTCTGCACACAGATTTATTTAAAACAAAAACTGTAAATTTTTTAAAGTCTATTGAAAAGTGATTTTAGATAAGATATTATAGAAATAATATGTTTTAAAATATAATTAGATTATAATTTAAAAAAAAATAAGAACGAGTAGGTGTGCAGAATGAAAAAAGATATATGTATAGTAGGTATAGCAGGTGGTTCTGCTTCTGGGAAAACTACTATTGTAAATAACATAAAAGAGTTATTTCAAAATGATATTGAACTAATAAGTCATGACAATTATTATTTATCAAATGATGACAAAACTATGGAAGAAAGAGTTAAGTTAAACTACGACCATCCATCATCATTTGATACAGATAAAATGATAGAAGACGTTAAAAAATTAAAAGCAGGTGAAGTAATATACAGACCAGTATATGACTACACTAAACATACAAGAGCAGAAGAAGTAGTAGAAGTTCATCCTAAAAAAGTTATAATATTAGAAGGAATACTAATATTAGAAGATCCAAGACTTAGAGATTTAATGGACATAAAAGTATTTGTTGACACAGATGCTGACGAAAGATTAATGAGACGTATATTAAGAGATACACAAGAAAGAGGAAGAACAGTAGAATCAGTTTTAAATCAGTACGTAACTACTGTAAAACCAATGCATGAGCAATTTGTAGAGCCTTCTAAAAAATATGCTGATATAATAATTCCTAGAGGTGGCGAAAACAAAATAGGAATACACATATTACAAGAGCATTTAAAATTAATGTTAGGCTAAGATTGAATATCAATAAATTAATATAAAATTAAAATAGAACCGAAAATATTTTAAGTTTGAATAAAACCTTCGTAGTAATATAATAATTATATAATATATTATTGCGGAGGTTTTATTTTGGATTATATACAAGCTATAAAGAATTTTGAGCCTATAAATGAGCAAGAAGAAAATGATAAGAAATTAATTTTGAACTTTATACAAACAAATGACGATGTACTTTACAGGTCTAATGAATATGCTCATATGACTAGTTCAGGTCTAATTTTTAATGATAAATTAGATAAGATTTTGATGGTTCACCACAATATATACAATACATGGTCATGGACAGGTGGACATGCTGATGGAGAGAGTGATTTATTGAAAGTTGCTGTTAAAGAGGCTAAAGAGGAAACTAGTTTAGAGACTATAGGAATTTTAGATGAAAATATAATCGCATTAGATATTTTACCTGTTATTCCACATATAAAAAAAGGAAAATTCGTAAGTGGTCATCTTCATTTCTGTATCTCATACGCTTTAATTGCCGATGAAAATAGTCATACTGAAGCAAAGCTTGATGAAAATAGCGGAGTGAAGTGGATTAAAGTAGATGAATTAGAGAAATATTCAAATGAACCTTATTTGATAGAAGTGTATAGAAAAATACATAAAAGAGTGCTTATGAAGGGGAATAAACAACAAATTAAATAACATAAATGAAGGATAAAGAAATTATCTTTCATATTTATATAATTTAAATATAAATGAAAGTCTAAATAAATAAAATAAAAAAGCTATAATTTAATAAAGTTTTAAATTAAAACCTATTAATCATAGCTTTTTTTATATATCAATTTTTAATATCAATTTCAGATAAAAATTTCTTTATTTTGATTTTGAAGCAACTACGAAAAGTCTCTTATAATTGAATAAAACAGTACCATCAGCTCTTATAGAGTATACATTTTTTAGTTTTATTAAGTAGTTGTTTTTAAAGTTTTCTCTAAATTCATCACTAGGAAGAGCATCTAAGTAGTCTTTCATACTTGTACTTTCATACCATTGCATAATCCCTTCAAGACCTTGCATAACATGCATATAAGTAGTAGTCCATATTTGTATATCTTTTGCACTTGATAAATGAGACAATACATCATAATAGAAATCAGGTTGATGATGATTAAATCTTAGTTTTTTACCTTCAAAATAAGGTCTATATTTCTTGACATATTCCAATTCATATAAAGCTTGTTGTCCTTTAATATCATCAACTAATGGTAATTGAATTGCTATAGTTCCACCTGTATTTAACAAAGCATACCATTTTTTTATTAATTCCTCATGTCCTGTCATACGTTGAATTGCTGCATTTGAAAATACTATATCAAATGTTCCTAAATTACTTAGATCTCCTGTTGCATCTATCAATCTAAAGTCCATCCCTGGATAAAGAGCTTTAGCTTTTTCAATCATTGTAGGTGAATTATCTATACCGATAATTTCAGCATTAGGCCATCTTTTTTTTAATTCATTAGTACTATTACCAGAACCACAACCTATGTCTAAAATGCGATTAGGATTTTCTATTCCTATTCTTGAAATTAAGTCTTTTGATGGTAAAGTTCTTTCTTTACCGAACTTTAAGTATAAATCTGGATTCCAATCTATCATTTTAAAATTCCCCCTTTGAATAAAAAAACTCTATATTATGAATTAAAGCACTATTAATCTGAAAATGCAAGAACAAAAAAATAAATTGCATTTTAAATAAAAAAATTTTTATATATATTTTAAAAATAATCTTTAATTTTAAAAGTATTTATAATAATTATGCAACAAAATTCATAAAAAAAATTGAGATTTATAGTGTATACTAAATATAAATAAGTGAAATAAATTAGATAAATATTATTAAAAAAAATAAAAAATTTGTTTATAATAAATCAAAAAACGGAATATTTGATATAATTAATGTTCAAATTATATTGGTTAATATAGATAAAATATGTTTAAGATGGATATCTTATAGGGAGTGAAATATACTTATTTGGTAAAGAGGAGAATATTATGGAGTTTTTAAAAAAATATAAAGGTGCAATACTTAAATATGGGTTTTTAGCATTTTTGATGTTTTTTACTGTTAATTTAGTTTTTAAAAATTTGGATATTAGTTCTATAGATAAAATAAAAGATATAATAAATAAAAAATATATAATTATAGGAATTCTTGCAATTATAATATATATGATTTTGGAAGGCGTAATTTTAAAGCAGATACTTGATGCTCAATATAAGGTAGAAGAAAAATTTTTAGGATTTAAATTAGCTACGATGGGATTTTATTATAATTTAGTAACACCTTTTGCATCAGGAAGTCAGCCAATGCTTATATATGTTTTAAATAAATATAAGGTTCCATTAAGTGAGGCAACAGGTATAATAACAAATAAAACTTTATTATACCAGTCTATAGTTACGATATATTGTGCAGTATTTTTTGTATTAAATATAGGCATATTACAAAGTCAATTACCAGGGGTTATATCTTTAGTTGTAATTGGATTAAGTATAAATGCGTTTACTATATTATCAGGATTGTTAGCAATTTTAAATCCTTTAAAAGTAAAGGCGATAACTAACTTTTTAATACAACATCTTTCTAAATTAAGAATTTTAAAGTTTCTAAAGAAGAAAGAAGACAAAATAGATAAATTTATAGATGAGTATAGTAAGTCTGTAAAATTTTTTATGACAAATAAGAAGTTATTAATTAAAACAACAGTGCTAACTATAATTCAGTTAACAGCTTATTTTAGCGTATCATACTGGATATATAAATCATTTAATCTAAGTGAATATCATTTTATTTATTTGATAACTTTACAGACACTTTTATATATGGCTGTTTCACCGATACCAACTCCGGGTAATATAGGAGCGAATGAGATTGCATTTTTTAGTATATTTACAACTGCATTTCCAAAATCAGTTTTAGGATATGCGGTACTTTTATATGGCGGACTAGTATATTATTTAATACTAATTTCTAGTGCTATAATGACATTGCTTACCCATGTTCAAATTAAGGAAAAACCTAGTATTATGGAAACAAACAATACTAGCAAGATATAAATTTTTATTTTAAAGGAGAAACATTATGACATTTAAAAAAATAAATGAAAATGAACAACAAAATATACATGATAGAAGTTGCATGATTTTAGTTAACTTCAATAGTAAAGAACTAGCAGCTATTAAGACAGTAAGCGGATTTGCGGGAATAAGAGATAGAATAGCCGTAACTAGTAAAAATGGAAATACAAAAATAAAAGATATATTAGATGGTAATATGGTTGATGATAATGAAGATGTTTGGAGTGAAAAAGCTATAATCTTTAATAATATACCAACTAATAGAGTTACAGGATTTTTAGATGGGTTAAAGAAAATGAAAATAAGAAGACCTTTAACAGCTATGGTAACAGAAGTTTCAATAGATTGGAAATTAAATACGTTAATATATAATTTAAAGGAAGAAAGAAAAGCTATTGCTAAAGGACAATTTGTAGATCATAAATAGTTAATTAAAGATAAACTCAACATTTGTTGGGTTTATTTTTATATTGAAAAATATATAAATTTGTAAGATTATAAAGGATTTTAAAGTTCATTGTTGAATTAAAATATAATTATAAAAAAACTTCATACATTATAACTTAAAGGAGAGATGTTATGCATTATTTAGAAGCACTAAACAAATTAAAAGAAGGTAGTAAGCTTTATTTAAAATGTCAAAGTAATCCCTCAATTTTTCATCAAGAACTACGTGAAGAATTAAAGAACAAAGGTCAAAAACCATATGCAACAATAATTACTTGTTCTGATTCGAGAGTTCCAGTACAACATATTTTTTCAGCAAGTATGGGAGAACTATTTATTATTAGAAATGCAGGAAATGTAATAGGAGATTTTGAGATAGGTTCAGCAGAATATGCATCAGAGCATTTAGGTGTAGAATTAATCGTTGTATTAGGACATACTCACTGTGGGGCTGTTGATGCGACTGTTCGTAATGAAGGACATAGTTACATAAAATCTATTACTGAAAAAGTAGCAGAGGCTATTGGTGATGAAAAAAATCAAAGAAAAGCAGAAGTTTTAAATGCTAGATATAGCGCAAAATGTTTGAAGAAAAGTAAAATTTTAAATGAATTAATAAATCAAGATAAGTTAAAAATTATTTCAGCGATGTACGATATAGAATCTGGTGAAGTTATATTTGACGATATAGAATATTAATTTTAAATAGACGAAAATAATAAAAATTTTTATATAGGAAAATAAAATAATATGATATTTAATACTTTGAGATAGATATATCTCAATTTTTTTTGATTATAATTAAATTAACTATAGAAAGGGGATAATAATAATGAAGATTTTAATTACTGTAAAAATTAGTGATGAACAATTTGAAAAAATACAAAACTTAGGATATGATGTTGTGCGTATTTCGGAAAGAAAGGTTCAAAACTGTGAAGAAACAGATGATGCGGATATATTAGTTGCTTATAATCCTTTTAAAACATTAGATATCGCTAAGATGAAAAATTTAAAATATATAATGTTGACAAGTGTGGGATTTGATCAGTTACCAAAAGAAAAAGTTTTAGCTCAAAATATCCAAGTAACCAATAATAGAGGGGGATATAGTATTCCAATGGCAGAATGGATAGTTATGTGTATATTAGAAATCTATAAGAGAGCTAAAATGTTTTATAAACAACAACAAAATAAAATTTGGCATATGGACTTAGTTTCAATAAGTGAACTTTATGGACAAAGGATAGGATTTTTAGGAACAGGAACAATTGCAACAGAGGCGGCAAAACGACTTAAAGGATTTGGAGTAGAAATATGGGGACACAATACCAATGGACGCGAGGTAGAACATTTTGATAGATGTTTTAGCAAAAATGAAATTGATGAAATATTTAAAAATTGTGATGTGGTAGTGAGTACAATGCCTTGCACATCAGAAACAGAAGGAATGCTTAATAAAGACAAATTTTCATTAATGAAAGAAGGTTCAAGTTTTATAAATGTCGGAAGAGGAAAACTTGTAAAAGAAGATGACTTGTTAATGTATATAGATAAATTTAAAGGTGTCGCTTTGGATGTTTTTGAACAAGAGCCACTTAGAAAAGATAGTCCATTATGGGAGGCTGAAAATGTAATTGTAACTCCTCATAATTGTTGGGTATCCGATAAGAATCCTGTAAGAGTAGAAGAATTAATGTACTCTAATTTAAAAAAATATAAAGAAGGGAAAAAAGTAGATAATATAGTAAATGTAGAGAAGGGATATTAATATCTATAATTTTTAAATGAATATAATTTCTTCTGCGTTATAAAATAATCCATAAATTTGTGATAAGATAGATAATGCTAATTTATATTTAGTTAAATAGGGTAATCTTATATTATTAATGTAAGATTAGCGTTAAAAAAATAGAATTTAGATAATACTATGATTATATAAAAGTTAAGGAGTTTAATATATGAGTGCTCAAAAGAGAATTGAAGAACTGATAAATTTAATAAATTATCACAATGAAAAATACTACAATCAAGATTCACCAGAGATAGAAGACTTTGAATATGACAACTTGATGAAAGAATTGATTAAATTAGAAGAAGAAAATCCAGAATTAAAAAGAAATGATTCACCATCAAACAGAGTTGGTGGAACACCATTAGATAAGTTTGAACAAGTTGTACATAAAATACCAATGCTTAGTCTTTCTAACGGGTATTCATGGCAAGATCTAAAAGATTTTGATACAAGAGTTAGAGATGCTGTAGGAGAAGACGTTGAATATGTAGTTGAATTTAAGATAGATGGTCTATCAGTTGGACTTAACTACAATAATGGAATATTTGAAAGTGGTGCAACAAGAGGAAATGGTACAGTTGGAGAAGATATAACTAAAAATTTAATGACTATAAAAAATATTCCTCTTAATATAAAAGAACAAGACGAACTTACTGTAAGAGGAGAGGTTTATATATCTAAAAAAGATTTTGAAGCTATAAATAAAGCTCAAGAAGAACAAGACCAACCTCTATATGCAAACCCAAGAAATTTAGCAGCAGGATCTTTGCGCCAATTAGACTCTAAATTAACTGCAAAAAGACCATTAGATATATTTATATTTAATTTAGAGGATATGAATTCTAGAGAATTTAAGACACATAGTGAATCATTAGAATACTTAAAAACATTAGGTTTCTCAGTAAGTCCAGATTTTAAAGTATTCAAAACTATGGACGAAGTAATAGAGCATATAAAATATTGGACAGACCATAGAGAAGATTTAGCATTTGGAATAGACGGAATGGTTATAAAAGTAAATAACTTAGCTCAAAGAGAACAAATGGGATATACTGCGAAAAGTCCAAGATGGGCAATTGCGTATAAATTCCCAGCAGAAAGAAAAGAAACGAAATTATTAGATATAGTTGTAGAAGTTGGTAGAACAGGAACAATAACTCCAACAGCTGTATTAGAACCTATAAGACTTGCAGGAACTACAGTAAGTAGAGCTACACTTCACAATGAAGACTATATAAATGAAAAAGATATTAAAATAAATGATACAGTATTAGTTCAAAAAGCTGGGGATATAATACCACAAGTTGTAGAAGTTATAAAAGAAAAAAGAACAGGTGAAGAAATTGAATTCACTATGCCACAAGAATGTCCAGTATGCGGTGAGCCAACAGTAAGATTAGAAGGTGAAGCAGCTGTTAAATGTATAAATATTTCTTGTCCTGCACAAATTAGAAGAGGTATTATCCATTTCGCATCAAGAGAAGCTATGGACATAGATGGTTTAGGAGAATCTATAATAACACTACTATTAAAAGAAGGATTAATAAAGGATATATCTGATTTATATTACCTTAAAAAAGAGCAAGTACAAGTACTTGATAGAATGGGAGATAAATCAGCAACTAACCTAATAAATGCTATAAATAAATCTAAAGAAAATGATTTATGGAGATTTATAAATGGATTAGGTATAAAATTAATAGGAACTAAAGCAGCTAAAATATTAGCGAGTGAATTTAAAGATTTAGATAAATTAATGAATGCAACAGAATCAGAATTAATAAATTTAGAAGAGTTCGGTCAAACAATGGCAGATAGTGTAGTAGAGTTCTTTAAAGAAGAAAAGAATATATCAGTTATAGAAAAGCTAAAAAATGCAGGTGTAAATACTAAATTAATTGAATCAGATGATGCAGATATACCTAAAATATTTGAAAAAATGAAGATAGTATTAACAGGAACACTTCCAACATTAAAAAGAAATGATGCAAAAGAAATGATAGAAAAAAGGGGCGGAAAGGCAACTTCAAGTGTAAGTAAATCTACTTCTTTTGTTCTTGCTGGAGAGGAAGCTGGTTCTAAACTGACAAAAGCTAATGAATTAGGCATAAAAGTTATAGATGAAGATAAATTTTTAGAGTTAATAAACTTAAAAACTAGTGAAGAAGTTTTAAGTAATTTATAAAATTAATCAAAAACGTTCGTTATTGGCTTAATATACTTATATAAAAGTTGATTTTACCTTATAAATGTAGTAAATTAGTCAAAGTAGTGATAGAATTATTTAGAGAATAAAGTTCTTTAACGGAATTTATGAATTTAATATTCAAGAGAAGTATTTGATTTTAGAAAGGAAAAAACATGACTAGAATTGATGGTAGAGAGTTTGATCAAATTAGGGATTTAAAAATAACTAGAAATTATACAAAATATGCAGAGGGGTCTGTATTTATAGAAATGGGTGATACAAAAATATTATGTAATGCATCTATAGAGGATAAAGTTCCTCCCTTTCTAAGAAACACAGGAACTGGATGGATAAATGCAGAGTATTCTATGTTACCTAGATCAACTCAACAAAGAAAAATAAGAGACGCATCTAGAGGAAAAATAGATGGTAGAAGTCAAGAGATACAAAGATTAATAGGTAGGGCTATTAGATCAGTAGTAGATTTAGAAAAATTGGGAGAGAGAACTATCTGGATAGATTGCGATGTAATTCAAGCAGATGGTGGTACTAGAACAGCATCAATAACAGGGGCTTTTGTAGCTGTACTAGATGCTATCAATAAATTACATAAAAATAAAGTAATTAAACATATGCCAGTTAGAAACTTTGTATCAGCTATAAGTGTTGGTATAGTAGATGGAGAGTATTTACTTGATTTATGTTATGAAGAAGATTCAAAAGCACAAGTAGATATGAACATTATTATGACTGACAAAGGCGAATTTGTTGAATTACAAGGAACAGGGGAAGAATGTCCTTTCTCGAGAAAGGATTTAGAAAAACTTCTAGAATTAGGAGAAAAAGGTAACAAAATGCTTTTAAAAGCTCAAAGAGAAGCACTAGGAGAAATAGCAGATGAAATTCTAGGAGTAGATTATGGCAATGACGTAGTTATAGCTACAGGAAATGCTCATAAATTAGAAGAAATAGGTGACATATTAAAAGACTTGGATTATAATATATATTCATTGAAAGATGTCGACCTTGGTGGATTAGAAATCGAAGAAAATGGAAAAACATTTGAGCATAATGCTTTAATAAAAGCTAGAGAAGTCGCAAAAAGAACAAAAATGATAACAATAGCTGATGATTCTGGTCTTGAAGTTGATGCAATAGGTAAAAAGCCAGGTATATATTCTGCTAGATATGCAGGAGAAAATGCTACTGATGAGGAAAATAGATCAAAACTATTAAAATCACTAGGAAATACACCTATGAGTCAAAGGGGTGCTAGATTTGTTTGTTGTATAGCAGTAGTTTTCCCAGATGGTAAAGAATTCGTTGTTAGAGGAACTTGTGAAGGTACTATCGGATTTGAAGAAAAGGGAAGCAACGGATTTGGATATGATAACTTATTTATAGTAGACAAATATAACAAAACATTTGCTGAATTACCAGCAACTATAAAAAATGCTATAAGTCATAGAGCAAATGCACTACAATTAATGAAAGAAGAATTATCAAGAAGAGTAGGAAGATAACTAATATAAAGGTAGTGAATAATAATGAGAATAGGAATAATTAGTGATACTCATAGATTCACAGCAGCAATAGACAAAACAATACCATACTTAAAAGATTGTGATTTGATTGTTCATGCGGGAGATAATATAGATGATACGTACTATATAGAAGCTGTTACAGATGTTCCAGTTGTTGCTGTAAAAGGAAACTGTGATTTTTATTCAGACCCAGGGAAAGACGAAGAGACGTTTATGGCAGAAGACAAAAAAGTTTTTGTTTGCCATGGACATAATTATGGAATAAAATATACTCTGTCTGACTTGCAAAAAAGAGCAGCAGATTTAGATATTGATATAGTAATATTCGGCCATTCACATGTACCATGTTATGAAGAAAGAGACGGTGTTATATTTATCAATCCAGGAAGTCCATCTTTGCCTAGAGGTGGTTCAAGCAAAGGACTTGGCATACTAGATATAAAAAATGGAGAAATTACCTATGAAAGGATAAAAATATAAACCCTCTAATTGTATGGAACACTTGTAAATAAAAAAATGGTTGTGATATAATTAAAGAGTTAGATATTTATTAGAATTAAATTTAAAATTATTCTAAAATGATTACATATATATTTAGGAGGATAAAGTTAGATGAAAGCAGAATTAATTAAAAAAGAAGGTAACGTTGTAAATTTCAAATTAACTATAGACAACGACAAATTTGAAGCTGCTATAAACAAAGCTTACAATAAAAACAAAGGAAGATTTAACATAGCAGGATTCAGAAAAGGTAAAGCACCTAGAAGTATAATAGAAAACAACTACGGAAAAGGAGTATTCTACGAAGAAGCTATAGATATAGTATTCCCAGAAGTATACCCAAGTGCATTAGATGAGTTAAATTTAGCTCCAATAGATAGACCAAGCATAGATGTTGAAGAAATAAGCAAAGACAACGGATTAGTATTAGTTGTAGAAGTTGAAGTTCAACCAGAATTCGAATTAGGTCAATACAAAGGTATAGAAGTAGCTAAAGTTGACTATAATGTAACTGAAGAAGAAGTAGATGCTAAATTAAAAGAATTACAAGAAAGAGCTTCTAGATTAGTAGATTCAGATAAAGAAATAGAAAATGGAGATACTGCTAACATAGATTTCGAAGGATTCAAAGATGATGTAGCTTTCGAAGGTGGAAAAGCAGAAGGACATAACTTAGTTATAGGATCTGGTTCATTCATACCAGGATTCGAAGATCAATTAATAGGTAAAAAAGCAGGAGAAGAAGTTGACGTTAACGTTACTTTCCCAGCTGACTACCATGCAGAAGAATTAGCTGGAGCTCCAGTTGTATTCAAAGTTAAAATAAATGGAGTAAAAGTTAAAGAATTACCAGAATTAAACGATGAATTCGCACAAGATACTACAGAATTCGATACTTTAGCAGAATTAAGAGCTGACGTTAAAGCTAAAGCTGAAGAAGAAGCTGCTGCAAAAGCTAAAGGTGAAGAAAGAAATGCAGTTGTAGATGCAGTTGTTGCTAATACAGAAATAGAAGTTCCAGAAACTATGGTAAATGCTCAAATAGATAACTCAATAATGGAACTTAACTACTCTTTACAATACCAAGGATTCAGCATAGAACAATTATTAGAAATGACTGGTAAATCTATGCAAGAATTAAGAGATGAAAAGAAAGAAGATGCTGAAAAATCAGTAAAAGCTTCATTAGTTATAGATGCTATAGCTAAAGCTGAAAACGTAGAAGTAACTGAAGAAGAAGTTCAAGCAGAGGTTGCTAAAATGGCAGAAGCTTACAACATGACTTTAGATCAAATAAAAGAAGCTTTAAAACCATCTGATTTAGAAGATATAAAAGGTCAATTAAGAATAAGAAAAACTATAGACTTCTTAGTTGAAAATGCTGTTATAGCATAATAAAAATAAAAAATTTGATTTGTAGTAGTTTTAATAAACTACTACAAATTTATCCACAAAGAATAGAGGGGGTATGAACTATGGCATTAGTACCTACAGTAGTAGAACAAACAGGTAGGGGAGAAAGAGCCTATGATATATATTCTAGACTTTTAAAAGATAGAATTATATTCTTAAGTGATGAAGTAAATGACACTACAGCTAGTTTAGTAGTAGCACAGTTATTATTTTTAGAGGCTGAAGATCCAGATAAAGATATACATTTATATATAAATTCTCCAGGTGGAAGTGTAACAGCTGGTATGGCTATATATGATACTATGCAATATATAAAACCAGATGTTAGCACTATATGCATAGGTATGGCTGCTTCAATGGGTGCATTCTTATTAAATGCAGGGGCAAAAGGAAAAAGATTTGCACTACCAAACAGCGAAATAATGATACACCAACCTTTAGGTGGAGCAAAAGGTCAAGCTACAGACATAGAAATTCATGCAAAATGGATTCTAAAAATAAGAGAAAGATTAAATCAAATACTTTCTGAAAGAACTGGGCAACCAATAGAAAAGATACAAGAAGATACAGAACGTGACAACTTTATGAGTGCTCAAGAAGCAAAAGAATACGGTCTAATCGATGAAGTAATAGAAAAGAAGTAATTGAAAAAAGAGCGTAGTTTTAGGAAGAGGTGCTTAAAATGTCAAAATATGAAGATAAAAGACAATTAAAATGTTCATTCTGTGGAAAGACTCAAGATCAAGTTAGAAGATTAATTGCAGGGCCAAACGTTTATATTTGTGATGAATGTGTTGAGCTTTGTGATGAAATAATACAAGAAGAGATGGAAGAAACTGTAGAAGAGGATACTCTATCTCTACCAAAACCTAAAGAAATGATGGAAATCTTAAATGATTATGTCATAGGTCAAGAAAGAGCTAAAAAGATATTATCAGTAGCTGTATACAATCACTATAAGAGAATATACAGTAAAAAATCGACTTCTAAAGATATAGAAATCCAAAAAAGTAATATACTTTTACTAGGACCAACTGGTTCAGGTAAAACTTTATTAGCTCAAACATTAGCAAAAACATTAAATGTTCCATTTGCTATGGCTGATGCTACATCTTTAACAGAAGCTGGTTATGTTGGAGAAGATGTTGAAAATATCTTATTAAAACTTATCCAAGCTGCTGACTTTGATATAGAAAAAGCAGAAAGAGGCATAATCTATATAGATGAAATTGATAAAATAGCAAGAAAATCAGAAAACCCATCTATCACTAGAGATGTTAGTGGTGAAGGTGTTCAACAAGCATTATTAAAAATACTTGAAGGAACAGTTGCAAATGTTCCACCACAAGGTGGAAGAAAGCATCCTCATCAAGAATTTCTTAAAATAGATACAACAAATGTATTATTTATACTAGGTGGAGCCTTTGATGGAATAGAAAAAATAATTCAAAGACGTGGAGAAACTAAAACTCTTGGATTTGGAGCAAAAATAGAAAGTAAAAAGAATGTAGACTTAGGAAAAATATATTCAAAAGTTTTACCAGAAGATTTACTTAAATTCGGTATAATACCAGAATTTATAGGTAGAATACCTGTTGTTGCAACATTAGAACTACTTGATGAAAACGCGCTAATGAGAATATTACAAGAGCCGAAAAATGCTTTAGTAAAACAATATAAAAAATTATTAGAGCTTGACAATGTAGAGTTAGAGTTTGAAGACGAAGCGTTGAGAGCTATTGCTAAAAAAGCTATCGAAAGAAATACAGGTGCAAGAGGACTTAGAAGTATCGTTGAAAGTGTTATGATGGAAAGTATGTATGAAGTTCCGTCTAGAGATGATATTAAAAAGGTAATCGTTACTAAGAAAGCTGTAGAAGGAGATAGCGAACCAGTAATGGTGCTTAAAAATCAAGAAGAAAGTGCATAGAGATTATATATTTTAAAATATATATATGCACATAAATTAGATTTAAAAAGGAGCTTGTTTAGCTCCTTTTTTTGAATATTAAATTATTGATGAATACGCTAAAGTAAGAAAATCAAAAAATAGTAGTATATTTGTATTTATGTTGAAAATTAAACTATGTAAATATATAATATAAAAAGCAATATAAAAATTTCATTAAAATATATTATTAGAAAACGTATATTTAGAGAAATTAGGGTATTGGCTATAGTATTTTTAGTAAGGCAGCAGAATTGTACAAATAATTTAAGGAGTGAAATTATGGAAAATAAATACACTAAAATAGAACGTAAATTACCATTAATTCCTCTAAGAGGATTAGCAATTTTTCCATATATGATATTAAATTTTGATATAGGTAGAGAAGTTTCATTAAAAGCTTTAGATGAGGCTATGCTTGATGATGAGTTAATATTCTTAACTTCTCAAAAAGAGGCAGAAGTAGATGAACCTACAGAAGAAGATTTCTATCATGTCGGAACAATTTGTAAGGTAAAACAAATGATAAAATTACCTGGAGATACTGTACGTGTTTTAGTAGAAGGTATATCAAGAGGTAAAATAAAAGAAGTTAACCAAGATGCAGGATATTTCGAAGTTGTTGTAGATGAAATAATCTATAATGAAGATACAACTCAAAAAGATATAGAAGTAGAAGCTTTAGTAAGAAATGTTTTAGATTCTTTTGAAGAATATATAAACATAGGAAATAGAGTTTCTCCAGAAATATTAGTATCTTTAGAAGAAATAGAAAATGCAGATAGATTTGTAGATACTATTGCTTCTAATATATATTTAAAACCAGAACAAAAACAACAAATATTAGAAGAATTTGATATAACAAAAAGATTAGAACTTTTATATTCAATTCTTTTAGAAGAAATAGATATATTAAAAATCGAAAAGAAAATAACTCTAAGAGTTAAAAAACAAATGAATAAAGTTCAAAAAGAATATTATTTAAGAGAACAACTTAGAGCTATACAAAAAGAATTAGGTGATGAAGAAGATATAAATTCTGAAGCAGAAGAATACAGAATGAAACTTAAAAAAATAAAAGCACCTAAAGATACAAAAGCTAAAATAAGCAAAGAAATAGATAAATTCTCTAGAATATCACCTGCTTCACCAGATGTATCAGTAAGCAGAAACTATCTAGATACTATATTCTCATTACCATGGAATAAAGAAACTAAAGACAAATTAGATATTAAAAAAGCTAAAGAAGTTTTAGATAATGAACACTATGGTATGGAAAAAGTTAAAGAAAGAATACTAGAATTCTTATCAGTTAGAACTTTATCTAAATCATTAAAAGGACCTATAATATGTTTAGTTGGGCCTCCAGGTGTAGGTAAAACATCTATAGCTAGATCAATTGCAGCTTCTATGAATAGAAAATTCGTAAGAATTTCGCTTGGTGGTGTAAGAGATGAAGCTGAGATAAGAGGTCATAGAAGAACTTATGTTGCTGCTATACCAGGTAGAATTATAAATGGTGTAAAAGAAGCACAAACTAAAAACCCTGTATTCTTATTAGATGAGATAGATAAAATGGCATCTGATTATAAAGGTGATGTTGCGTCTGCAATGTTAGAAGTTTTAGACCCAGAACAAAATAAAAACTTTGTAGATCATTACTTAGAAATACCATTTGATTTATCTAAAATACTATTTATAACTACAGCAAATAGTTTAAGTACAATACCAGGTCCATTACTTGATAGAATGGAAATAATTGAGTTATCTGGTTATATAGAAGAAGAAAAATTAAATATAGCTCAAAAATATTTACTTAAAAAACAAATCGAAGAGAATGGTCTTGCAGAAGGATTTGTTAAAATAGATGATGAGACTATGAGAGATATTATAAATTACTATACTAGAGAAGCTGGTGTCAGAACTCTAGAAAGAACTATCGGCAAAATATGCAGAAAGATAGCTAAAAAATATGTAGAAGACCCAACTTTAACTGAAGTTGTGGTTAAAAAAGAAGACTTAGAAGAATATCTAGGTAAAGACAAATATACATTTGACTTAGCTGGTGTTAAACCAGAAATTGGTATGGTTACAGGGCTTGCATGGACAGCTGTTGGTGGAGTAACTTTAAATGTAGAAGTTAATGTTTTGAAAGGTAAAGGACAAGTTGTATTAACTGGTCAATTAGGAGATGTAATGAAAGAATCTGCTCAAACAGCAATTTCTTACATCAGATCAATATCAGACAAGTTCAATATACCTGATGATTTCTATCAAACTAAAGACATCCATATTCATATTCCAGAAGGCGCAACACCAAAAGATGGACCATCTGCTGGTGTAACAATGGCTACTGCTGTAATTTCAGCATTAACTAAAATACCTGTAAGATGTGACGTTGCAATGACAGGAGAAATAACTCTAAGAGGTAGAGTATTACCTGTTGGTGGAATAAAAGAAAAATTACTTGCTGCACATAGAGCAGGAATTAAAAAAGTATTACTTCCAAAAGATTGTGAAGCACAGTTAGACGAAATACCACAAAACGTAAAAGATCAAATGGAATTTGTATTAGTTAAACATTTAGATGAGGTATTAGAGCATGCTCTAGTAAAAGATGGTGACAGAAATGAAAATTAGAAGTACAGAAATAAAAATGAGTGCAACAAAAAGACATCAATATCCGGCAGAAGGACTACCAGAAATAGCACTAGTTGGTAGATCAAACGTTGGAAAATCTTCTTGTGTAAATGCACTTTTAAATAGAAGAAACTTTGCTAGAACTAGTCAGACTCCAGGTAAAACTAGAACTATAAACTTCTATTTAATAAACAACGAATTCTATTTTGTTGACCTTCCAGGATACGGATATGCAAAGGTTGCAAAATCAGAAAAAGACAAATGGGGAAATATAATGGAAACTTATCTAGGAGATAGAGAAGAATTATGTGCTATTTTCTTATTAGTTGACATTAGACATGAACCAACAAATGATGACGTTATGATGTATGAATGGATAAAACACTTTGGATATGAATGTGTTGTAATTGCCACAAAAGCAGATAAAATATCTAGAGGGCAATATCAAAAACATATGAGCATAATAAGAAAGAAATTACAATTAGAAAAAGATGAAAAAATAATTCCTATTTCTTCAAGTAAAAAAACTGGAGTAGAAGATGTTTGGAATGAAATAGTTAGCCAATACAACAAACATGGATATGAAGTAACAGTAGATTAATTTTAATCGAAATTTGTATTTATAAGTTTATTATTGGAAATATAATCTTTATACAGTGAACCTATTTTGAAATTAGATTGTTTTAAACAATAAAATTTTTGAATAGGTTCATTTTTTTGTAACAAAAATCAAACTAAATAAATATCTTAATATAGAATTTTTTTTAGGGGGGGCTGTTTATGACAGGCAAAACAAGAAAGATGTTTCCAGGGGGAAACACTGCAAATGGATTTTATTCATTTTTTGATTATATAATACCATGTGATGTAAATAGAATTTTCTGCTTAAAAGGTGGTCCAGGGGTTGGAAAGTCATCTTTTATGAAGAAAATGGCCAGAGAATTTACGAAGATGGGATATGATGTTGAGTTACATTATTGTTCATCAGATCCAAGTTCACTAGATGGAGTAGTTATAAAAGAGTTAAACGTTGTTATGATAGATGCAACTGCACCTCATACTGTAGATCCTAAAATACCTGGAGCTGTGGACGAAATTTTAAATTTCGGTGAATTTTGGGATGGAGAAAAAATAGAAGAAAATAAGGATAAAATTAAATCTTGTAATGCAGATATAAGTGAATGTTTCCAAAGAGCATTTAGATTTTTAAAATCAGCAGAACCTATTTATATGGATATAGAATCAAAAATTTCAAAATGTATGGACTGGACGAAAGTAAGTAAATTGACTTATGAATTTGTTGAAAAAGTGTTTGAAGGTGTTGAGTTTAGTGGAAAGAAAGCATATGTAAGACATTTATTTGGTTCAGCAATAACACCAGTAGGGTATCTAGATTATTCAGATAGTTTATTTGACGGCGTGAAAAATATTTATTATCTACAAGGTGATATAGGAAGCGGAAAAACTGGATTATTGAAAGCTCTTTATACTAGAGCAGAACAAAAGGGTCTAGATGTTGAGGTATATCATTTCCCACTAGTAGTTGATAAATTGCAAGCTGTATATATTCCAGCATTAGATTTAGCTGTTACAACAAGTTCAAGATTTAAAGACAAAGAAATAATTGACTTAAATAGTTGCGTTGATGAAGAAAAATTAAATAAATATACAGATGAAGTAAGATTTGATAAAGATTTAGTAGATTATTTAATGAATAATGCTATTTCTAATTTAAAACGAGCAAAATTTAACCATGATATAATAGAGGATTATTATATCCCTGCTATGGATTTTGACAAAGTAGAAGCATTAAAAAATGAAATTATCGAAAGAATTTTAAAATATAAAAAATAAATAATAACTAAGCTCAAAAAAGAAGGAATCTTATATCGAGATTCCTTCTTTTTTAGTGAATACATGTTTATAGAGCTACAATACAATTTATATCATTAATAGACTTAGCCACAATATTTATAAAATATTTGTGTAATCTAAAGTCATCAGTTAATTCAGGATGGAAAGAGGTAACAAGCATATTTTCTTCTTGAGCTGCAACTATATTTCCATCTACAGTGGAAAGTACTTCTACATTTTTTCCTACTGATTCTATATAAGGCGCCCTTATAAATACCATATCAATATCTTCTCCAATATCTTTTACAGGAGCCTTTGTTTCAAAACTTCCTAACTGTCTTCCATATGCATTTCTAACCACATTAATATCCATAACGGCAAGATGGTTGTAGTCTTCATTTACTATATTTTTAGCTAATAAAATCATACCAGCACAAGTTCCCCAAACAGGCATATTATCTTCAATTCTAGTTTTTAGTTTATCAAAAAGTCCTAAGGCTTTAATTAGTTTTCCCATAGTGGTACTTTCACCACCGGGAATAATTAAACCATCTATATCATCTATATCTTCTTCATATCGTACATCTATAGTGTCGACACCTAAAGAACTTAATATTTTTAAGTGTTCACGATATGCTCCTTGCATTGCTAAAACTCCTATTTTCATATTACCAACCTCTTACTGCTAATTTTTCTTCATCTTCTAAGCTATCAACAGAAATACCGCTCATTGCACCACCAAGGTCTTCTGAAATTTCGGCAAGTTTAGCTGGATTATTATAGTATGTAACTGCTTTTACTATTGCTTCAGCTCTTTTTTGAGGATTATCAGATTTAAATATTCCAGAACCGACAAACACACCATCACAACCAAGTTGCATCATAAGAGCTGCATCAGCTGGAGTTGCTATACCACCAGCAGCAAAGTTAACTACAGGAAGTTTTTTATTGTCGTGAACATATTTAATTAAATCATAAGGAGCACCAAAGTTTTTAGCTGCAGTCATAAGTTCTTCTTCACCCATAGCAGCAACTTCTCTTATATCTTTGTTCATTTGTCTCATATGTGTTACAGCTTCAACAACATCACCAGTACCAGGTTCACCTTTAGTACGTATCATAGATGCTCCTTCACCAATTCTTCTTAAAGCTTCTCCTAAGTTTCTAGCACCACAAACAAATGGAACCTTAAATTTACTTTTGTCTATGTGGAATAACTTATCTGCTGGTGTTAAAACTTCACTTTCATCAATATAATCTATTTCTAATGCTTCTAATATTTGTGCTTCTACAAAGTGACCTATTCTAGCTTTTGCCATAACAGGAATAGTAACGGCTTTTTGTATTTCTTTTATCATTTTAGGATCTGACATTCTAGCCACACCACCGAATTTTCTAATATCAGAAGGAACTCTTTCTAATGCCATTACTGCACAAGCACCCGCTTCTTCTGCTATTTTTGCTTGTTCTGGATTTGTAACATCCATTATAACTCCACCTTTTAGCATTTCAGCTAAATTTTTATTTAAATTATATCTCTCATTCATTCGAATACCCCCAAGTAAAATGTTTGATTTTTATGAGAATAATACTAGTACAATTTATTATGATTAGCAATAAAATAATAAGAAAAAGTTATAATTCATATATTGTAATAATACAATTTTTCGAAAAAATCTATTTATAAAAAAATTGTATTGATATTATAAAGTGAGATTTTACTTGAAATAATTTAATTTTATTTCTATTAAAAATAAGTATTTTCTGATTTAAATTAACTAAAAGAAATAACTAAAATATTTCCATAATATGTGAATATAATCTATTTTTCTAGTACATAATCCAATTAATAAAAATTATAGTGTTAGGAGGTCGATGACTAATTGATATCAAGCAATTTGCTATCTCTTATTCCAGAGAAAATAGCCAGAAAGTATCAAGTTATACCAATAGAATTAAAAGATGATACTTTAACTATAGGTGGGAGTAAAGATAATCTTCATACGATACAGGATTTAAATATAATAACAAAGAAAAAAATTAAATTTGAAAAATATTCAGAAGAAGAAATTATTAAGGAAATAGAGGCTACATATGGTAATAATATCGAGGTAAATGAAGATTATGCATATAAGATTTTTGAATCAATTTTAGAAAGAGCGATATGTGAAAATGTTAGTGATATACATATAGAACCTTTTGATAATTATCTTGTAATTAGGTTTCGTGTTGATGGAGAATTATACGAAGCTTTTAGATATACTTTAGATTTACATACTCCCCTTACATCAGTTATAAAATTAAGATCAGGAATAGATATAACGGAAAGAAGACTTCCCCAAGACGGAAGAGCTGATATGAATGTACGAGATAAATTAATTGATATTAGAACATCTACAATTCCAACAACTTATGGTGAAAAAACAGTTCTTAGGATTTTAAATAGAGATGATTTTTTTAAGACAAAAGAAGAAATAGGATTTTCTAAAGAGGCAATTCAAATTATAAAGGAAATGATATCTAACAATTCAGGAATAGTATTGATAGTAGGAGAAACAGGGTGTGGAAAGAGTACGACAATGTACTCATTACTAAACGATTTAAATACTGTTTCAAAAAATATCATAACTATAGAAGACCCAGTAGAGTATAAAATGGATGGAATAAATCAAATACAGGTAAATGCGAAAGTAGGTCTAACATTTGAAAAGGGTTTAAGAGCAATTTTAAGACAAGATCCAGATGTAATAATGATTGGGGAAATAAGGGATTCAGAAACTGCCAAAATAGCAATTAGGTCATCTATAACGGGTCATTTGGTGCTGAGTACTTTACATACTAATGATACAGTATCTTCAATTACACGACTTAAGGATATGGGAGTTGATTTATATCTTATTAGTGCCTCATTAGTTGGAGTGATAGCTCAACGACTAGTAAAAAAAGTATGTCCATATTGTGAAGGAGAAGATAAAAACTGTGAATATTGTAGTGGCAAGGGATATTTAGGAAGAACAGTAGTTTATGAAATTTTGCAAATTGATGATGAAATTAGGGAATGTATCAATGATTTAAATAGACATAAAGAAATAAAAAAACTAGCTATAAAAAAAGGCAAGATGATTACTTTTGAAGATAGCTATAAGGAGCTTGCTCAAAATAAATTAGCGGAAAATATATAGTAGAAACATGTGATAAATTATAAAAATTCTATAGTTTAGAGGTGATGTATGGAAACATATAAATGCGTAGTTTACGATGAGAAAAACAAAAGAAAAACACTTAACTTAGATTTTGAATCTGAGGATGATGTCTTAAAATATGCAAAGGCAAATAATTTAAAGGTATCTTCTATTAAGAAAAGACAATCAATATTTAATTTTGGTAAAAAACTTAATAATAAAGATTTAAAAATTTTATGCAAAGAAATGGGAATTTTGCTTGAATCGGGAAGTGAAATAACAGGGTTATTACAAATGATAGAAGGACAAGCAAATAAAAGACTAAAGCCAATAATTAATCAGATATTAAAGGGGATACAAGAAGGAAATTCAATAACAGAATCTTTTAGAAATACAAATGCATTTTCTAGATTTTTTATAAGTATGGTACATACAGGTGAATTAAGTAGTAATTTGGACCAAGTTATGTATACATTAAGTGATTACTATGATAAAGAATCAAGACTAAAAGGAAAAATTAAAAGTTCCAGTGTATATCCTATAATCTTATTTGTTGCAACGATACTTTCTGTACTGGCAATGTTATTGGTAGTTGTGCCAAAGTATGAAGAAATATATTCTCAAACGAATGTAGAGATTCCACAAATGACACAAATAATGATTTCTTCATCTAATTTTCTTAGAAATAATTTTATACTTATATTTTTAGTATTATTTATAATTACAATTTCGGGTGTATATCTGATTAAGAATAGTGATGAATTAAAGCATGATGCTTACAAATTAATATTTAAACTACCACAAGTAGGTGACTACATGCTTATGGATATAACAAATAAATTTTCAAAATCACTTTTTATACTTGTGAAAAGTGGTGTTGAAATAGTCAGTGCAATAGATATATCAGCAAGGGTTATAGATAAAAAGTATCTATATGATAGGATTTCGGTGGCAAATAATTCTATTAAAGAAGGCAATAATATAGGAGAATCATTGGCAGATATAAACTTATTTTCACCTTTCTTTATAGGATTAATATCAGTAGGCGAATCAGCAGGTAGATTAGAAGAAACTTTGGAGACTATCAATAAATTTTACGAAAGTGAAATAGATCAAAAAATTGAAATTACCATGAAGTATTTTGAAACAGGGATTATTTTAATTATGGGACTCATTGTGGGTGCAGTTGTTATCGCAATGATGATACCTATGTTTAATATGGTTTCTGCATTTTAAAAATAAATAATAAAAAAGGAGAAATGTGAATGAAAAGAATACTTAAAAGTTTAGTTAGAGTGAGGAATAAAGCTATAAATGTATTGCAATTAAAAAGAGTAACTTTATTGACAAATAGAAAAAGAGGCTTCAGTTTGGTAGAGATAGTAATAGCAATTACGTTGATGGCAATACTTTCGGGAATAGCTATGACAAGTTATACAAAAGCTCAACAAGATGCAAAGAAAAATATAGATTATACAACTGCTGCAAATATAGCAACAGCAGCACAATTAGCTGATGCTGATGGAAAAGAAGTTGATATTGCTAGTTTAGTGAAGAATCATTATTTACAATCTACCCCAAAATCTCAACAGAAAGATGCAGGAGAATTTAAAGTTGCAATAGATGAAAAGGGAATAGTAACAGTAACTCTAGAAAATAAGGGGCAGTATTACCCAAAACCAGAAGATAAAGCAGAAACTACAGAAAAAACAACAACTAATCCATAGAAGAAATAAATATTATATAAAGAAACAGAAAAGGGAATTATGAGGAATAAGATTTATATAGGAGGCGATTTTATCAAGGATTGTATAGCAATAAAACTAACTAATAATTCTACAGAAATATTAGTTCTAAATAAAAGTTCAGTAAAAATAGATATAATAAACATATTTAATATAAATATAGGATTAAACCAATTAACAAGTATAAATGCTAAAAAAGAATACATAAGTATGGTTAATGAAAAATTAAGTGAGTACAAAAATATTAAAGAGATATTTTTTGCGGCTCAAAATGAAGATGTAATAATACGAGAATATCATGAATTACCTAGAATAAGAAAAAGGGATTTAGACGGATATGTAAATTTTGAAATAGTGAAGGACATGCCAGTAAATGTAGATCAATATATAGTGAAATATAGAGTTTTAAATCTTGAAAAAAGCACAATGGATTTACAAGTTATATTATTTCCTAAATATATTGAGAAACTTTGTTCTGACATAGCTAAGAGTTTAAATATCAAACGTAAATACTTAAATATGAATTTTGATATAGTACAAAAATTAATAGATAGAAATAAAATACATTTAAAGTGTAATGATTGTATAATAATGGAAAACACAAAAGAAATACTAATTATGAACTTAATAAAAAATAAAAAGATTTATACTTCCAATGTAATTGATAAAGATGAAAACTTGGATTATGTGCTTAGTTGTATAGAGAAAGATATGCACATTTTTTATTGTGGAGAAGAAGATAATTTTATAAATAAAATTAAAGAAAATAGTTTTAAAGTGGATAAGTTAGAGTTTAGTTTGAAAGTTAATGATTTATGTACTCAAAAGATTGTTGATAAAGATATAAATAAATACATGATTAATATAGGAGTTGTAGTGTAATATGAGTAAAAATGGTAAATGTATTAACATTTTTGAAGAAAATAAGAAAAATCTAAATTTATATCAAATAAGTATAATATTTATACTGTTGATAACTTTCTTACAAGTTGGAATAAATTCAATTAAATATACACAACTCAATGACTATATAGATACTCATGAATGGCAACAAAATCTACAGAGCAATAAAGTTAATAACATATCATCTGTTCAAAATGCACATACACAAGAATTTAACACAAATTTATCAAAATTAAAAGAGGTAAGTTCTATTATTGGAATGGAAAAAATACAAAGTATTTATTCTGATTCTGACAAGGTTCAGATCCAGGGTTATTGTGAAGATACAAAAATACTTGAACGAATATCTGATTTAAAAAGTATAAAAGATTTTAATATCAAAGGATTACAAAAGAAAGATAAAGAGTACTTTTTTCATATTGAATATAAAATAGGAGGATAAAGTTGAAACTACTTAAGAAAAATAAATCATTATGTTTTTTATTAATTGTATCTGTAATCTATGTAGCAGTTACACTTTTATATATAAATCCGCTAAGAGAAAAGAACAACAAACTTGAAGAAAAGAAATCTGAGATTTTAACTTTAGAAACACAAAATGACTATGTACAAGTATCTGCCAAACAGGATAAAGTTGCAGAAGATATAGTTTTATCTATGGAAAAAAGTATAGGAGATTTAGTTGATATAAATTTTATAAATAAGCAATATGAACAAGGAGAGAACTCAGAAGAAATTGTATTAGAATTAAACTTTTCATCGGATTTTAAAAATATTTTTAAAATAGATAATCAGTTAAAAAAACTAAACTTAAAGGATTCAATAGAAATTATAAAGATAGAAAATTCTCAAACTGAAATAGATGAAAATAGGAAGGTAAATTGCACAATGACGTTTAGGGTCGTTTAAAAGTATATAAGAAAAAAACATATTGATAAATGTAGATGGTTGAATTTATATAAGGGAAAATGTAGGATGAATATACGAAATTTTAAAAGGGAAAAAACCTCTTCTTATAGAAAATTTATTTAATTGACTAGATTTATATGCATAAATAAAATCTAAAGAAGAATGGGGGATTTAAAGTGGTAGGAAGAAATGAACTTTGTCCATGTGGCAGCGGAAGAAAGTATAAAAAATGCTGCTTAGAAAAAGACAGAGCTAAAGACATCGCTAGAAACAGAGTTAAATTGGGTGAAAGTCAGTTTGAAAGTGTAATTCAAAAAGTAACAGAGTTTTCAAGTGAACATGATAAAACTTATAGAAACAAATGCGAAATTGACTTTGGAGTTACAAACTATGAATTAGAAAATCTAATGAATGTATATTATTTTGCAAACTATAAATACAACAAACAAAGCAGTATAATGCTTGATTATTTCAGCAAAAATAAAGCAAGTATTAATAAAAATGATGAAGAAATAATTGAAAATACACTTAGCTCATATATGAGTATTTATCAAGTTAAGGAGAAAGATATTAATAAAATAGCACTGAGGGATATTTTATTAAATGAAGATGTATATGTTGAGGATATTGACCTCTTTAGCACATTTAGGGTGGGGGAATTTTTACTCGCCAGAATTGTTAATATAGGTGGAACTAAGATTTTCGTAGATAAAACAGTTAAAATAAACGAAAGCAGGAAAACTCGAATTAAAAATGACATAGATAATAGATACAAACAGACTAAAAAGAAATGTAAAACTAAAAAACAGTGCTTAATAAATAATATTAAATTTATGTATCAGAATTTAATAACAGTCAGAAGAGAATATATAGCAGAAAGCCCATGTGATACAGTAGAAACTAATACAACAGAATTATTAAATAAAACTTTAGTGCATAACAATATTAATTCAACACCACGAAAGAGTGAAAAACAAAAAGAACGAGATTTAAAATTATTAATGGTACAACAACGTGAGAAAGAAATAGCTCAGCAGATAAATAATAGTAGTGAAAAAAATGAAAAACCAATAGTACAACATGGTGAAAAGGAAATTATAATAGAGGTTGAACAACCAATAGCACAAAAAACAAAAGAAAAAATTAAAAAACAAATAGCACTTCCAATAGTGCAACTGATTAAAGAAGAAAGTATAAAAGAAGAGAACGAACCTATAGTTCAACAAGTTGACAAAGAAATTATAATAGAAGTTGAACAACCAACAGTAGAAAATACTATAAAACAGGAAAATCAAAAGGACATAAAAGAAATTAATTCACAAGTAACACAAGAAATAAAAGATACGGGACAAGAAAATAAAGACATAAAATTAAAAGACAAACAAAAAGTAGAACAGAAACAGGTAGTAAATGAAGAGATAGAAAATAAGAAAATCAAAGATGACAAAGTGACAATAAAGATAGAAGACAAAAAGATACAACCAGAAGTAACAAAACCAAAAATTGAATTAGAAACAGTAAAACAAGATGTAAAAGGACAAGAAAACGAACTGGTGATGAATAAATCTAAACAATCAGAACTGGTGGAAAATCACCCACAACAGACAGAACTGGTGATGAGCAAATCTGAACAAGAAATTGTTGCAGATGTAGATGACGAAGGGGTAGCATCATTAGTATCTAAACCAGCTCTGGAACTTATCAAAACTGAATATACTAAATTAGAAAAAGAGGAGGCTAAAAATCAAGATAATTCAGATTATAAACAAGTTACACAAGTAAAACAACGAAAACAAGTAATGGCAAGAAAGGCAAGAAGTCCAGAAGGATTTAGAGATAGAAAAGTAAATAAGAGATTGGAGGCTAAACTAAAGCAAAGAATACAAACTACTAAAAGATTAGAAGGAATGAGATTTGCATTAGAACTCATTAGACAAGAAAAATTAATAAAAGAGAGAGAGTCAAAATTAAGAGAAAGAGAATTACAATTAGAAAAACAACTTGCAAAACTATCTTTAGAATCGCGTAAAAAAGAACCAGAAAAAGTAGTTGCTAAACAGACGAAAGGGGAAGTGAAAAATAAAGATTGCAATGTTGAGATAAAGAGCAATGACTCACCAAATAAAATAGAAGCCATACCAATATATAAAGCAGAACAAATCGAATCAAAAATAGAGAATATATCAATGTCAAAATTAGAACAGCAAATTGAGTCAAAAATAGAAAACAATATAGTAGCTAGGTTGACGTTCCAAGAACAACCTGAAGAAAAAGTCTTAGAAAATAAAGATCCCATTAAAGATACAGAAGAAATTAAAATTAAACAAGAGATAACTCAAGAGGTTAAAAAAGAACCAATTAAAAAAAAGTGTAATAATAAAAAGACAGAAGAGCAGTGCAAAATATATGACATATTAATGCTAAAAGTGGAAGATGAATATAAAGACAGATGTATAAAAGCATGGAAAAAATTTAAAAAAATACATAAATCCTATAAAGGAAGTGAAAGTGGTTGGGCCGCAGCCATTGAATACGAAGTTAGAAAAAACATAGATGATACTGTGACACAAGAACAAATCTCGAAAAAATATGACATCAGTGCAAGAACCTTAGGTAAGAGATATAAAGAATTGCAAATAAGTTAAAAATATCCCTATAAAGTAGTTAAAAGATGGTAATACTACTTTATAGGGTATTTTTTCGTTAAATTTCACTTATTTAAGCCAAAGAAAATAATAAAATTTATGTAAAAGTCTTTTAATATATAGAAAAAATGATAAAATATAAAAAGAAGTATATTACAGAGAAAGAGGTATTTTTATGAGTTTTACTTTAGGAAATCCTATTGCAGTATCAACTAATTTTATAAAATCAAACCCAGCAGTACCAGTATATAAAGGTACAGAAGAACCAGAAAATTTATTCGGAGTTATATACCATATAGAGATTGGTTATAATGAAAATAATTCAGAAAAAATAAAACAATATATAATAATCGACTTTAAAGAATACGATTTATCTTCAGAAAGTAGACAAGAGTTACTAGATGTTGCTAAATCATACTGTGAATCAAAAAATATATCACAAGATGATGAACTAGAAATAGCTCTTTTAGATAATGAAGAGGTTGAAAACTTCTTAGAAAAAGTATTCAACAACATGAAAGTAATAAGAGGACTTATAAGTGAAAAACTTTAACGAATAAAAAGCGAACTCTAAGAGTTCGCTATATTTTTGAAATGAATGTACTAGATTTAAGAGTATAAATAGTAATATTTAAAGCTAAAAAGGAGGCAATTTATATGCTGAGAGTGTCTAATATTAAATTAAGCATAGATGATGACAAATCAAAAATAAAAAGCAATGTATTAAAAAAATTAAAAATTAAAGAATCAGATTTAGTTAAATACTTTATATATAAAGAATCAATTGATGCAAGAAAAAGAGGAAAAATAGATTTTGTATATACAGTTGATGTAGTTGTGAAGAATGAAGCAAAACTTTTAAATAAAAAATTAAAAGATGTTGTAGAAATAAAACAAAGAGAATATGTAGGAGTAGAGTCTGGAACTCAAAAACTACAACATAGACCTGTTGTAATCGGAAGTGGGCCAGCAGGATTATTTGCATCTTTAGTTTTAGCACAGAGAGGTTATATGCCGATAATGCTAGAAAGAGGTTTAGATGTAGACAATAGAACTAAAGATATAGATAATTTCTGGAAAGATAGAAAATTTAAAAATAATTCTAATGTTCAATTTGGAGAAGGTGGAGCAGGGACTTTCTCAGATGGAAAACTTACTACTAGAATTAAAGACATAAGATGCAGAAAAGTCTTAACAGAATTTGTGAACTTTGGTGCACCAGATGAAATCTTATATTCTAATAAACCTCATGTAGGAACAGATATACTAAAAAATGTTGTAAAAAATATAAGAGAAGAAATTATAAGACTTGGAGGAACTGTTAAGTTTGATGCAAAAGTAACTCAAATTAACATGGAAGACTCAAAAATAAAATCTGTAGTAGTTAATGACGAAGAAACAATAGAAACAAACGTAGTAGTATTAGCAATAGGCCACAGTGCTAGAGATACTTACGAAATGTTATACGAAAATGGAATACAAATAAATCAAAAACCATTTGCAATAGGTGCGAGAATAGAGCATCCACAAATATTAATAAACGAATCTCAATATAAAGAATTCTACAACCACCCTAGATTAGGTGCTGCCGATTATAAATTAATCGAACATACTTCTAACGGAAGAACAGCATACACATTCTGTATGTGTCCAGGAGGAACAGTAATAGCATCAGCATCAGAAGAAGGTGAAGTTGTGACTAATGGAATGAGTGAACATGCTAGGGATAAAGAAAATGCAAACAGTGCATTCTTAGTAAATGTAAAACCTTCTGATTTTGGAAGTGACCATCCATTAGCAGGTGTTGAATTCCAAAGAAAATATGAAAGATTAGCGTTTGAATTAGGTGGAGGAAATTACAATGCACCAATTCAATTAGTAGGAGATTTCTTAGAAGATAGAGTGTCGACAGAATTAGGTAAAGTAAAACCTTCATATAAGCCAGGTTACACTTTTGCAGACTTAAGAAAGTGCCTACCAGACTTTGTATGCGAAACTATGAAAGAGGCTCTACCAAAACTAGATAAAAAATTAAACGGATTTGCAATGCATGATGCTATTTTAACGGGTGTAGAAACTAGATCATCTGCTCCAATAAGAATAGTAAGAGATGAAGAAACTTTAGAATCTGTAAGTTTAGAACAATTATACCCATGTGGAGAAGGGGCAGGATATGCTGGTGGAATAGTAACTGCTGCAGTTGATGGTATAAAATGTGCTGAAAAGATAATAGAAAAATACTCTAAAATGCAATAAGTTATGAAAAAAATTTCTGCTCTAAAACATATTAGATAAGATTTGATAGATATATGTAAAAATATGGAATTGTTATGTTAAGTTTATATTAAGAAATTAACAAACCATAAAAAAAGTATTGAAGTTTATGCTTACAACATTATAAAATAAACATGTACTTAAATATGAATTGAATCAAAATTCGAATATGATTTATTTACTTAAGGAGGAAAAAAGTGCAAATCGTTATAAGTCTTTTAGGCGGTCTAGGTCTATTTTTATATGGTATGAACCTTATGGGTGAATCCTTAGAAAAAGTAGCTGGATCTAAAATGAAAAAAATTATTGAACTTTTAACTAAAAACATCTTTATGGGTGTAATTCTTGGTGCTGTAGTAACAGCAGTTATACAAAGTTCTAGTGCTACGACAGTAATGGTAGTAGGGTTTGTTAATGCAGGTCTTATGGGACTTCCACAGGCAGTTGGAGTAATCATGGGGGCAAATATTGGTACAACAGTAACAGCTCAGATAGTGTCATTTGACTTAACTGGTATGGCTCCACTTGCATTAGGAATAGGTATTTTATTATATTTATTCGGAGGAAATGATAGATATAAACAAGTTGGAGAAGTATTTATAGGTTTTGGTTTATTATTTACAGGTATGGAATCTATGAAATTAGCAGTAAGTCCATTAGCTGAATATAAAGGATTTACAGATTTATTAGCTACATTCGGAAGATATCCAGTATTAGGACTTCTTCTAGGATTTGGGATAACAGCTATAATCCAAAGTTCATCAGCAGCTATGGGGATGCTTGTTGTATTAGCATCACAAGGATTAGTTCCACTTCAATCAGCATTACCTATCCTATACGGACAAAATATAGGAACTTGTGTAACTTCATTAATATCAAGTATTGGTGCAAATAAAAATGCTAAGAGAGCGGCTATGATACATTTAATATTTAATATATTAGGAACAATTATCTTCTTAATATTCTTAAATCGTTTCGTAGTAGGATTAGTTGTTAAAATGGACCCAACTAATGTTGCTAGACAAATAGCAAATGTACATACTATATTCAATATAGTTTCAACATTACTATTATTACCATGCAATAAATTAATCGTTAAATTAGCAATGAAAATCGTGCCAGATAGAGATGATGAACTTGAAGATGATGAATCAAGAGTAATCAAATATATAGATGATAGAATGATTCAAACTCCACCAATCGCTTTAGCTAGTACAATAAAAGAAGTATCTAGAATGGGTGAAAAAGCTAGAGATAGTGTTGATTATGCTATGGAAGGTATACTAGAAGCATCTACTGATGCTATCGAGAAAAGTTTTAAACAAGAAAAGGTAATAAATCAATTACAAAAAACTATATTAAATTATCTTTTAAAATTATCTAAAGCACCTTTAAGTGAAGAAGATAGAGAAACTGTAGATGCTTTATTTAATACGGTAAATGATATAGAGAGAATAGGTGATCATGCTGATAACTTAGCAGAAATAGCACAATCAGCAATAGATGGTCAGGTTGCATTCTCAGAACAAGGACAAAATGAAATAAGCGATATGTACAATAAAGTTGTTTCTGCATACACTTATGCATTAGAAGCTATGGTTACATCGGATGTCCATCTAGCTTGTAAAGTTATAAAAATGGAAGAACAAGTAGATATAATGGAAGAATCATGTAGAGTAAACCATATGAGAAGATTAAACAATAGCCTTTGTAGTATAGACAATGGTATTATATATTTAGAAATTTTAAGTAATTTAGAGAGAATTTCAGACCATGCAGCTAATATAGCTGAAAAAGTTATTCAACAAAAAACAGGTGATAACTAATTAAATTTTAGATAAAATTGTAAATGCGTTGAAATTATAGAATAAATCTATTTTTCAACGCATTTCTTTATAGCATATAATGTAGATTATTATAATCACATGAATACTTTTATTTATTGTTTTTATCAAAATATAGTTAATCATATCATTTGTAATTACATTATATCCAATGATATCGTTTTCATAAAAACAAACAATTTTTTTACGGCGAAAAATCGGTAAATAGATATAATTTATATATTTTTGATATTTTTTATACTTAAGAAATATGGTATAATTTAGGTGATTACGGTGAAAAGATACAAATAATAAATAACTTTAAAAAGAGAGGGATTAATTGATATGACTAAATTAAATTTAGATTATAGTAAGGTATTGGGGTTTTTAGACAAATCAGAAATTGATGCAATGCAACCATATGTAACAGTTGCTCATAATGCGCTTCATGAAAAAACAGGATTAGGAAATGACTTTTTAGGATGGGTTAACTGGCCAGTTGACTATGACAAAGATGAATTTGCTAGAATAAAAAAAGCAGCAGAAAAAATACAATCTGATTCAGAAGCATTAATAGTAATAGGAATAGGTGGGTCTTACTTAGGTTCAAGAGCTGCAATAGAAATGTGTTCTCATACTTTCAGAAACAGTTTATCAAAAGAAGATAGAAAAGCTCCAGAAATTTATTTCGCAGGAAACAGTATAAGTTCTTCTTATTTAGTTGACCTAATAGAATTAGTAAAAGATAAAGACTTTTCAGTAAATGTAATCTCAAAATCAGGGACAACTACAGAACCTGCAATAGCATTTAGAATATTTAAAGATATATTAGAAAAGAAATATGGAAAAGAAGAAGCTGCTAAAAGAATATATGCAACAACTGATGCTAAAAGAGGGGCTCTTAGACAATTAGCAGACGAACAAGGATATGAAACTTTCGTTATACCAGATGATATCGGAGGAAGATTCTCAGTAATGTCAGCAGTTGGTCTACTTCCAATAGCAGCAGCAGGACTTGATATAGATGAAATGATGAAAGGTATGGCAGATGCTAGAGAAGATTTCTCTACAGATGTTATAGACAATAACTATGCGTATCAATATGCAGTAATAAGAAATATATTACATAGAAAAGGTAAAGATATAGAATTACTAGTAAACTACGAACCAACATTACACTATGTAAATGAATGGTGGAAACAATTATACGGAGAAAGTGAAGGAAAAGACCAAAAAGGTATATTCCCAGCAGCAGTAGATTTCTCAACTGACTTACACTCTATGGGACAATATGTTCAAGATGGTAAAAGAATATTATTCGAAACAGTAATAAACGTAGAAAAACCTAGAAAAGATATAATAATAGAATCTGATGAAGCAGATTTAGATGGACTAAACTACTTAGCAGGTAAAGGATTAGACTATGTAAATCATAAAGCTTTACAAGGAACTGTATTAGCTCATAATGACGGACAAGTTCCAAATATGATAATAAATATAGAAAAATTAGATATATACAACTTCGGTTACATGGCTTACTTCTTTATGAAAGCTTGTGGTATAAGTGGATATTTATTAGGTGTTAATCCATTTAATCAACCAGGTGTTGAAGCATACAAGAAAAATATGTTTGCATTACTTGGAAAACCAGGTTATGAAAAAGAAAAAGAAGCTTTAGAACAAAGATTATAATATAGATTTTTAGAAGTTATTTTTTAGACTAAAAGTAAAATCCAAATAGAATGAGCAAATCATTTTATTTGGATTTTTTTAAAATAAAAATTCCTGTCGATATTTAAGTTTAAATTAAGATTATGATAATATAATAAAGTTATATAAAAGATAATAAATATTAAATAGGTTTTAAATTATAGAGATTGATTAAGTAAATCTTATAAATATAGGAGGAATATATTATGTCAAAGAAAAAAAGTATTAGTTTAATAGTAGTTGTGGCAATAATTTGTTCAGTTTTAAGTTCATTATTAACAGTAGTAGTAGTTAATAAAACTGGTATATTAAATGGAACATCAACTACAGCTCAGGGGACTAGTTCAAAGATAGTTGTTAGTAGTGAAAAAGGTACAAATGTATATCAAGCAGTAAGCGAAAAGGCAAAACCTTCAGTAGTAGGTATAACAACTACTACAGTAAGTAGTGATAATATGTTTTCTATGCCAACTGAATCAACAGGGGTAGGTACTGGTATAATAGTTGACTCAAACGGATACATACTTACAAATTCACATGTTGTATCTGATGGTCAAGCAAAAACAGTAAGTGTATTATTTAATGATGGTAGTACAATAGATGGTGAAGTTTATTGGTATGATTCTCAACTTGATTTAGCTATAGTTAAAGTTAATAAAACTGGACTTACAGCAGCAGAATTAGGAGATAGTGATCAAGTACAAATTGGTGATATATCAGTAGCAATAGGTAATCCATACGGATTAGATTTAGCAGGAACAGTTACACAAGGTATAATCAGTGGACTAGACAGAACTATATCAACATCAGAAACTACTATGACAGGTCTTATTCAAACAGATGCAAGTATAAATGCTGGTAATAGTGGTGGACCATTATTAAATGCAAGTGGGCAAGTAATAGGTATAAATACAGCAAAAGCATCAGAAGGTGAAGGTTTAGGATTTGCAATACCAATAAATACTGCAAAACCAATAATAGAATCAATAATACAAAAAGGTAGTTATGAAAAGGTAACTTTAGGTATAAAAGGTACAGATGCATCAACATATGCTCAATATTCAAAACAACAATTAACTAGTGATGAGGGAGTATATGTGGCAGAAGTAGTATCAGGTTCAGCAGCAGAATCAGCTGGTATAAAATCTGGAGATATAATAACTAAAATTGATAACATAAATTTATCAGTAATGTCAGATTTAACAAAAAACCTATACAACTATACTAAAGGCGATTCAGCAACACTTACAGTAAATAGAAGTGGAAAAGAAATGACTTTAAAAGTAACATTCTAATTTAAAAATTATAAAAGTATAAAAATAGGGGCTGTCGCACGAACAATAAAAAATTCGTTCTGCGGTAGCCTTTTTTTAACTTAAATTTAATGTATTTTTTAGTGTTTGATAAGGGAAATTTACTTTTAAAATATAAAAATATACAC
>NZ_JAHLOQ010000017.1 GCF_018917435.1 Intestinibacter bartlettii
CTTTAGCCATACGTTTATACGGATTAGCTTTACGTATGGGACAAAGTATATTATATTTTCTCATTATTCTTTGTATTTTCTTTCTATTCATTTTTATTCCAAATTCATTTTCTAAAGTCATTTTTATGGACCTAGAACCCTTCTTATATCCACGATGATTAAATGCTTTTAAAATGATTTCTTTTGCTTTTAAATCATTTGATTCTCTATGTTTTCTAAGTTCTGTCGACTTTAGAAATTTGTAGTATCCAGAAGTAGATACATCTGCAATTTGGCATAAATATTTTACCATTCCTATTAAATTGAATTTAGATATTATATTTTTTATCAGTCCAAAAACTTTTATTGGTTTTAATCTATGATTTCTCACCTGCCTTTCGCTTATTTCTAACTTTTTTACAAGTTCAAGCTCCGCTTTTAAATATTCAATTTCTGCATCTTTTTTTGCAAGAATTTCTTCTAGTGTCAAATCTCGATTAAGTGTTCTCCCAGAATTTAATGCTCTGTTATCATCTAAACCAAGAACACCTTTTTCCTTGTATGCTTTTCTCCATCTATCGCTAGCGCATTCAATACGCTTTATTCCAATTACTTGAATATCAAAACCTGCATCTTGAAAGATTTGACGAGGTGTTTTGCCCATTTCATATTCAGCTATGAAATGAAGTTTGAATTCATTAGTATATGTAATTCCTTTTTGACTTACTCTTTTAACATATTTATTTTTAGATAACTCATTAATTTCTTTTTCCGAAAATATTTTTTTACTCATAGAAATTCAACTCCTTTAATATTATTTTACATAAAAATATCCTATACAGATAGACACCTTTTTTCTAGTGTCCACTGTATAGGATCCATTTTACTTTTATAGAATAACCTCTTCATTCATTTATTTATGTATTTAATTTAAACCTTCGGATTTTTTATTTATGTTTCTACGTTTTAAAAAGCTATCTCTAATAATATATATAAATATCATTATTGCTATTGTATATAAAATAGCCTTATAGTAACCCACATTTATAATTATTCCGGCTAATGTGCAAAGAATGCCTACGGCAAGTCGGATTATCATATTTTTATCGGAAACTTCTTTTCCATTTGGATATATCTTTTTAGTAGCAATTTTATTGCAGATTAAACTTAAAGCAAGTGTTACGATTACAACTGCAAATCCGATTGTTAAATCTTTTGCTATTAATAATTTATCTTGTAATATTTTTATTACAGTATCTAAAAGTTTTGCACCTGATAACAACATTAAAATTATCGCTATTATTTTAAATATGTACCCTGAAGTATTTTTTCCCTCTGGCATATCATCCATATCACTTATTCTCGTCAATGCTGATTCTTCACTTGCTGATGGTTGTGTTTTTTCTTTATTTGTATCTTGCTGTTTTGTTTTTTCTTCTTTATTTATTTCTACTTCATCTGTTTCTAGTTCTTGCTTTATTTCTACTTCATCTATTTCTAGTTCTTGCTTTATTTCTACTTCATCTATTTCTAGTTCTTGCTTTGATTTTACTTCTTGTTCTAGTTTTACTTCTTGTTCTGATTTTGCACCTTGAGCTTGGCATAATTCATCTTTTTTAGCGTTTATTTCTTGTGATTTGTTTTCTTGTTTTTCTAGGCTTAACGCCGTTACGCTCTTTAGTATATTTCCTTCGGAATCTTTTTCTATTTTTAAAAATCTTTCATCGTTATATTGTTTGTAGATTTCGTTGCACTGTTTTATAAGTTCTTTTAAGCTATCGCTTTTTTTGTCTTCTTGTAAGGCTTTATTATAAATTTTATACAAGTTATCTAAGTACGATTTATTTGCATATGAATTTTTTTCTGTGTATTTTGTAGAAAAATAATTTTTGTAATATTGCTCTATTTTAGCTTTTTTATCATTTAGGTTAATATTTTTTAAGTCGCTTTGTATGTATTTTTCTATGTCACAATTTATAAGTTCTACCTTTTTTTTGCCTAGATCAATTCCAAAGTAATTGGCGTATTGTTCTATTTGATTGTCTTTGTCACCGTGGTTTATATCTATTAAATAAAAATATGTTTCTTCTATGTACGGATTTGATCCTAATATTTTTCCTAATATGTCTAGTTTTGTTTTATTGTTGAGAATTTTTTCTTGTGCTTTTAATCTCAAAAGAAGTTCTTGTGCTTCTTTTTTATCATCATAAGTGATTCTATAGACGCTTGTGTTTGTTTTATCTTGTAAACAGTCTAAAATTGCCTCATGTATATTAACTACGCTAGCTTCAACGCAATCTATTATGTCTGTTCTAGTCTGCTTATCTTCAAATAATTCTTTCTTTTCTTTATTTGATTTTTCTTCTGAAACTATTTTTTTTATTTTTTTGTATTTATATTCTAAGTTGTTAAAAATATCTACTGATGTGCAGTATTTTTGATAATAGTTTTGTGTAAAGTCTTCTGATGTTATATCGTTTATATCCATGTCTTTTAATATATCTATTGCATCGTCTATATAGTTTTTTATTATATCTAAACTGGCATCAAATCCATCTGTAACTAATTCATCTAAATTTGTGTATTTCTCTAAAGTTTTATTAAATTTTTCTTTTGCTTCTTCTCCATATTTTTTATATTGCAAATAGACTGTATTATACAGTTTTATTTCCTCCGGAATTTTATTTACAATATTATTTTTATCTTCTCCCATATAGAGTCCCCCTATTTTAACTTGTTTTTCAAATATTTTTTAATTAATTATATTATACTACTTTTTTAAATTATAAATTTCAATTAAATGCTCTAAAAATCATGTTTAAAATTGAATCTATTCCACTAAAATCAAAGTTTTCTCTGCTTATATTTTTATCTGTTATTTTTTCAAAGAATTTTTTAAGGCAATTTGCTTTATCTAAGATTCTTCCTTGGTATTTGCCGGCACTTTCAAAATATCCAATCCACTGTATTGGGATTAGATTTCCATCTTCCCCACAGAGAATGTCTTTGCCCAAGTAAAGCTCTATGCTACACGCCATTCCATTTATGTCCATTACGACATCCCCTGTCGGGCCTTTTGTAGGGTATTTTTTTGCAATTTCTAAATCAGGATATTTAAAAACTTTGATGTTATTAGGTATTTCAATTCCACTTAGTAGTTTCATAGCCTCTTGACCTGCTGTATCGTTGTCAAATATGGCAATTGTCCTGTTGGCTATTCCTGATGAAATAAATGCCTTGATAGTCGAAACTAAAGCATCTGCACTGCCTCTTAATCTAGTCGCCTTAAAGTCCAAAAATGAGTAATATTCAGACAGGTGAGGATAAAGTATATTTAAAGATTTCTCCAAAATACAAGCATCCGACATCCCCTCTGTAAGCACTATGATCTTTTCATTAATTATGTACTCGAGCTTTGCAAACTCTTTTGCCTTCTTGCTAAACTCATATCCTTCCTCAAAGTCCCCACTTTCAACAATTTCGCTGACATCATATATTATGTAATCATCTTTTTTATCGTAAATAGACAAAATAATTCTCAAAATAAATCTAGAATCTATTAAATTGCTGTGACATGAAAACTCCTTATTTTTCAAAATAAATAAAATCATTTCCTCTGATAATTTATATTCGTCTAAAGCTGTCATTTTACCTTTATTTAAGTCATTCTCATTGTAAATCTTATTATCTATAATAAATTTAATAACTTGTTTTAAAGCGCCAAAGTCAATATCATTAAACTCTATTTTTTCTAAATCTTTATTTAAATCTGTGCACTCTTTTCTAATTTTATAAAACTCAGCCTCAGCATTTTGAAGTGTAAACCCCATTATGTCGAGTTTGTCTGAATATTTTTTAGTATTTAAAATATATCTAATTTGTTTTGTTTTATTACCTTTAACTTCTTTCTCATCGATTGTTTTATCATTTTCCGAAAAAATAGATACCAAAACGCCCTGCACATCGTTTTTATCTTTCAACAATTGATAATCATTTATATACAAACGACTATACGCATCCACCTTATTTCCCCCTTTAAAATATAATTTCAAAATTCTCTTATATTTATATTTATTCGAGTTTATTTATTTTTTTCATTTTTATTTAAATATTAGCATAAAGATTTTAAATTGTAAGTAAAAAAGGATAGCTAAAAAGCTATCCTTGTATAATCTATTTTACTTTATCTAACACAAATAGTTTTAAATATTCAAGCACAATATCTTGGACATGTATTGTCACTTCGTTGCTCTCCTTGCTACAGACCATAGTGTACCATTGTGTTAAGACATATTCTTTTTTCTCGATATTAATTATCATTACTTTTTTATTTTGCAGATTTATAAGCTCATCTTTTGAATAATCATCTAATGAAAATTTTATCCCCTCGTTTTCAAAATTATTATCCTTAATTGCATCAAATATATGTTTTAATATATTTTTTTCGCCATCTGTCAAATCTGTCTCACATTCTAATACTACATTGTCCTTTGCTAATAATTCCTCATTCTTTCCTAAAAATAAAGTATTTACTTTACCCTTCATATGAATTCCCCCCTGTTGTTCTTATTTATTACTATTTATTTTATACAATTGTTATTTAATCGTCAAGCAATATTTCAGAATATTTTTATTATTAAACAATATTATCTTTAATCTGGCATAGGATATGATAATCCTCTAGCTTCTCCACAAGGAACACAGTAATAAGTTCCATTTGATGATCTAATAAAGTAATCTGTAAATGCTAATGATGTTCCACAATCTGCACATGTTACATTATATTCTTTGTAGCATGAAGAACAAAGTTTATATCCTTTTAATTGTTTTAGGTTATCTAATTCTCCACACATATCACAATAATCCTTGCCTTGTGCCCTTGCTTCTGCTTCTTGTTTTTGTTCTTCATTTTTCATGGCCATGTTTTGATGTAAGTCACACATATATCCATATCCGTCAAAATATTCTACATCATCATATCTATCACAGTAGTCACATTTATGAGCCTTATTTGATGCTTCTTTTGTATCTACATCTTTATCACTATCTGATCCCTGATTAGTTATGGAATCCTCATCCCCAGGAAATACTATATCTTTTATAGCTTCATAAGAAACACCCTCATCTATATATAATTGTTCACAGTTTTTAGATAAATCTCTCACAGATGTTAAATTGTCTTTTCTTATGTTTTTAAGCCCTTCTTCTGGTATTGTGCATGAAAATATTAAAAAATCCTTTGTAGGACTTACATTAGACGCAAACACATTAAGTTGCAATACTTTAGTTGACTTTGGCAACAAAGCTATTACATCAGCCAATGTCTTAAACATCTGTTTGACGAAAGTGTCGTCATCATTTGCCATAGATTTTTTGACTTCTACTATAGCAGTCCCGTCTATATCTTCATAACTTGTTACTCCTTTTAAATCATATAAAGATTTTGATGAATCTGATTGAGTTTTGGCAGCCTCAGTTGTTGTTTTTATTTGACTGTTTGAACATCCAACTAATCCTATTGACAACACCGCTATTAACCCCAAACTAACTAATTTGTCTTTTAGTTTACTCATATTACTCCCCCCTAAACTTTCAATGCTTGTAACTAAAACAACTCTAGTTATATATCAAACTATTTATAACTATATTATAGCTCAATTTTATAAAGCGCAATCATCTATATTATTTCGTTTTAAAAATATTCATTTCTCCATATAGTTTTATAATTTTCCTCGCAAGTTATTAAATAATTTTATTTTAGCCTAAATTTTTGATTTACTTATAATACTGTGTAATGTATAATGTATTTATCAAAATAATCGGCGATGGAGTTCGCCATTAAATGCTTAGACGCTAATGACTCCTACTCTTAAACAAGGGTAGGAGTCTATTTTTTTGCACAAATGGAGGAGATATAAATATGATAATTGTTCTAAGTTTATTAATTATTGGGGTTTTGGCTAACTTCAGTGGAATAATAGCTGAAAAATTTAAATTGCCATCATTAATAGGTATGATGCTAGTTGGGATGTTTATCGGACCATCATACTTAAATTTAGTGCCAGAGGGTACTTTATCCATTTCATCAACTATAAAAGATATCGCATTAGTCACTGTATTATTTATAGGAGGTCTTGGCATAAATTTATCTCAAATAAAACAAATTGGTCGACCTGCTGTATTACTTAGTGCAGTTCCAGCTACTTTAGAAGGTTTTACGATAGCATTTTTAGCTACAAAACTTTTAGGATTTACTTTTGTTCAAGGAGCAATACTTGGTTTTATAATAGCAGCGGTTTCTCCTGCTGTATTAATTCCATCTATGATTTCTTTAATAAATAGAAAAGTTGGACAAGATAAAGCAATTCCACAGATGTTGTTAGTTGGAGCGAGCGCTGATGATACTATCGCAATCACATTATTTACTACTTTTTTAGGAATTTATATGCAAGGTCAAACTGGAGAAAGTGTTTCATTAGCATCACAACTCATCTCTATACCGATTGCTATCTTTTTAAGTATATTAATAGCTTTTTTACTATTTAAGATAAGTGAATTTTGCCTTAAAAAAGTAGAAAACAACTATATAAAAGTTGTATTTTTATTTACAGTAGCTCTACTTATGAGACTGTTTGAAAAAACTACTCACACACAGTATTTTAACTCTTTATTAGCCGTTATGGTTTATGGATTCTTTATCAGAAATTATATGCAAAGCTGTGCTGGATTTATTTTAGATAAGATGAATGCTATTTGGAAATACGGAAAACTATATCTATTCTCATTTGTGGGAATGGCGATAAATCCAACTTTAGTGGGTGAATATATTTATATAGGTATTTTAATCTTATCAATCTCATTAACCGTAAGATCAATAGGAGTTTTAATAGCATTAATAGGTACAAATTTAACATTAAAAGAGAGATTGTTCTGTGTGATAGCATACCTTCCTAAAGCGACAGTCCAATCAGCAAAGGCCGCAGTTCCTCTACAAATGGGCGTTGCTGGAGGCGAGATAATGCAGGCAATAGCAATACTTAGTGTGTTGATTACTGCACCAATAGGAGCTATCGGCATAAGACTTACTAGTGATAGACTGTTAAATACTGAATATGATGAAACTTTAGATGAGAATTTATCTTGCGGATAAGGTTTAATTATTCTGCTATATATACTAAAAAAAAGTGGGTATTTTATAATACCCACTTTTTCTATTCATAAAATCTACTACAGTTTCGTAAAACTAAATTTCCGTCTGGGTTTACCCATGCGATTGTTAGTCCACAGTCATCACCATAAAAAACCTTACAAGTACTCCATACTTCTAAAAACTCCTTATTTATCTCTGAATTATCTGAAAAACCTTCTTCCTCTACATAAGCAGCTACTTCACTGTTCAAATACATCCATATAAGAATTCCACTATCATATACTTCTATTTGTGGAACTGTATCATACTTATCACCAAATGATGCTAGTGCATTACATAAATCTTGATATCTGGTATCTTCTTGAGGTTCATTATAATCATTTCCCCCTGTAATATAACTAACATCTAATTCACTATCACTTTCAATATTTAATAATGTATAATTATCTCCGTCAATCAAATATAAAACTTCATATATCTTATATCCATTGTCCTTGTATTTATTATAGATATTATTAAATAATTCAATTATTTTAGAAGCGTAATTATCTCTATTTTCTTCTATAAGATAAACATTTGATCTTCTCTCATCTGGTGTAAAATGCTGATCTGTTATAATCGACGCTATTACTCTTTTTTTATCTTCAGTCAACTGCAATTGTATATGACAACCATCTTCTTTTATAACTTCATTGTTTAACTCATCTTCATACTCTTTTGTGAAATTTTCTATAGAGCTTTTCTTCTCTTCAACTTTATTACTTTCACTGTTAATACCGCTATTTTCTACATTATCTGATTTACATCCTGATAATACACCTACACACATTATTAAACTAAGCATTATAACTATTCTTTTCATATAAATCCCTCCTTTATATATTTATTCTAAGTTCTTATTTATATTTCAAATTTTTTCCTTACAACAAAAAAAGACAGCTAAAAGCTGCCTTTATTAAAACTCATCGTCATATGAATATCCTCTGTCTGCCCCACATGTCACGCAATACCACGTTCCATTTGGTGCTTTTATTGCAAAGTCAGTAAATGCCAGTGATTCTCCACAATCAGCACATCTTATGTTGTATTCATTGTAACATGAATAACAAAGTTTAAATCCTGCTAGTGGATGTAAAGTTCCAAAATCGCCACACATATCACAATATCCTTTATTAGAGTTTACATTTTGCGATGCATTATTATTTTGATCCTTATATTCTTTATCATAGCTTGAAGTCGCTTCTTCAACTTCTACGATTTCAGGTTCTTCTTCAGGTTCTTCGATATCCTCGCTATCTTCATCCTCTTCAATATCATCATTATCATCTACTATTTCTGTTTGTTGTTCAACGTTTTCAGCATCGACATTTGTCTCGTTTTGTGGTTTTGAACATCCCACCAAACCTATTAATAGAATTGATATCAACCCTATAAGAAATAATTTTTTTGTCAATTTACTCAAATTAACTCCTCCTATTTTTTACATAATCTATAGTATTATAATATATTTTTATACATATTAGGTAATTTTTTTATAAATTTGTAAAAAAATCCTTGTACTAAAGATATTTTAAAATAGGATTTATAAAAACCTTTTCCTAGGTTTTAATTTAAGTAACTTGATGGGAATAATTTAAAATATTCACATATCATATCGTCTAATTCTAAAACAACGCTATTAGTCCCTTTTTGGCTTCTCATTTTATACCATTGTGTAAGCATATATTCTTTTCTATCTATATTTATTAATAATACTCTTTTTTGTTGAAGATTCATTAAATCTTCTTCCGAAATATCTTCAAATGAACATACTATATGTTTATTTTGGAATTCACTTTGTTTAAATATTGAATATATATGCGATAATATTCTTCTTTCTTTATCGTTTAATTTTGTTTCTGCTTCTAATACTATATTTTCTCTTTCTACTAAGTCTAAGTCATTATAAGATCTAAATAAAGTATTCACCCCATTATTCATATTAAGTTCCCCCTTGTTGTTAATATTATTTATATTTATTGTTTGACCTTGCTTTAAAAATTTATATTTATTATTTTAATTCATTTGTTATTTATTTGTCAATTTGTTTTTTCATTTTTTTACCAATCTAATAATACATATTTATTATCACTCTTCAATTCGATTTCTAACTTTATTTTCAATTTTACAAAAGCATTTCAAAATAAATTTTCTATTTCATTACAAAAGTGCCTGAAACTCAGTTTAATTAAGTTCCAAGCACTTAAAATCTACTATTTATTTGTGCATATCATTAAAAATTTTATAAAATTTTTTTGTCTCTACTTTTCAATGCCTTTTTTATCTTTTAAAACTTTATCAGCTTCAATTGCAGCTTTGGTAAAAGAGTTGTTTTTCCACCAAGCCCAAATTGATGCACCAATAGTAAACGCTAGTGTCACTACTTGATTAACTTCTTCGTCAGAAATCGGCAAAATTGCATGGCCTGAACTAGTTAAAGCTTGGTTTAAAAGGGCAATTACCAAAATAGTAGTACGTATAACAGTGTTTTTTTTGACTTCCATAAAATCCACTCCTATCGATTTAATTAGTCTTAAACCTCTTGTTAATTACCCCTTATTCTCTATTATGAAAAAACATCTAAAAAGGTTCATCTAACATCAATTTGCCTAACTAAATTACTAAAACAATTATAAGACAATATAATTTCCTATGTGCTATAAAAAAGAAGTTACCACAATATTATTGCAGTAACCCCTTTTTAAATAAATTTATTTATATCTACGTCTTAATAATTCTTACTCTCTATAACCAAACTCTCTTATTTCCTATTATTTATCTTCATCCATTATTTTTTGAGCTATACTAGTATCAACTATCTTATCATATGGAGCTTCTTTTTCAAGTTCGCCAGCAGTTTCCATAACTTTCATCAAGTTATTTAAACTTTCTTCTTCAAAGTAAGGATTTTCACACCAAGCGCCTATCTTTCTATATTGTTTAGCAACTGTTACTAATTCGTCTATGCTATTATCTTCAAAATAAGGTTGGATTGCTTCTGCGATTTCTTTGTCAGTAGCATCTTTACACCATTGTTGCGCTTTATATAATGCTCTTGTGAATTTTTCTAATACTTCTTTATTATCTTTCATATAAGATTTTGTTGTAGAATAAGCAGTATAAGGTATTTTACCAGAGTCTTTACCTATTGATGCAACTATATATCCAGCGCCGTCTTTTTCAAGTTGAGTAGCTGTTGGTTCAAAAGCTGTTGTAAAGTCTGCTTCACCAGCTGCAAATGCACCAGCCATAGCAGCAAATTGCACGTCTGTTCTTACGTTACATTGACCGCTTGCAGTATCTTCACCAATTTCTACACCATTTTGTTTTAAAACATATTCTAAAGTCATTAAAGGTACGCCTCCTGCTCTACCTCCAAGAACTTCTTTACCTTTTAGATCTTCATAAGAGAAGTTATCTATTTTTTCTCTAGAAACTAAGAAACTACCATCACATTGAGTTAATTGTGCAAAGTTAACAGCATAATTATCTTCACCTTGGTTGTAAATATAAATTGATGCTTCCGGTCCCATAAGTCCTATATCAGCATCTCCTGATATTAAAGCTGACATAGTTTTGTCAGCACCTTGAGTGTTTACTAAGTCAATTTCTAGGCCTTCTTCTTCAAAGAATCCTTTACTCATAGCTACATATTGAGGTGCATAGAAAACTGAATGTGTAACTTCAGCTACAGTTATTTTTTGTAACTCTTTTGATTCTTTTGCATCCTTGTCTTTATCAGAGTCGCTACTGCACCCTGTCAAACAGCAAACACTTAAAGCTGCTGCACTTACAATAGAAATAATTTTTTTGAACATGATATACCTCCACTAAAAAATCAAACATAATTCATTATATTCATAGGTTGCAGTTTGGTTACAAAATTAAATGTTTTAATTTATTCCCTATAATATATGCTAGAATAAAGTCATATAGTAGATTTTTATAATTTAAATATGAATATAATTTTCTATATATTATAAAAAAGGAGGTAATTTTATGAGAAGTAGAGCACAAATCAAACAAGACGCCAAAAGAAAATTAAACGCTTATTGGACTGTACCTGTCTTTGCAACTTTATTAGTTATTTTTCTTAGCGCACTTATAACTGGATTATTAAGAGACAATATACTTAGCTCTTCACTTGAAACTATAGTTTCAACAATCGCAAATGTATTTTTAACTATGTTATTTTTAAATATTGCTAAAAATGATAATTTTGATAAAGTACAATTTTCTTGGATGAATGTTTCCGGTTTAAAATTATTAAAATGTCTAGTATATTCACTACTTATGTCTTTAGGAATTACGGTTATTCAATATGTAGCTAGCTCATTAGGAGTATTAATGGCAGCTGTTGTATCTATATTTGTAGCTGTTTTGGAAATTTACTTATCTTTTTCAATATTAGCAATATTAGATACAGATGCGCCAATTTTTAATGCAATAAAAATAAGTTTAAACCTAATCGAAGGAAACTTCTTTAATACAATCTTATTTGGATTATCATTTGTAGGTTGGTTTATACTAGGTGCATTACCATTTGGTCTTGGATTACTTTGGGTATTCCCATACTTCAGCATTAGTTATGCTAATTACTATTTAGAATTAAAAAATCACTCAAAGATTTTATAACAAAATCAATAAAGGTAGCCCAATTGGACTACCTTTTAAAAACTTAAAGACTCAAAATTTTGAAATCTACAATATTAAATTCTATTCTTTATGCGCTATACTATTATGTCTTAAAAATCTACTGTCATCGCATATTTTAAAATCTACAATTATTATATGATTTTCATAACTGTATGTTCCTAATCACACTATCTTATAAATTATTTATTTCCAAAGCCTTATCTATATCTATCTGTTTGTGCAAATTTCTAGTATTTCTATTTTTGCCAATTTCTCCTTCTAATAATTTTCTGTCATAATGTGAATCCAAGCATTTTAAAATGTCTAAGTTAGAAAGAACTAATTGATTATCTGCAAGCAATAGAGCCATTTTTAATTCTTTCGGATCTACATCTTTACCTGAATTAACATCTTGTAATATGTTATTGTAACTTCTCATATTAATCCCTCCTCTTATATAATTTTTTTTATATACAAAGTTCGCTTTTTAAGGGGGGCTTTCCTTTAATTTTCGTTAGTCAATTTTTTACATTTTATCTATAAAATTGATTAATTTTTCAATATCAAAAAAGAGCAGATTTAAATCCACTCTTTTCGTTTTTTTATTCTAGCTTATTTAACATTATAAAATAAGAATTGTTATATTTTTTTAACAATTTATTAAATCCATCATATTTTAATATAATCATCTACAAATCTTTTTGTCTTTTCCATTAATAAATCTGCATGATTTTGAAATTCGTTAACCTTCTCCAAATTATTGTCAACCTCTTCAATATAACAGTAATCATTGTGAATCATCTCGAGTTCATCTAAAAGTACACCAGCTTCTGGGATTTGGTTTAATTCTATTTTTAATAAAAAATACATCTCAGAGGCCTTTGTCTTATCAATATCCATCAAATCTATATTTTCACCTTCACCATTTTTAATATTAAAACGATACTGCGAATAAAAATAATTGCTTATATAAGTCAGATAAATCGCCACATGCTCAGATACTCTACTACACAACGCCTTTTTATCCCTAATTATTTCACACTTTTTATTTTCCTTTTGTATCTCTAAAATTAGCCTTTTGTTTTCGTCTTGAATATCTATAATAGATTCTTTATTTTCTTTTTGAGCTTTAAAATTATCTTTTAATATAAAATATATACTTCCTAAAATACATATTCCACCTATCCCATCTCCAAAATAACTTCCACAAAATACAATATAATCACTTAGTTTTAATATATTATTCCCAAATAAAATTAACATCCCTAAAAGTATCGGTAAAATAATTATAAATAAAAACATTCCCATAAAAAATATCTTCGTGGGCCTAGTTTTTTTGTCCTTCTTATTTATTTTAATCAACCCCTATCTATATAAAGCCTATAATATAGAATATTTCATACATGATTTAAAAATGTTTAAAACAACACATATTATTAATTTCTATATTTTTTATAATGTAGTGCATTATTTTCCTATATGTATACATCTATATATAAAGAAATTATTTTTTCAATCTAAAAGAAGTTATTTTAAAATAATTCTTGAAAAAAATTTTAAATCAAATTAATCTTAAATCAAGGAAATAGTTAGAAAGATGATACATCAAAATCAATCCATTCACTATTAAACCCAAATATCATCTAAACAACTCAAATGCATTTGAACAAACTACTATAATCCTATCTATAACCCAGGAGGTAAAGATATGAATTACGAAAAAGTTAGAGAGTTCGAAAATATAATAGAAAAAGATTACCCAAATACATGTCAAATGGTAGTTATGAAAGACAATAATATTGTCTATGAAAATTACGGTTGCAATTGCAATCAAAAAAGCAAACTCCATATATTCTCAGTCACAAAAAGTATAATTTCTGTGTTAATAGGAATAGCTATAGACAAAGGTTATATAAAAAGTGTGGATCAAAGAATCATTGATTTTTTCCCACATTATAAAATAGCCCCAGACGAAAAAACTTTACAAAATATCACATTAAAAGACATGCTGACAATGACTGCTCCTTATAAATTCAAAGAAGAACCTTATGTAGAATATTTTAAAAGCCCAAATCACTTAAAATTTTGCTTAGACTTATTAGGAGGAAGTTATAAAATAGGAGACTTTCGCTATACTCCATTAATAGGACCTGATATTTTTTCTGGAATAATACAAACCTCAACAGGACAGTCTGTTTTAGACTTTGCTCGCGAAAATTTATTTAATCCACTAGGAATTGAAGTCGATAAAAATATTGTATTTAAAAGTGCAGAAGAACAATTTGCATTTAATGAATCTACTAATCTAAGCGGCTGGGTATCTGATGAATTTGGTCTCAATACTGCAGGTTGGGGGCTTACTTTAAGCGCAGTTGATATGGCAAAAATAGGTCAACTCTATTTAAATGGGGGCGTGGCAAACTGTAAAAAAGTAGTCTCAACAGATTGGATCAAAAAAAGCACCACACATCACAGCTCTTTTAACGACTTAATGTATGGCTATTTGTGGTGGATAATAGATGATAATAGCTTTGCAGCACTAGGCGATGGCGGCAACACGCTCTATGTAGATAAATCTCAAAATTTAGTAGTATCAATAACAGCACTGTTTGTCCCTAATGCAAAAGAAAAAATAAAGCTGATTAAACAATACGTAAAACCAGCATTTGAAGATTAATACAATTAAATTTTGATGGATTTGATAACTAGCTAAGACTAAGAAAAAAGTCTTAGCTAGATTTTATCTAATTAGTAAAACTAAAATTATCTTTTGTAAAAACTTAAATCATTATTTATAAAATAACAATAAACTAATATAATGATTTAAATTATAATTCAAAAACTTCTACATATTTTTTAGATGCTGTTATATAAACACCAGATTTCAATCTATACATATTTGTGTCTGGTCTTTCTATTTCTTCCATGACAGTGTAAACGCCACCTTTTTTGACTATTCCAATAACACTTTCATCAGTAAAATCAGCAGCACTACGTATATTCACTTCATCTGCTATTACTCTTAAATATAAAGTCTTTTTGCTACCTATTGTTGTAGTGCTTCCTGTGCTAGTTTGGTTTTTTTTAGCTATATAAGATACTCCGAAGTATTCACATACTGCTTTACAAACAGCTTCTGCACATTTTTCTTGATGAGATGGATTTAACATAAGTTTTGCTTCTTTCTCATAGTCCATAAATCCATACTCAATTAATATAGAAGGCATTGATGATTGTCTTAAGATAGCAAGTGTATATCCACTCATATCTACATCTCTCATAAGCCCATAGCTATATTCATAATCGATATCTTTAGCTAAATGTTTTACTGCCAATTTGCCCAATGTTATCGATTTAGAAGAACTATTTTTAGTACGCAAAACAAGTAATCCTTTTACCCTTGTTTGCCATTGTGAAGCAGTTCCTATTGCATTGTAATGGTTAGAAATTAATATATCTGCTCTTGCCTTATTTGCTTTATATGATCTAGTCGCAAGCGCTACATCAGTTTTACCTGTCATGTCAGCAGTATACATATATCCAATATTACATCTAGTAAGTGCCTTTGCTAAATACTCAGACACTGCCCTATTCCATTCATTTTCCTTAATTATTTGGCCTTTTTTTCTCACTAGAACACCGTTAACATATAAATCAGAGGATAGCTTTACAGAATGTTTACCACCTGTATTCATGCCGTGTCCAGCATCAATAGCCACTAAATATTTACTCATAGTTATCAAATCCCTTCTTTTTAAAAGTGATAACTGATAGTACTTACACACAGTCCTATCGTTTTATATTTTTAATTACCACTTTATACATACTTATGTATTTTTCTACAATTTGATACTATTTTCGACTATAAATAGAATATTTCTATAGAGAAAATTTTATTCTAAAAACTCTCCAGAAATATAGGATATTTTAAGATACATACAAAATAATTATAACTTTTATTTATTATAAACAATTTTATTGTCGATTTTTTATAAATCAAGTAAATTAATATGGTAAAATATATAATAATGCGAAAAAATATAAATAAAAAGAGGGGGAATACTTTTATGTTAGAGTCTTTCAAAAAACTAAATTTAGGATTAAAGATCATAGTTGGTATTATAGCATTTTTATTATTACCTATAACTTTATTATTATTTTCAGTAGAATTATTAATAAGAAGTATTAAAAATAAAAAAATACCAGGAATCATAATATCTAGTATATTATGCCTATTATTTTTAAGTGCTAGTGGAGGATATTTATCAGGCATATTTGATTCAGATTCAACATCATCTTTAGAAGATAAAATATCTTCACTTGAATCACACATAACATCTTTGGAAAATGAGATATCTTCTAAAGATGATGAAATCGCTTCTTTAAAAGATAAGTTAAGCTCATCTAATGATGAAGTTAAATCTTTAGAAAGCAAGGTAGAATCTTTAGAAGAAGAATTATCATCTGCTGAAGAAAAACCAGAAGAAGTACAAGAAACATCAAATGTAAGTAGTAACAACTCTGATAATAGTACTAATAATTCTAACAGTAATAATATTTCTAATAGTAGTAATTCATCAAATAGTACTTATAAGAATAATTCGTCTAATAGTAGTAGTTACAGTACTAATTCATCTAGCAGCAGTTACAGCAACAATTCTAGTAGTAGCCAAATCGTATACTGTAATGGTGGAAAATATACATCTAACAAGTATCACAAATCACCTACTGCACATAATATGGAAGGTGCCATAAAAATGACAAAACAAGATGCACAAGCAGCCGGATATGTGCCATGTAAAACTTGTTACTAAGATTAAATAAAAGCATGTTACAAAATATACTTATAGTATATTTTAACATGCTTTTTTAATTAAGTTCTAAATCTAAAGAAATCTTTATCCTAAATATTTTTAAAGATGTAGATTTCTTTGAAGCACATATACGTAAATTATACTTATCCACAATTTTTAAATGAATATAATTTCCTATGTACTATAAAAAAAGAGGAGCCCGAAGGCTCCCAAGCTTTTAATTTATACACATTAGTCAACATTTTTTTACATTAATATTATACCCCTATAGTGTATAAATAAACAGTCTTTTTTTAAATTTTTATTAAAACGTTTTCGCATTTTCTAAACTTTCTAGTTCTTGCATATATTCATCTATTGATTCAGCCACTTTTTTACCTAAAGCTGTTGCATAGCAAGCAGTTTTGTCAGCTTTTGCTTTGCTTATATCTCCTGCTGCAAAAACACCTTTTACTGATGTATTAAAGTGGTCATCTATAACTATCATTCCTCTTTCATCTACATCTACTGGAGCTATTGTTTGGATTGCACCAGGCATTTGACCAACTGCGAATATAACTTTGTCACATTCTACATATAACTTAGTATCGTCGTCAGTTCCCTTAAATTCCATACCTACTACTTTTCCATCTTCTCCTACTATTCTTACTGAGTCCATCCAGTCGATTATAGGCACTCCCACTTGTTGAAGGTATTTTAATTCTTTTGCACTTGCAGTCATTTCTTCAATTGAGTTTCTAACCATTATTCTAACTTTTTTGTATCCAGTTAATTTAGCAGTAGTACCACAGTCCATTGCAACATCTCCACCACCGATTATAACTGCACTTTTTCCTACTTTTATATTACCATCGTTAGCTTTTGCTTCTGATAAGAAACTAACAGCATCAGTAACTCCATCTAATTCATGACCTTCTATATTTAAAACTCTACCTATAGTAAATCCAGTGGAAATTAAGAATGCTTTAAATCCTTCTTTTTTCAAATCTTCTAGTGTTATATCTCTACCAACCATGCAGTTAGTTCTAAATTCTACATCTAGAGATCTTATATATTTTAAATCTTTTTGAATTATTTCCTTTGGTAATCTGTGTGGTGGTATACCATAACTCAACCATCCACCAACTTCTTTTTTAGCTTCAAACACTGTAACTTCATATCCTTTTTGACCTAAAACAGCAGCTGCTGCAAGCCCTGCAGGCCCTGAACCTATGATTGCAACCTTTTGGCCAACTTTTTTAGGTTTTATATTCCCACTTGATATGATTTCATCACTTTCATCACAATAATCAACTAAGTATTTTTGTATAAAAGGTATCATTATTGGATCTTCACCTAATTTACTATTTCTGCATCCACCTACACAGTAGCTGTCATAAGGGCAAACTCTTGTACAGATTGAGTAAAATAAAGGATTATTATCTCTTATTAATCCTATTGCTTTATCAAATTGTTCTGTTGCCACTAATTCAACAAACTCTTTTGGATTACTTCCTATTGGACATTTTTGATTGCAATAAGCCTCTTCACATAATAAACATCTCTTAGCTTCAGCTATAGCTTGCTCTTTCGTAAATTTTTTCGCAGATTCTGTTAAGTATGTTACCTTCTTCATTTTTAACCACCCCTAAATTTAAATATAATAATTTTAAATAAACACTGCCTATTTATTTAAAATCTTCGAAATGCTAAATACTTTGAAAACGAATTCCCAAATATAAAAAAAATATTTTTCTAAATACCTTAAAAAATATTTATCTAGATATTTTTAAAAGGTATATGTAATATTTGTCTTTTTATCCATAATACTCTATCTATTATAAATAAAAAAACGTTATCTTAAAACCCCCAAAATATTGAATAATCACCATATTTTAACATTTTATGTTGTGTATAAATTATATTTAAAATATGATAATTAAAATAAATGTATACAATAACCCAATGCTATAAAAAGACAAAGAAGATGATTGAATAATCATCTTCTTTTAAAAAGTATTAAGTAGTTTTGAAATAAATAGAATTATTTAAAGTGTTGTTATTTTATAACAACTGTGGTTAATTTGTATATATTATAATTTAGACATTTATATCTAAAATCCTTTATTTTTTTCTATAATTTTTTATTTTTTTTCATAAACTTTGCTTTTATCAAAATAATGAGTGTGTAGATATTTATGAGCGTTATGTCCGCCTCTTTCACCTAAGAATTCATCATATAATTTCTTGATGTCTTCATTTTCATGAGATTTACGTTGAGGTTTATTTTTATCTATAGTATATAATCCAGCTCCTCTAGCTTTAACTTTTTCATAATCGCCATTAGTAAATGGTTGACCTCCACCGTTTACACATCCACCAGGACAAGCCATGATTTCTATGATATGGTATTTAGGTTCTCTACCAGCAGCTAAATCAGCTCTAAGTTCATCCATTAATTTTCTAGCACATCCTAAAGAAGATGCGGCAACAACTCTTACATCAGTTCCAGCTACGTTAACTGTAGCTTCTTTGATTCCTTCAAATCCTCTAACTGCTTTAAATTCTATAGCATCATCTGATAATTCTTCTTTTGTAACATCAGTGTATGCAGTTCTAAGTGCAGCTTCAAGAACACCTCCTGTAACACCGAATATATCAGCAGCACCTGTTGAATATCCAAGTGGACTATCGAAGTTTTCTTCTTCTATATTTTCTAAATCTATACCAGCAGATTTTATCATTCTTGCAAGTTCTCTTACAGTAAGTGATAAATCAGTATCAAGTATTCCATCTTCACCTAATTCTTCTCTTTTAACTTCGTATTTTTTAGCAACACAAGGCATTATAGATACGACGCTTACTTCGTCAGGTTTTTTATCTAATACTTTATCTGCAAAGTAATATCTAGCTATTGGAGAGAACATACTTTGTGGTGATCTACAAGTTGATAAGTATTTAGTTAAGTCTGGGTATTGGCTTTCGCAGAAGTTTACCCAAGCTGGACAACATGAAGTCATTATTGGTAAATCTCCACCTTTAGTAAGTCTGTTTACAAATTCATTCGCTTCTTCCATTATAGTTAAGTCAGCTGCAAAGTTTGTATCAAATACATAGTCAAATCCTAAAGCTTTTAAAGCTGCAACTACTTTACCAGTAGATATTGTTCCTGGTTTTAATCCAAATTCTTCGCTTATACCTACCCTTACAGCTGGAGCAATTTGAACCATAACTGGTTTTTCTTTTTGTGCAAGTAATTCCCAAGCTTCGTCTGTGTTGTCTTTTTCAAGTAAAGCTCCTGTTGGACATACATTTATACATTGACCACAGAATGTACATTCAGTTTTTGCCAAATCAGTTTCAAAGAATGTTCCTATTTCTGTAGAAAATCCTCTGTTAATTCCTGATAAAACTCCCACAGTTTGAACCTTATTACACATTGTTTCACATCTTCTACATAAGATACATTTGTCATTATCTCTCATTATAGAAAATGAACTATTATCTTTAGATTTTTCTAATCTTTCACCTTCAAATCTTATTTTCTTAATTCCAAGTTGAACTGCTATATCTTGAAGTCCACAGCTACCACATTTTGTACAAGTGTAGCAATCTTGTGGATGGTCAGATAATAAAAGTTCAACAACACCTTTTCTAAATTCAATTATTTCAGGTGTGTTAGTTTGTACTTTCATTCCTTCTTTTGCTAAAGTTGCACATGATGGCACTAATCTTCCATCTGCATTTACTAGACAGACACGACATGATGCACAACTGTTATCAAATCCTATATCATCTATATGTAAATAACATAAGTTAGGTATTTTTATATTTACTCTTTTTGCTGCTTCTAATATATTAGTTCCTTCTTCAACGGCAACAGCTTTTCCATTTATAGTTAAATTAATTAAACTCATTAATAGATTCCTCCTTTAAACACTTGGTATAAGTACAATATTTGAATTACTCTTTGATTATTGCACCTTTTCTACATTTTTCCATACAAGCTCCACATTTCAAGCACTTAGTAGTATCGATAACATGTTTTTGTTTCTTTTCACCAGTGATTGCTTCTGCTGGACAGTTTTTCTTACATAATCCACATCCTATACAATCATCAGTTATTACGTAATTTAACATTGCAGTACATTTAGCTGCTGGACATTTTTTGTCTTTAACATGAGCTAAATATTCATCATAGAAACAATTTAATGTACTAAGTACTGGGTTTGGAGCACATTTACCAAGACCACATAAAGAAGTATTTTTGATTATTGTAGCTAATGATTTTAAATTAACTAAATCTTCTTCTGTACCATTACCTCTACATATTTTATTTAATATTTCAAGTAATCTTCTATTTCCTATACGACATGGAGTACATTTACCACATGATTCATCAACTGTAAATTCTAAGAAGAATTTAGATATATCAACCATACAGTCAGTTTCATCTAAAACTAACATACCACCAGAACCCATCATAGATCCTATTGATGCTAATGATTTAAAGTCTATTGGAGTATCTAAATCTTTAGCTGATATACATCCACCAGATGGTCCACCTGTTTGAACAGCTTTAAATTCTTTTCCACCAGGGATTCCTCCACCTATTTCGTATACTATTTCTCTTAAAGTAGTTCCCATAGGAACTTCAACAAGTCCTACGTTGTTTACTTTTCCACCTAATGCGAAAACTTTTGTACCTTTTGAATCTTCAGTACCAAATGATGAGAACCACTCAGCACCTTTATTTATTATTGCTGGTATATTACCAAATGTTTCAACATTGTTTACAGTTGTTGGAGCTTGCCATAAACCGTGTTCAGTTGGGAAGTATTTATTAACTATTGGTTCACCACGATTACCTTCTATAGATTTGATAAGGGCAGTACCTTCACCACAGACAAACGCACCAGCACCGTATTTTAATTCTATTTTGAAGTTAAATCCAGTTCCCAATATATTTTCACCTAAAACTCCAGCTTCTTCAGCTTGAGCTATAGCTATTTTTAATCTTTCTATTGCAAGTGGATATTCAGCTCTTATATAGATATATCCCATATCAGAGTCTGTTGCATACCCAGCTATTGCCATAGCTTCAAGTACACTATGTGGGTCACCTTCAAGAAGTGATCTATCCATGAATGCACCTGGGTCACCTTCGTCTGCATTACAGACAATATATTTATGTCCATTTAATCTTGGGTTTTCGGCAGCTGCTGCCCATTTTAATCCTGTTGGGAATCCAGCTCCACCACGACCTCTAAGTCCTGATTTTTTCATTTCGTCTATTACACCTTGTGGAGTCATTTCTTCTAGACATTTAGCAAGTGCTAAATAACCGTCGTTTGCGATATATTCTGAGATGTCTTCTGGGTTTATATGACCGCAGTTTCTTAAAGCGACACGAAGTTGTTTTTTATAGAATTGCATATCTTCATGTTTTTGAACTTTTTTATAATCAAGTGCAGGTTCTTCAAATAATAATCTTTCTACTACTTCATTTCTTCCTATATGACTTTCAACTATTTCTTTTGCGTCATCTGGTTTAACATGAACGTAAAATACATTATCAGGATAAACTTTAACTATTGGCCCCATTGCACAGAAACCAAAGCATCCTGTTAAATGTACCATTGCGTGGTCTTCAAGACCTGCTTTTTTTATTTCTTCTTTTAGATTTTCTATAATTAGTAAACTTTCTGAGGAAGTACATCCAGTACCTCCACAGACAAGTATATCTCTTTTATCAGGTATAGCATCAGTATGATTTTCTCTTAAATCAAGAATTGGTTTGTATTCTTTTACAGCTTCTTTTAACTCAGCTATTGAATTTAATTTTTTCATCTAAAGTCCCTCCTAACAGCTTAATTCTAAATTTCTATAATTATCTAATATCTTAGTTACATCATCTGGAGTTGCTTGGCCGTAAACTTTTCCGTTTACAACTACAACTGGTGCAAGTCCACACGCACCGACACATCTTAAACCTTCAAGTGTAAATTTAAGATCTTCTGTTGTTTCTCCAGCTTTGATTCCTAATTGTTTTTCGAATTCAGCCATTACTTTATCTGAGCCTTTAACAAAGCATACTGTACCAAGACAGACACTGATTTTGTATTCACCGATTGGGTTTGTTGAGAAGTAAGAATAGAAGCTAACAACGCCGTATACTTTAGAAGGAGATACTCCTAATTTATCAGCTATATGGAGTTGAACTTCTTTTGGAAGATAACCAAATATCCCTTGGGCTTCTTTAAGTACAAATATTAATGCACTTTCATCAGCTACTTCTAATGAATCAATCAAATTGTCTAATTCATCAAATAATTTCCTATTTTGTTCAACAAAATTACACATAAAAATCCCCCTTTAAAAAATTAAACTATACCATCTTTTGTATGTTGTTATATATAAAATGGTATTATATGGTTTCTTATGAAATCGTTTTTATTTTAATTTTATACGATTTTTTTTGTTATACCAACATATAAAACTAAAAAATAAAATTATTATGTTTAAATTTATTTTAAACACCAAAATAATATTTTATCTAAATGCATATAATTTTATTTATATGTATTTAATATATTTTATTTATATGGCATCATAAATAAATTTTATAACTAACTTTCTAAGTATATAATAGTATAAAATCGACTAAATTTGTGCTTTTTTTGAAATTTTTAAAATAAATACTGTGTTTTGTATTATGTTATTTTCATAACAAAATGTATATACTTTTTTTAAATTTTTTATCTTTTGACAAAAAAATCTTTATCTTAAATCTCATCAAAAAAAGCTAGCCTAAGCTAGCTTTTAAACATTTTCAAATGTGTAAATAGCATCTATTCTCGTAAGATACAATAAACTATTCTCACATCCTATATATTTCGCATATTTTTGTAGTTTTTCTCTTGAAATATCTAAGTCCCTTGTGTCATTATCTACAAGTTCTTGTACATACATATCCATCAAATACTCTTTATATGGTCTTATATCATATCCAAGATATTGTGTAAGTCTTTCTATCTCACGTCCAAAATCTCCATCTTCTTTTACTAAATACTCATAGACATCTTTTCTATAAGGATTAGCCATTATAATTTTTTGTACTATTTTTGCACTATCTGGTTTACTTATAAATCCATCTTTATAATTATTAAAAAGTGCATTTGATTGTTTTATAGATTCAGCATCTATATATGATTCTACATCTTTTACGCCAAATTCTAAAAGTGCATCTATAACAGCCATGTGTATATTAAAGCAATCTCTATATAAACTTCTTGATAGCTTATCTACTAATGGTTTTATATCAAATAATTTAGATACATTTCTCTTATCTTTCATAGAATTTTTTTCTTTTAGAGCATTGTTGAATATTATCTTAAAGTCAAAATATTTTTCACAATATTTTTCTTTAAATATATTAAAATCTACAACAATTACATTGTAACTTACTAATATTTCTACACCTTTTTTTACAGCTTCATCAACTAATTTTTCTGCATACACTAAGTATTTATCATTAAGTCTTCTAAGTGTAGTTAAATTTTCATTGCAGTATTTTTTAAATTCTTCACTCGCTTCTTGAGCATACTCTAAAAATATTTTTCGTATAGTATTGTAGTTATCTCTTTGTTCGTCGAATTTTACCATTGCCCCGTTTATATCAAACACGATCATAGCAGCAACCTCCTTGTAAAAATATTTACAATTTTTTCTCACTATTACTATATTTGATTTTATGGCCTGTTTTCCTTTTAAATACAAAATTTGTCTAAAACTTTTCAATACGTATTACTAAATTCTACAAAAACTTTTACCTTTCTACTATTTAATAAGTATTATATTACTCCTAAAATACCAAATATTATCGGTACAAACATTGCAGGAAGTAAGTTGGCTACTTTTATATTTGATTTTAGTAGCATGTTTACACCAAGTGCCAAAATAAGCAAACTACCAACAGCATTCATCTCTGTTATTACAGCAGTTGATAAAACGCCTTTTAACAAGAATGCTCCACTTGCTATAAGCCCTTCATATAATAAAACTGCTACTGCTGATAAAAGTACACCTATTCCCATAGTTAGTGAGAATAAAAATGAAGAAACGCCATCTAAAGCAGATTTTGCAAATAAAGTGTCGTTATTTCCAAATAACCCACTATTTAAAGCTCCAACTACCGCCATTGCACCTACGCAAAATAGCAAACTAGCTGAAACAAATCCTTGCGATATAGATACTTTTTCACTAGAAGTATCTTCCTTGCCTTTGTTTAGTCTTTTTTCTATCTTGTCTCCAAGTCCATTAAGTCCTTTATCTATGTCAATAAGCTCACCTATAAGCGCTCCAACAACCATTGACACTATGCATACGAGCACATGTTGACATTCTAGTGCCCCACTTATCCCCATATAAATTATGCAAAGTGACAGTCCCGACATTATAGTGTCGCTTACTTTTTCTACTCTATTATTTTTGTCAAATTTTAATATTAAGTTTTTCAATAATAATGCAGCTAAACTTGCTCCTACTATTGTTATACTATTTACAATAACCCCTAGTCCATACATATTATTTCCCCCTGTTAAGTTATTCTTTTGTTAATAAATTATTAATTATTTATCCTTAAATCTAATTATTTTGCTAAATCGATTATTTTTTTAGGATCATCTGCAAATTCTTCAAATGAAAATTCAGTATAGATTACATCCTTACCCAAGAATCTTTCATATCTATTTTTTTCTTTTTCTCTTAAAGAATGTTTCTTTTTGCTATGATTATTAACTACTATTACTTTTAGATTATCTTTTAGTCTGCTAGTCTGCACTCTTTTTAAAAGATATTTAATATGCATATCGGCCTCTGGGAAAGAATACCCACAAAATACAAGTATATCACTTTCTCTAAGTGCCCTTTCTGATTTATTCCAAACTGTACTCAAAAATACATTTGACATATTTTTAAAATAAGTTGGAGGTACGATTATAGGTACTGTAAGTTCTCCACAATTTAAACATTTCGCCTGTTTTATATTTTCAATTATCCTCATTACCCCACCTTCATATGGCGTAATTGTTATACTGTTGCAAATTGGGCAATAAAGCCAGTTTAGTGAACCATGAATCTTGTATAAGTTGACCATAGGATCTATCGGTCTTTGCCATGAGTTTTTGCTCAGATTAAAATTAGCAAAATCTATACCGTAATTTAACATTACCGGAAAACTTTTTTCATCATATAAATTTGCTATTGCATTATCTATATGTATATCGTAATTTGCACTTATAAAAGTAGTATCTTTTAATAAATCTTCTTTGACCAAATTAGAAAGTAATAATTGGTGATAGCTATTGCTATCTCTTGTCGCATTATTTAGTGCATAAGCAGTAAGCATTATTAGAGATTGTCTTATATAAGATATACTAGTATTATTATCATTGTAACTTTCTGACTTATAATTTTTAAATGATTCTCTCTTTTGCTCTGCCAAGTCTAATACGCCTAAAACTTCTTCAAAAGTTGGAAAATTTATCTTTTCTACATCTTGATTTTCTACATCGATAAAAAATAAATCTTTAAAAAATTTCGATAATTCTTTGTTCATTTTTGCATTTTTATTTTGCGGAAGTATATATTTAAAATATTGTGAAAATAACTCGTTTTGTATAGGTAAATTCTCTGCTGCTGAAGCTCCTGCTCCCAAAAAAATAGTAATATTCATAGCTGCCATAAATCCTCCAAAAAATAATTTATCTAGTAACTATATTATACAATTAAAATTATAATTATCCATAGTAAATTATACAGACTAAAAAAATTATAAATTCTTTTTATACAAAATATATTTGTTAATCTTTTTTAATTAAAACACTTTTGTGATAGATATATATATGATATCTTTTATATAGTATAAAAGTATATTATGGAGGTGTATTTTGAAAGAAAGTAACAATAAAAATAGTTATGAATGTAGGCTTAATTATTTTGTCTGTACTTCTCTTTGTGCTACAAAACAAGCCTATAAATATATAGATAAAGTATTTAATTCTAATAAAGATAAATATAGTAACTTCTCAAAGAAGTGTTCTTATTATAACTTAGCAAATTCTAGATTATTAGAAGAAGAAATGTATTTTAAAAAGGCTCTTGGTATTATAACTTCTGGGGGAGAAGACGAATTTTACTATATACTTAGATTATCTTATAAAAAAGCCAACTTATTAGTAAAAAACAGCAAAGATATTGTTAGACTAAGTGAATTGCCTATAAAACCTGGTACTATTGCACAAGAAGAGTTACTTGGCAATTACGCTGCAGCTATAATCTTGGCTCAAAAAGAAGGTAAAAAAATAGATGAAGATGATTTTTTCTTTAGAGCATTTCAAGAAATGGTCAACTTAAGAATGAATCCACTAATACAAAATTCCTTAAAATATTCAAATATAGATAAAAACAAAAGAAAACTTCTAAGAAAAGTCACAAATGATTTATGCAAGTTATACCCTAATATGATTAAAGGTTCTCGTGAATTAGATTTACAAAAAAACGACGGTACTTTAGACTCTGATAAAATCAATAACTACCAACGAATTGCATATGCACTTGATTATGTATATGAATTAGAAGGATTAAATATTATACCACTGCTTGATAATAAACCAAATAGTACACCCGAAGAAATCCAGGAGTTAATAAATATATGGATTAATTGCGGTGGCTCTGTTGAAGAATCTAAATACGATATTTTATATTCATTTATAATAGCGTCAACTAAACTTAGAAGGTTACTAGAAACATACAAAGATGCAAAAAGACTTTATTTTAGAGACATAGCTGACATAGATAAAGACAAACTCAAAGAAAAAGAAAATAAAATAATTAAAATTTCTCAAGAAAAAACTGATTTAAAAGCTAAATACACTAAAACTACAAGTGAGTTAGAAAAAGAAAATGAAGAACTTAAAGAAAAGATAAGACTTCTTGAAAATAAAAATAAACATCTTCAAGAAGAATTAAATCTAGAACCTGATCTTAAAGAGGAATTAACAGAGCTTAGGAATTTAATGTTTAATTTATCACACGATATTGATAATTCACATACTGAAAATAATACAAAAGTAGATATTGATAAATTAAACAATCTAAATGCAATCTGTATAGGTGGTACTGACTCTTGGATAAATTCCATGAAAGAAGTTCTTCCTAATTGGGTATTTATCGGTGCTGGATTTGATAACTTTGACACAGCTTTATTAAAACATAAGAACTATATTTTTATAAATACAATATCAAACACACACTCGATGTATTATAGAGTTATTGAAAATAAAGATAAGGCTACTAAGCTTAGATACATAAATGCTTTAAATAGGGATAGGGTTTTATTTGAGATAGAAAAGAGTTTATAAGGTTTACTATACTAATTTGTCAATAGAATCTACTTAAATTTAAAAATAAAAAAACACATCTATTTTTGTTCATAGTTATATGTTATGAATCAAATGGATGTGTTTTTTATTTTACTTTACCAAACTAAAGTTCATATTATATTAAAATTGCTAACATTAGCTTTTTATATTTAATTGATACTTTTTAAAAAAAGTCTTTTATTACTTAGTTTTGTACCCAAAATCAGGTATGTTTTGCCATCTATTGCGTAGATAATGCGCTGCCATTTTTGGTTTTCTTTCTCTAGTAAATACTCCCTTTTTATTTCCTTGAACACGTATTATACCTTGGCTTGTTGCGAAATCAGCAAAGTTCCATACTTGTTCTCCTATGAAATTAGGGAATTTATCAACTACTTCGTGGTTAGCTTCTAAGTACTCTACTTGGTATTCTTCTGTGAACATAACTGAAGTAGTATCATGCATTCCACAAACTGTATCTGCACCATATTCAGTAAACATTACTGGTTTACCTGGGCATCTTTTGTTCCATCCTTCAAGTTCTGCATTTAGGTACATTTTTGCAACTTCTAAATCTCCACCTTGAGCATACCATCCGTAGTATCTGTTTAAGCAAAGTACATCTACTAACTCTGCAATTTGACATCTATCTGGTGTAGACTGTAAGTAAGTAACTACTGTTACAGGTCTTTTTTGTGGGTCTAATTCTCTTGTTAATTCTATAAGTGGTTTGAAATATCCATCTGCACCTTTTTCATCTGATGCTGGTTCATTTGCAACAGACCACATTACTACACAAGGGTGGTTTTTATCTCTTGCTACTAATTCTCTTATTATATCTTGATGGTGGTCAAAAGTTTGAATTTCTTTCCATGTATCTCTTTTTTCTCCACCAGCCATCATTGTAGCCATGAAGTTTAGATGTACACCAACAGCAGGAGTTTCGTCTATAACAACTATACCTTCTCTATCTGCTAGTCTCATTATTTCTTCTGAATAAGGGTAGTGAGCTGTTCTAAATGAGTTTGCTCCTATCCATTTCATTAAGTTAAAGTCTTTAACATTTAATGCTTCATCGAATCCTCTTCCGTGTATGTGAGAGTCTTCGTGTTTTCCGAATCCTTTGAAGTAGAATGGTTTGTTGTTTATTAAAAATTGTCCATCCGCTACTTTTACAGTTCTAACCCCAAAAGGTTGTTCATATGTATCTATTATTTCATCATTGTTTACTAAATCTACTTTTAAATTATATAAGTAAGCATTCATTGGCTCCCATAACTTAACATCTTCTATTTGTAAATTACCTTTTGCACCTTCAGCTTTAGCTACTACGTTGTTATCTTCGTCTATTACACTTACAACAACGTTTGCATCTCCATTAACTTCTACTTCATAATCTACTTTTCCTAAAGTATTTTCAAAATCAGTTACTATAGTAACATCTTTTACAAAAGTTTTAGGAGTAGTATATATTTTTACTGGCCTATGAATTCCTGCATAATTGAAGAAGTCAAAGTTAACAGGATTTGTTATTTTTATTGACCCATCTGGTAATTTAGTTTCATGTATCATACCAACTGGTAATGTACTCTCATCTAATATATTGTTTACTGCAACAGTTAGTCTATTTTTTCCCACAGCAACAACATCATTTAATTCAGCTTCAAATGGTGTAAATCCACCTTTATGCTCAACTAATAATTTTCCATTAACGTATACTTTAGCATGATGAGTAGCTGATCCAAATCTAAGAACTACTCTTTCATCTAACATATTCTTATTTACTATAAATTCTCTTTCATACCATACCCATCCTACATGGTCTCTAAATTCTGCACCTTCTACTAAATCATTATAAGAAGATGGAACAGCCATTCTTATAGCATCTTTAAGTCCAGATTCATTCCATTTTTCTTCAAATCCAGTCCCTTTGTCTAATTTAAAGTTCCATATACCATTTAAGTCTATAACTTGTCTAGTTTCTGTCATTATTGGATATAACATTTTATTCACCCCATCATTAATATTTTATTAATATGCTAGTATACTACCATATTAATAAATCAAAAACAATATTTTTCCAATTCTTTTTTTACAAATAACTTATTTATAAGGGGTACTTTTTTACAAATTTAACATAGAACATATAATCTATAATTTCCTTGTAATTAAAAAAGACACTATAATCCCTTATAGTGTCTAAATTTATATTATTTATTTTCAGCTTTCATCTTTTTAATAGCTTGAATAGCTTTTAAAGTTCCCATTTTTGAGTGGTCAAATGTAAGTCCACCTTGGAAGTATACGTTATATGGTGGTCTTATTGGAGCATCGGCACTAAGTTCTATTGATGAACCTTGAACGAATGCACCTGCTGCCATTATTACTTCGTCTTCGTATCCTGGCATTGCCCATGGAACTGGTTTTACAAACGCATCAACTGGAGCTGCTGCTTGTACACCTTGACAGAAACTTATAACTTCTTCAGCATTGTTAAGTTTTACAACTTGTATTATATCACTTCTTAAATCGTCGTATTTTGGAAGAACGTCGTATCCTAATTTTTCGAAAGCTCTAGCACAGAATATAGCTCCCATTACTGCTTGTGATGTAACGTATGGTGCCATGAAGAACCCTTGAAGTACAGTTCTTGTAGTTCCGAAAGTAAGACCACATTCTTTACCTATTCCTGGTGATGTTAATCTATAAGATATCATTTCTATTAAGTCAGCTCTACCAGCTATATATCCACCAGTTAAAGCAAGCCCACCACCTGGGTTTTTGATAAGTGAACCAGCCATTACGTCTGCTCCTACTTCTGTTGGTTCTTTAGTGTCTAAGAATTCACCGTAGCAGTTATCTACCATAACGATTATATCTTTGTTTACAGATTTAACAACATCTATAGCTTCTTTTATGTCAGCTATGCTAAGAGATTTTCTCCAAGAGTAACCTTTTGATCTTTGAATCATTACTAATTTAGTTCTCTCATTTATTTTTTTCTTAACACCTTCTAAATCTATATCTCCATTTTCTAAGAAATCTACTTCATCATAAGTAACTCCGTATTCTTTTAATGAACCTTTTTCTTCTCTTATACCGATTACACCTTGTAGAGTATCATATGGAGTTGATGTTATTGATAAAATCTCATCTCCTGGTCTAACAAGTCCTTGTACACATAAGCTAAGTGCATGTGTTCCGTTTACTATTATAGGTCTAACAAGTGCATCTTCAGCCCCAAATACATTTGCATATATTTCTTCAACTTTTTCTCTACCGATATCGTTGTATCCGTACCCTGTTGTCCAGTTGAAGTGGTTGTCTGATAAGTTAGCTTCTTGCATAGCTTTTAATACTTTATATTGGTTAAATTCTCTTATTTCTTTTATTTCATCAAATTTTTCTTTTATATCTTCCATTACGTCTTCAGATAATTTAAATACTTCATCATCTAATTCGTAAAATTGTTTTAATAAATCGCTTGTCTCTTTTAACATATTTTTCTCCTACTTTATAATATTTATTTTAATTTAATATACAACTGTATAATCATATCTATTTTTAATTTGATTTTATATTTTCGTTTTATCTATAATTATCCAACATTTAAGATTTTAACATACACTTTTTCTTTCTTCAAGACAGAAAAAAGGTACTTATGTAAACTAATAAATAATTATTAACTCACATAAGTACCTTTTCTTCTAGAAAAAAATTTTAAATTATAATATAAAATAATCTTTTTATATAGTATTATCTGTTGTTATTTTGTTGGTTTTGTAGGTTTATATATTTACCTGGTACTATTGTTGAAACAGCATGTTTATATATCATGTTTTGTTGTCTGTTTTCACCTTCAAGTAATATGATATAACTATCAAATCCTTTTACATTTCCTTTTACTTGTACCCCATTCATTAAGAATATTGTTACTGGTATTCTTTCTTTTCTAGCATTATTTAAAAATAAATCTTGTAAGTTTAAAACTGTATTTTTCATTTTTAATGCCCTCCCTGATAAGTTAATTTTTATGTTAAGGAAATCCTTTATCTTAATAATCTATAAAATAGATTCCCCGAAATTATAGCACTTAATTATTAAGTGCTTAAAACACATATACGGAAATTATATTTATTTAATATATTAAAATTATATAATTCCCTATGTGTTACAAAAATAATACTACATATTATTATTTTATACAATTTCTAGTAATTTTTCAATATGATTAATTATATCTTCTTTTAATTTTTCTTGGTCTTGATACTCTCCTAAATCAAACCATTTTGCATCTTTATATCTTTTAAACCAAGTTATTTGACGTTTTGCATATCTTCTTGAATCCCTTTTTATAATTTCTACAGCTTCGTCATAAGTATACTCACCATCTAGATATTTTATCATTTCTTTATATCCTATTCCTTGCATAGAAATCATATCTTTTGTATAGCCCATTTCAAGTAGTTTTTTAACTTCTTCTAGTAGACCATTTTCTAACATTATATCGACTCTTTTATTTATTCTCTCGTATAATATTTCTCTATCTCTATTTAAAACTATTATTATAGGTTTGTATTTTTCGTTATATCTAAGATCTTTTGAAAAATCGTTCATCTTTTGTCCACTTAGACAAACTTCTATAGCTCTTATAACCCTTTTTGTATTGTTTTTATGGATTCTGTTTGCTGCATCTTCGTCTAAACTTCTCAGCTTTTCATGCATATAATCTATGCCGTTTTCTTTTAATTCTTGCTCTAATTTTTCTCTAATTTCGTTGTTTGCATCTGATTTTGCAAAGTCCATATTGTATATAAGTGAGTTTAGGTATAAGCCAGTACCTCCTGTTACAAGTACATTTTTACCTTCTTCGTGTATCTTTTGTATATATTTTCCACTTCTAGATTGAAACTCTGACACTGAAAAAGGAACATCTGGTGTAACTTCATCTATCATATAGTGAACTACTCCATCCATCTCTTCTTTTGTAATTTTGGCACTACCTATATCCATATATTTATATATCTGCATTGAATCTGCTGATATTATCTCTGCATTTAATGATTTAGAAAGCTTAATTGATAAATCAGTTTTCCCGACTGCTGTCGGTCCTGTAAGTATTATAAGCGGTATTTTCTTCATTATATATCTTCCTCAATTCTAATTTATATATTTACATAATTCTTTTAAACATTTTTTCTATTTCTTTTTTTGATATTTCGACCATCGATGGTCTTCCATGTGGACAAGTGTATGGATTTTCACACTTTTCCATCTTTGAAAGTAGTGAGTTTATTTCGTCAAAATGGATTTTGTCGTTTGCTTTAATTGCAGCTCTACAAGACATAGATGCGATTTTGTCCATTTTTAAGTCGTAACTACTTTCTAAATCCCCTATGTTGTCTATTATTTGGAATATAAATTTTTCTGATTGAGCAGTTCCAAAAATATTAGGCACTCCTCTGACCATAATATGATTATCCCCAAATATCTCTATTTCAAAACCAAATTTCATAAATAAATTGAGATTTTTTTCGACATCTAACATATCTACACTAGAAAGTTCTATTACTATTGGGTCAAGTAACATCTGCATATCTATATTTTGATTTTTAAATTTCGTCATATACTCTTCATATAAAACTTTTTCGTGGGCAGCGTGTTGATCAAGTAAATACATAGATGTTCCTTTTTCAAGAACTATATATGTATTTAAAACTGTGCCAATTACTTTAAAATCACTAGCTCTAAATCTAGTATCTTGTGAATTATCAAGTATTTTATCTAGTGTTTCATCTTCTAGCTCTGTAAATGTCGCCTGTGTTGAAATCTCCTCTAATTTAGCATCTAAATCTGTGTTTTTATCGTAATTTTGGACTTTATTATCACTATATCCCATATTTCTGTAGTATTCAGATTCTTCTTCGTTTTGGAAGTTATCGTAATTATCTACTGAAGTATGTTGTTTGTAGTCATCTACATGTGACTTAGTTTTGCTATTTTCTTCTATATTATTTAAATCATCTAAAGCTTCTTTAAAAGATTTAAATGATGATAAGTCTTCTCTCTCGTTTACATTATACTCTTCTTTTTCTTCTTTTAAATCAAGTACTTGTGTACTTTCACTTTCTTTTGTGTAATCATGTTTTGTATAATCTTGATTTAATACACTATTTTTTTCGTCAAGAGTTTTACTTCCCTCTACATGATTTTTATCATTTTCAAGCACATTTATCTTATTTTGAAGATAGTTTTCATTTGTATGAGTATAAGATGTATACTTACCAATTAAACTTATATTTAGTAATTTGTTTTTTACTATATCTCTTATTTTTATATATACATCTTTTTCATCTTGGAATTTGACTTCAAGCTTAGTCGGATGTATATTCACGTCTATTTCGCTTGGGTTTATTGTTATATTTAAAAAACAAACTCCGAATTTATTTATAGGAATTATACTTTTATAACTTTCATTTATAGCATCTAGTATAACTTTACTTCTTACATATCTTTTATTTATATAGACGTGTTGAAGATTTTTATTAGATCTATATATATTGTTATTTCCTATATATCCATAGATTTTTATCTTTTCGTCTTCATAATCTATTTCGATTAAATTGTCTGTTATCTCTTTTCCATAAATACTTCTTATTACATTTATAAGTTTGTTGTCTCCAGGTGTATTTAACATAAGTTTTTTATTGTTTATGTATTTTATTCTAACTCCTGGGTTTCCTATAGCTAATTTATTTATTAAATCACTTATATTTATAGTTTCAGCATGGGTTGATTTTAAAAATTTAGCCCTTACTGGAGTATTAAAAAACAAGTCCTTAACTGTTATAGTAGTACCATCTTTTGTTCCTATAGGTTCTTTTTTTATTATCTTTGAACCGCTAAGGACTATCTTTGTTCCTATTACTTCTTCTTTTGTTTTTGTAATCATCTCTATATTTGAAACAGCAGAAATAGAGGCAAGCGCCTCTCCTCTAAATCCAAGCGAATAAAGGTCATATAAGTCGTCTATTTCTTTTATTTTACTAGTAGCATGTCTTAAAAAGCATTTTTCGACTTCACTAGATAAAATCCCAGACCCATTGTCGCTTATCTTTATGCATTTTTTCCCGCCATCAGTTATATCGACAACTACTTGTGTTGCCCCTGAATCTATTGCATTTTCTAAAAGTTCTTTTACTACAGAAGAAGGTCTTTCAACGACCTCTCCTGCAGCTATTTTATTTATTGTTAAATCATCTAAAATATTTATATACTTACCCATCTAATCCCTCCAAGAGGTTATTTTGGTTTAAGTTCAAATAACCGATTATTTATTTTCTTTTGCTTTTTTTTGTAGATTATATAATGTGTTGACACAGTCGATTAAATTCATATTTAATATATCTAAATTTAAAAGTTCGTCTAATACTTCACTATTTGGAGTTATATTTCCAAACGATAGTTGTGAATCTTCTTCTTTTAATTTAGTATAATTTGCATTTAATTTATTATAATCTTTTTTCATTTTTTTATGTTCTTTTAATAAAGTCTCATGCTCTAATTTTAAAGTGTCGTATTCATTTTTTAAATTAGAGTTTTCGATTTTGTTTAGCTCATTTTCAAAACTAAATAAATCTTGTGGTGCATTGTATAAAGATGTATCTTGACTTTCTTTTACAACTTCTTTAGATACATCTTCTGTAGAAGTTATAGCAACTTCAGAATTAGTTTTTTCTATTTTGTCTTTATCAAAGTTTCCAGTTAAAACTTCACCATTAAATATATGGTTTTTCTCTAAATCACTTAGAATTTCTGATGAACGTTCTATTACTTGATCTGGTAATTTTGCAAGTTTTGCAACGTATATACCGTAACTTTTGTCTGCTGGTTGTTCAACTATTTTTCTAAGGAATATTATATTTTCGCCATCATCTTTTACTGAAATCGAGTAGTTTTTAACTTCTCTAAACTCATTTTCTAAATCTGTAAGCTCGTGGTAGTGAGTTGCAAATAAAGTCTTACATTTTATATTGCTTTGGATATATTCAACTATCGCCCAAGCTAAACTTATACCATCGTAAGTTGATGTACCCCTACCGATTTCGTCTAGGATTACAAAACTCTTTGAAGTAGCATTTTTAAGTATTTGTGAAACTTCATTCATCTCTACCATAAATGTAGATTGTCCAGAAGACAAGTCGTCACTTGCCCCAACTCTTGTAAATATTCTATCGCATATTGGAATATCTGCATAATCTGCTGGAACAAAACTTCCCATATGAGCCATAAGTACTATTATCGCACTTTGTCTCATATAAGTCGATTTACCTGCCATATTAGGCCCCGTGATTATATTTATAATATTTTCATCATCTGATAAATAAGTGTCATTTGGCACAAAGTTTTCTTCACCTACTATATTTTCAACAACTGGGTGACGTCCATTTTTGATGTCTAGTTTGTTGTTTTCGTTTATATTAGGTTTTACATAGTTGTTTAAGTCAGCAACTGTTGCAAATGAAGTAAATACATCTATATTTGCTATTATTTTAGCGACATTTTGTATTCTATCTATATTGTCGTAGATGTATTTTCTAACTTGTACAAATAATTCGTATTCAAGTACACCTATTTTTTCTTTTGCATGAAGTATTTTATCTTCTATTATCTTTAACTCTTCAGTTATATATCTTTCTGCATTACTTAGAGTTTGCTTTCTTATATAGCTGTCGTCTATATTTGCAGTAGCTAAGTTTGCCTTTGTTATTTCTATATAGTATCCGAACACTTTGTTAAATCCTATTTTTAAAGATTTAACTCCTGTTTTTTCTTTTTCGCGGTTTTCTATGTCTTTAATCATAAACGCGCCGTTTGTAGAAACTTCTCTAAGCTCTCTTAGTTCTTCACTGTAGCTTGACTGAATTATATTTCCGTCTTTTATAGTTATGCTAGGCTCTGGAAGTATTGCTCTATCTATTAAGTCGTAAATATCATCAAGTGTTTCCATCTTACCTGCATAATTTTTAAGTATTTCAGCATCAGAGTCTTCTATTCTTCTTTTAAGCTCTGGTAGTTTTTCAATAGAGTTTTTTAAGTTTATAAGCTCTTTTGGAGTAACTTTTTCAAACGCGATTTTACCGCAGATACGTTCTATGTCGTATACATTTTTTAAGATTTCAATTAAATCGATTCTAAGTGAATAATCGTCTTTTATCTCTTCAATTACATCTAATCTATTTTGTATTCTCTTTTTATCTACTAATGGCTCTTCAACATATTTTCTAAGCATTCTTCCACCCATAGCAGTCGAAGTTTTATCTAGTACATGAAGTAGAGAACCTTTCTTTTTCTTAGTTCTTATAGTTTCTGTAAGCTCTAAATTTGAACGAGTAAACATATCAAGTACCATATAATTTGATGAATTGTATATATTTATATTATTTATATTAGAAGTTACTTGTTTTTGAGTGTTGTATATATAATTTAATAAAACACATAAACTTCTATTTATAAGTCCATTTTCATCGAATTTTACTTTGCTTAAATACTCATCACTAAAGTATTGTTTTAATATATCTTCGTTTAAATATTCCTCATCAAAGTTAGTATTTAAATATATATTTGATAAAGATGCAATCGCTTCTAGATTTTTTATATAATCTAAGTCATTCATTATTATCTCAGATGGAGAAACTTTTGCTATTTCTTCAATTAGCTTATCTCTTTTTAATACAGTCGCATTAGTCTCACCTGTACTTATATCTACATAAGAAAGACCTATATCATCTTTTTCTTTATATAAAGACATAAGGTAATTATTTTTCTTGTTTTCAAGTAGATTTCCTTCAAGAACAGTCCCTGGAGTAACAACTCTTATTACTTCTCTTTTTACTATTCCTTTTGCAACAGAAGGATCTTCCATCTGTTCACCTATCGCTACTTTATATCCGTTTTCAACTAGTTTTGATATATAAGAGTTTGCTGCATGAAATGGAACACCACACATTGGAGCCCTCTCTTCAAGACCACAAGCTTTTCCTGTAAGTGCTATTTCAAGTACTTTTGATGCTATTATTGCATCTTCAAAGAACATTTCATAAAAATCTCCTAATCTAAAAAACAATATACAATCAGGATATTTTTCTTTCGTATCAAAATATTGTTTCATCATAGGAGTTAATTTGTTTCTGTCGATTACCATTTTGTTTATATCGCCTAAGATATTTATATATTAGGCTACTCCTTTCATTTGGTTTTACTATTTAATATATTAAACTTTTTAAGTCGTAATTTTTATTTTATATTCTCATTAAATTTGTATTTATAATTATTGACTTTATAATTATATCCATTAGAAATCTTATTTATTTATGAAAACTTTTTTCTAGATAACCATTATAACATATTTTTTTAATTTTTTTGTAGGAGTCTATATTTGAAAATTATAAATTATCCACAAATAAGATAATATATAATTTTGTTACAATTAAAAAAAGCCTTCTAAAGAAAATTTTTTATTTCTTCAAAAAGCTCTTTTTATATCTTAAACTATAAATATTAAAAAAATCGTACTTATCTATAATTCTTAGATAGTTTATATATTCTTTATAAAGCAACACTGTCTGTTTTTCTCCTACTAGTCATTTTTATTTATTGTTATTGATTTTTTAAGATATCCTTCATTGCCCAAACTGCAGCAACTATAATTATAGACCACGCTACTAACATAAAAACCCAAGCTATACCTGTCATAGTATCAACTCCTTTCCTTCTTAGTTATATTATATTAGAAATTTTCTGAATATTGTGTTTTAATAAGCATATTTTACCGTTAGTTAACATAATCTATAATATTTTACTGCTCTTTAACATTAATCGATACCTATTTTAACTTTTCTTAACAGTAGCTAAATTATATTCATTTGAAATTACAACAAAAAAGACCTATTGCATATCCCCTAATGCAATAGGTCTTTTTTTGATTTCTAAATACATAGTCAAATGAAAATCTTTTTATTATTTTAAATTATCAGTAAATTTAAAACAAAATTTTAGCTTATTTTTTCACATTCATTTGGTTTATGTTTTTCATCGTATCCTTTTAAAATTCTTCTCATTGCTATTCCTTCTGTTATAAAAATTGTAGCCCATACTGCTATCATGAAGCCCCAAGCCATATTTGTCATATTATCTACCCCCTTATTTTATCCAATCTCCTATAATATTTTTATTTCAATTTACGTTTGTTTAACGTTTCTTAAGATAAATTATAAATTTTTATATATTTAATTTCTATCGTTATATTAACTTAAAATATCACAATATTACCATAATTCATATTAATCCAACTATTTAAGTCATATCAAGGCTTTATTTTGTAGATATATTGATATAACTTTTTTTATATATCAAAATTTATATCACGATATTTTTTTAACGTTTTATATTAATATAGTTTCTATGCATTACAAAAATCCTATAGAGTACCCTTTTTATATACTCCATAGGATTTTTTACTTTATATACTAAAGTATCTTTATTTCTAAAATAATTTTAAATTATCTTCTCTATCAAAAGGTATATCAAATAATTTTGAAAGAGGTTTAACTTTTTCTCTATCTACTACATTTTCAAATGCAGCCTTGCTCATATAGATTTCATCTAATTCTTTTGTATTATTTATAATAACTAGTTTTAAATCTTCTAGTTTTCTAACACCACATAGTTTTACACAACCTTTAAATACATATTTATCATTGTCTAAAACAAGCGGCATTTTTACACTATTTGGCTCAGTTGAAGTTATTGCATTTATATAAGTTGCAGGAAAATCTATTTTATCGTGAAATTTTTTAGATATAAAATCAGCAAGTCCCATTCCATTTGCATTGCCACCACTTTTTTCACTTATATCTAAAAATCCAAGTTTTATTGTGTTTGGTCCTCCACTTGCGGCATTTGTGTGAAATCTTCCTACAATATTTGTATCGACTCCTGTACCACTTATATTTTTGCCTATTTCATTGACAATAAGAACGTCTATGTCATCTAAATATATTCTAGACATAAGGTGTTTTGATCTTTCTAAAATTTTAGGTTCTTCTTCTAATATTTCATCTTTATGCAGCACAAATACATCATTAACTTCGTTATATCCATTTTCAATAGATGCAACGCCACAGATTATATTTAAGTTGTTAAGGGCAATTGTTCCTACTTCAAGTAAATTATTAGCCATATTTTCGTATCTAAGCGAATGAGTCATATCGGCTCCTTTTCGTTTTGCAAGCCCAATTGCCATCATCTTAATCAATCCACTTTCGTATTTTCCTCTAAATGAAGTATGTAATTTTACTCTGTTTAACAATATAATTCCATCTGCATTTGCTGCGTTTTTATCGATATAGACAGGTAGATCTTTTGAAGTTCTTCCAACTTCAACTACATCCATAGAAGATATTATTTCACACCCTACAGATTCTTTAGTTATGCCTAACTTTTTAAGCATATTTTCCTGACCTTCAGCAGTTCCGCCACCGTGACTTCCCATAGATGGTACTATAAATGGAGTTGCACCATATTCTTTTACAAAGCTTACTACAGTTTTCATAAGCTCTTTATAATGGCTAATCCCTCTACTTCCACCAGTTATCGCTATTTTCATTCCTGGTTTTATTTTCTCTTTAATATTTTTATTAATTAGCTTATTGTTTAAATATTTTTCAACATTATCAAGCTTAGTATCGTCAAATATCTGGCCTACCTTCATAATTTGAGGCAACTTTATATTATCTAGTATTTCATTTATTTGAGACATATTATTTTACACCTACTTGTTTTGTAACGATAAGGTCGCTGTCGTAGCCCATTATATTTTTTATAACTACATCGCCTACTTCTACTGGAGCTTCTAATTTTATACCTTTTATTATATCCATAATATCGAATATCTTAGCCTTTGGGACTGGTTTTGTAAGTCTTACGCTCACAAGTGGAAGCTCTCCATTTAATAAAACTACAGAAGAAGCTATATTACGTCTTGGGTCAGTAAGTTCTTGAACTACATATTCCTTTCCTTTTTTGCAGCCTTCCCCTTCAATACTTTTTATATCTTTTCCTTCATAATCTACTTCTATCTCACATCCATTTGGACAAACTATACATGTAAATTTTCTATTCACTTATAATCACCTTCAAATCCCCATTTTGTTTTATTTCATCTTTTGAAATTTTTATTTGAACCATTTCAGCTGGTATCGCCTTTTTATATTTCTTAGTCTTTATAACTTCACCATCTTGCATTACATCGACTTTGCACTTTTTAAAAGGCTTTCTAACTCTAAATGAAAGCACAAAATCCTTAGTCCCACTTATCTTTTGTGGAATTGTATGGTTTATATTTTCTCCAGCTTCTATGTTTATATCGCTCTTTATTAACTTGCCGTCATTTATATATTCACAAACATGGTCTGCAAGTCTTTCTGCTTCTAGTGAAACAAAGTCAACTAAGTCGTGAACTTGAAGGACATTTCCAGCTGCAAAAATTCCTTCTACTGAAGTTTGATAGTTTTCATCGACTACTGCACCTTTTGTTCTAGGATCTAGCACTACACCTGCTTTTAATGACAATTCATTTTCTGGAATAAGACCGATTGAAAGTATCAAAGTGTCACATTCGTATCTTTTTTGAGTTCCTGGAATCACTTTTTTAGTTTGCTCATCGACTTTGCTAACAACAACTGCTTCTAATCTACTTTTTCCTTCTATATTAGTTATAGTATGACTTAAATATAGAGGTATATTGTAGTCATTTAGACATTGTTCTATATTTCTTGGAAGGCCATTTGCATATGGTGAAAGCTCTACTACAGCCTCTACTTTTGCGCCTTCAAGAGTAAGTCTTCTCGCCATTATAAGACCTATATCTCCTGAACCTAAGATTACGACTTTTTTACCGACCATTGTATTAGTTAAGTTTATATATCTTTGAGCAACACCGGCATTGTATATTCCAGCTGGTCTTGTACCTGGAGTAGAAATGGCTCCCCTTGTTCTTTCTCTACAACCCATAGTCAAAATTACAGCCTTTGCTTTATATTGTTTTAGTCCATCTCTAGTAGCAGCAGTTACTATCTTATCATTACTTACATCAATAACTGTCGCATCTGTGATATAATCTATTTTTTCTTTTTTTACTTCTTTTATAAATCTATCTGCATATTCAGGACCGCTTAGTGTTTCTTTAAAGCGAGTAAGCCCAAAACCATCGTGGATACATTGTTTTAATATACCACCTAATTTATCTTCCCTTTCAACAATAAGTATATCTTCTATTCCCTTGTGTTTTAGCTCAAGAGCTGCTGCAAGACCTGCAGGACCGCCCCCAACTATTACTACATCTTTATTTTCAACCATTAGTCTCTCACCTTCCCAACAAACATATTAGAACCTTCTCTTGAATAAAGCACATCTTCTCTATTTTTATGTTTAACTTCTTCTAGTAAACCTGCTATTCTTGTTTCACAATATCCACCTTGGCATCTTCCCATCATTGCTCTACATCTGTATTTGATTCCAGTTATAGTTTCAACACCTAGTGGGTTGTTTATTGCTTCTAGAATTTCTGCCTTTGTTATAGTTTGGCATCTACAAATTACTTCGCCATAGTCAGGATTTTCTTTAATTAAAGCTTCTTTTTCCTCTACTGACTTATCATTAAATGTAACTATAGGTTTTCTAATTGGATTGAAATCTTTGTTTTCTGTAAGTTCTTCTTTTTGTTTTAATAAAGAAACTACGTATTTTGCAATTGGAGTTGAACTTGTAAGCCCTGGAGATTCTATTCCAACTAAATTTATAGTATTTGGTGCCTCATCTCTCATTTCGATTACAAAATCGTGGTATCCACCTTCTTCTTTTGATGCAAGCTTTGGTCTAATTCCTGCGAAGTTTCTTATAAAGTCTTCTCTTCTTATATGTGGGAATATTCTTCCTCCGTCTTTAATAAGTAAGTCCATTATCTTTTGTGTAGCAGAATAATCGTCCCTTTCATCTATATATTCGCTACTTGGACCGATAAATACATTTCCGTCGATTGTTGGAGTTAAATGGATTCCAAGTCCACCTTCTTTTGGATTTGGCACTGGATATGCTGGAAGGCTTAATTTTGAGCCTACTTTTTCATCTAGTATAAAATATTCCCCTCTGCATGGATGGATTGTATAGTCGTCAATTCCAAGCATTTTTGAAACTTTATCACTGTAAAGCCCGGCAGCATTGACTACCCATCTAGCTTTATATGTATCTTTTACAGTTTTTATATTATAAATATCATCAACTCTTTTGATATCAACTACTTCGTTTCCAAAATAATATTCTGCCCCATTTGCTGCAGCATTTTCAGCAAGAGCTATTGTAAGTAAAAATGGATTTAGTATACCTGTAGTTTTTGACCACATGGCAAATTCACCGTCGATATTTGGCTCAATTTCTTTTATTTTGTCTTTGCCTATTATCTCAAGCCCCTTAACACCATTTTTTTCACCTTGCTCTTTCATCGCGATTAATTTTTCTTTATCTTCTTCGCTAAACCCAACAACTAGTTTCCCACATCTTTTAAACGGTACTCCTAGTTCTTTAGCAACTTGATCAAATCCCTGATTCCCTTCAACACAGAATTTCGCCATAAGTGTTCCCAGCTTATTATTAAATCCTGCATGAAGTACCCCTGAGTTTCTTGCACTTGTCTCATTGCATACATCTAATTCTTTTTCTAGTACCCCTATTTTTAAATTATATCTAGACATTTCCCTGGCAATAGCATTTCCCACTACTCCAGAGCCAATTATTATCACGTCATATAATTTATCCAACTTAAAGTCCCCCCTTATGCGAACGAAATCAATTCGCAATTTTCATTTTATCTTTAATTTTATACTTATTTTGGTAATTTTTCATTAATTTTAACATATTTTTTTCATTTTGATAATAATTCATACAATTTTTTGTAAACTCAAGTAGAAATTTGACATACTTTACTAAATTTCATTCATACATAGTTTAAAGATAAATATAATTTGCTTGTATCATAAAAACATATATAATTTATATTTTCTAAAATCTAGTCTATAATATCTATATGATATTTTTTTGAAAGGAGTAATTTAACTTATGAGTGATAATATTAAACACATTAAAGATAAATTCAGTGGATTTACTCCATATATAAACGGCTATCAAAATATGAAAAGAGCTTCTGTATTAATTCCTATAATAAAAAAAGATAATTCTTATGAGATATTATTTGAAGTAAGGTCAAAGACACTTAGAAGTCAGCCAAATGAAATTGCTTTTCCCGGTGGAAAAATTGAAAAAGGAGAAGACCCACAAACTGCTTGCATAAGAGAAACTTGCGAAGAAATCGGCATAACTCCTGATGATATAGAGATAATATCTCCACTTGATTTGTATATAAACCACTCAAACCTGATAATACACCCATTTTTAGGAATAATTAAAGAAAATGCAATAAAAAATGGACTAGAAAATCTACCAATAAATAAAGATGAAGTGGACCATATTTTTAGTGTTCCAATAAAATATTTATTAGAATCATCACCAGAAGAATTTGAAAATGAAGTGGAAGTAAAAGTAAACGAAAACTTCCCATATTCTAAAATTCCAAATAAAGAAAATTATAAATTTGCAGTAGGAAAATACTCAACTTTATTTTACGAATATAAAAACTACATAATCTGGGGAATTACTGCCAAAATATTAGAAAACTTTTTAAACTTTTTAAAATCATAGATTTAAAATTTCAATACAATAATCTTAAGTTTTAACTTAAATAAATTTTTAAAACAAAAAAGCATATAAAATACATTTCGTATTCTATATGCTTTTTATTTTACTAATAATATTTTATCTAGAAAATATAATTCCAGTTACATTTTTCATCAGCCATTAAATTTTGGAGAATAGATTCAACCCTTTCAAGTGCTTCTAATCCTCTTATTTCATTTTTACAATATACTGCATTTTTAGCTAAACCCAATTCTAAATTTAAATCATCGTAATATTGATGATCGAGTACTTTTAACCAAAAATCCTTTTGTGTATCTAATTTTTTAACTAAATCATCTAACCTTTTATCTGCCTCATCCCAATTTTCGTTATGTATTACCTCATACGTCGCTTGAACCTCTTTTGTATAACCAATACAAAATTTTTCAACTTTGTTATCTATATAAAGTCCAAAAAATATAAAGAAAATGACCCATGTAAGTGCTATTATAGTATTTCTCATATTTTATCCTCACTTTTTCTTTTGAATTAATATTTTATCATATTCATCTAAAACACAAAGTAATACCTCTTTTGCCTTTTTTATTTCATATGATTTTAATATACTATTAAGCCAAGCTTCATCTTTATCTATTTGTTTTAGGTTTTCTTTTATCACAGAACCATCTAAAATAAGCGGAATTGGCAAGTGATAAAAAGGTCTTGATGGTGTGGAATTATAATTTGAAGTTGGGACAACGCTCAAACTTCCATCGGTTTCTAATATGGCATATTGGATATATTTTATATTAAAATACCCCTGTATCCTAAGTTGTTCTAAAAGTTCATTTATACTCACTCTCTCTTTTTTGAGTTCTTTATAATCTATTTCACCTTTATTGATTAATATTGATGGTTTCCCCGATAACATTATAGATACTTTTCTAAATTTCAAGGATAAAAATGAAATTATAGTTTGCATTGCTACAAGCCCAGTTAATGCTGCAATACCATTTATCATCGGTATATCGTTGTTTTCCATTGGTAGTGATGCAACTTCGGCTATCAAAAGTGTGATAACTAAGTCAAAGCAATTCATCTCAGCAATTTCACCTTTTCCCATAATCCTCATAGAAATCAGTACTGCTATATATAAAACAATACTCCTCAAGAAAACTACAATCATATTGACCTCCTTTTAGATGTTGCCATATACTTTTTATATATAAAACTTTATCATAACTTTTATATTGCGCTATAAATAATGATTATATACAAATTTATTTAATATTTGCCAATATGTTTACTAAAAAGTCCCACGTTCTCTCTGTAGATAAAATATCTATATGTTCATCAGGAGTGTGAACATCAAATAAGTTTGGACCTATAGATACAGCTTGTGCCCCTTGTATTGCATCTAATAATAATCCACACTCAAGTCCAGCATGTATTGCCACTATTTCTGGATTTTTGCCGTTTAACTCTTTGTAAGTATCAACACATATTTGCTCTAATTTTGAATCTTTTTTATATTCCCACTCTGGATAATCGTCTTCTAATATAAGTTCAACACCTATGGCATCACAAAGTAGTTTCATTCTATCGTTTAAATCATCTTTTAAACTCTTAACTGAACTTCTTGTTGCAAATTCAAATTTTATATTTTCGTTTTCTGTTACTACAACACCTAAATTTGTAGAAGATTCCACTAGTCCCTCTATATCTGCACTCATTGTTTGAATATTTCTAGGCATTAAATTTAAAACTTTTATTACTTTATCTTGAACTTGTTCTGATAAAGCTCTCTCATGCACTTCATCTATTTTATGCATTTCAACTACTATTGATGGATCTGATGTTTTAAATTCATTTTTAAATATTTCTAACATAGACTCAATAACTTCTTTAGCATTTTTTTCATCATTAGAATCTAAAGTTACTATTGCTTCTGCCTCACGAGGTATCGCATTATTTTTAAGTCCACCACTTATAGATATTAAATCATATTTTATATTACTATTTGAAAGTTTATTTAAAATTCTTCCCATAAGTAGGTTTGAATTTGCTCTTTCTTTGTCTATTTCAATACCAGAGTGACCGCCTTTTAGTCCTTTTATACTTATAACATAAGCTTGTTTCTTATCTATATCTTTTAACTCTTTAGGTATATTTACTATTGCTGTAACACCACCTGCACAACTAACAGTTATTCTACCTTCTTCTTCTGAATCTAAGTTTATTATGTATCTTCCATCAAAAAGACTTCCATCTAAATTCATAGCACCTTCCATACTTACTTCTTCATTTACAGTAAATAATACTTCTAGTTTTGGTGTAGGTACATCGTCACATGCTAAAAGCGCAAGCCCCATAGCAACTGCTATACCGTTATCTGCACCTAATGTTGTACCATCTGCATATAGATAGTTCCCTTTTACTTGTAGTTTGATTGGATCTTTTGTAAAGTCGTGCTCAACATCCTTGTTTTTTTCACAAACCATATCCATATGACCTTGAAGTATTACACCTGGAGCATTTTCATACCCTGGTGATGCTTCTTTTTTGATTATTACATTTAGTGTTTCATCTTGTATTGTTTCTAAATTAAGTCTTCTTCCCTCTTTTACTAAATAATCACTTATCTCTTTTTCATTTCCTGAGCCTCTAGGAATTTTTGATATCTCCTCAAAGTACTTGAAAACTAATTCTAATTTTGGATTTTGAAAATTAAATTCCATTTTTATTTTCCTTTCAGTCTTTATTTTGCAAATATTGTATTATCTATCTTATAAACATCATAGCAATTGAAAGTATAATTGCTGATGATATAAATATAGCTATTAAAACTTTTGTTACGAATTTTACCCATGATTCATAATCTACTTTAGCGATTGCAAGTGTTCCCATTATAACACCACTTGTAGGTGTAACTAAATTTACTATACCACTACCTGCGCTGAATATTGAAATTATAACTTCTGGTCTAAAACCTAAGCTAAGTGCTAAAGGCCCAAATATAGGCATTGATAAACCTGCAAGTCCTGATGTAGATGGGATAAAGAATGTTAACGCCATATAAATTAAATATGCTACTATAGTAAATACTATCGGACTCATTCCAACTAAAACATTTGATGCCTTGCTTAATACATAAGCATCTAAACCAGTTGTATTCATTATAACTGATATACCTCTTGATACACCTATAACTAAAGCAACACCAACCATATCAGCAGCTCCTGCTAAAAATGCATCGACTATTTCTCCTTCTTTCATTCCATAGACGATACCAATAACAATCGACATTATTACAAACCAAACTCCTAGCTCAGAAAACCACCAATTACCTAAACTAGAACCAGTTAAAAATCCAGTAGCTATAAATAAATTAATTCCAAACTCTTCCCAAGGTATTATTCCTGCAACCATAATTATAAATGTAAATGCAAATAATCCCAATACTATTTTTCTCTTTTTAGTAAATTCGATTACTTCTTCTTTACCTGATTTATTTCCTATAAATGCTTCATTAGCATGTTGTATTTCTAACTCCGAAAGTATACTTTCATTTTTATCGTTATAAACTTTTTTTGCATAACTCATAACAAAGTATATTGATATAAGTAATGATGAAATCCATAAAGCTGTATTAGTTGCTATAACTACACCCTGATTTACTAAAATTCCAGCTGCATTTAATGCACCTATACTTACTGAAACTAAAAATGGGTTTACAGTTGAACCTAATACACCACATCCTGATCCTAAAATTATTGTAGCGACTGATACTAATGGGTCAAAGCCTGCTATAATCATTGTAGTTGTTACAAGCGCTGTAAAAGCAATTGTTTCTTCTGCCATACCAAAACTAGTCCCGCCAAGTGAAAATAAAAACATAAGAACTGGTATTAATATTAATTCTTTACCTTTTAATTTAGACACTACTGAACCTATTCCAGCATCTAGTGCACCTGTTTTTGTTGTTATTCCTAAAAATCCTCCTATTAATAAAACAAATATCGCAATGTCAATTGAATCGTTAAGTCCATTTATTGGTGCCATCACAAAATCTGATAAACTCGCTGGAACTACTCCAGGTATAAAGTGTGTTGCAATTGCTATAATTGCTGTAATTATAAGTAACACTGTATAAGATGTCGGTAACTTAAATCCTTTTTTCTTTTTTTGTTTGTTGTCCATTTTCTATCTCCTTTTTGCATTGTTGTCTAAGATTAAAATTTCCTATTTTAAATTGATATATTCATTATTTAAAAATTCATTTGTAATTTTTTGTTTTTGTGGCATTTTTTAATCTTATTTCCTACTGGGTAGTATAAATTATTTTTATATGTAATACAAGATTTTCTATATTATTAATTATTTAACAAAAATTCTTTATTATTTTTTAATATTAATTACAATATTAATAGATATATACAAAAAAATAGAAGGAAGTCATCCTTCTATTTTCTATAAAATATATTCAATCTAAAATCTTATTCGTCCAGTATGTTTTCTATGTCTTCTTGTATTTCTATTATTAGCAATAAACTCTACTTCATTTAAAAATATATTCGCCTCATCAATAGTATTATATAAACCTAAACTAGCTCTTATCATTCCATAAAAATATTCTCCAGATACAACATCTCTATAAGCATCACTATCACTTGCTCCCATAAGTCTATATACATAAGTATGGGCACAAAACTTTCCTGATCTAAGTGATATTCCCTTTTCTGTCGCCATCATTATAGAAACCTCACTATAATCTCTATTTTTAATATTAAAAGGTATTACTCCTATTCTATCTTCTGTATAATCTACATCACCATACATAATGATATTATTTATACTTTTTAATCCTTGTATAATATAATTTTTTAATTCCCTTTCATGATTCTCTATATTTTCAAATCCTATATTTTTCAAATCAGCAAGGGCCCTAGCCATAGCTATAGCTCCAAAAAAATTTTGTGTGCCTGCTTCATATTTTTCAGGAACAGCAGTCCAAATCAGTCTATCATCAAATACCCCAGCAACACATCCCCCACCAGATAAAAATGGATCTTCTTCATTTAAATAATCTTTCTTTCCGACAATTGCTCCACTTCCAAAAGGAGCATATGCTTTGTGTGCTGAAAAAGTCAAAAAATCTATTTCTTCTTCTTTTGAACCTCCATTCATATTTATCTTTTTGTGTGATACTAATTGAGCAGCATCCACAATTATAAGCGCTCCGTACTTATGAGCAAGTCGTGCTATATCGTGGATTGGAGTTGTATATCCAGTTACATTTGATGCACCCGTAACAGTTACTATTTTTATTTTACCATTTGCTTTTATAAGCTCGTCTTCTATATCGTCTATATTTATCCTTCCAAGATGATCAACTTCCACATACACCATTTTCCCCACTCTTCTAAAAGGAAGGTCATTTGCATGATGCTCCATTCTCGTAGTTAAAATCATATCATCTTTTTCTTGTACAAGTACATTAGCAAGTACATTTAATCCCTCTGTATCTGATTTTGTATAAATTATTGTATAATCATCATTATCTCCTAATCCAAAAAAATCTAGGATTATATCTCTTGCTTGATTAAACATCATAGTACAATATTCACCCTTAAATCCCACACCTCTAGCTATAGGACCGTAATTTTTTATATTATCATAAATTATCTGTGTAACAGTTTTTAGTGGTGGTGTTGTCGCTCCATTATCAAAATTTATGGGTGTTGTATAAACTCCATTTGATAATTTTATCTTCTCATCTATACCATCAAATAAATCTCTATAATCCATATAAATTCCCCCTTATTATCATGGTATAAATATATTTATTTTTACCTGTAAATATTACCTGTTTTTTATTTTTCTCAATTTTTGTAGAAATATGTAGAAATCTATGGTTGATTTATGATAAAATAAAAAAATCCGCATTTAAAGCGTATAATAAGAAAATCTTTATATTGATATACATAATATTTATTTTCTTATTTAATATTAATAATATTGATTTTTAGTTTATGATTTTTAAATTATTAAATTTTCTTAGAAAGGTTACGATACAAATGAACAATAATGGATCATATGCACTAGTTTTCGGTGTATCAGTTTTTGACATATGTGGTTTTACAGATAACGATTATAGAGCTAATGACTCAAACCCAGGTAGGGTTAGAACTTCTTTCGGTGGAGTTTGCAGAAATATAGCTGAATGTATGGCTAGAGTTGGAGTTAATACAAAATTTATATCTGTTTTAGGTGATGATGAAACAGGAAAAAGTATACTTCAACATTCAAAAGAAATGAATTACAATATGGAGGATTCTCTTATAGTAGAGGGCGGACATACTCCTACTTACATGGCTGTACTTGATCATTTCGGTGAAATGATGTCTGCTGTTGTAGATATGAAAATAATAGATAAATTCACAACAGAATTTATAGATTCTAAAGCTGACATAATAAAAAATTCTGAGTACATGGTTTTAGACTCAGACAGACCTGACATAGTAGAACATATACTAAAAAGTTTCACTAATGATACTAAATTTATATTAGACCCAGTTTCTGCTGCAAAAGCTAAAACTGTTACACATTTAGTAAAATACTTCCACACTATAAAACCAAACAGATACGAAGCTGAAATAATGTGTGGATTTAAAATCGAAAATGAAGACGATTTAAGAAAAGCTGGTAAATACTTCACAGATTTAGGTGTAAAAAATGTATTTATCACTCTTGATGAAGATGGAATTTACTACAACAACGGTGTTGAAGAAGGTAAATTAAAAGCTAATGATGTAAATGTAGTGAATGTTACAGGTGCTGGAGACTCTTTCGTTTCAGGAATCACAAAAGGATATATGGAAGGTTATAGTTTAATAGATACACTTAAATATGCTATATCTATGTCATCTATAACAATATCAACAGAAGAAACTATACATCCAGATATGTGCCATGATTTAGTTTCTAGATATATACAAGATACTAATTGGACTCATACTGAATTTAATAATTAATTTTATAAGGGGCTTAATGCCCCTTTTTAATTTTAGTAAATTATATATTATCTATGTTGTGGATAATTTATAATTTACTACTTAAAGACAAAAAACCTCTTTTTTACAAAAGAGGTTTTTCTTCATAATTAAATATTACTCAACCATTTCCCCGTTTAATGAGAATGATAAAGCTGCTTCAGTTATTTTAACATCTACTAATTTACCGATTAAATCAGCATTTGGGTCTTTTACACTAAAGTTAACTAATTTATTTTGTCTAGTTCTACCAGTGAATTTAGTGTCGTCAGTTTTACTCTTACCTTCAACTAATATCTCTACTACTTGATCTTGGTGAGTAGTGTTGTTTTCTTTTGAGATTTCGTTAACTAACTCTAATACTCTGTTAAATCTTTCGTGTTTAACATCTTCTGGTATTTGATCTTCCATCTTAGCTGCTGGAGTACCAGTTCTCTTAGAGTATATGAATGTGAATGCATTGTCGTATCTAACTTGTCTTATTACATCCATAGTATCTTCAACATCTTCTTCAGTTTCACCTGGGAATCCTACCATTATATCTGTAGAGAATGCTATCCCTGGAACCTCAGCTTTAGCTTTTTCTACTATTCTTAGGTAATCTTCTTTAGAATAATGTCTGTTCATTTTCTTTAATAATTTAGTACTTCCGCATTGAACTGGAAGGTGTAAGAATTCACAAACTTTGTCACAATCTCTCATAGCATATATAACTTCATCAGATATATCTTTTGGATGAGAAGTCATAAATCTTATTCTTTCTAATCCATCTATTTCGTTAACTTTTCTTAAAAGCTCAGCAAAAGTTATTCTATCTTCTTCTTCTAAAGTTTTACCATAAGAGTCTACGTTTTGTCCTAATAAAGTAACTTCTTTAGTTCCATTTGCAACTAATTCTTTTATTTCATTTAATATATCTTCTGGTTTTCTACTTCTTTCACGACCTCTAGTGTAAGGAACTATACAGTAAGTACAGAAGTTATTGCAACCGTACATTATATTTACGAATGCTTTAAGCTCGAATTTTCTATCACTTCTTAAACCTTCTACAACTTCACCATCAACATCCCATACATCTATAAGTATAGAATCACTTGACATTGATTCAGATAATAATTCTGGGAATTTGTATAAGTTGTGAGTACCAAATACTAAGTCAACATGTTTGTATTTAGCTTTTATTTCTTTAACTATAGCAGGTTGTTGCATCATACATCCGCACACAGCTATTTTTAAGTTAGGATTTCTTCTTTTTATTAATTTTAAGTGTCCTAAGTTTCCGTATACTTTAAGTTCAGCATTTTCTCTAACTGCACAAGTATTGTATATTATTAAATCTGCATGGTCAGCTATTAAAGAAGGCTCATACCCCATTGCATTTAACATAGCTCCTAATTTTTCAGAGTCATGTTCGTTCATTTGACATCCAAATGTTTGTATAAAATAAGATTTTTTCTTACCAGTTAAGTGGAAATATCTTTCGTTTTCATTTTTTATTTCGTTTATATATTTGTCCTGTTCTCTTATTTTTTCCATAGGAACAGTAACTTGTTTTCTTTTAGACATTTAATTACAATCTCCTTTCAAATTAATGCAAAGTTTATTATATCATAAATATTGACAAAGATTAAAAAAATATATACGAAATATAAAATAAAATATAAAAAGATAAGATTAAATCTTATCTTTTTATTCTTCATTTTCTTTAACTAGGCTATATGAGTAATTTACTTCACTTTTAAAATCATCATATATATCTTCTATGTCTCCGAAAACTTTTATGAATTCCTCGTCAGTCATTTTAGCTATGATTTTTTCAACTTCAGTTAAATATGTAACTCCTTTCATTTCTCATTACCTCCTCTATAGTTTTTATGCACTCTCTATTTCTTACACATATCTGTACTTGTACCCATATAAAATTTGTATCATTTATATTTGTTGTTTTTAGTACAGGAAAAGTCTTTTTTACTACATCGTATTGTTTTATTTTGTATAGTTTTTCTAGTATTACTGAGTTTTTAAGTTTTCTTGGACTTCCGTCTTTTAATTTCATATATCTATTTTTTATTTCTTGTGATATTCTTTCTAATATCTTCATTGTTTCCAAGTTATCCAAATCTATGCATATATTTGCTTCAATTTTACTTTTTAAAACAAGATAATCTTCATATTTCCTAGCTTTAACACAAAAATTTACTGCTTGTTGTATATCTTTTTCAAAGAAATATACTCCTTTTCCTAGCCACTCCTCTTCTTTATAAGAAATAGAATATTGTTTGGAGTTTAGTATATTTTCTCCCCTCGAAACAGTAGTTCCATGGTATCCTATATAAGTTTGACTCATTGTTCACATCCTCTACATTTGTACTTTTATTTTTTATTTGCTAGGTGGATTATATCCAGTATTCCTATACCTTATACATTATTTGTATATTTTTTAAATTATTTATAATTAAAAAGCCACCTCTAAACTTAGAAGTGGCCTTTTATTAATATTTCTATTTTTATTAATATTTAATTTCTATTTAATACTAAACAATTATTTAGTCATTTTTTTACCATTTTGAGTCATTGCATTTATTTTAAGTGGTAATGTAAATAAGTTTATGAAACCTTCAGCATCTTTGTGATCGTATAATTCACTATCTCCAAATGAAGATATACTTTGATCATATAATTTATGGTCACTGAATATTCCAGCTGGTTTTATATTACCTTTATATAATCTTAATTTTACAGAACCTGTAACATTTTCTTGAGTTTCGTCCATAAAAGCATTTATTGCTTTACAAGTTTTTGAATACCATTTACCATTGTATATTAAATCAGCAAATTCAAGTGATAATCTTTGTTTTAAGTGAAGAGTATCTTTATCTAATGTAGCACTTTCTAAGAAGTTATGAGCTGCATAGAATATTTCTCCCCCTGGAGTTTCATATATACCTCTTGATTTCATACCAACTAATCTATTTTCTAATATATCTACTATACCTATACCGTGTTTAGCACCTAATTTGTCGATTTTTTCAACAAGTTCTATTGGTGATAATTTTTCCCCATTTACTGATACTGGTATACCTTTTTCAAATCCTATTTCTACATATTCGGCTTCATCTGCTGCATCTTCTGGAGAGCAAGTTTTTTTGTAAATATCTTTATTATGTTCATTTTCAAGATATTCTATATCTCCACCTTCAGTAGATACATGCCATAAGTTATCATCTACTGAATATATTTTTTTCTTAGTTGCAACTACCTCAATATTATGTTCATTTGCATAATCTATTGCATCTTCTCTTGATTTTATATCCCATATTCTCCATGGAGCTATAACTTTTATAGATGGATCAAGTGCTGCTATAGTTCCTTCAAATCTAACTTGGTCATTTCCTTTTCCTGTACAACCGTGGCATATATATTTAGCTCCTTCCTTTTGAGCTATTTCAACTAATCTTTTAGCTATTATAGGTCTAGCAAGTGCAGTACCTAAAGGATATCTATTTTCATATAAAGCTTCAGCTTTTATTGCTTGATATATAGTAGTAGTTATAAATTCTTCTCTTAAATCTTCAACATAAGCTTTTATAGCACCGCTTGCTTTTGCTTTTTCTTCTATTTTACTCATGTCATCATCTTGACCAACATTTGCACAAACTGCTATAACATCTAAATCATAATTTTCTTTTAACCATGGAATAGTTATTGAAGTATCTAATCCTCCTGAATATGCTAATACAACTTTTTCTTTCATTTTTTTATCCCCCTAAATATGTTATTTTAATTATTTTCTTTTAATTTCAAAATCATATGGCTTAAAGAATCTCTGTACTTTTTAAAGCCATTTCATTTCTTTATATTAAAAAAGCCCCTTAGTAATAATTACTAAGAGGCGACATTGCGCGGTACCACTCTTATTAACAAATCTACCTTGCATTAATTTTAAAAATGGCACTTTATCTAAGAAATCTAACCCTTATGCATTATAAAAAAACGCCTCTTGAAAAATCAAGAGACGAAATATTTCCGCGTTACCACTCTAATTAATAAGATAAACTTATTCACTCTTCCTTTTAAGGCAAGGCATTCCTATTATCCTACTTAAGTTCAGATAATCTTCTCCAAAGCTCTCTTCATTTACTTTACAATTGCTAAGCTTCCACCATCCTCAGCTCTCTATAAATCTAAAATAAACTACTTTCTTTTTCATCGAATTTAATATTTTAAGTTTTGTTAAATAAGTGGTTTGTTCTTATTTATGAGTTAATAATAAATCATTTGGATAAAAATGTCAACTGTATTTTTATATATTATTTAATATTTTACCCTATATAAGAACAATCCTTTTGCAGGAGCTGTCTCTGGTGACTTTGATCTATCTTTTAATTCTAATAGTTCTTTAACTTCATTTGCTGAAATTTTGCCATGACCAGCATCTATAAGAGTCCCTGCTATTATTCTGACCATATTGTATAAAAATCCATTACCTTCTACATAAATTTCTATCATATCGTCTTTTTCATTTATAGTAATAGAGTAAATTTCTCTAACATGACTTTTCTTTTTAGATCTTGATGAACAAAAACTTGTAAAGTCGTGTTCACCAACAAGTACCTCTGCAACTTCTCTCATAGCATCTAAATTAAGTTTTTTAGCTATATGACAAGCATATTTTCTATTGAATGGATTTGGGTACTCTCTATTATCTATTTTATATAAATAAACCTTTCTCTTTGCGTTATATCTGCTGTGGAATCTATCGTCAACCTCTTCAATATCTTTTATCGCTATTGATTGTGGAAGATATTCATATAAGTATTTATGTATTTTATTTAGTGATAAGTTACAATTTGTTTTGAAGTTTACTACTTGACCATAGGCATGAACACCCATATCAGTTCTTCCAGAACCTATTATCTCTATGTTTTCTCCTGCCATTTGGCTCAAAACAGATTCTAACTTTCCTTGTATTGTATTTTCATTGTCCTTTAGCTTTTGAAACCCTTTAAAGTTGCTTCCATCGTACTCGATTGTCATTTTTATATTTCTCATCTTTTGCCTCTTTTCATTTTTAGTTTAGTAATTTAAATCTATAATTATATTTTTAAATTAAATTTTAAATCTATATACAGAAAAAAATGTGATTAAATCACATTTTTATTCTGCAATAGCATCCATTAAATTATTTTTTAAGGTAAAGGTAATGCAAGTTCCCTCTCCTTTTTCACTTTCTAATATCATTTTTCCTTTGTGTAGTTTTACTATTTCATTACTAATAGCAAGTCCTATACCACTTCCCGATTTATTATAATCTTCTTGGAAGAATTTTTCTAAAACTTTGTCTAAATTTTCTTGTTTTATACCAATTCCATTATCAACTACAGAGAATGTTGTATACTCCTCGCCTTGTGATAATCTTACAACGACATATCCGCCTTCTTCAGTAAATTTAAGAGCATTTTGAACAAGGTTTATTAAAACTTGTTTAAGCCTATTTTTATCACCTTGTATATCTACTATTTCACTTTCCTTTGTATTAAACTCAGTAAGTAAAGTTATATTTTTTTCACTCGCTTTTACTCCAAGTTGATTTACTACGTCTTTTGCAAGCTTAGTTACATTAACTGAATCAATTTGAAGTCTTATCCTATCTGATGCTAAACGAGAGAAGTCTAAAAGCTCTTCAACTAAAGTTATAAGCCTTTCTGTTTCATCTTGTATAATTCCGAGACCTAAATCAAGCTCTTCTCTACTTATTCCTTCATATCCTAAAGTCTCACTCCAACCTTTTATAGATGTTAGTGGAGTTCTAAGTTCATGTGAAACTGAAGATATAAATTCTTCTTTTAATTTCCTTGTCTTGTCGATTTCCTTTGCCATATGATCAAATGTTTTGACCAAATCGCCAATTTCATCATCATGTAATTTTTCATTTTCTAAATTTATATTGTAATTACCTTGTGCCAGTTGATTAGCTGTCTTTTTCAAGTCTTGTATAGGTCTTATTAAAGAATCTGCAAATCTTAAACTCAATAATAAAGAAATTAGTAGTATTACTAATCCTCCTATAAATATCATACATATAACCCTAAAAATAGCATTATCTGCTTTTGTTAGAGAAACACTATATCTAACTACACCTTCGACAATATTATTGACCTTAAGTGGTACAGATATACTCATAATGTGGTCTTTAGTTTCCTTAACTGTATATATATAAAAATTATAATCCTGGCTACCTGTTAATGCCTTATTTACATCGTCATAATTTACTACTTCTCCTGTTTTTATACCATATTGGTCAAGCACAACTTCTTTATTTCTATTTATGATTTCTATCGCAACAGAAAAATTATCACTACCTTCACTATACCCTGAGCCCTGATTTAGTCCTTCTTTTTCTAATATATTATTTATCTTGTCTTGGAAACTTGTAGAATCCATGCCAGAAGAATTATAGCTACTTTGAGTATATCGAACTTGTTGTTCTAAGTAAGATTTTGCCATACTATAGTAATATTCTTTCATATAAAACATGAATAAAACTTCAAATAAAGCGACAGTAATTATTATCATTATGAAATAATATTTTACTACTCTTCTCCTCAAACCCTCTAAATGTAATCTCAAAGTTAGTCTTCCTTTCTAAAGCAATATCCATAACCCCAAATAGTTTGTATATATTTTGGTTTTGATGGATCATCTTCTATTTTATTTCTTATTCTTCTAATATTTACGTCTACTATTTTAAAATCATATAAATAGTTATTACCCCAAACTTCAGTTAGTATTTGGTCTCTACTTAAAGATTGTTTTGCATTTACCATTAAATATTTTACAATTGAAAATTCTGTTGGAGTAAGTTCTATTTCTTTTCCATTTTTAAATAATTTTCTCTTATCTAAATCAAGTTCAAATGGTTCTGATACGATTTTGTTTAATTTCATAGAGCTTTCTTCTTTTTTGACTCTTCTAAGAAGTGCTGCAACTCTTACTAATAATTCTTTTATACTAAATGGTTTTACTATATAATCATCAGCACCTGATATAAACCCTTCTAGTTTATCTTCTTCTTGGGCTTTTGCTGTAAGCATTATTATACCTACTTGATCAAATTTTTGTCTTATATATTTACAAACTTCTATTCCACTCATATCAGGAAGCATAACATCTAAAAGTGCTATTGAAATATCACTGTGCTGATTTATTTTTTCTATTGCTTCACTTCCACTTCCAGCTTCTATAATTTCATAACCTTCCCTTTTTAAATTTATACTAACGAAACTTCTTATACCTATTTCGTCCTCTAAAACCAATATTTTTTCTTTCATATTCTATCCTCCATTAAAATTATCATTTTATTGCTGAAAAATAATCTTTTAATATATCTACAGTTAAATCAAGTTTTTTCAATTCTGCCTGATTTACATCAGCAACAGAAAATATATATTTATCTGATTCATATACATTATTTCCTGTTTTACTTATATTTTTTGTATCATCAACAATAGTTTTTTCTGATACATTCAGAGTAAATAAAAATTTTCTATCTTGAGATGATGTATCTGAATAAGTATTTGTTGTATTATAATAAAAATTAAATACTTTGTAATTACCATTTGTATTTTCAGTATCTTCAATTATAGCTAATTTCCCAACTAAATTATTAGGTATTAAAAATCTAAAGTTTGCTTCATAATTATAATAAATTTGACTTACAAATATCATATCTGCATCGTCGCCTTGTTTCCCATTATATTTATTCCAGCTTATTATAAGACTAGTTGGAAATGTACTTGTGGATAAAGTATCAATTGTAACACTGCTTGACTCTATCTGAGGTATATTAGTTATACCGTCATTATTTACATCTTCAACAGGTATATAATATCCATTTGAAATTTGTATTTTTTTATCTTCAAATGCATTTATTATTTTTTTATTTTTTAAGTAAGCAACTTGCGTAATATATCCTGTATCCTCATCATTAGGCAAACTTAAAAATAAAGCCTTCTCTTTAGAAGATATATTTCCTGTAACTACCTTTATATCTTCAAAATTTCTTACATTTTTAAATGTTGTACTATCTAAAATATATATTTGATTATCTTTAAAACTACAAACATTTAACTCCATCTCTTTTGTTTTATAATTGTAATTATAAACTACTAATTCTAGATTATCATCATTATCCAAATCATCTACTAATACACCTAATTTTGTAAAATTATCTTTATTGAAGTAGTGATAATTTGCTTTAGAAATTAATTCTTCTATTTCCCCATTTTGATATCTACATATAGTAAGTGTCGTCATATTTTTATCTTGAACAAGCAAAATTATTTCCTTATTTCCATCATTGTCCAAATCATAAAAATTTGCATATTCTATTTTATTTCCTGACTCTGTATATGAAGTATCATTACTTTTTGAATCTAATATAGTAAATCCAACTTGATTTCTTATATCTTCCCTTTTTTCAAAAAACACTATTTCATCTTTTTTATCATTATTTAAATCAATCTCATTTATTTTTCCTACCTCTATAGAGTTAGATGGTAAAGTCAAGTTAGCACTACCTGCAACTATCTTAACTTTTTCTGATATATCTCTTTTTTCTTCATCATATATAGGCAATTCATCGAATAAATTTATAGGATTATCATCATTTCCACTTTTATAGCATCCTGTAGTAATTACAGCAACTAGAGATAACATTCCTACTAATTTTAATAGCCTCATGCTTGTCCTCCTGTTCTTATGATATACTGCATTTATAAAATTTCCGTACTTTAATTATACAATAATTAATAAAAAAATCAAAAGAGTTGTGCATTAAATGATTAAATTAATCATCTACGACAACTCTTTAAGCTAAAACATATTATTTATCAAAATTTTCATCTGACCAAACTATATTTTGATTTTCTACACCTATATTTTCTTGAACTTCTTCTTCTACTTTTTCGCCTCTATAAGTTATGTTTTCTGTTTCTTCTACTTCTTGAGTTTCTTCTGGCACAACTTCTTCTACTTCTTGTATATTTATATTTTCTTCTTTATTTTGTACATGTTTTCTATTTTTGTGTACTCTTTTTTTAGTATGTTTGTGTGCAGTTTTACTTGTAGTAGGTTCATTTGTTTCTTGTGATTCTTGTTTTTTGTGGTGTTGTCTTGGTCTAGTCTTTTTAGATTTCTTTTGTCCTGTAGGTTGATTACTTTCTTCTACTTCTTCATTATTTTTTTTAGTTTTACTTGCTTTATTTACTTGTTCTGGTTCTTGTTCTTTCATTTGTTCATGTTTATTATTTTTTTTATTTTTTTTACCTACATTAAATTTAAAACCATTCTTTCTAACTCTTTTTCGTGGTTGATGTTCACCATCTTGTATATTAAACTCTTCTTTTCTATCTTCTGGAACAAGGTCATTTAAAATTACATCGTTGTATTTTTCTTCATATTGAGTAGTTGTATTATTTTCAATTTCTTTATTTTTAGAATTCTTTTTATTATGTTTTGCTCTCATTATAAAATAACACCTCCAAAATGCTATATAATATTTATATTTAAAGAATTATATTTTTATTCTTTTTTTAAGCATCTTGGAGGTAATTAATTATTTTCTAGGCGGTTTTGGCCCTGGGTATTGGTATAAGTAACTTTTTAGCATACCATTATATAATTTTCTTTTTCTTGTTGCATCTTGGCCAAATTCATTTTCAAAATCTTCGTATGAAGTTATTAAATAATATGACCAGTTATTTAATTTTCTAAATGCATAGCCAAGTTGTTTATAAAGCATTTTTACAGAGTCAACATCTTCAAGTCTTTCACCATATGGTGGGTTTGTAACTATAAATCCGTATTCTTCGTCGCTTGTAAATTCTGTAGCATCTCCTACATTAAACTCGATATAATCAGCAACACCTGCTATTTCTGCATTTTCTCTTGCTATTTCTATAACTTCTTCGTCTATATCGTATCCGTATATTTTAAATTCGATATCTTCGTTTATCATATCGTAAGCTTCTCTTCTTGTATCCCACCAGATTTTTTTGTCTAGTGTTCTCCATTTTTCTGATATAAACTCACGGTTAAGCCCTGGAGCCATGTTTATTCCCATCATAGCTGCTTCTATTAATAATGTTCCAGATCCGCATAGAGGGTCTACTAAAGTTCTGCCTGGTCTCCATGGAGTTAAATACATTATACCAGCTGCTAATGTTTCTCTTATTGGAGCTTTATTTGCTTTTTCTCTATATCCTCTTTTGTGAAGTGCAACACCTGTTGTATCTATTGTAAGAGTTACTTTGTCTTTGTGTATAAATACATATATAGGATATTTTTCTTTGTCTTCTTTTATTAATCCAGTTTCCATATAGCTCTTTTTAAGACTTTCAACAACTGCCTTTTTAACTATAGATTGTATATCTGGTATTGAGTGTAATTTTGATTTTATTGAAGACGCTTTTGTTATTGGGAATTGTGCACCATATGGTATATATTTTGCCCAATTTATTCTCTTTGTTCCTTCGAATAACTCATCGAAACTTTTTGCTTCAAATTCTGCTATTTTAAGGTGAACTCTTTCTGCACATCTAAGCCACATATTTGCTTTTGCTATTCCGTATTCGTCAGTTTTATATGTAACCCTTCCGTCTTCTGTTTTTACTATTTCAAATCCTAAGTTTTTAATTTCATTTGCCAGCATTTTTTCCATTCCAAAAAAGCACGGCGAAATTAAAGTATATCCTTTTTCCATTTATTAATTAATCCTTTCGTCTAATTATTTAAGCTCCCCATTTGATATCCATTTAAATCTAATGTTACATACTTAAATCCAATTTCTTTAAGTTTATTATGTACATTTTTCATCATTTCATCATCGAAAAACTTATGCATTTCATCTTTAGCTACTTCTATTCTAGCTATATCGTTATGTAATCTAACTCTATATTGTCTAAAACCTAAATCTTGAAGATAATTTTCGGCCTCTTCTACTAATTTAAGTTTTTCTTTCGTAATTTTATCTCCATAAGGAATTCTACTTGCAAGACAAGCAAAAGAAGGTTTGTTATATGTTTTTAAATTAAGTCTTTGTGACAAAATTCTTATCTCTTCTTTTGTTAGACCGCTATCTTTTAATGGACTTACTACTTCTAATTCTTCAAGAGCTTTAAGTCCTGGTCTATAATCCCCTAAATCACTTACATTAGTTCCATCTAAGACATATTTTACATTATTTTTAGCTGCGTAGTCTTTAATCATATTGAAAACTGCGCATTTACAATAATAACATCTTTTTTTGCTATTTTCAATAAAACCTTTTTCGTTGAAATCATCTACTTTTATAACTTCGTGTTTTACCCCAAACTCTTTTGTATATTCTTTAGCTTCTTCCATTTCTCTATCTGAATGCATCATGGCGTGAATTGTAACTGCAATTGCATTTTGTCCTAATTCATCACTTGCCACTTTAAGTAAAAAATTACTATCAACTCCACCAGAATATGCTATTACAACTCTTCCCATTTCTCTTAATTTGCTTTTTAATAATTCATATTTTTGATCTATATTCATAATTATCCACCCTTCTATATCTTATACTTTAATTTTTAATGATTATATATTTGTATTTTCAACGTAATGCTTAGTTTTAAGCTTTGTATTTAATACTTACATTTTTATACATTAATCTACAGTAATTATATATAAACAGATTGAATAATTCTATATAAATCTTTTTTTAATTAAAAAACTTTTTTTATGTATTTCTATATTTCATATTGAATTTGTATAGAATACATTATTTTAAATTTAATTATATAGTACATTTAAATTTTATCCAAATTATGTTATTATTATCTTATATTTAATATTTGGGAGGAATTGACAAATGGCAGCAGACTACACAAAAATATTAGACAAATTAGTTAGACTGAACAGGGGAATGAACTTAAAACTTAGAGAGGGGACAACAACACTTGATGTAAATATCTACAACCAAACACTTTTAAGCTTAGACTTAGAATGTGATAATGTAGATAAACACAGCGAATATATTTATAATGAGATAATAGCGCTTGAAAACGTAACGATGTATATTCCAAGCGTCTATATAAAAGAAGATTAATATCTATAAAGAAATAGCCATATAAACTAGTTTTTCTAATTTATATGGCTATTATTTTGCCCATTATTATAATTATATTATTTATATATGTTTATATTGTTTTATTTTATATTATTAATATTGTTACTTTGTTAATTCAATTAAGCTATTTCTGTTTCTGTATTTTGTGCCTCGATATATTTTGGTATTAAGTTGAAATATAAGTGTTCCCCTTTTGGATTTTCAGCTATGCTCATACTTAAGTTGTAATCACTTGGACTATATATTCCAGCTAAAACATCTTTACCCATATCTACTAATTCATGCATTGCTTGTTTTTCTGCGTCTGTTAAATAATTATAATCACTTACATGTCTCTTTGGCACTACTAATATGTGCCCCATAGTTGTCGGATCTGTACTGAATTTTGCATAAGCAAATTCATTTTCTAATAAGTAATCTCTTTTTTGGCAAAATTGACAGTTCATATAGTTTCCCCCTTAAATGTATTTAAATGTATTAAAAAAAATTTATATTTATTGTATCATAAGATTTCTAACTTGTCATAATATTTCGCCAACTATTTTTGTTTTTATATAATTTTTTTAGTATATGAAAAATTGTTTTTTTATGGTCATAATTTATAAGATTTTATCATAATATAGTTTGTTAATTCTCATTCCAAGGAACAAGCTGAACTTCACCATATGCTCTATCTACTAATCTATTAGAGTATTCACCTTTATATCCTATAATATTTAGTATTACTAATTCTACATATCTTGTGCCGACTTGGATAATATTCCATACATCCTCAACTGTAATAGTAGCTCTATTTCGTTTTCTAGTTGGGTGGACTATTTTATTTCTATAATATATTAGTAAGTCTACTCCATCGTCAAATCTCTCGTTTATATAATTATCAAACAAGAACAAGTCGTCTTTTCCATAAGGAATTTTACATACATCTAATAATGTTCTTATATTTTTAGTTGCTAAATTCTCATCAAATTCATCATCAGTAAGCATTTTTTCTTGTTCTACTAAAACTATGTATGATAATGTCTCTAAGCATATTTGTATTGATATTAAGTTATTTTCCAAAGTCAAACCGTCAAATGACTGCAAATACCAGTCTACAGCTTGTCTTATAGCTTGATTATAATAATCATCTCTTAATTTATTATTCATTAATGTTAAATATTTTTCTATGTTGTGATAATTTGATATAGTATCTTTCCAGTTTGGAATAAATCTATATGGACTGATAAAAGTCTCTCTCCACAATCTATATACGTTTTCCCCATTTTTATAACCAAATGCCGAACATATCTCTACATATCTTCCACACATAAAACTAAATGATATTGATAAATCATCTAATACTTGATTTATTATATTTGTTTTAAAAGACTTTTTATCTTTACGTCTTATTCGACCACTATGAGTTATTATATGTGCATCTCTATCCTTTAATCTTTCGTCTAATTCTTTAGTAAAATCAAATCTTTTATCTACTATAATTTCAAAATCCCCTGAACTAAATTCCATTCTTCCTGCAAATAATTTATCATTGTATTTAATAAGTTTTCCAAAGTACTTATCAAAATTCACAACATCAAAGTCAATATAATCAACTTCGGCATTTTTAGATCTCATATGCCCGTGATTTATATATCCTTCTATTGTTAAGTCATTCAGATAACTAACTGTTACTGATACAGGTCTATACTGATAAATCTCAAGTTCTGCAGAGTCGTAATCTAGCGTAATATCTACATCATAATCTTTTATTGATAATATTTTCCCTTTAAATGTTATGGTTCCCTCTGTAGCCATCTTGTACATTACTTTTCCGCTGCACTTATACTTTCTATTTAGCAAGTATATGCAAAATCTACCTTCATAAATTGGAATATTTTCATCTATGTCAAATTGGAGAAACTTTGAAAATATAGCATTTTCAACTACTTTCATATTTTTCCACCTTTTTCTGTTTTTATTAAGCTCGCATTTATACATATTAAATTCTATTATATCATATTTAGGTATGCTTTAAAAAAACTTTATTTTATAGTTTTATATTTTTAGCTTGTTTCTAGAAGATATTTTATTAATTATATGATATTATATAATTAATAAAATACAAATTTAATTAATTATAGAAAGGGCGAATTCCTTATGAAAAAATATGATAAAATTATCAATAATATAAATGCAACTATGTCAATGGAAAATATGCCATTACTTCAAGAAGATAAAGACCGTATAAGACAATGTTTAGAAGGTAAAGTTTCATATGAAGATGAAATAAATAAACTTATAAAAAAATATAAAAATAAGCAGGTGAATTAATGCAAGATCAATATCATTATGACTATGAAACAGATAGTTACTATTGCTATCCTGGGACTTATATACTAAAAAACAAACTTAATATAACAGATGAAAATGAATTAAAAGACGCTGAAAGAAGTATTACATCCTTAAGGACAGCACAGTTAATGCAAAATCCTCTGGATGGAGATTTAGATTTTAATTATCTAAAAAATATTCATAAATTTATATTTGGAGATATTTATGAATGGGCTGGTATGATCAGAACAGTTAATATTTCCAAAGGTAGTTCATTCTGTAGATGTGAATTCATCGAGGAACAAATGGAATCTATAATGAAAAAATTAAAAAGAGAAAACTATTTAAAAGATTTAAACATTGATATATTAGCCCAAAGACTTGCATTCTATATTGGTGAAATAAATGCAATTCATCCCTTCCGCGAGGGTAATGGTAGAACACAAAGAATGTTCATCGGATTCCTTGCACTTAAAAATGGTTTTTTTCTAGATTTTTCAAAGATCAGTAATGAAGAAATGCTTGAAGCAAGTGTTCAAACTTTTAGTATGAATTATGACCTTATGAGTAGTCTTATACTAAAATCACTTACAAAAAATGAATAATAAAAAGGGAGTGTAAATTGATTTGTGCTTTAGAGTAATTTCGCTCCTCTATAGCAATTTATTTATTAATAATATTTCTAAATATCCAATAATTATTCATAATATGGATATTTATTTGTAAAATGG
>NZ_JAHLOQ010000018.1 GCF_018917435.1 Intestinibacter bartlettii
GAGTAATTTAACACCAGCTGAAGTTTGTGGTATTAATTATTCTCATCGAGATAAAATTAATTGGTTTGTTAAATATTAATTGCACTTTAAGTCTAAAAAAATTATAATTTTGTTAGGCTTATTTGTTATGCCATTTTTTAATATGTGAAATCTAAATTTGAACCTATCGGTTATTAATCCTGTCGAGGATCATTTTTTTCATATCTAGTTAACAAAACCACTTGCGTTTATATTTATTTTTATAATATATCTTTACTAAAATACAATTTAATTATTTTCACTAATTTTATTATAAAACAAAAAAGGCAACCCAAAAAGAGTCACCATTTACTTATTTTAAATCTTCAATTATTTTTCTAAATATATTATTTCATTTTCTTTTACCATGCCTAGCTGATTTCTTGCTAAATCTTCTAATTCTGCATCATTTTTATAAGACTTATTACTTTTTATATTTTCTAATTGTTTTTCTGTAGTACTTAACTCGTATTCTAATGTCATTTTCTTTTCTTTATAATCTCTAATATTTTGTAATTGCACTATAGCCCCTATTACCAAAGTAAAAATTATAAAAAATGCAAAGATACATAACAAAGCATACTGACCAGAAAATTTTTTTCTTAAGTTCATACTACACACCCTTTTTCATCTTCTTTTTTACCAAAGGTCTTCTAGATGTATTTTTCTTTATTTTAAAAATGATGTTTGGTATGTAAAATATCATATCAAATAAAAAATGTATTGCATAGACTATAACGTAATACAAATTCTCCAATATTGCGACTGAAGTCAATATAATTTTCTTTATTAGTGATTTAATAAAATTTATCACCATATTATTAAACTTAAGTATAAATTTACTTATTGTATTATAATACAGGATAAATCCTACAGCTAATGCTATAAAATGATAATATCTTAATTGAAATTTGCTGACAGTATTAACAACAATAAAAATAATTACTGTTATAATCAGCCAAAACAATACATCAAATACAAAGGATAATTTACTTATAAATTTAAAGTTATTCTTCAATGATCTGTTAATATCAAATAATATTCCTATTAATATTCCACCGTAAATAGTTGCATAAAATACATTTAAATCTTGTATAAAGTAATTCATCTATTTAAATACCTTTTTGAAGAAACTTTCTTCAGGATTTTTAGATTTAGAATACACGATGGAATTTATAGTACCTTGGACACTTATTATATTTTCTTCAAGATTTAGCTTATTCATATCCAAACCTTCTCCATCTATAACCATTCTACCCTCACAAGTTTGTATCTCTACTTTTTTGTCACTAAAGGAATATATATGCTCTACTCCAGATATCAACAAATCTGATCTACCTTTTAAACTTATGCTATGTTCCACTTTATCACCTCAAATTTATTTATATATTAATATAAATATACTGAGGATTTTTTAATATTATTCTACTATTTCGTACATTTCCTTTGCATCTGCTTTTAAAACATGCTCTTTTATCTCACTTATTTTAAACTTCATTTTTTTCTCTCCAAAAGTTATCTCTAAAACATCACCAATTTTTACTTCTGAAGATGATTTAGCAACTTTCCCATTTATTGTAACAATACCTTTATCACATGCATCCTTTGCTACGGTTCTTCGTTTAATAATTCTTGAAACCTTTAAGTATTTATCTAATCTCATGAAATTTCCTCCTATAATTTATCCAAAAGTTTTTTAGTATTAAATATCTAAATTTACTATTATAAGACAAAAAAGAACTAAGCATTATAATTACTTAGTTCTTTTTATCTTAAAAATATTATTCATCTCTTGCAAAGTAATTATTTAAAATTACTATACTGTATTATTAATGTTTAGATTTTAAATACCTAAATTTTATATTATGCTTCGTTTATTGCTTCTTTAAGAGATTTTCCAGCTTTGAATACTGGAGCTTTTGAAGCTGGTATATCTATTTCTTGTTGTGGGTTTCTTGGGTTTCTACCTTTTCTTGCAGCTCTTTCTCTAGTTTCGAAAGTCCCAAATCCTACTAATTGAACTTTATCTCCTGATACTAATGCTTCTTGGATTGATTCCATTAAAGCGTTTAATGCCATTTCAGCTTCTTTCTTTGTTAATTCACTTTTTTCTGCCATTCTTGATACTAATTCAGCTTTATTCACAATATTTACCTCCTAAATTGTTTCTCATATAAAACTTATTAATTCTTAGTTCTATACGCACTAGAAATTTCCTTCTAAAATTTATTGAAATTTAGCCTTTTCCCAAAGTTCATCCATTTCTTTTAAAGTCATATCTTCCAGTCTCTTGTTTAATTTTATAGCACCCTGCTCTACAAAGTCAAATCTTTTGATAAATTTGTCATTTGTAAGGTTTAATGCTTCCTCTGGATCTACCTCTAAAAATCTCGCTAAATTTACTATTGAAAATAATAAGTCTCCCAACTCTTCCTTTATGTATTTTATATTCCCAGATTTACATTCGTCAAGTAGTTCTTTATATTCTTCCTTAACTTTTTTATGAACATCTTCGATATTATCCCAGTCAAATCCAACTAATGCAGCCTTTTTTTGTATCTTTTTAGCTTTCATTAAAGCTGGTAAATACACAGGTATTCTTTCCAATCCTTCTGTAACTGTTGTTTCACCTTTTTCTTCTCTTTTAAGGTCTTCCCAAGTTCTATCGAACTCATTCATATCAATTTCTTGATTTTTAAAAACATGTGGATGTCTATGTATTAGTTTATTGCATATTGCACTTGTAACATCACCTAAGTTAAAGAACCCTTCTTCTTCACCTATTTGACAATGGAATATAACTTGTAATAATACATCCCCAAGTTCTTCTATAAGCTCATCTATATCATCATTATCTATTGCTTGATTGACTTCATAAGCCTCTTCTATTAAAGATTTTTTTAATGTTTCATGAGTTTGTTTCTTATCCCATTCACATCCTTCTGGACCTCTTAAAGTTTTCATAACCGATTGTAAGTCATATACTGTATTATACATTTTCTTTGTAGATTTTGGTATATATAAGCTAGTTAAATAATTAAATAGCTCTCTATATCTATCTATTTCGTATAATTTAACTGCAACTTTTTGTTCTTGACCTTTAATTCCAGCTCCGTTAACAATATAAACTTCTTGTTCATCATCATAGTAATCCATAAGTTTAATCTTTACATTTGAAGCAATAAATTCATCATATACTTGTGTAATAATTGTATTAGTTCTTGGATCAATAGGTGAATTTTCAAGCTCAAAAGCATCTATTAATCTAAATCCATCGGCTGGATCTACTGCTAAATAGTTGAACATAGCGTCTACAAAGCTCATAGAGGCAACTACATCTACTTCTATGTTATTTTGTTTAGCAAGATCTTCTATTATTCCTACAGTCTTTTCTGCGACCCTTGGATGACCAGGAACTGCATACACTAAATCTCCCTTTTTAGATTCTTCTATTATGAATTCAGATATATGAAAATATACATTTTCAAAGTTCTCTTCTTTTTCATAGAAATAATCTAAACTTGTATAATTTATTTGTTGTTTTAATTGATCCACAGTTGGATGCTTTTCTGTTCTCAGAAAAATTCTATCAGATGATTGTAATAATTCTAGAGCACCTTGACTTATTAAAGAATAATCTCCAGGCCCTAATCCTACAATTGATATTTTACCCATATTACCACTCCTAATGACTACACTTCAAAACAATACATTATAATTATTGTCTTTATTTCAATATCTATTCCTATTCTAATTCATTAACTTTAATTTTTTTAACATGCCATATATTTTTTCGCCTTTTGGCATCATTAGTATTTCTTCTTTTCTCATACCACCGATAGCAAGTAATACTACTACATATACTAATCCACCTATCATGATTGAGATTAAAGTTGCAAGTGTGTTGCTACTTAATAATTTAAATACTAATGAGTAACTCATTTTAACAACAACAAACATAGTTGTTACTGTTAATAATGGTTTTATTATGAATTCTTTCTTAGAGAATTTCATATTTAAATGTTTCTTTATGTATAAAAACTCTATTAACGATGCAACTGCATATGCTGTTAAAGTCCCTATAGCTGAACCAAAGATATTTATAGATGGTATTCCTGTTAAAGTATAACTTAATACAACTTTAAATACCATACCTATTGCTAATGCTATAACCGGCACCATTGGTTTACCCATACCTTGAAGTATACCATTTTGTGCGTATATTAATCCTAAGAATATAGCAGAAGGCGCACAAGCAAATAACATCTTACCAATTGCCCCTGTTTCACTTGGATATAATAAGTTCATTATTGGAGTAGATAAAGCAGCTAGCCCAAAAGCACATGGTAATACTATTATTAAAATAAGTTTAATACCGTTTCTAGCTTCTTTTTTAACTCTTCCACGTTGATTTAAAGCATAAGCTTCTGAGATAGATGGAACTAAACTCATACCTATAGCTTGGTCTATAAATACTGGTAAGTTAACTGTTGCCATAGCCATACCTGTTAATTGACCTAATAAAGAGTTTGCTGTATCGACATCAAATCCTGATTCTTGAAGTCTTCTTACAACAACTACACTATCTACCATATTAACTAAAGGCATAACACATGCACCTATAGTTATTGGTACTGCAACGTATAAAATTCTTTTTAATACTGTTTTTGTACTTTCAACTCTAAAGTTTCTACTTGATTCAATTTCAGCTCTACGTTCTTTAGAACTTTTTAAATAAGCTAAAATTAAAAATAATATTGATGCAAATCCACCTATAGCAGCTCCTAATACACCACCAGCAGCCCCTTGTTCTGGTCCAAAACTTGCCATCCAATAATAAGCAACTGCTATCCCTAAAACAACTCTGAAGAACTGTTCTACCATTTGAGATATAGCAATTTTACTCATTTCCCTTCTACCTTGGAAATATCCTCTAAACGAAGACATTAATGGTACAAATAAAAGTGCTGGTGCGATTGCTTTCATAGATGCTAATGCCCCATCATTTTTCATTATATCTGTAACTATAAAATTAGCTCCAAAATAGAATATACAGAATGAAACAAGCCCTGTAAGGAATAATACAGTTGATGCCACTCTGAATGTCTTTGCAGCACCGCCATAATCGCCAATTGCTCTTTTTTCAGAAACTAATTTAGCTAAAGCAGTAGGAAAACCAGCTGTTGCTAATGTTAAAAATAATGTATAAACAGGGTATACAGCTTGGTAATAACCCATACCTGTAGATCCTATTAAGTTACCTAATGGTATCCTGAAAAATGCCCCCATTATTTTAACAACAACACCTGCTGCACCAAGTATAAGTGCTCCCTTTAAAAAGGAGTCTTTATTTTTGTTGTTATCCATGACACATGACCTCCATTTTATTAAACATATGAAATTATATTCATTCAAATTACAAATAATATCATTTCATTTTAAAATACGAAAACTATTCATATACAAAGTCCAATTCCTTATATATAAACATTTGTAACAAAATTTAATATATCACACTTATAATCACTTATTCAATATTTTCCACACTTTTAATTATTTCTTAAGATTTTGTTTCTAAACAGTTCATATTATCTAAAAATTAAAGACCCTATAAAAAAGGGTCTCTTGATAAATTATTGAACTTGCTTTCCTAAAAAACTACATGCTACTTTAAGAATTTTGTCGATTCCTTCTTGGAATTTTTCATTTTCTTTAGCAACCATAACTATACTTCCTATACAATCTCCAGATGCACTTATTATAGGCATTATTATTTGCTCATTATAAGAATTATTATCTTCTTTGTATAGAGGTATTTTATTTTCGTCTTTTATTTCTCTTGTTTCTCTATTTTCTATTAATTGTTCTAATTCTTTACTTATGCTTTTTTCTTTGTAGTCTTTTTTAGGTAATTTTGATACAGATATTATAGAATCTAAGTCTGTTATAACAACTCCATATCCTAATGTTTCACCTAGTGTTTCAGCATATTCTTGTGAGAATTCGTTTAATTCACCTATTGGAGAATATTTTTTTAATATAACTTCTCCATCTTTAGCTGTAAATATTTCTAATGGATCCCCTTCTCTTATTCTTAAAGTTTTTCTTATTTCTTTTGGAATAACAACTCTTCCTAAGTCATCTATTCTTCTAACTATACCTGTCGCTCTCATTTATGATAATCCTCCATTAATTTCTTTTATTGTATTTTTGCCATTGACAAGAAAAATATACAAATTTCGGTTACAATTATATAATAATTATTTCTTGCTTGTCAAAAAAAATTTGTATTTTAATTATACTTATAATTTTAATTTTTTTATATTTTTTATTTTCGCTTAAATTCGATAAATTTTTACACTATATTTTTATCATATACCCTTATTTTTTAATTTAATATCCATTTTTTACTATATTTTTAATTTTTTTTAAAAAAATAAGGAGAATAAATTTTTCAATTTATTCCCCCCATTTTTTACTTAAATTTCAACTATTTCTATTTATATGAAACTGATTTTAATACCTCATCATTAGTTTCTATTTTTGCATCTTTTACTAATTTTTCAACTTGTTGAGTAAATTCATTAGCTAAAACTGCACTTTTAACACTATCTTTTACAGCTTTATATGTGTCAGCTTTATCTGTAACTTTTATTATATGATACCCATATTGAGTCTCAACTATGTCTGAAATTTCATTTTTGTCTAAAGCAAATGCTGCATCACTAAATTCTTCTACCATTTGACCAGCAGTAAAAGCACCTAAATTACCACCTTCAGAAGCATTAGCTGTATCATCTGAATATTCTTTAGCTAATTTGGCAAAATCTTCACCAGATTTAGCTTTTTCAAGAACTTCTTCTGCTTTTTTCTTAGCTTCTGCTTTTTTAGCATCAGATAATTCATTTCCTTGATCATCTAAAGTCGATATTAATATGTGAGATGCTGTTACAGTGTCATAAGAATCTTTATGTTCTTCATATTCTTTCTTTAATTTACTTTCATCTACTTTTGTATTTTTATTAAAATACTCTTGATAAGCACTATATGCTAATTCTCTAGTTAAAACATATTTTAAAAATTCATCATTGATACCGGCTTTCTCAGCTTGTTCTTTTGTTGTATCATTGCTATTTACATTTTTTTTGAAGTTATCTACTTGTTCTTGAACTTCATCGTCTGATGGAACAGCTTTAACTTCTTTAGCTTTTTGGTATACTACTTCAGATTGTTCCATACCTAAAAGCATTTGAGATTTAAAAGAATCCCAATAAGTTTGTTTTTCTTTACTATCTTTATTATTTTTTGAATCACTAGAATCTGTTGAGTCTTCCATCTCAGTGTTCCAAACTGAAGATGTATATCCATAGTTTGTCTCATACACTAATTTTGTCCAGTTTACGTATGTTTCGAAATATTTAGCAGGAATCCCTTCACCATTTACTGTTGCCACGTTTTTATTAGAAGAACATCCAATCATGCTTATCCCTAAAACAAATGACAATACTACCGCCATAATTTTTTTCATATTATGCACCTCTTTATATTATTTTTCGTTTAGCTTACACATTTTTTCTAGTAAATCAACTAATTCATTTACTATTTTGTAGCCAACCTTTTCTTTAGTTTTGTATCTTGTTAAAGGTACTAAACTAATCTCATTTTTATTTTGAGTGACTTTTTCTATTTTTAATTTTTTACACATAGATTTTATATATGCTATATAAAGTAAAGTCTGAACTGATCTTGGTACATCTGAGAATCTATCTTCTAATTCCTCTTTGACTTCTTCCATATCATCTTTGTTTTCTATAGATGCTATTTTCTTATACATTTCAATTTTATCAATTTCTTCTGTAATATAAGAATTTGGTATATATGCATTTACAGCTAAATTAATTTCAACATCTATTTCCTCTTCAACTTCCTCGCCTTTTACTTTCTTTATAGCTTCGTTTAACATTTTTACATATAAATCGTAACCTATAACTGCCATGTGTCCATGTTGTTGTGCACCTAATATATTACCTGCACCTCTTATTTCTAAGTCCCTCATAGCTATTTTAAACCCAGAACCAAATTCTGTAAACTCCCTAATTGCTTTTAGTCTCTTTTCTGCTATTTCACTTAACACTTTGTCTTTCTCATACATCAAATATGCATAACCTTGTCTAGAACTTCTTCCTACTCTACCTCTTAACTGATAAAGCTGAGAAAGTCCCATTTTGTCTGCATCATATATAATCATTGTATTTGCATTTGATATATCCATACCTGTTTCAACTATTGTTGTACATACTAAAACATCATATTCTTTATTTAAGAATGATAATATAATATTTTCAAGAGTCTTAGAAGTCATTCTACCATGTGCAACAGCAACTCTAGCATCAGGTACTAATCTTTGAACCATACTTGCCATCTCTTCAATATGTTCCACTCGATTATAGACAAAAAATACTTGCCCGCCTCTTGCAATTTCTCTTTCTATTTCATCTTGAATAATACTTTCCTTAGCTTCTGCAACATAAGTTATAACTGGATGTCTCTCTTGTGGAGGCTCTTCTATTACACTCATATCTCTTATACCGCTTAAAGACATGTGTAATGTTCTAGGAATAGGAGTCGCTGATAATGTTAATACATCAACTGTATTTTTTATTTTTTTAAGTGATTCTTTGTGTTTAACTCCAAATCTTTGTTCTTCATCAATTACAACTAATCCTAAGTTCGGTAAATTTATATCGTCTGATATTATTCTGTGTGTTCCTATCAATATGTCAACTAGGCCTTTTCTAGCATCATTTATTATTTCTCTTTGTTGTTTAGCAGTTTTAAATCTACTTAAAACCTCAACTCTAATCGGATAATTTTCAAATCTTTGTTTAAATGTATTGTAATGTTGCTGAGCCAAAATAGTTGTTGGAACTAATATAGCAACTTGTTTTTGGTCCATACATGCTTTAAATGCTGCCCTTATAGCCACTTCTGTTTTACCATATCCAACATCACCACAAATAAGTCTATCCATTACTTTTGTAGATTCCATATCTTTTTTAGTTTCTTTAATAGCTTTTAACTGATCTTCAGTTTCTTCATATGGAAACATTGATTCGAATTCTTTTTGCCAAATTGTATCTTTAGAGAATTTATATCCTTTAACCTTTTCCCTTTTTGCATAAAGCTCTACAAGGTCTTTTGTCATATCCTCTATTTCACGTTTAACCTTAGCTTTTGCCTTAGTCCATTCACTTGTTCCTAGTTTATTTAGCTTAACTTTTTGGGCCTCTGCACCTATATATTTTTGAACTTTATCCATTTGATCTATAGGTACATATAAGTTATCTCCACCTTGATAAATTATCTTTAAGTAGTCCTTTTTAACCCCATTAACTAAAATCTGTTCTATCCCTGTATATCTACCAATACCACTATTTTCATGAACTACATAATCTCCTACTTTTAAATCTAGGAATGAATCTATTTTTTGTCCATCTTTATTTTTTTTCTTCTTTCTAGATTTTGTAGAAGTTTTCTTGTTCACTCCGATTATTTCGTTATCAGTTATAACTTGGAATTTGATAGATTTATATTCAAATCCCTTGCTAATACTTGCTGGAATAATAACTATTTGTGATGATTTTAACTCTATATTTCTAGTTTTTGATATTGCTACTTCTAGCCCTAAATCAAACAAATCCTTATGTAATTTTTTACATCTTTCAGTTGAATTTACGGCTAGTATAACTTTATATCCATTGTATCTAAGCTTATTTAAGTCTTCTACTAATATATCCATTTTTGAATTATAAGTAGGTACTTCTCTTGACTCAAAATTAACTACATTAGTAACCGAAAACCCGTTTACTGGCTTTGGTAACAATGAATTTATAATTAAATTCTTTTCGTCTATTAAGAACGGTAAATCTTCATATGAATAAATTAAATTACCTTGATTCTTAATTGCCAATCCTCTCTCGAGATTTAAATTATAATTATCTTTAAATTCATTTAAATAATTTTCACTTCTCTCTTTAAGTCTAGAGATATCATTCATAACAACTATTGCATTATCTGGTAAATAGCTAAATAAGCTCTTATTTGCATCATCATATAAATAATCTATATAGTTTTCTACACCTTGGAAATACGTTTTTTCAGTTATGTTGTCTATATTTTTAAAAACATCATCATCTGTATATTGATTTGTCTCATTTTTTATTTTTTCAACTGCTGATGTTGTATCATCTGGATAAATAAACTCTCTTGATGGTGTTATTACTACCTTTTTTATTTTCTCTATTGATTTTTGTGAGAAAACATCAAAAGTACGTATAGAATCGATTTCATCATCGAATAACTCTATACGGATAGGATTCGTATATTCTAATGAATATATATCTATTATGCCACCTCTAATACTAAATTGACCTAGCCCTTCTATTCTAGATACTCTTTCATATCCTAATCTTACTAGATTTTTACTTAATTCTTCTAAATCAATAATATCGCCAATTTTATAAGTGTATATATTATCTAGTAAAACATCTTTCGGTATATATTTTCTTAATATAGCATCTACAGATGTTACTACTATCGTCTTTTGCTTTTTAGCCAGTTTTAATAATACTCTTAATTTCTTTGCTTCTTCATTTCTGTCTTTTGCATCCAAGTGATAAAAATAAATTTCATCAGTACCTAGATACTCCACCTTATCCTTAGTATAAAAACGAAGTTCATTGTAGACCTTCTTTGCCTCTAAATCACTATTTGCAATAAACAAAGTTGGTCTAGCTAGTTCTTTAAATATTGAATAAGTTATATGTGGCTTTTGCATATCTAAGAGACCATTTAATTGTAATGATCCCTTTTTATTACATATTGAATTTATAATCTCCTTATACTCATTTGAGTTTTTTAAAGGGTATACAAAAACATCCTCCATATAGCCCCTCCTTATTTTACATTATATCTATTCATTGCTAAATCTAGATCTTGTCTGATAGCGCAATCTACTGCTGCTACAGCATTCTCAAAACTTTCATTAAGAGCTTTTTCATCTTCTTTCGCAAATCTAGATAAAACAAAATCTGCTAAATCTTGTCCATTTTTCGGTTTTGATATACCGACTCTAACTCTTGGGAATTCGTTAGAACCTAGGCATTTTATTATAGATCTCATTCCATTATGAGTTCCACCGCTACCTTTTTTTCTAATTCTAATTTTTCCTACATCTAAATCAATATCATCATATATTACTATTACATTTTCTAAATCAACATTATAGTAATTACATATATCTACTACTGATTCTCCACTTAAATTCATATAAGTCATAGGTTTAACTAGAATTACTTTTTCAGTTCCAACTCTACCTTCTCCTATCATTGCCTTATGTTTTAATTTGCTTACGTCTATTGAATATTCCTTTGCTAAAAGATCTATAACATTAAATCCAACGTTGTGTCTTGTATTCGCATATTTGTCTCCTGGATTTCCTAATCCCACTATTATATACAAAATATTCGCCTCCTTTATAAATTGTTGTTTATCATTTTAAAATAGATTTTTATTATATCATATTGTGTTAGCATAATTAAAATCGTAGCCATAGAAATAAATGGTGTAAAAGGCACTCTAACCTTTAAATTTATTCTATTTTGCTTTAAGATTATTAAAATTCCAAATATAGAGGTTAATAAAAAAGATAATGCAAATACATTAAGGCTATGTTTGGCTCCTAATACAAAGCAACATAACCCATAAAATCCTATATCTCCTTCTCCTATTGCCTTTGTAAGTTTACACATAAAAAAAGACAATAAAAGCCCTATTATCAAGCCTTCACAATGGTCAACTAACTCTTCTAAAGGAATTTTACTTAATATAAATACTACACTCTGAACTATTATACCACTAACTACAGTTATATCGTATACAAAACTTGTTCGAAAATCTATTATAGAAATTACAACTATAAATGGGATTAATAGAAAATAACTTATAGAATCTAAAGTTATCTCGTATTTATTATATATTAACAATGATGTTATTATACTTGTTAAATATACTATTATACTATTAGATAAAGATGGCTTCATTTCCTTGCATATTAAATATATTAATTTATTTTCAATACAAGAAATTATTAAAAAAATGGCTATTATTATAAAAATCATATAAAATTTTAAGATGAATTTTTACTTTTTCCTTACAAACTTTCTTGCTTAATATAGCTAATTATTTAAATTAAATATGTACAATCTTTTTAATATATTGCAAATCATTGCATCTGCTTATTAAATTTTCTTTAGATATTAATCCTTGTTTATAAAGTCTAGAAACGTCTTGGTCCATAGAGAACATATTTTGTTTTGATGAGGTTTGAATTATATTTTGAATTTGGTAGATTTTATTTTCTCTAATAAGATTTTTTATAGCTGTATTCGCTATCATAACTTCGGTAGCTACTATTCGAGATTCTTCATCTATAGTTGGGATTAGTTGTTGAGATACAATTCCTACACATACTGTAGATAATTGACTCCTTATTTGCTGTTGTTTAGATGCATCAAATGTATCTATAATTCTATCTATAGTTTTAGCGGCTCCTATTGTGTGCATAGTTGAAAATACTAAATGCCCAGTTTCTGCTGCTCTTAATGCTATAGAAATACTTTCTGCATCTCTCATTTCACCTATTAGTATTACATCTGGATCTTGTCGTAAGCTTGCCCTTAATGCTGAATTAAAATCTTTTGAGTCTCTTCCTATCTCACGCTGATTTACAATACTTTTTTTATGATTGTGTACATATTCTATAGGGTCTTCTAAAGTTATAATATGACATTCTCTAGTTTCATTAATTAAGTCTATTAAACTTGCAAGTGTACTCGACTTTCCACTTCCAGTAGGGCCTGTTATTAAAATTAATCCATTTTGTTTTGTAGCAAATTGCTTAATAATATCTGGTAATTTTAATTCTTCAAACTTAGGAATTTCATTTGGAATTATTCTAATCGCTATAGCATAATTAGACTTTTGCTTATAAGCATTAACTCTTACTCTAAATTTATTAGGTAATGAAACTGAAAAATCTATCTCACCTTTTTCATCAATTTTATGAATAAGTTCTTTATTTGCAATTTGACTCAAAAGATTATACACGTCTTCATTTGTAAGAGATTCTTCTGATAGCTTTTTAAATCTTCCATTTACCCTCAAAACTGGGGATAAACCTACTGTAATATGTACATCAGATGCCTTTAATTGCACAGCTTTATCAAGTATTTTAAGTAAATTCATCTATTTCTCCTCTCTAAAAATTTATTTTTTGTGGATAATTTTTAGAAATATAAAAATTTCATCCTTCAAATATTTATATTATCGTTAAAAATAACCATTTATATACAATTAAAAAGTAAATATATTTATTTGATTTTAAAAGTTATACACATATTTTTTTAATAAAAAAAGATATTGCCCAAGTAATAATTACTCGGGCAATATCTACGCTCAATAAATTCTTATATAATTTTCTTATTAGAATAATACACTAACAGATTCGTTATTGAATATTTTCTTGATTGCATTTGCAAATAAGTCTGCTACTGTTAATACTTCTATATTGTCTAATTTCTTTTCTTCTGGAAGTTTTATAGTATCTAATACTATTAATTTAGTTATAGAAGATTCTTTTATTCTTTCTATAGCTGGTCCAGATAAAACAGCATGTGTACAACAAGCATATATATCTTTAGCTCCGAATTTCTTTAATGCATTAGCTGCATTTGTTATTGTACCTGCAGTATCTATCATATCATCAAGCATTATGATATTTCTATCTTTAACGTCTCCTATTAGGTTCATAACTTCTGAAACGTTAGCTTTTGGTCTTCTTTTATCTATTATTGCTAGTGGAACATCTCCGTCTAATTGGTTAGCAAATTTTCTAGATCTTGTAACACTTCCTAAATCTGGTGAAACAACTGTTAAGTCTTCTAATCCCATTTTATTGAAGTAGTCAGCTAGTAAGTTTTGTCCTAAAAGATGATCTACTGGTATATCAAAGTATCCTTGTATTTGTGCAGCATGTAAATCCATAGTTAAAACTCTATCTGCTCCAGCTGCTGTTAATAAGTTTGCAACTAATTTTGCAGTGATTGGATCTCTTGATTTCGCTTTTCTGTCTTGTCTTGCGTATCCATAGTAAGGGATAACTGCTGTTATTCTACCTGCAGATGCTCTTTTTAATGCATCTATCATTATTAATAATTCCATTAAGTTTTGGTTTACTGGATTGTTTGTAGATTGAACTACGAAAACGTCACATCCTCTTACTGTTTCATTCATGTTTACAGATATTTCTCCGTCACTGAATTTAGTAACTATGCAATCTGAAAGTTTAACTCCTACTTTTTCAGCTATTTTAGCTGCTAGTTCTGGATTTGCATTACCAGTGATTATTTTAATCTCACTTCCGCTAGTATTCATTATTATCCTCCCGAAAAATTTATATATTATATTTATTAGACATTTATGTCTATTAAAGGCAAATTTATTTATTATTTTCTTTTTGTGCGTCTCTTGCTTCCTTTTTAGCTACCCAGCCTTCTTTAACAACTTGTCTTTGTCTTGCTATAGCTAATGCGCCATCTGGAACATCATCAGTTATAGTAGATCCTGTTGCTATGTAGCCTTTATGTTGAACATGTACTGGGGCAACCAAATTTGAGTTAGAACCTATAAAAGCTCCATCCTCAACAACTGATCTAAATTTATTTTTACCATCATAGTTTACAAATACTACTCCGCATCCTATATTAACATCTTTTCCTACATCCGCGTCTCCTATGTAAGATAAGTGTGATGCTTTTGAGTAATCACCTATGTTAGCATTCTTAACTTCTACAAAGTCTCCTATCTTAACATGGCTTCCTACATTACTTTTTGGTCTTAAATATGCATAAGGACCAACAGTAGTATGTTCACCGACAGTGCTATCTATTATAGTAGATATTTTTACTTCTGTAAAATTACCGATAGTAGAATTTGTTATGGAAGAATTCATTCCTATTGTACATTCTTCACCTATTACAGTGTTTCCTTTTAACATTACTCCAGGTTCTATAATAGTATCTTTACCGATTTCTACATTTGATTCAATATATGTATTTTCTGGATTGATTATTGTAACTCCATTATCCATATGTCTTTGATTTATTCTTTTTCTCATGATTGCTTCGGCTTGCGATAATTGAACTCTTGAATTTACACCCATAAGTTCTTCTATAGTAGCTCCAACAAAAGCTCCTACTTTAGAACCTCTATCTTTTATTATTTTCATAGTATCAGTTAAATAATACTCTCCTTGAGCATTATTATTATCTAATAAATCTAATGCTTCTTTTAGTTTATCACCTTTGAAACAGTAAATTCCTGAATTGATTTCATTGACAGCTAATTCTTCTGCATTAGCATCTTTTTGTTCTACTATTCTTGCGAAGTTTCCTTCTTCATCTCTTATAACTCTTCCGTACCCTGTTGGATCATCTACTTTAGTTGTTAAAACAGTTGCCATATATTCATTTTCTAAATGATAAGCAAATAGTTTTTTAAGAGTTTCTTCTTCTATTAGAGGAGTATCTCCACATAATACAACTATAGTATCATCGTCATTAATAGTATCTTTAGCCATTTTAACAGCATGACCTGTTCCTAATTGTTCAGTTTGCATTACTACAATAGTTTTTTCTGGTATTACATTTTTTACAGTTTCAGAACCATGTCCTAGTATTACTACGACATCGTTTACACCTGATTTATTTGAAATATCGATTACGTGATTTACCATTTCTTTACCACATACTTTATGTACTACTTTAGGGTTTTTAGATTTCATTCTAGTCCCTTTTCCAGCAGCAAGTATTATTGCTTTAAAGTTCATCTCTTCACTCCATTCATATAAATATTTTCTGTAAACTAATTATTTACATACAATATTATATACTTTTGTTCGATTTTTTTCTCAATAAACTTGGAATTTTTCAAAAAAACTTCTAAAAAATATTATAGTATGCTAAATAATTCGCTTAGATACATATTAATATCCGTATTTATCACTAATAATATAACACTTTTTATTAAAAATTGCTAGGTCTTTCGACTTAATTATTATCCTTCAAAAAACAAAAAAAACCGAGTCATATCGACTCGGTTTTCAATATATTATAATTTTAAATTATAAACTTATTCAGCTGCAACTTCTAATTGAGCTAAAGCTTCATGATAAGCTTTTAAAACTGCATCTTCTAAAACTTGTCTCATTTCTGCGTTTATTGGATGAGCTATATCTCTAAAGTTGCCTTCTCCTACTTTTCTACTTGGCATAGCGATAAATAGTCCATTATGACCTTCTATTACCTTAATGTCATGAACAACAAATAGGTTATCGAAAGTTATAGAAACTATACATTTCATTTTTCCTTCGTTTGTTATTTTTCTTACTCTTACGTCAGTTATATTCATTCTAAATATCCCCCTTTATGATTTTGACAAAATATTACTTATTATAAACTGTATTCTAAATAATTCTATAAATAAGAGGGATATCCTCCTTTTTTTTGAATTTTTATTAAAATTTTCTAACTATTGTATTATTTATTGGTTATTATCAGATTCAAATTGTGAATCTCTATACTCATCTTTAAATGTTTTGAAATTAGGTTTTGCTATTATACTATCTCCGTTATTATCTATTTCAATTAATGATATGTAGTCTTTTACCATTTTTTCTTGAGGTTGCGTTGTAGAAATAAATACACCTGTACCCATTACTTGTGCTCCGAACTCATGCATTAAATCTGTCATTCCTTTTAATGTTCCGCCACCTCTCATGAAATCATCGATTAATATCACTTTGCTATTAGGTTTTAATGCTTTTCTAGGTAAACTCATGCTTTCTACCTTGTTATTTCCGCCAGTAACATAAGTCATACTTAATGTTGGACCTTCAGAAACTTTCATATCTTTTCTTATTATAACTAAAGGTAGGTTCATAGCTTTAGCTGTCATAAGTGCCATTGGAATACCTTTTGTTTCCATAGTTACTACATAATCAGCTTCCGTATAATCTAAGTTTGAGGCAAAAATTTTTCCGATTTTAGCAACTATAGCTGGATTATATATTAAATCTATTAGATATAAGAATCCTCCTGAAAGTTTTCTTGAATCATCATTTATTTTTTCACATAATTCCATTAAGAATTGTTTGTTTTCTTCTATTGATGTTTTTGGTATATATTTAACTCCTCCAGCAGCTCCTGAAATTGTAATTACTCTTCCTAATTCTAATTTTTCAAAAACATTTTTTACAACTAGTAAATCTTCACTTATTGTAGATTTTGCAGCATTAAATTTTTCTGTAAAATAACTTAATGTATATATTTTGTTGGGGTTATCTGATAATATTTTTACTATAGCGCCTATTCTTTCCGTTCTTTTAAACTTCATAATTATTAAAACCTCCTAAAACGACTATCCTTACAATTTAAAGTATTTAATGCATAATCTCTCATAATATGGTATAATAAGATTTATGTTTAAACATAATATTTAATAAATAAAAGCATATATACTAATAGTACGCACATTTTATACTTTAAATATTGAACATTAGTTAATTATACCACATAAATAGTTCAGATTATAGGACTTAATTAAAAAGAAAGGTGGTTTTATTTATGAATATACATTTTATTGGTATTGGTGGTATCAGTATGAGTGCCTTAGCAGAAATATGTCTTAATAAAAAATACAATGTTTCTGGTTCTGATATGCATGGCTCAGAACTAACTGAAAAATTAGAGTCTCAAGGCGCAAAAATCTTTATAGGTCATGCTAAAGAAAATATATCTGATGATATAGATATTGTTGTTTATACAGCTGCTATTCATCCAGATAATCCAGAATTAGTTGAAGCAAAAAATAAAAATAAATTAACAATAAATAGAGCGGCATTTTTAGGACAATTAATGAGAGAATACAAAAACTCAATCGCAGTTTCAGGAACACATGGAAAAACTACTACAACTTCTATGTTGTCTACAGTTTTTGAACATGCTGAATTAGATCCTACGATATTAGTTGGTGGAAACTTAAAATCAATAGGTGGAAACGTTAAAATAGGTCATTCAGATCATTTTATAACAGAAGCTTGTGAATATGTTGATAGTTTCTTAAACTTCAACCCTAAAATTGCAATAGTATTAAATATCGAAGAAGATCATCTTGATTATTTCTCTGGAATAGATGAAATAAAAGCATCATTCAATAAATTTGGTAAACTTTTACCTTCAGATGGTTACTTTGTAATCAACGGTGACAATCCTAACATGGATATATTACACGATGTTAAAGCAAAAGCTATCAAATTTGGTAAAAAAGAATCAAATGATGTAATTATAGAAAATATAGTGTTTGATGATTTAGGATGCGGTTCATTTGACTTAAATTACATGGGTCAAAAATTAACTGGCTTTAAATTAAACGTACCTGGACTTCATAACATCTACAATGCTACATCAGCAATAATAGTTTCATTAGTTTCTGGAATAGATTTAGAAACTATAAAAGAAGGTATTTTAGCTTATACTGGTGTTGGTAGAAGATTTGAAAGAAAAGGTGAATATAAAGGTGCTGCAATAATAGATGATTACGCTCATCATCCAACTGAAATAAAAGCAACTTTATCTACTGCTAAGAGATTCAAAAAAGGAACTCTATGGTGTGTATTCCAACCACATACTTATAGCAGAACAATATCTTTATTAGATGAATTTGCAGAGGCATTCTACTCAGCTGACAAAGTTATCATAACTGATATATATGCTGCTAGAGAAGATGACCCAGGAACTGTACATTCAAGAGATTTAGTTCAAAAACTACAACATAATAATGTAGATGCAATCTACATCTCAGAATTTGAAGATATAGTTAAATACCTAAAAGAAAATGTTCAACCAAATGATGTAGTAATAACTACTGGTGCTGGACCAATTTACTTAGTTGGTGAACAATTAATAAAAGAAAATTAATTTAAAATTATTATAAAAAAATAGACTAGTTTGAAAAACAAATTAGTCTATTTTTATTTGCTATAAAAAGTTATATACAGATAAATTTTTTTATTCCGTTTATGCACGGTTTAATTATTCACTGTCCGCTATTTTAAATATATCTGTTTTAATATAATCAAAAAGATTATTTGAAACTTCATAATAAGAGATTAAATTATTAACTGTTATTTTAACATAATCTTCTCCCATTATATCTACTCTGGCTTCATAATTATCTGAAGTTATATTTATTGTAAATTTATACTTGCATCTTTCTCTAGCTTTTTCTGGTTGTATCTTTCCGACTAATCTCTTTTGAACCATCTTGCTAGCTAAGTCATCATAACTCCAGCCACTTATTTTTTTAGTCTCATCCCCATAATCTATGGTAACTTGTTTCCATGTTTTATATTGTTTTATAAAATCAAAAGATGTATATATACTTGTATCTAGAATTTCTTTGAATTCTTTCTTATAAGATACAGGTACTTTATAGTACTCTTCTTTATTAACAGTATAAACTCTAAAAACATTTAAATCTGTAGAAAATTTTATATCGTCATCTGTATACCCCTCATATATAGGTGTATAAGAATCTGGAGTTCTTATTTTACTGAATTCATTAAAAGAATATTGGAATTCTTGTACTTTTTCCTCTTCCATTCTAACATTTGAAACATTTCCATCTGATATATATATTTTTTTCTTGCTTTTAAACTGATTTAGTAGACTTCTAGTATCTACTTTTTCTTCTGTTGCAACAATTTTTGTGCCCTCTCCCTGTCCTAAATTTGAAAAGAAGTTAAAAGAAATAAAATATATTATAAAGAAACAAATTATTCCCATTATTAAAATGGCACTTTTCTTTACCTTTCTTTTTGACATTATATTACCCTCCATGCCTTAAAATTATCTATGATAATTATATAACTTTTTATTTAATTTTTTAAGCATTATTTGTCATTATTAAGACATTCTTTAGAATTACACTCAGAACATGGTATTTCTTCTATTGTTTCATTATTTATATCTAAATCTTTATTACATAAATCCATCTCATTAGTACAAGGTTCCACATGGACTGTTATACCTTTTATAATAGTTAGCTCATTAATTAATTTTTTTTCTAAATCGTTAGCTATGTCATGACCTTGTGTTACTGTTAAATTTCCATCTACACATATAACTAAATCAACATATGCAAATGCACCATGTTTTCTTGTTCTCATAGTTTTTATGTGTTTTACACCAGGTGTTTGTTTACAATATTCAATTATTTGTTTTTCTTGATTCTCATCTATAGAAACATCCATAAGCTCATTCATTGAATTTATAAATATTTCAAGTGCAACTTTACATACTATCACAGCAACTACTATAGTTGCTACAGGTTCTAAAACTTTATAGCCAAGCATAGCCCCTCCTATACCTATAAATGCTGCTACTGATGAAAATGCATCAGATCTATGATGCCATGCATCTGCTTTAAGTGCTGGTGAATTTATCTTTTTTGCTACTCTTATAGTTATTCTATACTGATATTCTTTTATTGCTATAGATATAACTGATACTATAAGTGGCATCAATGTTGGTACTTTAACATCGTTTAAATTAAATATTTTCTTTGCACCGTCTACTCCTATTGTCACTGCTACTACTATTAACATTATTGATAATAAAAAAGACACTAATGTTTCTGCTTTTTCATGACCATAATTATGTTCTTTATCCCCTGGCTTTGATGATATTTTATTTCCGATTAATACTCCTACTGATGTAATAATATCAGATGCTGAATGAATACCATCTGCTATCATTGCTGTTGAATTACCAATCACCCCTGCAAATATTTTTATCACTGATAAAAATACATTCCATAAAATTGCTAAAATTGTTACCTTACTTGCCTCTTCATATCTTGTTTCCATCAAATTTACCTCCCAATTAAGTTATATTTTATATTGTTAATGGATATATATTTCTTTCAATATCAATTATCATTTCCCTAAAACGTAAAAATCACCTAGGATTACTAGGCGATTTTATTATTTTTATATTAAATTATGTTCATTTTTTTACTATTATATTTTAGATATACATACCCATTAAATTGGTTTCTAAACAATTTTTAAAAATTTCTATTATATTATTTTTATATTATAACACTTTAAATTAAAAATTGTAATATTTTCAATTAACTTTTTTCAATTAATTCTCAATTGATATGAAATTATTTTTCAATTTTACGGGCTTTTGAATCAATAAAACATAACCAGTATCCTAGACTACTATTTCTATTATCACATGCTTGATATGTTGTAAATCCTGTTGTTCCTTTATCAGGCTGTTCTGATTTTTTGCCCGGTATTGCATATATATAGTTCTTTCTCTTATTATATTCATCGTATTGTACTCCGAATAAGTAATGTCTATATTTATATGAATTCATAGCTATATCACTATACATTGTGTAATTTAAGCTATTTACATATCCTAAGTATGGCATTGTGTAACCACTCATAGTAGTTGGTGTTATTTCTATCTTCCACCATCTAGTATTTTGAATATAATCGGCTGCAAAAGGTTTAACTTCTTTAAAATATTTTAATCCTTTTTTTATTTGTCTAGGCATAAGTAATTTTCCTGCACTTACTTTTTCTTCGAAATCTGTACTGTTTTTTTGTATAGTTTTTGGTTGATTATATTGTTCTTGTTTTACATTTTTACGTTTATTTTGGATTTTTTCTTTAGATATCAATTTTTGTTGTTTAGGTTTGTTATTTCTTTCTTCTTTAGGAAGTTGCATTGGTTTTGCACATTCTTTTTGAGGTTTTGCCTGTTGATCTGGTATAATGTCTTCTACGCTTTCATCTTCCTCATTTTCATCTTCTTCAGGCTCTTCATACTCGACATATTCATATTCTTCTGATTCATCTATATCTTGTGGTCGTTCTTCTACTTGTTGTTCTTGATCTGGTTCTTCTATGGCTTGTGGTTGTATAGTTTCTTCTTCATCCTCTAAATCTTCTTCATATACATACTCGATTTCTTCATATTCGTATTCACTATTTTCAGGTTCTACATATTCAATTTCTTCGTATTGGTCATTTCTATCAACTTCTTCATATTCATATTCTGGACCTTCATACTCATCTGTTTCTGTATATTCTACTATTTCTTCTTCTGGCTCAAATATTAATTCTTCATAATTTTCTATTTTATTTCCCTTAAATCCTATAAGTGGAATATATTTATCATAAGTAAGGGCGATTGCTTTAATATCGCTATCTTCTTCATCCAAACCTAGTACAAATTCACCTTTTCCTTGGGAATTAAGATTAATTCTTCCTAGATTTAATTTTTCATAGTCAGTACGAAGAGCGATTACATCATATCCATCTTTTAAATTTTTTAGATTTTCTACATATAGTGCTACAACTGATTTTTCATCGTTAATTTCTATTTTGGCAAAGGCTTTAGGAAGAACACGTTCTTTACTTCTAAAGTTCATGTCCTTTGCCTCTAATATGATATAGTCTCTTTTAAATTTTCTTTTAGAAACCACTACTTATCCCTCCTTAAACATACTTGCTCAAAATATTATATGTTTAAGGTTTTGGAAAATAGTATTATTTAGATGAAAATTTATTTATTTCATTAGATAAATTCGCAAATTCATCTATGCTAAGAGTCTCTCCTCTTCTTTTTTCATCTATGTTTGCAGCCTTTAATGCCTCTTTTATCTGATCTTTTGATAAGAATCCTAGTCCGCCTAAAGAGTTTAATAAAGTTTTTCTTCTTTGTCCAAATGATGCTTTTACTGTTTTGAAGAAAATATCTTCATTATCAACTACATATTTTTTCTCATCTCTAACATGAAGTCCTATAACTATTGAATCCACATTTGGTTGTGGAACAAACATGTGTCTCGGAGCTTTTGCAACTATTTCTGTATCACAATAGTATTGAACTGCTACTGATAATGCACCATAATCTTTTGTAGATGGTTTAGCATTCATTCTGTCAGCTACTTCCTTTTGTACCATTACTACGATATCTGTAACAGGAATGTCTTCTTCTAAGAATTTCATAACTATTGGTGTAGTTATATAGTATGGAAGATTTGCAACTAATTTAACTGGTCCTCCATTTAATTTTTCGTTTATTAATCCTTGCACATCTACTTTTAATATGTCTTCATTTACAACTTCAACATTATCTAAGTCTGCTAATGTTTCTTGTAATATTGGTATTAATGTTTTATCTATTTCTATAGCAACTACATTTTCAGCTACTTTTCCCATTTCTCTAGTTAAAGTACCTATTCCAGGACCAACTTCGATTATTCTATCAGTTTCTGATAATCTAGCTCCTTCTAATATTCTATCTATTACATTATCATCTATTAAAAAGTTTTGTCCTAAAGACTTTGAAAACTTAAAGTTGTGTTTATTTACTACTTCTTTGGTAGCTCTATGTGATGAAAGTCTATCCATTTTATTTTTCCTCTCCTATATCTATAGATTTTACTGCTTCAATGAACTCTTCTCTTGTAACTCCATAATTATTTAATCTGCTTAGGAATTGTTTTGCATTTCCGTATCCTATTCCTAATATTTGACCAATCTTATCTCTTCTATAAGATGCATCTTCATTTCCGATTAAGTTATTTCTTATTAAATCAACTTGTCCGAATTCATTTCTTGTGTCACTACTTTCAGTTCTAACTTTATTCAGTGCCTTTATTATGCTTTCTGGAGATGCATTCTCTATTCCTATATCTCCATCTTTTTTAGCTTCTTCTCTCGGTAAAAATGCATGTTTGCATCCTGGTACTTCTTGAGCTATTTTTTTTCTAATTTTTTCGCCAGCAAAATCTGGATCAGTAAAAATTATTACTCCTCTTCTTTTTTGAGCTGCTTTGATTCTCTCCATAACACCCTTTGGAAATCCAAAGCCACCAGTTGTTATAAGCTCAGCATCTAATGCTCTTTTTACAGCGGTAACATCATCTCTACCTTCTACTACTATTATCTCTTTTATCATTTAATTTCACCTTTTTATTTTATATTTATTAACTTACTATAAATTAATGTATCTATATATTGCTAAATTTCAATGATTTCTTATCTTATTCGCATCTTTATATTTTAATTTTTTTTCATTATTTAATCAATGCTTTTTACAAAAGTCATCAATATATTTGACCAAAGTATTGTATTTTACACTAAATGTATAAATTGTGATAAAATCTATATATTAAAGTTATTTACATTGTAAAGTATAATTATACAAAAATTTTAGAGGGAGAATATTTTATGAAAAACAAATTGGGAATTAAAAATTTTATAACAATATGCTTAGTTTTAGTTATATGCGTTTGTGGATATAGGATTTATGATAAGTTTCATGAATATAAAAAAGCAGATGCTATATATGATGATTTAAGAAAAGAAAAAGATACTAGTCTTAATAAAAAAAATAATAAATTAGACTTAAATAATAAGGAAAATTCAAAAAATGAAAATACTATAGATCTTTCATCTATAAATAAAGACTTTGTATGCTGGATTAATATAGAAAATACTGATATAGACTATCCAGTTGTTCAAGGTAAAGACAATTCTTATTATCTTCGTCGAGATATCTACGGAAACTATCTACTTTCTGGTACTATATTTTTAGATTATAGAAATGATTATAATAATAGTAATAACTTAATTATCTATGGTCATAATATGAAAAATTCTACTATGTTCAACCAACTTGAAAAATTTAAAGAAGAATCTTTTTTTAATTCAAATCCAACTATAACTTTAACTAGCAAAGATGGAGAACGATATTATGAAGTTTTTGCAGTTTTACTAGTTAAGAAGGACTATGACTATAGAGTTCCGAATTTTAATAATAATGACGAATACAATAATTTTTTAAATAAAATCGTCGATGATTCGATGTTTAAAACAAAAAATAAACCTGCAATATCAGATAAAATACTTACTCTAACTACTTGCAGTTATGAATTTAATGATGCACGAACAGTAGTATTTTGTAAAGAAAAATAAATTATATGGAGGGTTATTATGATATTATCTCAAAGACTAAAGTATAAATATTTAGAAGATCAAAACTTAAATAATAAAAATGTACTTATATTAGATTCATTTATATCTTGTATGAATAAAAAAACTGAAAATATAAATATTCCTAAAAATATAAATACTATTGGTTACAGATGTTTTTATGATTGTACAAATATTAAATCATTATATATTCCTCCCAATATATATAATATAGAAAAGGGAGCATTCTATAATTGTAAAAGCTTAGAAAAAATAGAGTTATCAGAAAATGTATCAGTTTTAAAACCTGATACTTTCTACAACTGCGTAAACTTAAAAAATATAACTTTGCCAAGTAATATAACTTCTATTGGTGAAAAATGCTTTTGTAATTGCGAAAATTTAGAAGAGATTAATTTATCTTATAAGCTAGAAAAAATAGATAATTCTGCATTTAAAAATTGTTACAATTTAACTTTTATAGTTCTTCCAAACTCAGTTAAATATATTGAAAAAAATGCATTTTTTAATTGCTTAAATTTAAAAAATGTAATTCTACCAGATAATATAAGCATTTTAGAATCTTGTTTATTTGCTAATTGCGAAAAAATAGATAAGATTAATATACCGCAAAACGTAGTAAAAATTAAGGACTTAGCTTTCTTTGAATGCAGTAATTTAAATGAAATAAATTTACCTAAAAACTTATTGCATATAGGTTCTAGAGTTTTTTCTAACTGTAGTAACTTGCAAATTATCAATTTGCCAAATACAATTTCATCAATAGGTCAAGGAATTTTTTCTAACTGTATAAGTCTAAGTAAAGTTAATTTACCTAATAAACTTACATATATACCATCTAGCACATTTATTAACTGTGGTAATTTAGAATATATTGATATTCCTAAAACAGTAAAACAAATAGATAATTCCGCATTTTGTGGATGCAGCAATTTGAAATCTATAAACTTACCAGAAAATCTACAATCAATAGGTTCAGATGTATTTTCTGGTTGTGAAAATTTAGAGAATATTATTCTTCCACATAGTTTAAAAAATATAGGTTCTTCAGCGTTTTATAATTGTAAAACATTATCGGAAATAAATATTCCTAATAACATAAGTGGACTAAACTCCTTAACTTTTTATAATTGTAGTAGTTTAAACAAAGTTAAACTTCCAAAAACGCTAAAAAGAATACCTGATTCTTGTTTTTCAAACTGTACAAGTTTAGAAAAAATAAATTTACCAGAAGAGTTAAATTATATAGATGCATATGCATTTTCAAATTGTACATCTTTAAAAGAATTTAGATTACCTAAGTCTATAAAAAGAATAAAAGAATATGCATTCAGCAATTGTACTAACTTGAGTAAAATTATTATTCCTAACAAAATTAGATCAATTAGTAACTCTGCTTTTGAGAATTGTCCTAATATTGTTATTTGCGGTGAAAAAAATTCTTATGCTCATAAATATGCTATTGCCAATAATTTAAAATTTGAGGAATATGAATTCATAAATCTTAGGGATATATCTATAAAAGATACTTTTATATCTATTTTAAAAAATGAAGAAAGAAAGCTGGATTTGATTTTACATCCTGAAAATACTAATGATATTTTTAAAGTAAAATGGAAATCCTCTGATGAAAATATAGTTTCTGTTAAAGACGGAATTATTAAAAGTCATAATATAGGTGTTGTGACTATAAGTGCTTCCGTTGGACATAACAAAGTCGCAAAATGTATAGTTCAGGTTGAATTACCTTTGGAAAATATATATTTTGAAACAGATAATTTAACCTTAAACAAAGATGATTCAAAACATTTAAAACTAGAATGTTTTCCTAAAAATCATACTTGTACAGAAACTCCAATTTGGATATCCTCTGATGAAAATATTGCAAAAGTAGATTCAAAAGGAAATATCTATGCTATTGATAAAGGATACTGTACTATTACTTGTACTCTAAATAATAAATCTGCATCGTGTGATATTACGGTAGATCTTCCTTTAAAGGAAATACGTTTTGATAAAACTACGTTAAATTTAAAATGTAATGATTTATATAAATTAAACATATCTTATATACCAGAAAACACTACAGATGATATTGCTTTAAATTGGTCTTGTATGGATTCATCCATTGCATCTATTGATAATAGTGGTACCATTAAAGCACTAAATGCTGGTACTACTGTAGTAACAGCTTCAACTAATAACAAAATAGCAACTTGTATAGTTACAGTAAAATCATCTATATCTGAAATTAAATTTAAAGAGGATAAACTTAATTTAAAAGTTGATGATTCTAAATGTTTAGAGATAGTTGATCAAAACAATAATAAAGTCGAACCACAGCTTGTTAATTGGAATATCTCAGATAAAAAAATAGCTAAGATAGAAAATAATAACTTAATAGCTATTTCTGAAGGAACAACTGTAGTAATTGCTCAGGTTGAAAATCTACTAGCTGCGTGTATATTAAATGTTTCATTAAAAAAAATACGCTTATTTGATGTAAACTATTTAAAATGTAGCGCTAATATTATAACAGGTAAAGGAATCGTAGGTGCTACAGTTAAGGCATTTAAAGATGAACAAATGATTAGCGATACATGTGTGATTGGACAAGATAAAAGATTTTTACTAAATATTGATCCACAAGATGCAGGTTCTGAAATAAAAGTAGAAATTTCTAAAAATGGATATGAAACTAGAGAGGAAATAATCACAGCCTTATATGAATTTGATGTATTTTCGGTAGATTCTATTGAAAATATAGATCCTAATCATATAAGTATTTCAGGAAAAGGTTGTAGCGAATCTTATATAAGAGCATATATAAAAAATACTCAGATAGGGAAAGCTTGTGTTGTAAATTCAAATGGTACATTTAATATGTATCTTCCAAAAATAAAACCAGACACAATAGTTACTCTAAAAATGAGAAAAACAAATTACGTTACAGCTAACAAGAATATAATCATTCCATAAATTAATAAATCAGAAATAAAAAAGGAGTAATCAACCTATATTGGTTTGATTACTCCTTAATTTTTTACAATAATTTTCATGTTTTAAGTAAGATTTTTTATCTCTTTTGCCATTAGAGTATTTAATTTACCTTTAATAAATATTTTCGCATATTTCTAATAAATTTTTATATTTTACTCATATATAATAGCAAACTAATGTCATTAAAATAGTAAACTGATTTCTTTGGTTATATTTTCACTTTCCTGTCGCTCGTCTATTTTTCTATAATGTCAGAAAATATTAACCAAAGATGCACAACAGTTTTCTATTTTAAGGTATCTTAATTGATACCTATTCTCTTAAATGTCTCTGATTTTTTTAATCCTGTTTATCTACTTATTCTCTACTTTATCTATTACTATATTTTTTAATTCTTAATTTGTTATGTCTATTTTTTTATTTTTTACTTTAATTTATTTCTATAATTAGTCATAAAATTTTTATAAATTTCTTCTACGTTTATCGTTAATCCATAATACAACTAATGCTATTAATGCAATAGCTCCTATTGCAACTTCATTTGTTAAACTACTATCACCTGTTTGCACATCATCTCCATCCTTTAAATCATCTGATTTACTTGGATTATTCGGTGAATTTGGGTTACTAGGAGCATCTGGTTGTCCTGGTTTTTCAGGACTTCCCGGATTATTTGGTGTATCAGGTTTTTCTGGTTCTTCCGGATTTCCTGGATTGTCCGGTGTATCAGGTTCTTCTGGTTCTTCCGGACTTTCTGGGTTATCTGGTGTATCAGGTTCTTCTGGTTCATCTGGTTGTCCTGGGTTATCCGGTGTATCAGGTTTTTCTGGTTCCTCTGGATTTCCTGGGTTACCCGGTGTATCAGGTTTTTCTGGTTCCTCTGGATTTCCTGGATTACCCGGTGTATCTGGTTCTTCTGGCCCCTCTGGACTTCCTGGATTATTTGGTGTATCAGGTTGCTCTGGTTCTTCCGGACTTCCTGGATTATCTGGTGTATCAGGTTTTTCTGGTTCCTCTGGATTTCCTGGATTATCTGGTTTTTCTGGTTCACCTGGATTTCCTGGGGTATCCGGTGTATCTGGTTTTCCTGGTTCCTCCGGAGTTCCTGGGTTATCTGGTTTTTCTGGTATATCTGGAATATCTAGTGTATTAATAACTGTTACTAATTCTTTTGATTCCATTAATATTACAGACTCTTTATCAATTTTAACTGTATAACCATCATGTTGTGGTTCACTTATTTTATATTTATTTCCATAGATTACATCTATAACAGGTTTTTCTTTCCCTAGTTCATCATATGCAAATTTAATATATTTTTCAGTTGTTCCATCAGCAAATTCGCCAGAAACTTTTATTGTAAATTCTTCATTACCATTTAGTTTCTCAATATTAGAAACGTCTTTCTTAATATATAATGAAACTTTTTTGGCATCGAACATTTCAACCTTTTGGATTTCGCCAGTTTCTGTAACAGTAAACTTAACCTCTTCAGCTATTAAATATCCATTTGGAGCCTGTTTTTCTACTAGTATATAATCTCCCATTGGTAATCTATTAATTCTATGTGGTTCTGTACTACTTACCCACTCTTCAATTATATTACCATTTGAATCTTTTACCTGTAGTGTTGCCCCTGGTAGTTCCTCTTTAGTAACAATATCTTTTTTAGATATGTCTACTTTTGTGTAGTCATCCTTCATTATTGTTGAACCTGTAATATTTCCTTCGCTGTCTATTGTAAATTCTACTTCCTCAGCTAGTAAATATCCAGCTGGTGCCTTAGTTTCCCTTATTTTATATGTTCCTGCTTTTAAGTTATTTACAACGTGTGGTTTATCTGTTGATGTCCAGCTTTCTATTACTTCTCCTTTTGAGTTTAGTAACTCTAGCTTCGCTCCTTTGATTTCTTCACCTGTTGTTATATCTTGTTTTGATATTGGAACATTGTTTGTTTTTTCTACATCGTATATTGAAAACTCTTGAACTTTTCCTGTTTCTTCAATTACTACTTTTACATCTTCCGCCAAGTTGTATCCTTTTGGTGCTTTTACTTCGTGTAATGTATACTCGCCTACTGGCAGCTTTGTCATTTCATATGCTTTGTTTTCTGATGTAAACTCTGCTACTACTTTTCCTTCGCTATCTAGTAATTGTAATTTTGCTCCTTCTAAGATTTCCTTAGTTTCTAGATCTTTTTTCGTAATCTCAACTTTTGTGTAATCGTCTTTCATTTCGACTTTTTGAATTTCTCCTGTTTCGTCTACTTTGAATTCTACATCTTCTGCTCTTATATATCCAGCTGGCGCTGTTATTTCTCTTAAGATATATTCACCTGTCGGTAATCTATCTATTTTGTGAGCTTCTTCTGTTGTTTTCCATTCTTCTACTACTTTTCCTGTAGCTTTTTCGATTACTTGTAATTTCGCACCTATTACTGGTTGTCCATCTGTTATGTCTGATTTTGTGATTTCTACTTTTGTGTAGTCATCTTTCATTATCGTTGAACCTGTGATATTTCCTTCGCTGTCTATTGTAAATTCTACTTCTTCTGCTATTAAATATCCAGCTGGCGCCTTAGTTTCTCTTATTTTATATGTTCCTGCTTTTAAGTTATTTACAACATGTGGTTTATCTGTCGATGTCCAACTTTCTATTACTTCTCCTTTTGAGTTTAGTAACTCTAGCTTCGCTCCTTTGATTTCCTCACCTGTTGTTATATCTTGTTTTGATATTGGAACATTATTTGTTTTTTCTACGTCGTATATTGAGAATTCTTGTACTTTTCCTGTTTCTTCAATTACTACTTTTACATCTTCTGCTAAGTTGTATCCTTTTGGTGCTTTTACTTCGTGTAATGTATACTCGCCTACTGGCAGCTTTGTCATTTCGTATGCTTTGTTTTCTGATGTAAACTCCGCTACTACTTTTCCTTCGCTATCTAGTAGTTGTAATTTTGCTCCTTCTAGGATCTCCTTAGTTTCTAGATCTTTTTTAGTAATCTCTACTTTTGTGTAATCATCTTTCATTTCGACTTTTTGGATTTCTCCTGTTTCATCTACTTTGAACTCTACATCTTCTGCTCTTATGTATCCAGCTGGCGCTGTTATTTCTCTTAAGATATATTCACCTGTCGGTAATCTATCTATTTTATGAGCTTCTTCTGTTGTTGTCCATTCTTCTACTACTTTTCCTGTAGTTTTTTCGATTACTTGTAATTTTGCACCTATTACTGGTTGGCCATCTGTTATATCTGATTTTGTGATTTCTACTTTTGTGTAGTCATCCTTCATTATTGTTGAACCTGTAATATTTCCTTCGCTGTCTATTGTAAATTCTACTTCCTCAGCTAGTAAATATCCAGCTGGCGCCTTAGTTTCCCTTATTTTATATGTTCCTGCTTTTAAGTTATTTACAACATGTGGTTTATCTGTCGATATCCAGCTTTCTATTACTTCTCCTTTTGAGTTTAGTAACTCTAGCTTCGCTCCTTTGATTTCCTCACCTGTTGTTATATCTTGTTTTGATATTGGAACATTGTTTGTTTTTTCTACATCGTATATTGAAAACTCTTGAACTTTTCCTGTTTCTTCAATTACTACTTTTACATCTTCCGCTAGGTTGTATCCTTTTGGAGCTTTTACTTCGTGTAATGTATACTCTCCTACTGGCAGCTTTGTCATTTCGTATGCTTTGTTTTCTGATGTAAACTCTGCTACTACTTTTCCTTCGCTATCTAGTAATTGTAATTTTGCTCCTTCTAAGATTTCCTTAGTTTCTAGATCTTTTTTCGTAATCTCAACTTTTGTGTAATCGTCTTTCATTTCGACTTTTTGGATTTCTCCTGTTTCGTCTACTCTAAACTCTACATCTTCTGCTCTTATGTATCCAGCTGGCGCTTGGATTTCTCTTAAGATATATTCTCCTGTCGGTAATCTATCTATTTTGTGAGCTTCTCCTGTTGTTGTCCATTCTTCGACTACTTCATTTGTTACTTTATCGATTACTTGTAATTTTGCACCTATTACTGGTTGTCCATCTGTTATATCTAATTTTGTGATTTCTACTTTTGTATAGTCATCTTTCATTATTGTTGAACCTGTGATATTTCCTTCGCTGTCTATTGTAAATTCTACTTCTTCAGCTACTAAATATCCAGCTGGCGCCTTAGTTTCTCTTATTTTGTATGTTCCTGCTTTTAAGTTATTTACAACATGTGGTTTATCTGTCGATGTCCAGCTTTCTATTACTTCTCCTTTTGAGTTCAGTAACTCTAGCTTCGCTCCTTTGATTTCTTCACCTGTTGTTATATCTTGTTTTGATATTGGAACATTGTTTGTTTTTTCTACATCGTATATTGAAAACTCTTGAACTTTTCCTGTTTCTTCAATTACTACTTTTACATCTTCCGCTAAATTATATCCTTTTGGCGCTTTTACTTCACGTAATGTATACTCGCCTACTGGTAACTTAGTCATTTCGTATGCTTTGTTTTCTGATGTAAACTCTGCTACTACTTTTCCTTCACTATCTAGTAATTGTAGTTTTGCTCCTTCTAAGATTTCTTTAGTCTCTAGATCTTTTTTCGTAATCTCTACTTTTGTGTAATCGTCTTTCATTTCGACTTTATAAATTTTTCCGCCTTCTGAAACAGTGAATTCTACATCTTCTGCTCTTATATAACCATCTGGTGCACTGATTTCTCTTAGAATATATTCACCAACTGGAAGTTCATCTATTTCATAATCTTCTTCAGTAGTAGTCCATTCTTCTAGTACTTCATTTGTTACTTTATCAATTACTTGTAAAGTAGCACCCTTTAATGGTTTTGAAGTTGTTATATCAGATTTTGATATTTTAACTTTACTTGAAGTCTTTTTATTTAAAACTGTCGATGTTATATCTTCAGACCCTATAGTTACCGATGCATTTTCTATGGAATCTATTGTATATCTGTTTCCTGTTTCCTTTTCTGAAACTTCATAAGTATTTCCGTAAATTACTCCGGGTACCTCTTGTGCTTGACCTATATTACTATTATCAAATGTAAATTTCTTTATCGTTTCACCTTCAACATCTGAGAATCTACCTTTTACTGTTACTATAAATTTATCAGTATCAGAAATAGTTGCATTATCTACTAACTTTTTAACAACAAATAATTTACCAGCATCTTTTCTTTCATTAGTTACTGATAATAATTTAATTTGTAAAGAACCATCTAAAGTTACTGATTGATTATTATATACAATATTATAGTTTTCATTGTTTACTTCTGATAATGTATAAGTTTCTCCATAGATAGTATCTTCAACTACTATTTGTTTATTTAATTGTTCTTTAGTAACATTTATCTCTTTTGAGTTTGTTCCATTTGAGAATTTACCACTTACTATTAATGTAAATACATCATCGTCTGCTACTGTATTTATATTCTCAACAACTTTTGTTACAGCTAATATTCCACTTAGTCTTTTAGAATTAACTACTTCAACTAACTGATCTTTATTATTCACCATAACTTGTCCATTACCTGTAATAGCTACATTATATGAATCAGAATTGTTTTCAACTATTTCGTAAGTATTGCCGTAAACTACATTTTCTACTTTTTTAATAGTCCCATTTATGGCATCTTCTTTAGTAAATTTTATAGTTTTTTCTTTTGAGCCATCAGAAAACTCTCCAGTTATAACTATATCGAATTGTTCTTTTTCATCGAACATATTCTCATTTATTAATGTTTTCTTTACAAATAATGAAACATCTTTTGCATCAAACATTTCAACCTTTTGAATTTCACTAGTTGCTTTAACTGTAAAATCAATAGATTCAGCTATCAAATATCCATCTGGTGCCGATTTTTCTATTAACGTATATTCTCCAGGTTCCAAAGTATCAATTTCATGTGGTTTAGTCGTAGATACCCACTCTTCAATAACTTTTCCTGTAGATTTATCGATTATTTGAAGTGTTGCTCCTGGCAATTCTTCACTTGTAACAATATCTTTCTTAGATATTTTTAGTTTTGTTTTTATTTTATCTCTCTTATTAGTAACATATCCTGTGCTATCTTTTTGAACTTTAACTATAGTATCTTTTTTAGTTAATTTTACTGTATAAACAGTATCATCCATCACATACCCTTCTGGAGCGTTTATTTCTTTTATATAGTAAGTTTGTAATAATAATTTACTAGATAAATCATCACCATTAGATGTAGTTGTAATTTTTGTTACTAAATTAGTACATTCTTTATCCGAATAAACACCAAACTCAGCGCCTGCTAAAATTTTATTAGTGTTTTCTTCATCAACTTTAGTTACTGAAATTTGAGCTGATTCAATAGTTCCAGGTATACTTACACCAACTTTAGCTGGTTCGGCAATTAATGTAACATCTTCATTGAAAGAATTTTTTGTTGAATATAAATATCCAAATGAGTTCCAAGCGATTTCCCCTGGTATAGCATCATCACCTATAATACCTTCAAAATAAACCCTTACAATCTGACCTTGTTTTAATTTAAAGCCGTTTTTAAATGTTAAACGTAAAGATTTATGAATATCTTGATTATATGAAGTATCCCAAGTTGTATTAGAATCCCAATCTTCATTTGTATAAGAAATTTTACTAGAATAGTCTATAGAATATTGGCTTGTATCTACTGTAGATTCATAGTTTCTATTTTCATCTAGTATATCAACTTTGAAATTAGGTTTATTGGCTAAATATACAGTAAACTCCGAGTTTCTAGGACTATCTAAATTTACTGTACCTACATCACCTACATGTGGTAATTTATCAATTAGAGTTAAGTTGTATATATCACCTTCGCTATTACTTTTAACATATAATGTATATCCAACCTTTTCTCCTTTTCCACTACTCACAACAGTATTATCATTAGATTTATATCCATATCCATTTGCATGATTATCACCATAGCCATTGCCAGTCTTATCTTCTTCTAAAACTGTGTCATATCCAGATAAATCACTTATTTGCTTAAATGAATATGTTGCATAATTTCCAAATATGTGGGCAGTTGCTTGATTTTCTATAACAGTCTTTTTTTCTCCATCTACTTCAATTTCCGTTACATTACCCTCTGTAACACTGTCTTTTGTAAAAGATTGTGAAGGAACTAATGCAACATTATTTACATAAGTACCATAATTAGCTGTATTACTATCATTTGCTGAAATAAATGTTATTTCTGCATAACCGCCACTTGGTATAGTATATGTTTCATCTTCTAACTTCCAAGTTAAAACTTGAACTTCATCTCCATTTGAATCAGTTTTAGTTGATGTAGTTAAAAGGTTACTTATATCAAAAGTAAACTTCTTACTTCCATCTTTATTGTAAATAGTTATACTTTGATTATGTTTACTATTTTTAGATAGAGTATATGGATGTGGTAAGGTATCAATAACAGTATAATTAGTCATATCTTCAGAATCATAATTATTTCCATTATTACTTACCTTTATTGTCCATTTTAGTGATGATTTTATAGATATTTTAGAATTTTCATCTACCTCATGTAATTCATCACTACCTGCATTATAGAATCCATCTAATTTCTTACTTACACCTGGTAATATAGCCACCTTTTTGATTGTTACATCAGATTCATACCAAGTTTGATTTTCACCACCATAAATGTGACCATAATTTTTATTTAGAATATTACAAGTTCCATCATTTTTAGGTGATTTATCTGTATTTGTTGAGAAACTTACTTTTACATCATTTCCAGGAGCTTCATTTTCTGTTGTATCATATGAAAATGCAATTTTATTTACAGATGATAAATCTGTTTTTTCATTATCTATTTCACATAAATATGTAAATGCTATTGCATGTCCTGGTTGTAATTCTGCACCCTCATTAAATGTAAATACTATTTGATTATTATCATACGCAGCATTTACAACAATGCCTCCATCTAAAACAACTCCTTGAGGTAAATTAATATCGCTCGCATAATTTACAGTCGTTATTTTATTTGAGGCACTTACATTGTAAAAGGCATTAGAATCTTTGCCCATTGCAATATATTTAAATCCATTTGGTAATATATCCACTGCTTTTTTAAGAGGAAGATTATCTCCACTATTAGCATCATTGTATATTACATATGTATATACGACTGCATTTTGTTCACTACCATAACTATAAAGTGAATTGCTATTAACACTGTACCACCCATCAACTGATTCCTTACTATTTCTAGTATACTTACCAATTGACTTTATACCTTTTTGTGTCCATATATTATTTTTAATTGCTGGATAATAGAAATCTGTTTCACCTTTAGCTACTACATTATTTTTTATTTTTAGTTCAATAGTATTATGAAGTCTATAATCAGTTGAACCTTCTTCAACACTTTCTGTTGCTTTTGAATATTCAGATGTTGTGATTGCATCAAAAGCAAGTTCAATAGTTTCACCATTTTTCAATATTCCACTTGCAAAACTAAAATTCATATAATACCAGTTAGCTCCACCATTTAATACTAATGGATTTTCTGTTACAGTTTTTCCATTACTATCAGTTTGTTTTGCTACAACTGTAAGTTTTTTACTCTTATCTATAATATTATTATTTGTGAAATTATCCATAAAAGAAATATCTGAATGATTTATATCTTTGCCTGTGTTATTAGTGTATTTAATTTTAAATGTTACTTTATCTCCTACTGATATCGGATTAGTTTTGTTGTCGGCTAACTGTCCGTTTACATAAGCCTCTTTAGTAACTTTTGTATCTGGATAAGTAAGTTCAACAGTTGCATCATCCGATATTTGAGTATTGTTAAAGTTTAATACTGCAGTATTTACAACAACCCCTGTATCTATTTCATCTGAAGATTTTGGAGTTGCAACTACAGTTATACCTTCCACTACGTTAAAATCAGTTCCTATATCTCCAAAATTAAAAGTTATAGATTTTATATCTACAACACTCTTATTATCTATTAAGGAACTTAATTTTGAAATTTGTGAAGGATTATCAATTTGTATAGTCTTAGTAGAATAGTCATTAAATACAACCTCTATACTATAACTATTTATCCCTTCATAAGAACCTGTTGTAATTTCTTTAAGTTTAAATTTAGAATTTACCCCATTCCATGTTGAAAAGTCATCTTTAACTGTTACATTTTTTAATGATTTTTTTGAAGTGTTAGAAAAACCATCTATAGTAAATGTAACATCATCATTTGATCCTATTTGAACAGAATCTTTATCAATAGATTTATTTATTTTTAAATCTACATCTTTTGGTGTTTGATATGTTTTATTTTCTTGTTCCCCGACTTTTAACGTATTTACTATTGAATTGTGACCATTAATATTAAATAATGATTTAAAAATATCATCTTGTGGATATGTTAATATAACTGTTTGATTAAGAGTTTGTCCTGGTTCAAGAGTTACATCTTTCCACATTAAAATACCGTCTTTTAATGTAAGACTATATCCATCTAAATCACCAGACGTTGTGACTGTTATATTATCACCATCTATTTTCCACCAATCTATAACATTTCCATCTTTATCAGTAGGTAAAATATCTTTTACATCAATTGTAGTTGATTCTTTTCCTGTATTTGAAATTTTCAAAGTATATGTAACACTTTGGCCTTCTCTTATATCATCGGAACTTGATTTTTTATCAACTCCAATTTTATATCCTTCAATCCCTACCTTTACTGTCGTTTCTGCTTTTTCACCATTATTATTTGTAACTTGGTTTTTTAAATCAATAGTTTTTTCCTCACCAGTAATCAATCCATCTGGTAAGTTAGCTGCTACAACTTTAGCATTGTATTTTAAATCTACTTTTGAACCACTTTTTACACTACCTATATTCCAAGTTATTGTGTAAGATTTAGTTAGTTCATTGTATTTTACTGTTCCTGTAAAATCTCCTGATTCAATTGTATTAGTATCTTTGTTATACTCAGGTACTAATCCTGTTGGCATAATATCTACTATTGTTTGTTCCTCTGAATCAAGTTCACCATTATTGTACACTTCAACTGTATAAGTTATTGTGTCTCCATCTTTAAATGTCTTATATGAATCATTTGCATACTTATTTAGAGATATTTTTGATGATTTCTTTACTACTTTATTAGTAGTTTCATTTGTTTCTTTGTTATTTACAGTTGCAGTATTTTTGATTAAAGTTCCTGAATCACAGTCTGTAACTTTCACGTAGAAAATATAAGTTTTTTGGGCTCCTGGTTTTACACCAGAAACTTCCCATTTTACTATATTATTTTCTAATATGTATCCTTCAGTCCATTGTTCTTGATTTATAGCTTGAGTATTTGTTGGAATTTTATCTTCCACAACAAACTTATCTGATTCAGCACTTCCATCATTTTTAACAGTGATTTCATATTTTATAGTATCTCCTACTTCTACATCTGAACCACTTTTTTCAACAATCTCACTTGATTTTTTTGCAGTTATATTAGGAGATGTTGCTGGTACAGTTGTGGAAACAGTATCATCTGAAGTCTCTTTAGATGCGCCTACTACAGGTTTAGCCTCAAAACTAACCTTATTTGTAATAGTTTCTTCTTTTTGTGTTTTATCTGCAATTAAATTCGATGTATAAAGAATTACTTGCATATCTGGTTCTTTAATTTCGCTATCCGGATTATCGGAATTTTGCCTCGTATGAGTTATTTTGATTTTTTTGCCTTCAACCGTTATTTTAGCGTCTTTTTCACTTACCTCTAGAATTTTTTTGCCACCTATAGTAAGTACTCCATTTGATGAATTCACTTCACCACTTGGTAAATTAATAGAACTAGGTAATTCAAGTTCATCAGTAATGGTATATTCTTTTGTAAATATCTTTCCTACATATCCTTTGTTATTTGATGTAGCTTTGATATTATACACTATTGATTCATCTTTTATATTTCCAGAATTATCTCTATCTACACTTTGTTTATTAGTAGTTTTAGATACCTTATTCCAACTAAAAGATGCTTTTGCTGTAACTATTAAGTCACTTATTATAGATTTTTCATCTGCTACTTTATCAGTAATCACATTATCATTTGAGTCTAATATGTCTGTTTTGATTACTACTTTTTCGCCGTCATTAGTGACACCATTTTTAAATATCATTTGAAAATCAAATTGGTCAGTAGAACCTTGAGTTAATTCTGAAATAATATATCTTTTTCCATCTTGGCCAGTTACTAATTTAAGTTTTATACCATCTAAAGTGATCTCATTTTGTATTGTTCCATCAGATTTTTGGAAGTCAGATAATATAACATTAGGATTATCTATCTCCATTCTGATTTTGTAATTACCTCTTATATTCGAATTTGAACCTGTAGCTGTAACATGTATACGTGTAGTTTGTCCTGTAGAAACAGATATTTCTCTATTGGACATATTACTTTCTTGTCCAACTTTTACAACTAACTCCTGGTTTACATCTTCTGATATGTCAGATGTCATCGTACTTTGTTCATTTTTTTCATTTTTAGTAGAGTCTTTATCTGAAGATTCTTCTTGGATTATATTTTTATCTGAAGTTACTTTATCTGAAGCTGCGTTATCCTCTATAGTACTCCCACTACTATTCGGATTTTTTTCTTCAGCTATTCCCTCGTTTTGATCATCTGATGTTTCCTCATTGTTGTCGATATTCTCCTGCGATGATACATTCTGAGAAATTACTTCTTGTTGTTGATATTCCCCTACAGATGCATATACATATTGTAACGTGTCTGCACTTATTAATAGCAAAGCTAAAACAACTGCAATAACTTTTTTAAATATGCGATATAAATGTGTATTCATCTTTTAACTTTTCTCCCTTGTTACTTATTAATTAGAAATATTTAAATATGTATTACAAAGGTAAATTTTTAACCACATTACTCTATATTTATACATTTATAGAAAAAACATGAAACATTATCACTGCAATAAATATTATATCATATTTATTTATAATTTTTATGTGCAAAGCATAATTGTACTTTAAATAATAATTTTATTTAAAGTACAATTATTGTTTTATTATCTATTATTTATTTCTAACTCAATTGGATATTTATATTTAAGAACTAATCCTAAATCTAATATATAAGATTCCTTCTTTTCTACATTATCAAATTCCATCCCAGATATATTTGACCCAGATTCATAATATAATGATATTGCATAATTACCATCTAATTTGCATCCGCCATTATATGCAATAGATGAATCTGTAGTATATTTTACAATTAGTTTTCCACTATTATATTCAACATTTTTAATAGTAACTGTTCTTCCGAAATAATCTATCTTTTTAGGATAGTTATCATTTAAACTTAACTCTATTTTTTTATTTGCATTTACTAAAGCTCCATCTGCCTTTAGTTTAAGTTTTTTACCTTTATCATAGTATACTGAAGGTACTATAGTTTGACTCCATCCACCGTTTTCTAACCCTATGCCAGAGAGTTCTAATGAGGATCTATAAATTTCTCCATTTTCAGATATTATTCTTAAATTGTCTAATCCTTGTAATTTTCCTATACTTCTTACTTCTCCAGATGTATTTAAATACATCATTGTTGGAGATACCTTTAATTTGTCTATATTTAAATTTAAGTCACCATCATTTATTTGTTTGTTTATTTCTATATTTTTAGTTTTGTTTAATTGTTTTGGTATGTCTAATTTTACTTTTGTTGTTCCAAGTGTTTCTCGTTCCCAGTTTTCATCTTCTTGATTATATGTTGTAGGTTCTTTAATTAACTTAAGTTTTAATTCCAAAGTACCCTTTCCTTCTAATATGTTTTCTACATCACTTCCAACAACATTTACAGTTGTTTTTATAATGCCATCTTCATCTTTATAAAAAATCCCACCACTCATTGATGCCTCTATAGAGTCTACATATAATTCATAATAATTTCCTTCATCAGTATCATCAGCAACCATATCACCTATTTTTGTCTCCATTATCGCTTCAAAACTTATTCTCTGTTCATCAATATATATATTTTGAATTGTTATATCATATCCTCCAATATTTATATGTTGGGAATCAGATGATTTATAGCCATTATTAACTGCATTTTCTATGCCTATATCTCCAAAAATATATTTAAACATTGTATCTGCAAATGTTCTAAAACTAGGTACAAATGCATATGACACACCTATTATTAAAATTGATGCCACAGATGTTATCGCCCATTTTTTATATTTTTTAGGTTTTAATTCTTTTAATTTAGCATTCAATCTTTCATCTAATTCATCTGGTATTTTTATATCTTCATTCTCATATTCACTTAATAATTTTTCTATCTCTTCATCTTCATCTAAAAAATTTCTTTTATCTTTATTTTTATCCATATTATCTCACCTCCAAATCCTTTTTCATATTTCTAAGAGCTGTATACATCTTTCCTTTTACAGTTCCTACTGGAACATCAAGTATATTCGCAATTTCGTCTAATTTATAACCCATATAAAATTTCAATCTTATCATTTCTCTAACCTGTGGTTCTATCTTTTCTAAACTTCTTTCCAGATCAAGTTTTGTCTCTTGATTTTCTGATTTTGATTTTGTTGGTCTAGAACTTTCAACGTCCTCTAAATATATTAATTTATTATTTTTATTTATAATATTTTTAGCTTCATTAATAACAATTCTTAAAAACCATGTTTTGAAATATTGTGGTTCTTTTAAATTTTGTATGTTTTTCAAGCCCTTTTCCACTGCTTGTAAATATGCATCTATGCTATCTTGTTCATTCTTTAATATTGTATATGCTAGCTTATATCCCTCATTTTTCAAGCTATGTACCAAAAGGCTATAAGCTTTAAAATTTCCCTTTATTGCTTTTTTAATTAATTTTTCGTCCATCACTTTTACCTCCCTTCACATATTAGACTAATGAAGCTATTAAAAAGTTATAAATATTTTTCAAAGTTTTATATAAATCCAAATTTTAATTAAATTTCTTCTAACTCAACATTTTTACTAAAAATCCATATAAAAAAAGCATACAAAATATTCGACTATTTTGTATGCCTTTTAATAAAAATTATCTATTTAATTCCGAAGAATTTTTTAGCATTTTCTTTTGTTGCTTCACAAACTTTTTCATAAGAAATTCCTTTTTCAACAGCTATTGTATCAGCTACAAATTGCACTAGTGATGGATCATTTCTTTTTCCTCTATGTGGCGTTGGCGCCATATAAGGTGAATCAGTTTCTATTAACAATCTATCAAGGGGTATTTCTCTTACAACTTCTTTTGTTTTCTTGTTGTTTTTAAATGTTACAGTTCCTGATATTGAAATATAACATCCCATTTTAACATATTCTCTTGCTAATTCAACATTTCCACTATAGCAATGAAGTACGCATCCTATTTCAGGACTTTTTGTTGATTTTATAATCTCAAAAGTATCTCCATGTGCATCTCTATCGTGGATTATTATTGGTAATTTTAATTCATTAGCAAGTTCAATTTGTCTTTTGAACCATTTTTTTTGAAGTTCTTTATATTCAGCGTCATAGTAGTAATCAAGTCCTATTTCTCCGATTGCTACTACTTTTTCGTTTTCAGTTGCCATTCTTTTAAGTTCTTCTATGTCAGCTTCAGTTAAATCCTTAACGTCATGTGGATGGACACCTACTGCTGCATATATGAAATCATATTTGTTTGCAAGCTCAACACTTTCAGCTGATGTTTTCATACAAGCACCTGGGTTAACAACTAAATCAACGCCTTTTTCATTAAGAGAAGAGATTAACTCTTCTCTATCTTCATCAAATCGTTCATCATTTAAATGTGCATGTGAGTCAAAAAGCATATTTACATCTCCTTATCTAACTTCACAACCATCATTTGCACCAACAGCAGTTGGTATTATTAAATCATCACCATCGTTACCTGCTGCAAGTATCATACCTTGAGATTCAACACCTCTTAATTTAACTGGTTTTAAGTTGCATACTACTATAACATCTTTTCCAACCATTTCTTCTGGTTTATACCATTTAGCTATACCAGATACTATTTGTCTAGTTTCTGAACCTAATTTAACTTGAGAAACTAAAAGTCTGTCTGCTTTTGGATGTTTCTCGCAGCTTAATATTTTACCTACTCTTAATTCTACTTTATCTAAATCATCTATTGTTATTTCTTCTTTATGTTGTAATGGAGCTTCTGTCACTTCTTCTTCCTCGTCTTTCTTTTCTGCAAATAATTCTTCAAGTTCTGCAACTTCTTTATCTATGTCTAATCTTTGGAATAATATTTCACCTTTAGTTACTTTTGTTCCTGGTTTTATTAATCCAAATGTTGCAGTACTTTCCCAGTTTGTCAACTCTTCACCTTCTATACCCATTTGAGCGTAGATTTTATTAGCTGTAGTGTTCATTATTGGGTTTATTAGTGTAGAGAATATTCTTATTGATTCACATAAGTTGTATAGAACTGTATCTAATACATCTTTTTTGCTTTCGTCTTTTGCAAGTACCCATGGAGCAGTTTCATCGATGTATTTGTTAGTTCTTCTTATTAATTTCCATACACCTTCTAATGCTTCGTGGAATTGCATTTTGTTCATTTGTTCTTCAAATATTCTTCTTGATTCTTTAGCTTGTTGTTTTAATGCTTCGTCAAATTCAGTAGCAACTTTTGGTTCTGGTATTATTCCACCATTATATTTTTCAACCATTGCTATAGTTCTACTTACTAAGTTTCCTAAGTCATTAGCTAAGTCTGTGTTTATTCTTGTTACAAAGTTTCTATGAGTGTAGCTTCCGTCTTGACCGAATGCGAATTCTCTTAATAGATAGTATTTTAATGTATCTATTCCGTATCTTTCTATCATTTGTTCTGGGTAAACTATGTTACCTTTTGATTTACTCATTTTATCATTAGCAAATAATATCCAACCATGTCCAAATACTTGCTCAGATACTGGTAAATCTAATGCCATTAATAATGCTGGCCATATTATCGTATGGAATCTGATTATTTCTTTACCTACAACTTGTATATTAGCTGGCCAATATTTTTTGAATAATGAATCATCTTCACTCATATATCCTAATGCAGTTATATAGTTACATAATGCATCTACCCAAACGTATATAACGTGTTTTTCATCGAATGGTACTTTTATACCCCAGTCAAATGTAGTTCTAGTTACACATAAATCTTCTAGACCTGGTTCTAAGAAATTAGCTATCATTTCGTTAGCTCTAGCTTCTGGGAAACAGTAGTTAGGATTTTTGAATAATTCTTTTATTCTATCTTCATATTTAGATAGTTTGAAGAAGTATGCTTCTTCTTTTGCTACGTAAGTTTCTCTACCACAGTCAGGGCATTTATCTCCATCAACTAATTGAGATTCTGTCCAGAAACTTTCGCATGGAGTACAGTATCTTCCTTCATATTCACCTTTGTATATATCACCTTGTTCATATAATTTAGTGAATATTTTTTGTATTATTTTTGTATGTCTTGGTTCAGTTGTTCTTATGAAATCATCATAAGATATGTCCATAGTCTTCCATAATTTTTTTATGTCAGCGATCATACCATCTAAGTATTCCATTTCTGTCATACCAGCTTCTTTAGCTTTTTTTTGTATTTTTTCACCGTGTTCATCAGTTCCTGTTAAGAATCTTACATCATATCCACAGAAACGTTTAAATCTTGCAATTGCATCTGTTGCAACAGTTGTGTAAGTATGACCTATATGTAATCTACCACTTGGATAGTATATAGGCGTTGTAATATAAAAAGTTTCTTTGCTCATTTTACTTCCTCCTAAAATTTTTCAATATATTAAAAAACTCGCCTCCTATGGAATTCCATAGGGGCGAGTATATATTCGCGTTACCACCCTAATTTATTCAAGTATAACTTGAACGTCTTATCAGACTTATAACGAGTCCATCCGTCTTATCTTAAATTAGTTCGGATAAGAAGCTCCGAGGCCATCTTCAATAATCAATTAGACGCTAGCTTTCACCTTATCTAGCTCTCTGAGGAAAAACTGAATTATTTACTCTTCTCTTCATCGCTTTTAATTTAAATCATTATATTTTATTATATTAGACAAAAAATCTTTTTTTATTCAAAATAAATCTATCTTATATCATTTTTTATCTATTATATGGTTATTATTTTATTAAATAAAAAAATCCTTGTCAAGATTGATACTGATTTATTATTTTATTTCTGAAAAAGTATATCTCTCTTTACGAGGTAAAAGAAGTTCATACTCAATTGTAAGTCCGTTATCATAAACTTTTTTATTAAATTCAGGAAGTCTTTTCCCTATCCATTTTTCTAAAACTTCTTCTATATTGTCAGTACAAATTTCTTCTTCAAAATTCATATCAAAATTATATATACCAGCACATGGATTGTATATTTCTCTACTTACTTCATACTTTTTCATATTAACCACCCCTATTTAAAGATTCTAATATTATTTATATACTGTAAAATTATTTCCACTTCAATTATACTCTTATTTTCTAATAAATTTCCAATCTTTTTATTCGACAAACTCAATTTTTGTTAAAAAATAGGGGATTAAAAAGATATAACACTTTGTAATCCCCCAATATTTTTATCCAAATATTAAATAACATATGTACACAGATGCAAGTACTCCAGCAAAATGGCTAAGCAATGCACAAACTAAAGTATGGCGTGTTTTTTTTATTTTCTGACTTCCATAATAAATTGCCATAGTATAAAATACTGTTTCTGATGCGCCAACAATCGTTGCACCCATTTTTTCTATTATAGAATCAACAGAAACTCTGGCAGCGAGTTCACTGTACATTCCCAATGCTCCACTCCCAGATACAGGCTTCATTATTATAAGCCCTATTAATTCTTTTGGTATTTTAAAAAGATTAGCAATCGGCGCAAATATAAATTCGAGCATTTCTATTCCTTTTCCAGATTTAAAAATTCCTATAGCTATAAAAATTCCTATTATATATGGAAGTATGTTTAGTGCAGTTTTTAGTCCATCAATTGCCCCAGTAATAAAAGACTCAAACACATCAACCTTTTTATATTTTCCATAAATAATAATAACTAGCATAATTAAAGGAATTGCTAAATTAGCTATTAAATCCAGCATTATCTACTCCCCCTCTCAAAAATCTTACATGACACAATAGCTACTATAGTTGAGACAGTAGTTGCTACCAAAGTTGAAATTATAATCTCATTTGGATTTACAGATCCTGCATCAGCTCTTATTTTCAACATTGTAAATGGAATTAATTGAATAGATGATATATTTATAACTAGAAACATTATCATTTCATTAGAAGCCCTATCCTTTTGTGTATTCAATGTTTGAAGTTCTTCCATAGCTTTCAACCCAAATGAAGTTGCTCCATTCCCTGCTCCCAACATATTAAGTATAATATTCATTATTATGTAACTCATAGCTTTGTGATTTTGAGGTATTTTAGGAAATAATCTTTTTAATATAAAATTCATTTTTTGTCCAATCTTATCTATTAATCCTGAGTCCTTTGCTATATTCATAATTCCCATCCAAAGTGCCATGATAGCAGCTAAACTTATTGTAAATTCAATAGCTCTAGATCCTTCATTTAAAATTACAGTATTCAATTCTGGTAAATTTCCAAAGTATATACTCCCTACTATACCTATCAATATCATATAGAACCATATTTTGCTAATTTTTTTCACCTTCCTTTAAAATAGTATTTTTTTTTTCGCAATAATTAATAGTTACTTTAAATAATTTTATGATGTATGAATACCACTTTATACTTGAAAGTTTACCAATATTGTGTTTTAGTATATGTATAGGGTTTTTAATTAATTAAAAATATTTAAGGAGAAATAAAAATGCGAAATTTAACTCTACTTACAGATTTGTATCAACTTACAATGATGAATGGATATTATGAAAAAAATATTCATGAAGATATAGTTGTATTTGATATGTTTTTTAGAAAGAATGCTTGCGACGGTGGCTACACTATTATTTGTGGTATTGAGCAACTAGCTGAGTATATAAATAATTTGCATTTTTCAGATGATGACTTAGACTATTTAAGAGGTTTAAACTTATTCTCTGAGGGGTTTTTGAATTTTCTAAAGGATTTCAAATTTACAGGAGATATATATGCAGTTGAGGAAGGAACAATAATGTTCCCTGGGGAGCCAATAATAACTGTAAAAGCGCCTTTATATCAAGCTCAATTGATAGAAACAGCTTTACTTACTATAGTGAATTTCCAATCACTAATAGCTACTAAAGCTTCTAGAGTTTGTTATGCTGCACAAGGGGATCCTGTTCTTGAATTTGGTTTAAGAAGAGCTCAAGGACCAGATGCAGGTACTTACGGTGCAAGAGCTGCTGTTATCGGTGGTTGTGCTGGGACAGCTAATGTATTAGCAGGGAAAATGTTTGACATACCTGTTGTTGGAACACATGCTCATAGCTGGGTTCAAAAATTCGATACTGAATTAGAAGCTTTCCAAGCTTATGCTGATGTGTACCCAGACAATTGTTTATTATTAATTGATACATATAACGTATTAAAAAGCGGTCTTCCAAATGCAATTAAAGTATTCGATAATTTAAGAGCAAAAGGATATGAACCAGCTGGTATACGTATAGACTCAGGAGATTTACAATATCTTTCGAATGAAGTCAAAAAAGAATTAGAAAAAGCAGGATATCATAATTTAAAAATTACTGCTTCTAATGATTTAGATGAATACATAATCTCAGATTTAAAATCAAGTGGTACAGCAGTCAATTCATGGGGTGTTGGAACTAAATTGATTACTTCTGCAGAATCACCATCTTTAGGTGGTGTATATAAATTAGCAGGTTCTTACAATGGTGATGAATTAATACCTAAAATTAAAGTATCTGAAGACCCAGAAAAAATTAATAATCCAGGTTATAAAAAAGTAGTCAGAATATTTGATAATGAAAATGTAGCGCAAGCCGACTTAATAATGTTAAAAGATGAGGCAATTGACACTACAAAGCCTTTAACTATATTCCACCCTACATATACTTGGAAGAAATCAACATTTGAAAATTATTCAGTTAAAGAACTACATAAACCTTTATTTGTTAATGGAGAATGTAAATATGAGTACAAACCTATAAATGAAATAAAGGCTTATGTAAATTCTCAACTTGATACATTCTGGGATTCTTACAAGAGACTTTCTTCACCAAAGAAATATAAAGTCGATTTATCTCAAGGGCTTTGGAATTTAAAAACTAATTTATTAGCTTCAAAGAAAGTATTTTAATAAAAATAATTTATAGATAAAGAGGGGGGTCAATTAATGGACGTTACTGATTACAGAATTATAGAGATACTACAAAAAGATGGTAGAATCTCAATGAAAGACTTAGGGAAAATAGTAGGATTAACTTCTCCTGCCGTTTCAGAAAGAGTAAAAAGATTAGAGGAATCTGGTGTAATCGAAGGTTATAAAGCAATAGTAAATCCAGATGCTTTAGGAAGAGTTATAAAAGCTTTTATACACATTTCTTTACCAAGCGATAAATACGAGTTATTCCTAGAAACTGCACGAAAAGATCCTCGCATAGTTGAATGTCATCATATAACTGGAGATGACTGTTCACTATTAAAAGTTATAGTAAAAGATATGTATGAACTTGAAAATGTAATTGATAGTATAAAATCAATAGGTACAACTAAGACCTCTGTTATTTTATCTACACCTATACAAACTAAATCTATACTATAATTAAACTTATTAAGTAAACAAAAAGTCTGCCTTGAAGTATTAATATTAAATACTTCAAAGCAGACTTTTATTTTTTTCATACTTCTTTATCTGTTTTATATCTGTAAAAATAATTTGTTAAGATAAACTCCATATATGTTTTAATTACTCCATTATCCTCTAGTGGATTTAATAATTTTCTAGTAGCGACTAAGTCACAATATCCTAGTAACATTATACCTATGATATCATCCCCAAGTTCATCAAATTGTTTCCAAAGAGATTCTTTTCCGACATTACCAGTTTTATAAGCTATCAATAAAGACATATGATATCTTACATATCTAAAAAGTTTTTGCGTTGTCGCATCACTTAATCCAAGTTCTTTCCCTAATTCAAGGACTATTTGGCCACCGGTTACATCATGTCCTCTAAAATGTGTTCTTCCTGTTTCATCTACAGTTTTAGCAGCAGGTTTTCCAATATCATGTAAGAAAACACCTAGTTTCAATACTTGTAGTATAGGAAATCCTGATTCATCTTTTGAGTTTAAATAATCCCAAACACCTTCTCTTAAATGGCTTGGTATAAATTTATCTGTCTCTAATATGCTCTCAAAATGACCAAGAGTATATAAAGAGTGTTGAAATGTATTAACTATATGATACTTACACTTCCCGACTTCCTTCATGTCCTTAATGCTTGGTATTATTTGTTCTAATAAACCTTTTTCATCCAGTTCTTCTATTTTACTAGAGGTATCCTTGTATTTTAGACATTCTAATAATTGCGCTCCTATATCCATCTAATCACCCCTGTTTATAAAGTTAAATAAATATATCTTATCTTTACTATAAATCTAATACTTGTTTATATACAACATCTTTTTTTAATTTTCTATCTTTGCAAACAGTTTTTATAGCGTCTTTTTTGCTAATTCCGTTATTGATTAATTCTATAACGTATTCTCTTTCTGACAGTTCATCATAATTATTTTTAGCTTGTTTTTCACCTTTAAAACCATCTACAATTAAAACGAATTCACCCTTAACTTCTTTTTCTTCATAAATTTTTAACACTGTTTCGATATCTTCTCTTATTACTTCTTGATATTTTTTAGTTAATTCTCTATTAACTGCTATTTTTCTATTTCCGAAGTATTTTAGCATATCTTTTAATGTGTCTTTTAGTCTATGAGGTGATTCATAGAAAATCATAGTTCGATCTTCTTCTTGGATTTCTTCAAGTCTTTTTCTACGTATTTTCTTGTCTCTATCTAAAAAACCTTCAAATACAAATTTATGTGTATCTAGTCCTGAACCAACTAAAGCTACTGTAAATGCTGTTGCACCAGGTAATACATCAATTTCTATGTTATTTTCAATAGCTTGTTTAATTAAATCCTCACCTGGGTCTGATATTCCAGGCATTCCAGCATCACTTATTAAAGCTATATTTTCTCCATCTAATAGTTTACTTATTAAATAATCACCTTTAGTATCCTTATTATGTTCAAAGTAACTTGTCAAAGGTTTTGAAATTTCAAAGTGATTTAAAAGCTTAATACTATGTCTTGTATCTTCAGCTGCAATTAAATCAACTTCATTTAATACCTTTAAAGTTCTATATGTTATATCTTCCAAGTTTCCTATAGGTGTTGGACATATATATAATTTTCCACTCATATTACTCTCCTATATCTTCATTGGCATATATTTTTCTTATTTCTTCTGTATAATTTCCATCATCTCCATATACATATAGAGGATCTAATATTTTTAATTCTGGTCTTCCATCTTTAGTGAATTCAACTAACATTAAGTTAGGAGCCTTACCTACTTTAGGATGTATAAATTGAACCACTTTTGGTTCTAATCTATATTTTCTACCTAATTCTATTATATCAACTAATCTAGTTGGTCTGTGTATCATAAAGAACTTTCCTCTAGGCATTACAAGTCTTGAAGCAGCTCTTATTACATCTTCTAGATTACACATTATTTCATGTCTTGATATTGCTTTTTTATCGTTTGGATTTTTGATCCCATCCATATGCATATATGGTGGATTTGATGTTGCTACATGATATCCATGTACTTCTAATTCTTTATCTATAGTTTTTATATCTGCATTTATGATTTCTACTCTATCTTCTAAATCATTTAATTTTACAGATCTAGTTGCCATTTCATAAACTTCTTCTTGTATTTCAACACCTACTATTTTACTAGCTTTACTTTTTCCTGCTATTAATATAGGTATTATCCCTGTTCCAGTTCCTAAATCAACTACTTTAGCATTATTTTTTACTTTAGCAAAGTTAGCTAATAATACTGCATCTATTCCAAAACAGAACCCTGTTTTATCTTGTATTAATTTTAATCCTTTTAATTGTAAATCATCAATTCTTTCAGTTTCCTTTAAAGTTACCTGCATAAAATCTCCTTTAGTCTTCTAATTTTCTAAGTTCTTTTAATGTTTCTGAATCTATATCATCGTGGTTGCATTTACCGCCTCCACAGCATCCATTTTCACATTTTTTAGGTACATGAAGAACTTTTACTTCCTCACGTAAACAAGTTTTTATTGTTTTATCGTTAAATTCTATTCTTATTTGTTCAAGTAATGGGTTTATTTCTATTACTTTACCTTTTTGATTATCTACTTTTACTATACTTCCTACAACAGGCATTTTTTCTATAGCTTCTACATAAACATCATGTTCATATTTTAAGCAACAGAATAAACGTCCACATATACCTGATATTTTTGTAGGATTTAAAGATAAACTTTGATCTTTAGCCATTTTTATTGATACTGGTTGGAAATCTCCAAGCCAAGAAGAACAACATAATTTTCTTCCGCAAGTTCCAAGTCCACCAATTGATTTAGCTTCATCTCTTACACCTATTTGTCTAAGCTCTATTCTTGTTTTAAATATTGATGCTAAATCTTTTACTAACTCTCTAAAGTCTATTCTTCCCTCAGCAGTAAAATAGAATATTAGTTTATTTCTGTCAAAAGTATATTCACAATCTATTAAGAACATAGTTAATCCATGTTCTTTTATTTTTTGTTGGCAAATTTCAAAAGTTTCTTTTGCCTTTTCTTTATTTTCTCTATAAATAGCTTTATCTTCATCTGTTGCAATTCTTATTATAGGTTTTAATGGTGAAACTAACTTGTCTTCCTCAATTTCTTTAGGTCCAACAACTATTTTCCCATATTCAAGTCCCCTAGCTGTTTCTACTACAACATCTATATTTTTCTCTATTTCGAAATCTACTGGATCAAAGTAATATATTTTTCCAGCATTTTTAAATCTAACCCCAACTATTTTTATCATTTAATCACCTCATATATATTTAAAGTCATAACTTGTATGCTAATATTGAAATTACAATTACTTCTCAACTTGTTTTTTGTTTCTTCTATTATATCAATAATCTTAGAAAGTTGAGAATAAGTTGTCTTTTTACTCATATTTTTTATAAATACTAATCTATCTAAATTTATAATCATGCTATTATCTACATTTTCCTTAGCCATCATAATGTCTCTAAAGTAATTAATCAGCAAATCTAAAACATTTATTATTTGGTCCTTATATTTTTCTATACTAGATTGTATATCCATTATCTCAATTAAATTTCCACCTAAAAATGTTTCAACATATTTTTGAACTTCTTCCCTCATAAGGTGAAAATCCTCTGATTCAGAAAGTTCTATTGCCTTTTGCATACTACCCCTAGAGAAATTGGCAAGCAATGATGCTCTCTTTTCATCAACTCCAGTTGTGACTAAATAATTAGCCACTTCTCTCATTGGTATTGGTGTAAATTTGATAATCTCGCATCTTGATTTTATCGTATCTAATAAGGATTCTTTATTATTAGTTACAAGGATTATTATAGCATACTTTGGTGGTTCTTCTAATGTTTTAAGCAGTGCATTTTGTGCCTCTACTGTCATTTTTTGAGCTTCATCAATCACATATATTTTGTATGATTTAAAAGGCTTAACTAGTATATCTGTTTGCAATTTTCTTATTTGGGCTATTTTTATACTGTTTCCGTCTGGTTTTATTTCTATATAATCTGGACTATTAAATAAATTATCCATTTCTAATAAAATTGCAGCCAATTCTCTAGCCATTGTATTTTTCCCTACACCAGTAGGCCCTTCAAACATATATGCATGACTTACCATATTTGACTTTATACTATTAGATAAGTATTTTTTCGCAAATTGTTGACCTCTTATTTTTTCAAAATACATATATCTTCCTCCATTTTATAGAATTTATATCTATCCATAACTTCGGAATATTATTTCTATATAAATCTATTTATTTAAAATTTTATTTTCTATTATGTTATATATATCGTTATGTATATCATCAATAGTTCTCATTTGATTGTTTTCTACACAATTAATTTTTTCCCAATCAAATTTTTCTGCAATATAAAGTGAATTTTCATATGATTTTTTTAGATATTCAAAGTCACTTTCGTGTATATCCTTTTGACTTTCTCCTGTTATTTTGTTATTTCTATCTTTCATAAGAGATTTACTAACTTCAACAGGAACATCTAAGAATATTACACAGTCTGGTTTTGGTATTTTATATAAATTAAATTCTAAATCACTTAACCAATCTAAATATTTATCTCTTTCAGCTTCATCTATTTTTGATGCTTGGTGAATCATATTTGAAGTTGTATATCTGTCGCATATTATTATTCCACCGTCGTTGTAGAATTGTTCCCAATCTGTTTTGAAAGATGCATATCTATCTACTGCAAAAAATGTAGAACACACATATGGATCAACATCATTTGCATTTTTCCCAAAATCTCCTCTTAAATACATTTTTACTAGTGCAGATGATTCTGAGTTGTAATTTGGAAATTCTACTTTTCTTATTTTACAATTTTCTGCTTCTAATCTATCATATAATTTTTTAGTCTGTGTTGCTTTACCACTACCATCAGACCCTTCTATAATTATTAACTTTCCTGCCATTTATAATGCCTCCATAATAAACTTTTCTGTTTAATTTTTCTATTTCTCAATTATTTCAATTATCTCCAATGAGCTATCTTTTAATCCACTTACATTCATTCCGTATTCCTTGCAAGTTAAGATATAATCGATAACTTCTTGTGTTATAACTTCACCTGGTGATGTTAGGCTTATTCCTGGTGGGTATGGAATTATATACTCTCCCGAAATCTTTCCTACACTTTCTTTTAATGCAACCGACCTTTTATTGCCATAAAAAGCTTCCCTTGGTGATATAATTTTTTGTGGGATTAAATCTGGATAATTTAGTTTCATTAGCTTCTTAACATTATCTTCAGACTTATCCAAATTATTATTTTCATCTATATTTAAATCCTCAACTATAGATTTTATAGCACATAAGAATTTATCAAAATCAGATTTTTCATTTCCTATTGTGCAGATTAATAAAACACCATAATAGTTAGATAATTCAACTTGGATATTGTGCTTATACCTAAGAATTTCTTCTAAGTCATATCCGTTTATACCTATATCTTTAAGTGACACAAATACTTTTGTTGCATCATGTCCTTTTAATATTCTTACTCCGTCGATTTTTGATAAATCTTTTTCAAAATCATCTATATTACTTAATAATTCTTGCATTAACTCTTTGCCATATCTATCATAAATGTCAATTGCAATTTCTAGAGATGACATCATAACATATGATGGACTTGAAGATTGAACAATCTTTAAGAATCTTTCTAAATTCTTTTTATCTACTAGCTCTCCTTGAACATGTATAATAGACGATTGTGTAAATGATGGTAATGTTTTATGCACACTTTGGATTACTATATCTGCTCCTTGTTCAAGTGCTGATTTTGGTAATTTATCACTTAAACCTAAGTGTGCTCCATGTGCCTCATCTACAATTACAACTATTCCTTTTTCATGTGCATATGTACAAATTTTTTCTAAGTCAAAAGTCATCCCATAATAACTTGGATATGTAAGCATAAGAACTTTTATATCACTATTATTATCTATTGCATCGATAACATCTTGCTCATTAACGCCTTTTATAGTATAAGTGTCTTCGCAAATACTTCCTTTTATATACACAGGATTTATATCTCCTAATATAAATGCATTTATAGCCGATTGATGACAATCTCTATTTACAAGTATTTTTTCTCCTGGTGCACATGTAGACAATATGGCTGCTTGTATTCCACATGTACTTCCATTTACTAAGTAATAACTTTTTTCACTTTTAAAAACTTTACTCGCTCTTTCTTGAGAATCTTTAATAATTCCTTCAGGAGCATGTAAATTATCTGTTTCTATAATTTCCGTTGTATCCATTTTATATAAGTTTTTTACTAAATTTTCATATCCCAATTTATCATATAATCTTCCCTTTTTATGACCAGGCATATGAAAAGATATTAAATCATCATTCACAATACTTTGTAACTTATTATTTATATAATTTTTATCACACTTTATTTCTTTCGTCATATATATTTAAATATTGTCCTTTCTTGAATAATATCAAGCTTAATTATTAATTTTTTCTAGTCTTATTATAATATAAGATAGATATTATGAATATAAATAATTGAAATATAAACTAGTATTATGGAGCAAATTTAAACTAAAAAAGCCACTAACATAAAATATTAGCGACTTAGTACAATATTATTTCATTATCTACAATTATAAATATTTCTAATCTATTCTTGTATATATTTATTAAATATCTTATTTAAAAACATAGAATTTATATACGCTACAACACCAAAACTAATACAAGTATTTAAAAATACTATTTGACCCCAATATTGCCCGAATAAAGCAAATCCTCCTATTGGCATCAAAGTTAAAAATAACATTATTAATGTATATGGTAGATGTTTTATAGACATTAATATGGCATTCATTAAAGTATTTTTTATATTATTTTCAAATCTCGCTACAAGTGGAAATGCATATATGAAAATAAAACCAATTATTATGCTTACTATAGTAAATATAAATTTAAAAATCATACTTATTGTATCATTAGCCATTAAGCTGCACATATAAAAATCAATGCCTATAAATGTAAATACCATTAAAAAAATAAGCCATATAATTGTACTTTGCTTGAAGTTTTCTTTAAATTGTTTAAAAAATTCTTTAACAGCATATACATCTTCATCTCTTGTTGCTTTCATCGAAACTGAATAAAGTGCAGTTGTTGATGCCCCTATTGTTACAATCGGTATTGAACAGATTACAAATAAAAAGTTTAAAATAATTGTGTCTGATACTCTAGATATTCCTGCAAAAAAATTATTATTATAATCAAATATTTTCCCCATAATACACACTGCTTTCTTAAATATTAATAAAACTGCTATATATAATTATAGCAGTTTTATTTAACTGATTTTTATTAATTTGTTATTACTATTCCTGTTTCTTTGTCAAATATATGAGTTTTATCCATATCCATTATGAACTTAACTTCGTCACCCATTCTAGCAGTAGTATCAGCATTAACTCTTGCTGTCATAGGGAATTGTTCTAAATCAAAGTATAGGTAAACTTCTGATCCAAGTAATTCATAGACATTTATTTTTACATTTAATTCACAACCATTTTTAACTTCTGCTAATTCTTTAGGGTCATGTATATTTTCTGGTCTAATACCCATTGTAACAGTTTTATTCATATATCCTTGTTCAACTAGTTCTTTTGCTTTAGCCTCTGGTAGAACAAATTTATTTTCATTCATTTTTAATACAACTTTTTCTCCGTCTTTAGCAACTACAGCATCTACAAAGTTCATTTGTGGAGATCCTATAAATCCTGCAACAAATAAGTTTTGTGGATAATTATATAAGTTTTGTGGAGTATCTACTTGTTGTATTACACCATCTTTCATAACTACTATTTTAGTTCCTAAAGTCATAGCTTCAGTTTGGTCATGTGTTACATATATCATTGTTGCGCCTAATCTTTCATGTAATTTAGCAATTTCAGTACGCATTTGAACTCTTAATTTAGCATCTAGGTTAGATAAAGGTTCATCCATTAAGAATACTTTTGGTTGACGAACGATTGCTCTACCCATAGCCACACGTTGTCTTTGACCTCCTGATAAAGCCTTTGGTTTACGATCTAATAATTTTTCAAGATCTAGTATTTTTGCTGCATGTCTAACTTTTTTATCTATTTCTTCTTTAGGTACTTTTTTAAGTTTTAATCCAAATGCCATATTATCATAAACTGTTAAATGTGGATAAAGTGCATAACTTTGGAATACCATTGCGATGTCTCTGTCTTTAGCTTCAACATCATTTACAACTTTTCCATCTATTTTTAAAGTCCCCTTACTTATATCTTCAAGACCTGCTATCATTCTAAGAGTAGTTGATTTCCCACATCCTGATGGACCTACAAATATAATGAAATCTTTATCATTTATTTCTAAATTAAAATCTTTTACTGCTTCAAAACCATTTGGGTATATTTTGCATATATTTTCTAATGATAAGCTTGCCATATTCCTAATTCCCTCCAATTTATCTATCCAATTAATTATTATTTATTCAATCTAGCAACGGATTGTCTTACAAGTAACTCCCCTTCAAATAGCATATGACTATTTTCTGCATTATTTTCTATTAGATTAAATAAAATTCTACTTGTTTCCTTTGCCATTTCTTCTACTGGTTGCCTTATTGTACTAATAGATGGATTATAATAATAAGATATATCTAATCCATCAAACCCCATAACTGAATAATCCTCTGGAATTTTTTTGCCAGATTCTAATATTGCTTTACTAGCACCTATTGCCATACTATCAGAAACTGCATAAACTGCTGTAAACTTTTCATTCGATTTTAGAAGTTCTTTCATAAGTTTATATCCATTTTCCATAGTAAATGCATTTTCTTCTTGTAAAGTATATCTTATTAAATTTTCATTTATAGGTATATTTCTTTCTTCTAATGCTTTTTTATATCCTTGAACTCTCAATCCACTAATACTTTCATCCCATGGTTGAGCTGCTAATATTGCAATTTTTTCATGACCATAGTCACATAAACAATCTACTGCTTTTTTACTCTCTTTTATATCATCTACTGATACGGATGAATATATTTTTTTATCTACACCGTCAAACATAGATATTGTACTTAATACAAAAGGTACTTTTATTTGTTTTAATCGTTTCTCATCATGTGAAAACCATCCGCCTAAAAATATAATACCTTTTAATTTTCTTTCTTTTATTAATTGTAATGCAACTTCAAGTTCATCCTGATTAGAATCAACTCTATGTAATAAAAAGGTATATTTTCTATGTTGTATTTCTTCCTCAAATACTTTTATCATCTTTTGAAAAAATGGGTTATCTATACCTTTTATTAAAACTGCTATAGTTTCGGTTTGTGTACATTTTAAGTTCCTAGCTGTATCATTGGGAACAAAATTTTTTTCTTTTATAACTTTTAAAATTTTTTCTCTTGTTTCATCACTAATATCTGGATGATTATTAATAGCTCTTGAGACAGTACTAACGCCGACACCACATTCTTTAGCTATATCTCTTATTGTGATTGTCTTCATATTAAAATTTCCTTTCATACATATTCTCTATATTTCTAATCAATCATATAAGCTATTGAATTTATATTCGTCCATATATCTTAGTTAATCTTTTTATCTTTTTTATTAATTCTTGAGAAAAACATCCTGATGTCATTCTCCATTTCCAGTTGTCGCCTAATGTTGATGGTGTATTTATTCTTGCCGATTCATCTAATCCTAAAAAATCTTGAACTGGAATTACGCATGTATCAGCAACACTTCCCATTGCCATACAGATAAGATCCCAATTTATATATTTCCCTTTTGAATCTCTAGTATTTATATAATCTATACACATTTTTTTATCCAATTTATCTAAGTCTTTATACCATCCTATAACAGTATTATTATCATGTGTTCCTGTATAAACAACACAGTTAGTATTATAGTTATGTGGTAAATAATCACTTTCTTCTCTTGAATCAAATGCAAACTGAAGAACTTTCATTCCCGGATAGCCAGTATCTTTAAGAAGTTTTATAACTGAATCTGTTAAAAATCCTAAATCTTCAGCTATTATATTAACATCTCCTAATTCTTTATTTATTTGTCTAAATAAATCTATTCCAGGTCCTTTTTTCCAAGTTCCATTTACAGCCGTTTTACTTTTATAAGGTATTGAAAAATATTCATCAAATCCCCTAAAATGATCAATTCGAACAATATCATATAAATTATAACAATATTTTATCCTTTTTATCCACCATTTGTAATTAGTGTATTTATGATATTCCCAATCATATAATGGATTTCCCCATAATTGACCATCTTCAGAGAAAGAATCTGGTGGGCATCCTGCCACTGCTATAGGATTTAAATTTTTATCAAATTGGAATAATTCTGGATTACCCCATGTGTCTGCACTATCTAGTGCAACATATATAGGTATATCTCCAACTATAGATATTCCTTTTTTATTGGCATATGCCTTCAATTTATTCCATTGACTTGAAAATAAAAATTGAGTATATTTATAAAACTTAATTTCATCTTCTAGTTTTTTTCTATATTTTGATAATGTATTTTTATCCCTTAGTTTTAATTTTTCATCCCATTCTAACCAAGATACTCCACCTAGTGAATCCTTTATTGCCATATATAAAGCATAATCATCTAACCACCATTTATTATATTCACAGTATGCTAAGAACTTCTTGTTTTCATTTATTTTACTTCTTTTATAAGCTTTTTTTAATATTTTAAATCTTGATAAATATATCTTTTCATAATCAATATATTCTATATTATCTCCCCAATCATAACTATCACATTCTTCTTCTGTTAACAATCCTTCTTTAACTAGTTCATCTAAATCTATAAAGTATGGATTTCCTGCAAAAGTTGAAAATGATTGATATGGCGAATCACCATATCCTGTTGGTCCAAGGGGTAGTATCTGCCATATTGTCTGTCCTGTTTTTTCTAATATATCTACAAATTCATACGCTTCTTTTGAAAAACTTCCTATTCCATATTTTGAAGGTAAACTAGATATAGGTAGTAAAAATCCGTTTCTTCTCATGATTATCCCCCTTTATATTGCCTATCCTTTAACTGCTCCAGCAACAACACCTTCTATAATATGTTTTTGACAAGCTAAGTAGAATATTATTATTGGAATAATAGCTAAGACTAGCATCGCCATCATAGCTCCCATATCTCTATTTCCGTTTGATCCTACTAGCATTTGAATTACAACTGGTATAGTTTTGTATTCAGTTGATAAACCTATAACTAAGTATGGTAATAAGTAATCATTCCAAATCCACATTGCATTTAATATTGCTACAGTGATTGCTGTAGGTTTTAATATTGGTAATACTATATGGAAATAAGTTTGAAGTGGATTACAACCATCTATCATAGCTGCTTCTTCTATTTCTAGTGGTATTGATTTTATAAATCCACTAAACATGAATATTGATAAACCACATCCAAACCCTAGATAAAGCACTATCATTCCAACAGGATTTGCAAGATGTAATATATCTGCTAACTTAACCATAGGGAACATTACCATTTGGAATGGTACTATCATTGAAAATACAAATAGATAATATAATACACTTGTGAATTTAGATTTTACTCTTGTTATGTAGTAAGCTGTCATAGATGTGAAGAATAAAATCACAGCAACTGATCCTATTGTTATAAAGAAAGACCAGCCTATTGCACTTAAAAACCCTGTTTGTTCAAGTCCATTTATATAATTGCTAAGACCTACAAAAGTTTTTGCTGTTGGTAGAGAAAATGGGCTATCACTAATAAAGAATTTTCCTTTAAATGAGTTTATTATTATAAATAAAATCGGTGCTAAAAATACAACAACTAGTGCACAAAGTATTAAAAATATAACTGTATTACCAGCACTTTTTTTCGGTGTTGTTTTTATTTCTTTAGTACTTTTTTTAGATATCGTTGCTTCCATTATTGTTCTACCTCCTTATTTCTAGTATAATATAATTGAGCAAGAGCTATACAAGCTACTATAATAAAGAACATTACTGCTTTTGCTTGACCAACTCCCTCAAATCCCATTCTTCCATAGAATGAATTAACTATATTTAATGCTAGCATTTCTGTATTATGTGTTGGTGCACCATTTGTTAATGCTAAGTTTTGGTCAAATAATTTGAAACTGTTTGATAATGTCAGGAATAAACAAATTGTTATTGATGGCATTACCATTGGTATAGTAACATTTTTTAATGTTTGCCATTTGTTTGCACCATCTATTTTTGCTGCTTCAATCAATTCTGTTGGTACATTTTGAAGTCCTGCAATATATATAATCATCATATAACCTATCATTTGCCAGTTCATAAGTAGGATTAATCCGATAAATCCGTATTTTGCATCTGCTACTAATGTTGTTCCGTATCTTGATAAAAAAGCATTGATCATTGTTTGCCAAGTATACCCCAAAACTATACCACCAATTAAGTTTGGCATAAAAAATACTGTACGGAAAAAATTTGTTCCTTTTATTTTCTTAGTTAGTAAATATGCTAATGCAAATGCAATTATATTTACTGTTATTATAGAAATGACTGTGAATACTGCTGTAAAACCAAATGAATATAAGAAATTTTGACCTGCTGCAAATGCAGTTTTATAATTTTGAAGACCTACAAAATTTGCGTCTGTTATAGTTGTAAATTTACAAAATGATAAATAAATACCTATTACGAAAGGTAATACAAAGGCAATTGCAAATGCTATAAGAGTTGGTACTATAAATACAGGCCAGTATTTTTTCAATGTTTTTTCCATGATACCCCTCCTGATATTCTATTATTTAAATTAATAAGCCATAAATAATGTATCTACCTAATTGCAATTTAGAATGTAATCATTATTCATTCTTAACGGTATTTATACTGTTATTTATGGCTCATTTTTATGCTAAATTGACTAGATTAATTTTTTATATTAATTATTTTGTTAATTCTTTTTCACTTGCCCATTCATCAACAACTTTCTTCTTAACATCGTTCCATTTCATGTTTCCGTTGCAATATTGAAGTAAAGCATCACCAAAATCATCTTTGAATTGTTGACTTGGGAAAGTAGTGAAGTTCCAATCTACATTGTAGTAGTTGTCATCTTTCATATATCTTATAACTTCTTTAGCTAATGGATCTTGTGGAACTTCTTCATCTGAGAAAGTATCAAATGGAGCTATAAATCCTAATTCATTAGTAACATAATCTTTACCTTGATCAGAAGTGAATAACCAGTTTATAAAATCTTGTGTTGCTTTTTGGTCAGCTTCTGAAGCATTTTTATTTATACAGAAGTAATTTTCAGTTCCTATACAAAGACCTTGTTTTTCTTCACCTTTAACACCTGTATATATTGGCATGAATTTAACATCATCTTCTTTAACTGTATTTCCATCAATATCTGCTATTTGACTCCATCCCCAGTTACCATTTTGAACCATAGCACATTGTCCTAAAGCGAATTCAGACATTGAATCTGTAACTGTTTTACTTCCTAATAATGTAGGTTCGCAAGTTGAGTTATTTATATATAAGTCAAATATGTTTTTAAAGTTATCTGAGTATTTGAAGCTTATTTTATCTTCATCTTTTACATTTTTATCTTTATATTCATAATATATAGGAAGATTTGCTAAGTGAGTTTGCCATCTCCAGTCTTCACCTGGTGTTAATGAAGTAGAAGCAAATACACCTTTTATTCCTAATTCATCTTTTCTAGATTGCATATCTTCTGCAACTTCTTTTAATTTATCAAAATTATTTATTTCATCCATAGATTTTACTTTAGCACCATCTAATGCAAAATATTTATCCATTATTGCTTGGTTGTATATTATTCCGTATCCTTCTTCAACGTAAGGTATACCATATACTTTACTATCATCACCTTTTATTGCTAAATCTTCATTTAATAAGTGTTTGTTTAACTCTGTATCTGTTAAATCTGCACAATAATCTTTCCAAGATTGATATCCTACTGGTCCATTTATTTGGAATAATGTAGGCGCATCTTTTTTAGCTATTTCTGATTTTAGAGTTTGTTCATATTTACCACTAGCAGCAGTAACTACTTTTACCTCTACACCTGTTTCTTCTTTGTATTTCTTAGCTATCTTTTTCCATTGTTTTTCTTGTTCTGGTTTAAAACTTAAGTAATAAACACTACCCTTGTCAGATGATCCTGAACCACTAGAATCGTTAGAGCTGCTACAACCAGTAAGCATTGCTACTGATAATACACTAGCTAAAGCGATTGATAAAAATTTTTTAACCTTCATATCTTTTTCCCCCTGAATTAAAAAGTAAATTAGTAACGTTACCGAAAACGTTTCCGATTTGTTGGATAACGTTTTTCTAATTACTAAAATAGTAGCACTGTACGTTTTAAAAATCAACATGATTTTTAGTAATTTTTGTAAATAATTGTTCTTTTTTAATAAAAATTCTCTATATTTATTAGGGTTATTTTTACCTAAGACTTTAATATAGAGAATTCTTATTTATCACTTTACTCTTTTACAATTTCCAGATGTCATTATTATAATCATTTATTGTTCTATCTGAAGAAAAATATCCTGCCTTACTTATATTTATAAGCATCTTTTTAGCCCAATTTTCTCTGTCTTCATACTCTTTAAAGGCAAGTTCTTTTGTTTTTATATAATCTTCAAGATCAAGTAATGCCATAAACCAATCCTTTTTAACTATTTCTTTAAAAAGTCTTATTAAGCTTTCAGCATTTCCTATACTCATTAATTCTTTTCCAATTATAAAATCTACAACATCTTTTATTTTAGGATTTCTTGCATATATATCAATAGATTCATAATCCCCATTCTCATAATGTTTAATCACAGTTTCACTATCTTTTCCAAATATAAATATATTATCGTCGCCAACTAATTCATGTATTTCTACATTTGCACCATCCTCAGTTCCTAGTGTAAGTGCACCATTTAGCATGAACTTCATATTTCCTGTTCCACTTGCCTCTTTAGATGCTAGAGAAATTTGTTCTGATATATCACATGCAGGTATTAATTTCTCCGCATATGTAACATTATAATTTTCTACCATTACAACATTTAAATATTTATTTACTTCTTCATCATTATTTATAAGTTCTTGTAAGCATAATATTAAATGAATTATATCCTTAGCAATAGTATACGCTGGTGCAGCCTTTGCCCCAAATATAACTGTAATTGGTGTTGATGGTATGTTTCCATTTTTAATTTCTAAATATTTATAAATTACATATAGAGCATTCATTTGTTGTCTCTTATATTCATGTAATCTTTTTATCTGTATATCAAATATAGAATTTTCATTAATTTCTATGCCTTGATGTTGTTTTATATAATTTTTTAATTCTACTTTATTATCAAATTTTATATTTAATAATTTTTGGAGTACGTCTTTGTTATCTACATACTCACCTAACTTTTCTAATTCATTTGCATCTGTTTTAAATCCATCACCAATTAAATCTTCTATTAAATTAGTTAATTCATGATTACAATGCATTAACCATCTTCTAAATGTTATCCCATTTGTCTTATTATTAAATTTTTCTGGGTATATCTCATAAAAATTATTTAACTCATTTTTTTCTAATATTTCTGTGTGAAGTGATGCAACACCATTAACACTAAAACAATAATGAATATCGATACGTGCCATATGGACTCTGTTATCCTCATCAATTATATACAAATCTTTATCTTCATATTTTTCTCTAACTCTCTTGTCTAACTCTCTTATTATATCTATTAGATTTGGTACAGCTTTTTCTAAATAACTCATTGGCCATTTTTCTAATGCTTCGGCTAATATCGTATGATTTGTATATGCACATGTTTTAGATACTATTTCAATAGCATCATCCATTGATATTCCTCTTTCATTCAATAATCTTATAAGCTCTGGTATAACCATAGTTGGATGAGTATCATTTATTTGTATTACTGCATAATCATATAGATCATATAAGTTGCTACCCTTAGCCTCACACTCGTCTAGTATTAACCTTGCTGCGTTACTAACCATAAAATATTGTTGATATACACGAAGAAGTCTACCATCTTCATCACTATCATCTGGATATAAAAATAGTGTTAGATTTTTAGGAATATCTTCTTTATCAAAATTTATACTACCATCCTTCACTATACTTTCATCAATAGTCTCTACATCAAATAAATGCAGTTTATTAACTCTATTATTATATCCTATAACATTAATATCATATAATCTAGATTTTAATTTAAATCCTCCACATTCGATATCATAAGTTACATCAGTTTTATTTAACCAACTATTTTTTTCTATCCATTCATTTTTTTGTTCTAATTGTAATTTATCTTTAAACACTTGTTTAAATAACCCAAAATGATAGTTTAAACCAATACCATCTCCATTAAGCCCTAAAGTTGCTATGGAATCTAAAAAACATGCAGCCAATCTTCCTAGTCCCCCATTTCCTAAAGATGGTTCAGGCTCTACTTCTTCCACATCAGATAAATTCTTACCATTCTCCTCTAGAACAGATTTAACTTCTTCATAAATTCCTAAATTAATCAGATTATTAGACAATAACTTTCCAATTAAAAATTCTGCCGATATATAATATACCTTCTTTTTCCCCTTATTACTTTGTTTTTGGTTAGCAAGTTCATCAACTAAACTTAATAAACCAAAATAAATTTCTTCATTAGTACAGCTAGCAATGTCTTTTCCACATTTAGTTTCTAATACATTCGATAAATTCATTAATCTTATCCCCCTTCATAAGTTATTACGAAAACGTTTTCGGTAACGTTTCCATTTTTATACATAAATCATTTTTTAAGATAATTATAATTTATAGTTATTTTATTTACAACAAAATTTTTGATTAATTTTTATTAACTAGAAATGTTTTTATCATTTTCAAACAAATTATATATTTTTATATATAATTATTACTATAAGTTTATACACATAACTTATTGTTTTATCCACAGAATTTTATGTTAGTCATATATATACTCAATAATCTTTATTCAAGAAATCTTCATTTTTTTGGGATAAATTCACATATACTAATCTCTGTTACCTATATTTTTGTAATGATTGTAATTATGCTTATAAAAATATCCCCAGAACTATTAGAGAATTTAAATTTATCATAAATCTAAATTTAATCAACACTAATAATTTTGGGGATAAAATTATACATAAAAAAAGATTACGTGGCTACGTCTTACTCTCCCAGGCGGTTGCCCACCAAGTACCATCAGCGCTCAGGAGCTTAACTTCTGTGTTCGGAATGGGAACAGGTGTATCCTCCTTGCTATAATAACCACATAATCTTTATTGAATTTATTAAATTACTTTAATACTTTCAAAACTGATAACATTTAATGAATGATATTCATTTGGTCAAGTCCTCGATCTATTAGTATCAGTAAGCTAAATACATTACTGCACTTACACCTCTGACCTATCAACCAGGTAGTCTTCCTGGGATCTTAACCTTGCGGTGGGAAAT
>NZ_JAHLOQ010000019.1 GCF_018917435.1 Intestinibacter bartlettii
ACTGTTTAGTAATTTTACTAATACTTTTTCTGAACTGTTGAATAAAAACTTTAGAATCTCATCTAATTTTACTTTTTCTTGCTTCAATATAGTACCTACTTTCCTTATATTTATTATAACTAATATTTTTCTATTTGGATAGCACCTCTTTAGGTATATCTAAGTCTTTACTGAAAATTAGTATTTTAAACAAAATAAGTAAATTTTTCTATGATTATATATAATTAATAAAGAAAGAAATGCAAAATTTAATATTTTTAAAACTAATGTCAGTTTCTTATAATAAATTTCGTATTAACTAATGTAAAAGCTTTTACGGGGAGGAGACAAAATTGAAAGACAAATCGATTGAAGATAAAAAAATTATTAAATACATAAAAAAGTGTGATCAAAGGGGAATGGAAATGCTCATTGATAAATACACCCCAATTTTAAAAGGAGTAATTAGGAATCACATAAGTCCAGTTTCAAATTATGAAGAAGAATGTCTGAGTGATGTTTTATTTCTGATTTGGGAGAATATAGAGAGTTTTAAAAGCAAGGAGAGCAGTTTTAAGAACTGGATTTGTGCAATTGCAAAGTACAAGGCAATTGATTATAAAAGAAAATACATATCTAAATTAAGCGAAGAATTAGACACAGAGACTTCATATATAGATGAAAATCTCCAAAAGTTAGAGATTGATCAGGAGATTGAAGAATTACTACAATTTTTAAATGACAAAGACAGAGAATTGTTTAAGAGATATTACCTAAGTGGAGATAAATTAGAAGAAATAGCTTTCGATAATAAAACAAATGTCACAAACTTGCATAGCAGATTGTCGAGGGGCAGAAAGAAAATAAGAAAGCATATTTTAAAATAGGAGGTCACTAGATGAGTAAATTTGATATTTTTAATAAAATAAAAATAGATTTAGATAAATACGAAGAGATAGAAGATAACAATAATGATGAATTAAAAAAACAAATGCAATATAGATTGAAATTTTCAAAGCGAAGTCTCGAAAAGAAGAGAAAAGATAAAATGAAAAAAGGAATTATAATAAGTGCAGCCTCATTAGCAATTATTATAATCGGAATAGGAATAAAAAATCCAGCAGTAGCAGATGGATTTAAGAAAAGGCTACCTGAGTTTGAAAATATGTTGGACAAACTGAGATATGGGGTAGGGGATAATGAGATAGAATATGATCCAGCATTATATACAGAGTTAGAAAATGAGAAAAAAGAATTAAAAAAACATCAATTAGTTGCTACAAAGGTAGATGTATTTCAAAAAGATGATGGAATGGAAATGACAATAGATAAGGCAATGTACAACAAAAAATATCTTTATTTAGACATGACGTTAAAGTGTGACAAGCCATTTAAAGAAACTCCTTATAAGACATCAATTACAGATTCACCTTATAATGATGGAGAAAAATATATAGACTTAGAGCTTTTGGATATATATATAAATAAAGTTAAGCAAGAAAATTACGGATATTCCCTAGCAAGAATCCAATTGATAAATGAAAATACGGCAAAAGTACAATTTTTAATTGATTTAGATATAAAGAATGATATAGAAAAGGCGGATTTTAAATTAGATATGAGTATAAAAGGAGAATATGGTTTGGCACAATTATTTAAAGAAGTAAAGGCAAAATACTCATTTGAATTTAAAATAGATGCAATCGACAATAACGAAAAAACTATATCTATAAATAAAGAAGATGGAGGGTACAAATTCGAAAGTATAACAGTGACAGATACATATATACAAGTAAAAACAAAACTTCCAACTAAATCAACTTTAGGAAATCCACACAACAACTTTATAATAGTTACTGACGACAAAGGGCGAGAATTAGAAATGGAAACGAGCGAAGAAGGGGAAGAAAGTATACAGATTCACCAGCTTATAAAAGTAGGTGAAATACCTAAATATGTAGATATATCAGTGTATAAAGATACTGATGGGAATAAGAAAAATTCATTGGCAAGTGTAAGAGTTAATATAAAGTAGAATATGATAAAATATAAATAAGTTAACAAAACGAGTAAAAATATAAGGAGCAAGTATGATTAGAGATTTAAAACCAAAAGACATAGATAAAGTTATGGAAATCTGGCTTGAAAGCACAATAAAATCGCACGACTTTATATTAATGAAGATTCAGGTTTTGAAGAATATATTATGATTTATAAATAATAAAATAATTCAAAAGAGTATATCTCCAACCAAAGTGGTTAGGGATATACTCTTTTAATTTATGTATTCAGTTTTAATATAAAGATATTTTATTCAACTTCTTTAAGTAAATCCTCAGCAGAAACCCCATATAATTTTGCAAGTGCCAATAAATTTGAAGTGCTTGGGTCAGAGGCACCATTTTCCCATTTAGAAACAGCCTGTCTGCTTACGCCGATTGATTCTGATACAAACTCTTGTGTCATTTTGCATCTTATTCTATTTTCTTTTAATACCTCTCCCAAAGATTTTCTAATTATCGCTTTTTCATGTCTAACATCTGTTGATTTTAAGTATTTTAAAAGACAGCGAACAACAAGTATAAGTAACCCAGCAAAGATTGAAAAAATAATAATGGATAATACTATACTAATTATAAATTGTACACTTAATGCCATTTGTAAATATCTCCCTTCGTTTTTTTAACATAAGTATATCAAAAAAGTCTAGTTACCACTATCAACTATTGCGCAACTATTAGTTGCATCTATGTAAAACACTCTATTTTAGGCAATTTTATTAAAAAAATAAAAATCTATGACACAATGTAATTAATAAGTAATTTAAAAATATCATTCTTTATAATGTATCCATAAATAATTTTTAAAATTAGATTATTTTGGAAATAAAATTCTGCTATAATGAAAGTATAAATAGTTATAGAAAGGGGTAATAGCTATGAAAAAAAATTTAATCATCACAATAAGTAGAGAATATGGTAGCGGTGGAGGAGAAATCGGCAGAAAATTATCTAAAGCGCTAGGAATACCTTGCTATGACAAAGAATTACTTACAATAGCAGCGAAAGAAAGTGGTTATTGCCAAGAGTTTTTTGAAAAATATGATGAAAAACCTATAAAGACATTGAGTTACTTCTCATATGATCAAACAGTATCATCATTACCATTGGGGCATCAATTATTCTTAAAACAATTTAACATAATTCAAGATTTAGCAGAAAAACAATCATGTATATTTGTAGGTAGAGCAGCAAATTATGCTTTAAGAGATAAATTTGATTCTATAGATGTTTTTATACATGCAGATTTTGAAACAAGATGTGAAAGAGCAATTGAAGAACACGGTATTGAAGCTAAAAAGAGTGCAAAAACAGTTAAGAAAATAGACAAAGAAAGAACTTCTTTTTATAATTTCTATACTAGTATGAAATGGGGAGATGCAAGAGACTTTGACCTTTGCATAAATACTAGCAAGATTAACTGTTGATGAAGCTGTTGAAATAATTTTAGAAACAGTTAGAAGACATTATAAAGGTGAAATAAAATAGAGTTATATTAAAATAAATTTTAGTTTTGATAAATAGCAAAAGACTGGTCAGAATAAATTTTGATCAGCCTTTTTTATAGCAAATAGGAAATAAATTGCTATGTGTAAATTATGGTAAAAGCATAAATCCTGTTTTATTACATATTCTAAGGGTATATAATAAATGTCAACTAGTAGACAAAATGAAATATATAAAAAGCTTTTGAAAATATTAAAATAAAATAGGAGAAATAAAGATGGAAGATAGAGTAGTATGTACATGTTTAGATATTACATATAATACAATCAAAGAAGCAATCGAAAATGGCGCTAAAACTTTAGACGACATAAAAGATGAAACTGAAGCAGGTACTATATGTGGTATGTGTGAAGATGAAATACAAGAAATATTAGACGAGTTAGTAAAATAATTTTAAATAGAAGACTATGGAAGATGAATTGTTCATCATCTATAGTCTTTATTTGATTTTTATCTCATATTTTGGGTTTATTTTGTAAATAATCAATATAAAAGATAAAATCATAAAATTAGTAAAATTTGTTTGTTAAACTAATAACTGGGTATATAATAAATAGAAAATTATTAAAGAAAACAATATATAGAGAACGGCAATTAAGATATATTGACATAAATTATATAAAAAATAGGAGGTAAATTGATGAGCAATATACTTGAAATAAAAAAAGATATCTATTACACAGGGGTTCTAGATAAAGATCTAGAAGTTTTCGATATAATAATGGAGACTGAATTTGGAACAACTTACAATTCATATCTTATAAAAGATGAAAAAACAGTTTTAATAGACACAGTAAAATCAAACTTCAAGGATATATTCTTTGAAAAAATAGAACAAATAACACCAATTGAAAATATAGACTACATAGTAGTTCACCATACAGAACCAGACCATGCGAGTAGTTTATCATATATATTAGAAAGAAATCCAGATGCAGTAGTTTACTGTACTACAGCAGCTAAAAATTATTTAACTAACCAATTAAATAGAGATTTCAAATACAAAACAATAAAAGATGGAGAAGTTTTAAATATAGGTAAAAGAAATTTAAGATTCATAACTGCACCAATGCTTCACTGGGCAGATACTATGTTCACTTATGTTGAAGAAGACAAAGTATTATTCACATGTGATGCTTTCGGATGCCATTATGGTGATTTCGACCCTGAATGTGTTAAAAATAACGAAGATTATATAAAAGCATCAAAAGTTTACTATGATTGCATAGTTAAACCATTTGCACAATATGTATTAGATGGAGTAGACAAAGTTGTAGGATTAGGTCTTGATTTTGATACTATATTAACTTCACATGGACCAATATTATCAGAAGCACCTATGGAACAAGTTAAAAGATATATAGAATGGTCAAAAGATGCTGTAGGAGTTACTAACAACAATAAAGTGAGTATATTCTACTTATCTGCTTATGGAAATACTAAAAAAATGGCGGAAAAAGTTGCAGAAGGAGCAAAATCTGAAGGTGTTGAAGTTGGACTTTATGACTTAGAACAATTAACTCACGAAGAAATGCACGACAGATTCTTAGAGTCAAAAGTAGTTGTATTAGGTTCACCAACAATCAACAGAACAATGGTTAAACCTATGTGGGATTTATTCTCTAACGTAGATCCAATGGCAAACAGAGGAACTATAGCAGGTGTGTTTGGTTCTTATGGATGGAGTGGAGAAGGTATAACAATGGCTGAAAATATACTTAAATCAATGAACTTCAAAATGCCAATTGAAACAGTTAAGAAAAAATTCTTCCCAGATGAAGCAACTCTACAAGCTTGTGTAGAAGCTGGTAAAGAATATGCTAAATTAGTAAAATAATTAAAATGCCAATAAACCAATAAAATGTATAAAATAAATAAAAAAGTAGCATGCAGTAATAAATACATGCTACTTTTTTTACTAAAAGTCTTTAGGATATAGATTTTTTATTTAAATATCTTAACTACACCTTTATCATTTAAATATTTAAGAAGTGAGATTGTAATTGGAAGACCGAGCATACCTATAAATCCTAAAAAGTGAAGTCCCACAAACATACTGATAAGCGTGACAACTGGGTGAAGTCCAACTTGTTGACCAACTAATTTTGGCTCGATTATATTTCTAATAATAGTAACAATCACATAAATAACTGCTACACCGATTCCAATTCTGTAATTTCCATAAAGCAGAGCAATTATAGCCCAAGGAATCATTATCCCACCAGTCCCCAACACAGGAAGTATATCAAATATAGCTATTGAAACAGCAATAAGTACAGCATTAGGTATTTTCAATATGCTAAGTCCAATTGCAAGTTCTGCAAAAGTAATACTTAGGATAAGAATATAAGACAATAAACATTTAAATAGAGTAGTAGTTATATATTTTTTGCTTTCTTGTATAGAAGTAGATGTATTTTCAGGGAGTTGTCGTTTTATAAAGTTTATTATTTTTTCAAAGTCGATAGTTATAAAGAAGGTTACAATTATTGTTATAACAGTTTTTAAGAAAATTCCCGGGATAGATGTTGCAAATCCGGATACATACGAAACGACCATAGTTGAAAACTTACTTATAAAATCTCCAAGTGTATTTATTAAGCTAGAAGAGCTATCCTCAATAGCCGAAATTACATTTGGATCTAGTGAAAGAAATAGATTTTCAAAGTGTTTAAATGTATCTCTTATATAAGGTTCAAAATAAATTGAGAAAAATTGTGGCATTGATATAAATAAGTTTTGTAATATTACTAGAAGTTTTGTTCCGATTAAAATTATTATAAAAGATGCAATTGCGTAAAATATCAAGACAAATAATATAGATATAAGAGCTCTATTAATATGGAGTTTATTACAACAAAATTTAATTAATGGATTTAGAATAGCAGCTATTATAAATGCAATCAAAAAAGGTGTAAGTATAGAACCTAAAACTTTTATTATAATTATTATGCCACCTATAATAACACCAAAGTAGCAGAAGTTTATCAAAAATTCCTTTTGTTTTTTTAGTTTTAAATCGTGGTCATTCTCCATTTAATACCTCCAATCTGCAAATAAAAATAGAATCTAAATTTTATTAAGTCTAAATATTTTTCTTATCAATATAGACTATCTAAATAATTATGCTATTTGAATATGAATTATTATAATTATATATTATTTATAAATATGATTTGATTAAAGATTTTTAACAATATTAAAAAAGGTGAAGTAAAACAATGTTTTACTCCACCTTCTATTGAAAATTAGTATAATAATTTTAACTATTTTATATTAAAGCTATATAGCAGCTTCTTCGTCATCTCCCCAACATTCAACTTTTCCAAGTCCTTTTATGTTGGCAGGGTTAAAAGTAGGATTTGATATTCCTGCTTTTCTTTGAATAGTATAATCATCTAATGCTCTAAATGCAAATTTACCAAGAAGAGCTATTGCAATTAAGTTAACTATAGCCATAAGAGCCATTATTACGTCAGCTAAGTCCCAAACAATTTGGACTTTTGTAAGAGAACCAAATAGAACCATAGCAACAACTAAAGTTCTGAATACTGACATTAGAGCCTTATTTTCCCCGAATATAAACTCTATATTAGATTCTCCATAATAGTAGTTCCCAACTATAGAACTAAATGCAAATAAGAATATACAAACAGCTATAAATATATAACCGAAAGAACCTATATGATAACTTAAGGCTTCTTGAGCAAGTTCTATACCAGTAGCATCTGTTGCATTAAATTGAGTATATAGAAGTACCATAAATGCAGTACAGCTACAGATTATTATAGTATCAGTAAAAACTCCAAGAGATTGTATTAAACCTTGTTTTACTGGGTGTGAAGTATTAGCAGTAGCAGCAGCATTAGGAGCACTACCCATACCAGCTTCATTAGAGAATAGACCTCTTTTTACACCTATTAATATTGTTCCAGTAAAAGTACCTACTGTAAAATCTTTGAAGTTAAGTGCTTCTGAGAATATTGCTTTAAATATATCTGGTATTACAGTTATGTTTTTACCAACTACGAATAATGCAACTAATATATAAGCAACAGCAAATATAGGAACTATGATTTCTGTTATTTTAGCTATTCTGTGAACACCACCGAATATAACTAAACCAGTTAATACACATAATATTATACCCATAAGTAATTTATCGACACCAAATGCTGCTTTAAATGCAACTGTCATTGTATTAGCCTGAACAGCGTTAAATACAAATGGGAAACAAATAGTTATTAATACAGAGAATAGTATTGCCATACCTCTATTTTTTAAACCTTGTTCCATATAATAAGCAGGTCCACCTCTAAAAGCAGATCCATCTTTAATTTTATATATTTGCGCTAATGTACTTTCTACAAAACTTGATGCAGAACCGATAAGTGCAACAACCCACATCCAGAAGATTGCCCCAGGGCCTCCACCTACGATAGCAATTGATATACCAGCGATATTACCAGTACCAACACGAGAAGCTGTACTTATACAGAATGCCTGGAATGAAGAAACCTTTCCGTCCTTTTTGGCGTCTTTACCCATTCCATCGCCTAAAAGCCTGAACATTTCTTTAAAATACCTAAATTGAACGAACTTAGTTCTTATTGAGAAGTATATTCCTAAAGCTATAAGAGCTATTACAAGGATATACGTCCATAAAAACGTGTTAGTTACGTCTATGATTTTGCTAAAAGTCTCCATAAATTCCTCCTCAAAATAAAAAATAGTAATTATAAACTCCCTAATTTACCCAAATAACAAAATTATATACATTATATTGTGAAAATTTAAAATATATAAATTATTTTTTGTAAAAATTAATCTAATTTATAACCCAATGTTAAACAATATTATAATGGTAACTTACTGGAAAAGCAAGATGTAAATTGAAAAATCCTAAATTGTGAAAATTCAGTTAATTACAAAAATAGTAAATAAAACATTTGTAATATTTATAAAGATATATCTTTACAATAGTGTAAAAAACTTGATATTAAGTCTATATATACAAATGACTATAATAAAAAGTGGAATAAAAGTATTATTAGATAGAGTGTAAAAAGGTCAAATTAACTGGTAAAAAACGTAAATTATACTTTGGTAATATGAATAAAATGAAGGATAACTTGTAAAATTGAAATAATTTTAAAAATATAAATTATATAATTAAAGTAAATTAAGATTTTATTTAAAAAAGTAAAATAAAATTTAATATATACCTAAAAATATTTTAAAAGATGAAAGCGATTATAGCTAAGTACAAAAATAAATAAAATTTTTACGATAATGATAATTAATATCATTTACAAAATAAAAAAACTCTGCTATAATAAAATCAGGCTAAGGAAATAACTATAATTTAAATACTTTATTGATAGAGTAATCGAGATAAGTGTGGTAGCTTTTGATCTCTATTAATATTTAAATTAATTAGTATAATAAGTCTTTATGAAAGATAAAAATACTATTTCTAGATTAAGTATGTATTTTGCGCGTTACATATTAATCTACGGCAGCGTTATAACCAGTACGCCTAATGATTATACGATTCTTCAAAAAAAGCTGATGCAAATTTATTTTGACATCAGCTTTTTTATTTGTATCATAATTGTATAAGTATAATAGTTAATGGTATACTTATAGATAAGTAATATTAATAGGTTGAGCATATTTATACTATAAATAAATATATTCAACTATAAAAATTTAAATATAATTATGGACAAAGGAGATAAAAATGGATAATAAATTTTTATATACATTACTAGAAACAAAATATCTAAAAAATTCGCTATATTCAATATTGAAACATAGCTTTTTATATCATTCTAATAAAATAGAGGGTAGTACATTTACAACAGAAGCATTAGCATTATTATTAGATAAGAATGTTGTAACAGGAAAACATACCTTAGATGATGTTCAAGAGACAGTCAATTCTAGTTATGTATTTGATACAATTTTGGAAACATTAGGAACAAAAATAAGTCATAGTTTTTTAAAAAGTTTACATTCAAGCTTAATGTTTAATACTACACTACATAAAAAAGGTTTTGCAGGAATATATAAAACAATTCCAAATATGATAATAGGAACTAAGGCAAAGATAGCACAGCCTTTTGAGGTAGAACCAAAACTTGATGAGCTATTAGAATGGTACTATAATCTTGAAAATATTACTTTAGACGATATAGCAGAGTTTCATTATAGATTTGAATTAATACATCCATTTCAAGATGGTAATGGTAGAATAGGAAGATTTTTAATGTTAAAACAAATGTTAGAAAATGATTTACCAGTAGTAATTGTATCTTGGGATACTGAGGATTTATATAGAAATGCATTAAACTTATGCTCTATTGGAAACTACAGTCCATTAAGTTCATATTTAAAAACATTAACAGATTTTAGAGAAGATTATAAAGCATTTTGGAGTTAATTAAATTATAAGAAAATGAGCATACTAATAAATACTAAAATAAGAATATATAGTTTTTAATAATGAAAATCATTTACAATAATAAAAACAAGTGTTATAATAATATTGGCTTTAAAAATTATCGCGGCAAATATAATTTTTAAGGAGAACAACACAAATGGCAAAAATGATGGGACCAAGATTTAAACAATGCAGACGTTTAGGATTAAATGTATGCGGACATCCAAAAGCAATGGATAGAGCTGGAAGAGGAACTTCTAGAGCAGACAAAAAACTTTCACCATATGGACTTCAATTATTAGAAAAACAAAGACTTAGAGCTTACTATGGTGTATTAGAGAAACAATTCAGAAACTACGTTAAGAAAGCTGAAAAATCAAAAGAATCAACAGGTGTAGCTTTAATACAAATGCTAGAATGTAGATTAGACAACGTTGTTTACAGATTAGGATTCGCAAACTCTATAAGACAAGCACGTCAAATGGTAGTTCACGGACACATATTAGTAAACGGTAAAAAAGTAGATATACCTTCTTTTGCAGTACAAGTAGGTGATGAAGTTTCTTTAAGAGAAAAATCTAGAACTAATGTAATGTTTAAAGAAAACTTTGAAAGTGGTGCTTTAAATGAATATCCTTACTTAGCTAAAGATATGGATAAATTCTCAGGTGTATTAACAAGATTACCAGAGAGACAAGAAGTGCCAATCGAAATTGACGAAATACTAATTGTTGAGTTCTACTCAAAATAATATCTAAGATATAATTTTGAAAAACTAAGTTCAATTTCAATCTATTTACTTCATTCAAGAATTACAAAATCGCAAAAATCCAATTCGGGTTTTTGCGATTTTATTTTTTGTCTATTAATAATATTCAATTGTAACAATCTTACCTAATTTAACTAAAATCTTTTCTAGTTCCCCAACAACATGTAGTCTAAGTTCCAAGTCCCTTTGGAATGATGATTCAGCATTGGCGATATTAAGTGATCTCCCAACTAATAATTTTATATGAGATGCACTATACAAAAGTTTTGCCATTTGTGATGCACCATCTTTTGCTTTGAATATGTCTGAATCAAGTGATTTAGACAGTGATTTTAATCGGTCTATTGTCTTTGAAAGTGTAAGTACACCTTCTGTAACTAGGTCAATACCTTGGATGTATGCAATTGGTGGAACCTCTCTATCATAAATTTCTGTACTTGATTTTATCTGTACCCCTAGTTCACGAGCTACTATTTGTGAAGTTGTACCCCCGCTGACGATTCTTATATCAGCATTATTCATAAGCTCATGAACTACCTTAGCATCATCTTCTTTATGTGTAGGAGGTCCAGTGAAAAGTTTTACTTTTTTCGGTTTCACAGCTTTTAAGACACATACTGTAGTGTCGTCACCTGGTTCAAACAAATACATCTGATCACAAACACCTAATAAGTTGTTTTTTATATCAAGAGCAGACATAGATTCTCTAATATTAATTTTTAGATGCTTGGCGATATCTTCCCATTTCCAGTTTAAATTAAGTGATTGACCAGCACTTGCATAAAGAGCACCATCGCTCACAAATACCATAACATCATTTTCTTTTAAATCAATGCTAGCCTCACGAACTAATTTTCCACATATATTTTTTTCAGTATAGTGAATTTTTTCAATTTGTCCCCTTCTCAAAAAGAAAGTTTCAGGACCATCAAACTCAGCGATATAGGCTTTATTATGGTCTGTAATTTTCACAATAGTAAATGTAGAGTATGCTATATTTTTTTGAGCATCTATAGGCAGTGTTTGAATAATAGTTTCAACAGTTTCTTCTATAGAAAGTCCGTTTTTTATCATTGTAAGTGCAATAGTAGAAGTAAGTGTAGACAAGATATTAGCCTTAACACCGCTACTTAATCCATCAGACAAAACGGCAACACTCATATCGTTATCAACATAAAATTCAACATTATCTCCACAAAGTTCTTCACCGTATTTAATAAGACTTCCTGAAGCAAAATCTATAAAATATCTCATTATTCATCTCCCTCTTCATCTAAGATGAAATTTTTTAGTTTCGTTAGAGTAACTTTTGTTTCGGCGGTTGTTTCACCTAGCAAACTAGCTATTTCCTGGGCAACAGTCATCTGTTTTGCAATTACTTGTTGAGCCATTTCTACAGTTTCTATTTTTAAAGTTTGTAGTTTTTTAGCGGCCTTTTCATCCTTAGTAATATCAACAGCTAACCACAAAAACATTTGGTTTTGTTCTAACCAATATATTGTTTGAAGTAGAGTAGAGTCATCATATTCCTTAAAGGTGATTTTTTCATTGCGGACATTTTTTCTAAAAGTTCTAACTCTTTCAAACTCTTCGTCATCTAAATACATTCCAAGTGGCATGCCATTTGCCTCATCTTTTTGAATTTTAAAGAATGATTCAGCAGCAGGATTCAACTCTAAAATCATCAAATCTTTGTCTACAAGCCCAATAAGGTTAGGTGATGATTCACATATTAAATTAGATAAACTCTCAGCCCTATTTCTCATATAAGGTAGACACATTGATGGTTCGGCAAGACCATTAAAAACTGCTACTGCCTTTTCACGACATGTATGATAACCACAACTACCACAGTTTAATTCATCAGAACGCACAGTTTTCCCCATTGTCTTTAAGATTTCTCTTATTTCATATTCAGTAGGTTGTTCTAAATGAAATGGCTTAGGTGGATATTCCTTATAAAGCAATACATCTAATGCGATATCTTGGTATGGATTGTCGACTGCATTAGCTTGAAATAAATCTATATATTTTTGTTTATTATTTATTAAATCACGTTTAACTTCAAAAAAGCATCTATCATCTTTATCAAGGTCAGATCCATAAAGACATCCATGACTACATGCATTCATTTCAAAGAATGTATTTTCAAATTTACCATTTCTTATAGAGTTTAAAACACTTTTGCAATCTTCAATGCCATCGACACAGAATACAGTTTTTTTAGGATTTTTCTTTTCTAGAAAATCTGCTGTTTCCCCTGGTATTGGGAATAATATCTTATCGTTACATACATAGTCAAATGGCTCAATAGGAAAGTCATCTAGGTTTAAGTTTTCTGACTTAATCCATTTTTGTAGTTCATAGAAAGTTAAAACTTCATCTACACAAATTTCTTTTGTAGCATCAGTTTTTTTTGCAACACAAGGCCCTATAAATACAACCTTACTGTCAGCACCATATTTATGTTTAAGAAAACGACCGTGACTGATAAATGGTGGCACAACTGGAATAATTGATTCAGTTAATTCTGGATAATGTTTTTGAATAAGGTGATCTATAGTAGGACACATTGAAGTAATATAGTTTTTATTATCATCTTTGTCGGCATAAGTGTTATAAATATCAAAAATAGGTTTTGTTGTAATACCAGAGTCTTCAACATGTGTAAATCCAAGTGTTCTAAGTACTGCCGGGATTTTAAGACTTTGGTTTCCAAATGCTGAGGCAAAACTTGGAGCAACTGACGCGATTACATTTTCACCGCTTTTTATAAATTCCTTCACTGCACTTATGCTCATTTTTTCGACCCTGTAATGTTGAGGACAGGCTTTTGAGCATCTACCACAAAAGATACATCTATCAGCAAGGATGTCGGCTTGGCCACCTTTTATTACTATTGCATCAGCAGGACAGACTCTGACACATGCATAGCACTCACGACATCCCTTTCTAGCAAATTTAGAATTGGACATTAAGATTTCCCCCCTTAAAAATAAATCCCCCTGATTTTAAATAGAGTAGTGCATTTTTATATAATATTATAATAAAAATCACTATCTCTAAATTAATAATAGATAAAGATTTTCTTATTAGAATTATACTATATTTTCCAGGTGTTTACTATTGTCTTAAAATGTGTGGAAATAAAGTTTGAAATATTACAAAAGTGTAACTGGTAAAAAATGAGAAAAAGGAGTATTATTTAACTATAAAAATGATATCAAAATAATATCAAAATTATATTTAGATTAAATTTCACAGGTAGTAAATCAAAAGGAGGGGTAAACTATGAGTGAGAATAATTTTGTAAAACAAGAGAGCTCAATAGAAGAAAAAGAACTAAATCCTATGAGTGGATGGCTAGCTCTTATTATAGGAATACTATTTATAATATCTCCAACACTAGGAGTAGGTACTTTAATTGCATACGATAATCCTATATTTTTAGTGATAACGATAATTTTATTTATTGTGGCTATATTTATGTTTTGTGGATTAAAAATAGTAAATCCAAATGAATCAGTAGTCTTTGTATTATTCGGTAAATATTATGGAACACTTAAAAAGCCTGGTTTCTTCTTTGTAAACCCATTTGTAAGTGCTATAAATCCAACTTATGAATCACAAGTGGCTAAGTTGAGTAAAACTGGCGAAAAAGATTCAGACGATGAAAGCACTACATCAAATACAAAGAAAGTATCTTTAAAAGCAATGACACTTAACAACCAAAAGCAAAAGGTTAATGATGAATTAGGAAATCCTATAATAATAGGAACAATAGTTATTTGGAAGGTTGTCAACCCTACAAAAGCTGTATTTAACGTAGAAAACTACAAGACATTTTTATCAATACAATGCGATTCAACTATAAGAAATGTCGCAAGACTTTATCCATATGATTCAGAAGATACAGAAGACCATAGAGAAAAATCCCTTCGTGGAAGTAGCCAAGAGATAGCAGATAGACTAAAAGAAGAACTTCAAAAACGTGTAGAAATCGCAGGAATAGAAGTAGAAGAGGTGCGTATAACTCATTTATCTTATGCACCAGAAATTGCAGCAGCAATGTTGCAACGTCAACAAGCAGAGGCTATAATTGCAGCACGTAAGAAAATAGTGGAAGGTGCTGTCGGCATGGTTGAAATGGCTCTAAATTCTCTAAGTGAAAAAGAAGTTGTAGAATTAGACGATGAGAGAAAGGCTGCTATGGTGAGCAACTTGCTTGTAGTCTTATGTGGAAATAAAGATGCACAGCCAATAGTAAATAGCGGTTCAATTTATTAGATAGTTATGGCTGATAAAAAAGATAAAAGTAAAAAACAAATTTTGCTTAGAATTTCGCCAACTCTGTGGAATGAACTTGCCAATTGGTCAGAAGATGAGTTTAGATCAATAAATGGTCAGATAGAATATCTGCTTACTGAATGTGTAAAAGCACGCAAAAAGGGAAGTAAAAAATCAGATAAAGATGAATAAAAGATAAATACTTTATCTTTTTAATATATATAATTAAAAGTGTAAGATTATTTTTAGGGGGAATAAAAATGATAGTAGTTACAACAGAACAAATACCAGGAAAACAAATTAAAGATGTCATCGGGGTTATGTCAGGTGGAACAGTTCAATCAAAAAACATTGGTAAAGATATTGGTGCTGGACTAAAAGGTTTAGTTGGTGGAGAAATGAAATCATACACTGCTATGATGGAAGAGGCTAGAGATATTGCATTACAAAGATTAATCGATAAAGCAAGTAAATCTGGAGCAAATGCAATAGTTGGTATGAGATTTATGACTTCATCAATAATCCAAGGGGCTAGTGAAGTTATAGCTTATGGAACAGCAGTAGTTGTTGAATAATTATATATTAATGATTTTTAAAAATTTTAAATAAGTAAATAAAGGAGTTGTAGATATAATTGTCTGCAGCTCCTTATTAATTTAAAAGTAAAATTTATGGATTTCTCAAATTACTAGGATTGTTTTCATCATCATTTATTAGATTTTTAACACGACTTAAAATAACTTTTGTTTCGGCTGTGGTTTCACCTAATAATCGACCTATTTCCTGACAAACTCTCATTTGTTTATTTATAACAGTTTGGGCTAAATCAATAGTATCTTGTTTTACTTGATCGGCATGTTTTTTACTTTCTATTTTATCTGTAATATCGTAAGCCATCCACATAAATATTTGTTCATCATGAAGCCAAAAAATATCTTGGGATAGAGTTTTGTTTATATCTTCAACAGGAACGATATTATTATAGATGTTTTTATGTTTATTTAAACAATCATAAAAAGCAGCATCATCTACATACATAAACATAGGATAGCCGATATAGTCGTTGCCTTTTATATTGAAGAAATCTTTAGCTTTGTTGTTAAATTCAAGGATATTCATTTCCTTATCCACAAGTCCTATTAAAAAAGGTGATGATTCAAATATCAAGTTTGCTATATTTTCAGCTTTTTGTCTCATATAAGGTGAGCACATATTGACTTCAGAAATATCATTATAAATTGCCACAGCATGTTCTCTGCAAGTTTTGTAACCACAACCACCACAATTTAATTCATCTTTAATTGCAACCTTACCCATAGATTTTAAAATAGAGTAGAGTTCATCATCATTTGGAACTTTCAAATAAACTTTTTTAGGAGTAAAAATTTTTTCTAAAGGGGTTTTGTCTAAATAGTCTTGATAAGGATAGCTATCGTCAAAATCTTTATATTTTATTTTGCATCTCTGTCTGTAATCTATTACGTTGATTTCTCTTTCTTGATAAGTAGAGTTGTGATTATCGATACCAGAACCATTTAAACAACTGTGAATACAAGCACTCATTTCAAATATTGTATTTGTAAAACGACCATCTTCTAGGGCATGCAGTATATCGAAACAGTCTTTTATCCCTTCAACAGTAATAACTTTTTTTACTGGGTTTTTATCATTCATAACACGAGTTGTTTGACCAACTATCGGAAATAGCAATCTATCTTTGCAGATTACATCAAATTCGCTTTCTTCAAGTTCATCTAGGTTGATATTTTCTTTTTTAAACCATTTTTGAAGTTCAGCAAAAGTTATGACAGCATCAACACTTACATCACTAGAGCCTTCATCTTTTTTTGCAAGACAAGGACCGATAAATACAACTTTAGTATTAGTATGATATTTACTTTTCATAAGTCGAGTATGACATAGAAAAGGGGATACAACAGGTATTATGTTTTTTGTAAATTGGGGGAAGTGCTTTTCAATTAAGTTATTTATAGTTGGACAAAAACTTGTAAAATAATTTTGGCCGTCGTTTAAATCTGCGTATTTATTGTATTCTTCTAATACAGGGTTAGTTGCAATAACAGTTTCTTCAACATATGTAAATCCTAATTTTTTTAGTGCAGTAGGGATTTTATGGCTATTTTCACCAAATATAGATACAAAACTGGGAGCAATAGAAACTGCAATTTTGTTTTTATTTTTTAAAAATAATTTGATTTTAGATACTTCTGATTTTAATATTGACTTCTTTTGGGGACAAGCTTTAGAACATTCATTACAGACTATACATCTTTCTTTTAAGATTTGAGCTTGCTCATTTTTAAATTTAATTGCATTAACAGGACAGATGCGGGCACACGCATAGCAGCTTTTGCATCTAGTCTTTTTAAAATTAACATACCACATAAAAAATACCTCCAAGGACATAAATATTTTCCCAACCTTAGAGCATTATAGCTGATTTTAATAACCCAAAAATAATTATGATTTATTTATATATTTAATTTAATTATACTATAAATTAAATATACAACAATATCGGATATGTTATTACACAAAAAAAGCCAGCAAATTTGCTGGCTTTAATTAATTAAGCTTTTTTTACTACTGAAGATTTAAGTTTCATAGCTCCGAAACCATCTATTTTACATTCTATATCATGTCCGTCAGCAGCATCTGGAACTAATCTTATGTTTTTAACTTTAGTTCCTATTTTTATTGAAGAAGAAGCTCCTTTAACTTTTAAGTCTTTAACAACTGTTACAGAATCTCCGTCGTTTAAAACGTTTCCGTTAACGTCTTTTATTACGTTTTCTTCTTCTTGAGTATTTGGATTCCACTCATAACCACATTCTGGGCAAACTACAAGTGATCCATCTTCATAAGTGTATTCAGAATTGCATTTAGGGCAATTTGGTAAATTTTCCATTTTAAGGTCCTCCTAAAATTTGAGTATTAGAAATTATATAATACCATAGCACGGGTTTTACTTCAAATAATAATTTATAACACATTATAATTTCTGCACATGTATTTAAAATAAATTTACCTTGTTAAAAGTCTTTAGAATAAATATTTCTTTATTACCTGCCATTCTTCAATAAGTTTTTTTAATGAAAATCTAGCATTGGCAGGGCTTGTTGATGGAAGTTTGATAGCTTTTAAATTTGTATTTTTTTCACAATATTTTTTATAAAGTTCATATGATTTTCCACCATTGCAAAATATTTGTTTTATATTACACTTATCTATAATTTTATTTAAATCATTTGCAACTACATTTTTGATGCTGCTATCACTAGAGCCTTCTATATCACAACTAGCAATAACATCCCAAAGGGCAATATTATTATCTAATAAAAACTTTTTCTTTTCTTCAATAGAAATCGGAGTATCTACTCCTACGACTGAAGATAAAACCTTCCAAAATCTATTTTGTGGATGATGATAAAAAAATTGATTTTCTCTAGATTTTACCGACGGAAAAGAACCTAAAACCAATATTTTAGAATTTTTATCATAAATTGGAGGGATTTCATGCTTTACATTTTCCATTTTTATAATCCTTTCTAAAGTAATGAATTTCTTAATTTAATAATACAAACTATTGTAAAAGTGTCAAGATAGTACGAAAACGATTGTTTGGTAAATATAACTAAACATACAAAATTCGATAAACTTTGACAAAAGTTAGTTAAATAATGTAAAATAGAAAAATGGGTATATTTTCAAAGGTATACTTTAAAAAAATATTAGGAGAGAAGAGTATGAGTATAAACAAGAATTACATCGTGGCAACTGCTATGATGGCATCAGTAGCTTTACCATTAGTTAACGTATCTCATGTAGATGCTGCTACTGATATGAGAACTGTTACGGCTTCATCACTAAATTTTAGATCTGGGCCATCGACTAGTTATAGCATAATTGGCTCATTACAAAAAGGACAACAAGTAGAGTACATAAGCGCATCAGGAGATTGGGCAAAAGTAAAACACAATGGAGTTACAGGATATGTACATGCAGATTATTTATCAAAAAGTACATCAACAGGAACTTCAACTGGTACTTCAACAAGCCAAGCTACTACTCAATACGTAAATGCAACAGCAGGACTTAACGTTAGAAGTGGAGCAGGAACAAGCTATTCTAAAATAGGAATGCTAGCTTACAAAGAAAAAGTAACAGTATTATCTACATCTAATGGATGGGCAAAAATAAACTACAACGGAAAAACTGGATATGTAAGTAGTTCATATTTACAAAGTACAATGCCAGGTGGTACAACTACTGGTAATGATACAACAACATCAAATACTACTATTAAATATGTAAATGCAACAGCAGGACTTAATGTTAGAAGTGGAGCAGGAACAAGCTACTCTAAAATAGGAATGTTAGCTTACAAAGAAAAAGTAACAGTATTATCTACATCTAATGGATGGGCAAAAATAAACTACAATGGAAAAACTGGATATGTAAGTAGTTCATATTTACAAAGTACAGTACCAAGTGGTTCAAGCAGTTCAAATGGTAATACATCTGTATCAGCAAGTGCTAGTGCAGTAATAGCATATGCAAAATCTTTATTAGGAAAACCATATGTATGGGGTGCACAAGGGCCAAATAGCTTTGACTGTTCAGGATTTACATACTATGTATTTAAAAATAAAGCTGGTATAGTACTTCCAAGAACATCAAGTGCTCAAAGTAAGTATGGAACATATGTAAGCAAAAGTAACTTAAGAGCTGGAGATTTAGTATTCTTTGATACTAATGGAGTAAATGATGGACAAGTTTCACACGTTGGACTTTACATAGGAAATGGACAAATGATACATGCATCTTACAGCCAAAAGAAAATAGTAATTGATAACTTTAATAGTAGTTACTATCAAAGAACTTATGTAAATGCAAGAAGAGTTTTATAATACAGAAGTTTGGATTATAAAATAAAGATTAATAAAGAGATTTATTGATTAGTACAAATGTAATTTAGTGAATTAGCGGTATAACAAAAAATGTTATACCGCTTTTATTTAAGTTTTTTAGTTGAATTAAAAAAATGGTGGATTTTATTAAAAGTCGCTGGGAAAATGTTTTCAAACAATGAAAACTATGGAGTTGGTCTATAGTTTGTGTATAGAAGAACAAAAAAATAAAAAAAGTAAAAAAATGTAAAAGAAAATATTGACAATATTGTATACAAATACTATAATAAAGACATAAGAAATTAAGTTATTAAATTTATGTTTGAACAACTTAAGTATTGTCATTAAACTGGTGGTGAGTTTATGACAGTGAACTATTCTGTAAATTTTTTCTAACTTAATTCATATTCTACTTTCCCCAAAGTTAGAATTTTTAAAACAATAACGACCCCGTCTTATGCTACGGAAGTATAAGACAGTATTTTGTAGTAACCATACCCAAATGGTTGCTATTTTTTTTTACAAAAAACACGGCAAGATAAGATCTCGCCGTATCCCTAATAGTATTTTTTGTGGGTAAATGGAATTTGAAACTTGATTAAACATTCTTCTTCATTAATAAAGTAAAGAGAAGTGTCAAGATATTTTATAAATCCAGGATATATAGGATTTAGATTTTTATAATTGATCCATTCAATTAGATTTTCAAAATATTCATCAAAATTATCCTTAGATAATTTTGTTATAGTTTCTATATAATTTGATGGAGGTACAACTAATATATCCTCAGAATCTTTGTTTAAGTCATATTCTTCAGCGCTTATCTCAGTATAATATTCTTGGTTTTCAGTTATTCTTCCAAGTTCAAAAAAGTCGAATAATCCTGCAGAATCAAATTCTTTTCCGTAAAATGAAAACACAAACTTATCAATTACTTCTAAAAAATTATGAGAGGTATCCAATAGATTTTTCTTTGAGATACAACATTTATCTGATTTTACAGGTTTTTTAAGTTTTTTAAAATAACGTTCATTATATGACTTTACTACAGGAACATTGATCATCAAGTTGCTAGAGTTTACTTCTTTTAAAGTATCTTTAAAAACTTTTTCTATTTTTTTTAGTGATGCTACTTTTTCTAATAGTACTTTGTGGTGATTTTTAAGGATTGTATGCTGAACCTCAGTATTTGAGTGAAGTAGTAATTTGATATCATGGATAGACAAATCTAAATCACGTAAATTTTTAATATGGTTTATTATAGATATGTCTCCTATAGTGTAGTATCTATAACGATTATTGGGATTCTTTTTAGATTCAATTAAACCTATTTTATCGTAATATCTCAATGTATCGATGGATAGACCTGTAATTTTTGAAGTCTCACTTATATTAAAAGTTAAATCTTTCATTTGTATGTCTCCTACTAATTGTTAAAAATATTTGTAAAATTAGGTTGACTATGGAGTTACTCCATAGTTTATTATATAAGTATAGAAAAAATAAAGATTTTAGTCAACTTTTGATTGACTATATTTTAACAAAAGATATTGTTATTGTTTTAAAATTTCGTTTTGGGGAAAATGAATATGTTTTGTACGGGAGAAGGCTGTATCATTATGATACAGCCTTCTATTGTTTTTAATAAAATATATATAGTAATACTTTGAATAAACATCTTCTTAGTGTAAAATATATCATATCTATTTGACTAGATACAAAATAACTATAAATTGGTAAAATAAAAGAATGGGAGATATATATGAAGAAGAATTACGACATAATAGCATTTGATTTAGATGGAACATTAACAGCATCAGATAGAGGGATAACTAATTCGATGCAAATAGCACTTAGACATTTTGGAATCGAGAGAGATACAGAATCTCTAAAAAGACATATAGGGCCATCATTAACTGATACTTTCAGAGAATATGTAGGTGATGATGAAGAACAAATACAATTAGCAATAAAAAAATATAGAGAGTATTATGTTGCTGGTGGCATGCTAGAAAATGAAGTATATGAAGGTGTAGAAGATACATTAAAAGAAATAAAAAGTAGAGGAAAGAAAATAATATTAGCATCATCAAAACCAATGGTTTACTGTGAAAAAATATTAGCGCATTATGGATTAGATAAATATTTTGATTTTATAGGTGGAAGTAACTTAGACGAAACTCGTTCTAAAAAAGTAGAGGTTATATCTTTCGCATTAGAAAATATAAATGCAACTCCAGGATCAAATGTACTTATGGTTGGGGATAGAGAGTACGACATATTAGGTGCTAAAGGATTAGGCATGGACTCAGTAGGGGTTTTATTTGGTTATGGAAGCAAAGAAGAACTTCAACAAGCTGGAGCTACTTACACGATAGAAAAAATGACTGATCTTTTAGAAATAGTTTAAATTAGAAAGTGAATCTTTTAATTTAGAAAACCTAAAAAAATGCAAATTAAATACATATCAAGCTATAGATATATCAAGATTTTTAGGCATAACAATAAAAGACTAGCTTTTTTTTACTTTTTTATAATTTTTAATATAATAATATGCTATAAATAGAGGAATTAATATTATTAAAAGTATTTCTAAAACTAATAAACAAAGGATATAATGGTTGCCACAGATTATACCTATAGGAAGAAAAACTATACTACTAGACATCCAATATGAGCCCAAATTATGATGTATTTTTTGCCAAACATCATCATCCATTAGATGAATAGGTATTTTAATACAAAATGTTGAGTTTCTAGTACAATTTGAAAAAATATATCCTAAAAATATAAACACAAAGCAAATTATAGAACTTAATAAATTATAAAAATTAAATTTAGATAAAAAATCTGCACCTTTAAGTGAAGTAGATAATTCAAGCATACTTAAAAGATTTATTGATATAAGAAATAACATAGTAGCTGCATTGCTAACTTTGTCTTCTAATTCTGCTTCAAATTTTTCAACAAATACTCTAGGTTTAAAATAAGTGAAAACTGCTAATAAAAATGGTATAATCAACACTTTTCCTTTGTGATCCCAATTTGCAATTTCTCCTACAGTAGTATAATAGGAGGGAACTTGCTCCGGAATATAAGGGTATACAAAAAGAGTTATTATCAGTGGTGCGAAACCAATCAAATAATATATAAATTTTTTAAATAAAAGTTTTTTATTTTTGCTTTGCATATATAAATTATTCCTCCAAATATTATAATATTATTTATTATAATATATCTTAAAAAGAAATACATTAAAAAATATAAATTTAACATAAGGTAGTAAATTCTAATAATATTTTAATAAATATAAAGTTAATTATTGAAAATATTAAAAATACAAAATGTGGTATAATAAGTATAGATTGAATATTTTAAGGGGGAATTCAAATGGATTTATTTGAAGCTTTAAAAGGAAGAAGAAGTGTTCGCGCATATAAAGACGAACAAATAAAAGATGAAGAATTAAATAAAATATTAGAAGCAGGTAAGTATGCTGCAACTGGAATGGGAAGACAATCTCCTATAATGATAGTTGTTCAAGACAAAGAAACTATAGCACAATTATCAAAAATGAATGCCAAAGTATTTGGAAAAGAAGGTATGGATCCTTTTTATGGAGCACCAACAGTAGTTATCGTACTAGCAGACAAAAACATGCCAACTTGTGTTGAAGACGGAAGTTTAGTAATGGGGAATTTAATGAATGCTGCTTATGGATTAGGTGTAGGTTCTTGCTGGATTCACAGAGCAAAAGAAGAATTCGAAAGCGAAGAAGGTAAGGCACTTCTTAAAAAATGGGGCGTAGAAGGCGATTACATAGGGGTTGGTCACTGCATATTAGGATATGCAAAGGACGAACCAAAACCGGCAGCACCTCGTAAAGAAGGATATGTAGTTAGAGTTTAATAATAAAAGATATTTTTTATAACATATAATAAAATTAATTAAAATGGGTTTCGGTTTTCGGAATCCATTTTTTTAGCATATATAAGGCAAAATTATGTATAAATATATAGAAAACTATAATGATTAAAAAATAGTTCATAAAATTTTGATACAATACATTTTAATACATAAAAATGTTAAAAATAAAAACATACGGAATTATGAAAAAAGAAAGGGTTTAATCATGACTAAAAAACTTTTTTACAACGGAGATATATTAACTCTTGAAGATGAATTATATGCAGAGGCTATCTTAGTAGAAGACGGAAAAATTAAAGCAGTAGGCAAAAAAGACGAGCTTATGAGTCAAAATGAAGATGCTGAGATGATAGATTTAGAAGGAAAGACTTTAATGCCATCATTCATAGATGCACATAGTCACTTCTTTGGATATGCAAACAGCAAATTACAAGTATCATTAGAAGATGCAGTTGATTTTGAAGATATAGCAAACAGAATTAAAACATTTATAGAAAAAAACAACGTTCCAGCAGGTGTTTGGATAAATGCGAATAATTTCGACTACAACACATTAGCAGAAAAAACTTATCCAAGAATAGATTTCTTAGATGAAGTTGTGCCAAACAATCCGATTATAATTTCAAATAAATCTGGACACAACGGACTTGTTAACTCTCTTGGAATGAAAGAGTTAGGAATAACAATAGACACTCCAGACCCAGAAGGTGGAGTGATATTTAAAGAAGATGGAAAACTTAACGGATATCTTGAAGAAAATGCATTTATAAACAACGTTCAAAGAGTTCCAATGTCATCAACTGAAGACATTATGAAAGCAGTACTTGAGGCTCAAAACGACTATGCTTCTTACGGAATAACAACGATGCAAGAAGGTATGGTAGTTCCTCTATTAGCTGATTTACTAGCTTATATGGCACATTCAGGAATGATGAAAATAGACTATATTGCTTATGTAGATATAAGAGAAAAAGAAAAAATCTTTGAAAAACTTCAAGGATGTATAAATGAGTATAAAAACCACTTTAAAATAGGAGGATTTAAAACTTTCCTTGATGGTTCACCACAAGGCAGAACTGCTTATATGAGAACTGATTATCAAGGAGAAGAAGGATACAGAGCTTATCCAGTTATGAGTGGAGAAGAATTAGAAGGCTTAATCGAAATAGCATTAAAAGAAAATATGCAAATATTAGCTCACTGTAATGGAGATGCTGCTGTAGCTCAATATTTAGAACAATATAAAAAAGCAAAAGAAAACTTAAACACAGATAACGATATAAGACCAGTTATAGTTCATGCTCAACTTATGGGGATTGATCAATTGCCAGAAGTTAAAAAACTAGGAATGATACCATCATTCTTCGTAGCCCACGTTTACCACTGGGGTAACATCCACGTTCAAAACTTCGGACTAGAAAGAGCGAGCCAAATATCACCTGCAAAAGCAGCACTAGATTTAGGTATTAAATTTACATTCCACCAAGATGCTCCAGTTATCGAGCCAAATATGCTTGAAACAATATGGATAGCTTGCAACAGAAAAATGAAAGATGGAACAATATTAGGTGAAGACCAAAGAATACCAGTGCTTGCTGCAATAGAAGCAGTAACAAAGAATGCAGCTTATCAATACTTTGAAGAAGACATCAAAGGAACAATAAAAGAAAATAAATTAGCTGACTTAGTAATACTTGATAAAAACCCATTAAAAGTAGATGTTGACGATATAAGAAATATAAAAGTTGTAGAAACTTTCAAAGAAGGAAATTCTATTTATAAAGCATAATTATAAATTATTGATAAAATATTTAATAAAAAGGAGCCAAGTTCTATTTGAATTGGCTTCTTTTTTTGTATAATTAAGTAAGATTTAGTTGTATTTAAGTGGATAAAAACTTAGTATAATTAAGAATTTAGGGGGATAGATATGAAAATACAAAAAACTGATTGGGGATACATAGAATGGAGACATATCCACGATGAAAATGATAAAAAACAACTTATGGATATTAGAATATCTGTTGTTTTGCCAGGAAAAAGCCAACCAAAACACACCCACTATAGTGAAGAACAAATGCTTTATGTTATATCAGGTGAAGGAATTCATATTATAAATGGAGAAAAACATCATAAGAAAGCTGGCGAGTTTGTATATATAGATGGTGGGGCAACCCATGAAACACATAATATAGGAAACGAACCTCTTAGGGAACTATTAGTATCAAACCCTGTTATAGTTAATAATTATGATTATAAAGAAGAAAAATTAGATGGATTAAAGGGAATTATAGAGACAATACAGTCACAATTTATAGAGCCTTTAAATATTCCGATAACTATTTATGATTCTTCATGGAATATACTTTTGCAGACAAAATGTTTTAATAATTATTGCATAAAAACATGTGCATTAAATGGAAGATTTACATATTGTAATTGTTTAACACCTAAAAATATATCTGATGATGAAGAGTATACATTTAAATGCAGTCATGGTCTTACAATTTATCATATTCCTATAATTTATGGTGAAGAAATCATTGGATATATAAGAGGGGGCCATATTTTGCTTGCAACTGGTGATAAAAAGAATGAGTATAAAGAAATATATGATACACCAGCAGGAACAGCTATGAGCATAAAGAGGTTACTTATACAAATTTCAAAGAGTATCGTAAACTATTATGGATTTACTAAACTTAGAAATGAAGTTGAAGAAAAGAATATAGCAATTGAAAAAACTTCAAAATTAAGAGAAGAACTCAAAAATAATTTAATTAAAGAACAGGAAAAAGTTACGAATCTAAAAATAAATCATCATTTTTTATTTAACACTTTAAACTCAATGGCTAGCATGGCGCTAGAGAAAGATTGTTTTGATTTGTATAGTGCTATAATTGATTTAAGCAAATTGTTTAGATATACGATGGATGTTGAGTCTGAATTTATAGAGCTTGAAAAAGAAATAGACTATGTAAAGAAATATTTAAATCTTCAAAAAATAAGATACGGTGATAAGTTAGAAATTGAATATGATTTAGATGAGGATTATAACAATTTGAGAGTCCCATTTAACTTTTTGCAGCCTATTGTTGAAAATGCTTTTGTACATGGATTTAAAGATAGTGTTAATAAAAAGAATTTAAAAATAGCAACTTTTTTCTACAATGAAAGACTTAGAATTGTTGTAAATAACAATGGCTCACATTTATCTGACCATGATATATGTGTAGTCATACAAAAAATGCATAGTAATAGCGGTCACGGATTAGCCTTAATACACAACAAGTTGCAATTAGCATTTGGAAATAATTTTAAAATGGATGTAGTATCAAATGAAAAAGAAGATACTAGTTTTATAATAGATATTCCGATACTCAGTATGTCAAAGAAATAATAAATTATATAAAGTGAAGGGGGAAAAAGATGTTTGATAAAGCTTATGTTACAAAGGATGTTGAATCAATTGGTGTAAATAGTGAATTTTTACCTGATATATTTTGTGCAGGTCTTGAGAGCTATGGAAGTGATTTATGTGGATTTATGATGACACCACAGGGTGAAGGACCGCATCCGACAGCAATATTATTACATGGATTTCCGGGGTATGATGATCCTATCGACTTGGCACATGCTCTTAGAAGATGTGGGATGAATGTTTTGAGATTTCACTATAGAGGCTCATGGGGAGTAAAAGGAACTTTTTCATTTACTCATTGTTTGGAGGATGTAAAATCAGCAATTGATTTTTTAGTAGATCAAAAAGTAGTAAAGCAATTTAATATAGATACAGATAATTTATTTTTAGTAGGACATAGTATGGGTGGATTTATGACTTTAAATAATGCTTGTGATGAAAGAATAAAGGCATCTGTAGCGATAAGTCCATATGATTTTGGGCTTATCGGAAAAATAGGTCATTATAATGAAAAAGAAAAAAATGAAGCTTTTGAAATGTATAAAACTGCATTAGCACCTTTAAACAATACTACTGCAGAATTACTCATGCAAGAATGTTTAGATAATGGAGATAAGTGGAACCTTCCAGATAAGGCAGAAACTTTGGCAAGCGAAAGACTTTTGATAACTGTTGCAACTAGAGACATAATAAGTAAAAAGTATTTGCATTATGATACTTTGGCAGAGGAAATTAAGAAATATAATAAAAATAATTTAACTGAAAAATTTGTTGATACAGACCATTCTTATTCTAATAAGAGAATTTGGTTGGCTGAAACCGTTGCAGAATTTTTAGATGAAATAATTAATGAAAAGTAATTTAAATACTTAGATAAACATATTAATTTGAAACTGGGGAGAGATTAAAATTGATAAAAACAGTGATAATAGATGATGAACCAGCAGTAGTTTCCATTATTAAATACTTTGTAAAAAAGGAGAATTTACCCTTAGATATAGTGGCAACTGCACAAAGGGGAGATGAAGGAATTAAACTTATAAAAAAATTAAATCCTCAGCTAGTATTTCTAGATATAAAAATGCCAGTTGTAGATGGATTTGAAGTTATGAAATCTGTAAAAGATACAAAATTTATAGTCATAACTGCATTTGAATCATTTGAATATGCACAAAAATCACTGAGACTTGGGGCAAAGGATATAATACTAAAGCCGATAGAGCTCCAGCAGTTGACCACATCTATAAATAGAGTTATGGGATGGAAATTTACATCTAATGATACTGTCAATGATGTAATTCAGTATATTCACTCTAATTATGATAAAAAGATTGAACTAAAAACCATAGCAGGAAATCTATATTTGTCTTCTGATTATATATCAAAATTATTTAAAACACATATGGGCACAACTATAAACAAATACATAAATAAAGTAAGAATTGAAAAGGCTATAGAACTATTTGATAACGGAGAGAAAAGTGTAAAGGAAGTTGCAATTATGACAGGATATGATAGTTTAAATAATTTCTATAAAAATTTTAAAAATACTACAGGCAAAACACCAGCTATGTATATTTCAGATAAAAATAAATAATATGTATGATGAGATATAATCTGAGTATGTGAAAAATTAATTAAAGTATTATTGATTAAAGTAGAATAATTATAGTAAAATTGTTTAAAGAAAATAGGGAATAGACAATGGAGGCAATATTAGAAGTGGATATAAAACAATTAGCAAAAGAGAATAAAGATTATGTTATCTCATTAAGAAGACATTTTCATCAATACCCAGAACTTAGTATGGAAGAATTTGAAACTAGCAAAAAAATAAAAGAAGAGTTAGATAAAATGGGAATAGAATATGTTAGTGCTGGGGGGACTGGTGTTATAGCTAATATAAAAGGGAATAAAAGCGGAAAGACTATAGCTTTGAGAGCTGATATGGATGCTTTACCAGTTGAAGAATTGACAAATTGTGAGTATAAATCAAAAATTGATGGTCATATGCATGCTTGTGGTCATGATGCACATATGGCGATGCTTTTAGGGGCGGCAAAAATACTTAATAATATGAAAGATCAAATAAACGGAACAATTAGACTGATATTTCAACCGTCAGAGGAAAATGCAAAAGGTGCACATGCAATGATAAGAGACGGTGCAATTGATGGTGTCGACAGTATATTTGGTATACATATATGGGCACAAGTTCCAGTAGGGAAGGTTTCATTAGAAGCTGGTCCAAGAATGGCATCTACAGATTGGTTTTATATAGATGTAAAAGGAAAAGGTGGACATGGTTCACAACCAGAGAACTGTATAGATGCAGTTGTTGTAAGTTCTGCAATAGTTATGAATTTGCAAACATTAGTAAGTAGAGAAACAAGACCACATAATCCATTAGTTCTTTCAATTGGATTATTAAATTCAGGAACAAAATTAAATGTTATAGCTGAAGAAGGTCATATAGAAGGGACAACTAGATGTTTTGACCCTGAACTTAGAAAACAACTTCCTATAAAAATGGAGAGAATAATAAAAAGTACAGCTGAGGCATTTGGTGCAACTGCCACATTAGAATATGATTTGGCAGGTTCAGCAGTAATAAATGATGAACAATGTGCTGAAATAGGACAGAGTTCTGTTGAAAAAATATTAGGCAAAGAAGGAAATTACCAATTTGAAAAAGTGACAGGTGGAGAAGATTTCTGCCATTACTTAGATAAAGTTCCAGGTGTTTTAGCCTTTGTAGGCTGCAAAAATGATGAAAAAGACTGTTGTTATGCCCATCATAATGGTAAATTTGCAATAGATGAAGATAGTTTAGAAATAGGAACTGCTTTATATGCTCAATATGCAATTGATTTTTTAAATAAATATGAAAATTAATGATATAAAAAGCCCAAGATAAAAGGAAAAAGTCTTTTGCTTGGGCTTTTATTTTTATTTATAAGTATAAAAAATTTAGTATTGTCGAAAATTCAAATTATTTAATGAAAAATGCAATATAACGTACATATTTTAAAATAAGAATTAAGTTTTTTGAACCAAAAATAAGCAATTTATTAAAAATAGTCTAAAAAGATAAAAAATAGTTAAGTTTTGATATTTTGCGTCAATGTATACATTATGCTAATATATAATTAACAAACATCAAAATAAATAAAAATATAATAATCTGCATAAGTAGATCACACATATAGACGTTAAGTCTCATAACTCATCTACCCACAATTTGAGTTATGTATTTAGGAGAGGAAGCTCTCCTTTATTTTTTAAAAAATTTGAATACTAAAATAAAAATATATATAAATTTGATTTTTTAATTGGTATTTACCATTGATTTGGTATACTGAATATAGAAATGATTTTTCTGAAAATTATTTCTATTATAGTAATAATAAATATTAAATTTTATACAAATAGGGGGAAATTATGTTTGAACATTTAAAAGTTACAGATCCAGAAATATATGCAAGCATGAAGAGAGAATTAGAAAGACAACAAAGAAATATAGAGTTAATCGCATCTGAAAATATAGTTTCAGTGGCAGTTATGGAGACAATGGGGAGTCACTTAACTAATAAATATGCTGAAGGTTATAGTGGCAGAAGATATTATGGTGGGTGCGAACATATAGATGAAATTGAAACATTAGCTATAGATAGATTATTAGAAATATTCGGTGGAGAACATGCAAATGTTCAACCACATTCAGGGGCTAATGCAAACTTAGCCGTTTATTTTGCAATGCTTAAACCAGGTGATAAAGTAATGGGCATGAATTTATCTCAAGGTGGCCATTTAACTCATGGTTCACCAGTAAACATATCAGGAAAATACTTTGATTTTACTGAGTATGGCGTAGGCGAAGATGGAAGAATTGATTACGATGAAGTTAGAAGAATTGCATTAGAAGTTAAACCCAAAATGATAGTTGCTGGGGCAAGTGCATACCCTAGAGAAATAGATTTTAAAAAATTTAGAGAAGTAGCAGATGAAGTAGGGGCATATTTAATGGTGGATATGGCTCATATAGCAGGTCTTGTTGCAGCTGGACTTCATCAAAATCCAGTAGAAGTTGCTGACTTTGTAACTACTACAACACATAAAACATTAAGAGGGCCTCGTGGTGGGGTTATAATTTGCAAAGAAAAATATGCAAAAGCAATCGATAAAGCTGTGTTCCCAGGAATACAAGGTGGTCCACTAGAACATATAATAGCTTCAAAAGCAGTTTGTTTTAAAGAAGCTTTACAACCTGAATACAAAGCTTACCAAACTCAAGTTGTTAAAAATGCGAAAAAATTAGCAGAAGAATTACTAAAAAGAGATTTTAAATTAGTGGGTGGAGGAACTGACAACCACTTATTATTACTAGATTTCACAAATAAAAATATAACAGGAAAAGAAGCAGAAAAATTATTAGATGAAGCATATATAACAGTAAATAAAAATGCTATACCAAATGATCCACACGGAGCAAATGTTACAAGTGGTATAAGAATTGGAACACCAGCAGTAACAACAAGAGGTATGGTTGAAGAAGATATGACGACAATTGCAGAAGCTATAGATTTATGCTTAACTCATAAAGACCAAGATAAAGCAAGAGAGTTAGTAATCGGTCTTACTAAAAAATACCCATTATATGAAGAATATAATTTAATGGATTAGTAAAAAATAATAAATCGTTTTAGAGAGTTCGTAAAATTTGCGGACTCTCTTTTTGTTAATTAAATGTGTTACTATTTAATTAAAATTATCTATTATAGGGGGAAGAACAATGGAGATAAAAATAATAAAAGATTTAATGGATAAGTATAAAAGACCGTTTTATATTTACGATGAAAAGATAATAGCAAATCAGATTCAAAAGTTAAGAACAAATTTTCCAGAGTTTGAATTCTTATATTCAATAAAAACAAATCCAAATAAAGACGTAATTAAATTTATATCTAAAAATAATATAGGTTCAGATGCTGCATCTAAAAATGAGGTTTTTAAATCAATAGATGCAGGTATACCAAAGGAAAAGATAATTTATTCAGCGGCGGGAAAAACTAAACAAGATATTGAGGAAACATACGATAAATGTATAATTACAGCAGACAGCTACCATGAACTAGAGATGATAAATGAGGTAGCAAAAGAACACAATATTGTTTTAAGAGTAGGGGTAAGAATTAACTCTAATTATGCAATAGAAGGTGGGGATATACTTCCAAGTAAATTCGGTATAGATGAAGAGAGTTTACTTTCTCATAAGGAATTTATAGATTCACTAGAAAATATAAAAATATGTGGGATACATGTTCATCTAAAATCTCAAATACTAAATTATGAAACTTTATATAATTACTATAAAGATGTGTTGAAATTGGCAGTATTCTGTGTTGAAGAAATGGGGTTTGATATGGATTATGTTAATTTTGGTGGTGGACTTGGAATTGCATATTCACAAAGGGAAAATGAACTTGAAATAGATTCACTAGGTCAGAAGTGTAAAGAATTAATAAACGGATTTAAAGAAAAATTAAATTGCAGACTTATTATAGAATCAGGTCGTTTTATAGTTTGCCAAAGTGGTACTTATGTAACTTATGTAATCGATAAAAAAGTTTCAAGAGGAGCAAATTATGTAATAGTTGCAAATGGATATAATGGTTTCCATAAACCTGCTTTGGCAGAAATGGTAATGAGTTATGCAGATGGGCCGCTAGAAAAAATACATTCTGTTGAACCTATGTTCACATCTTATGATGCATATGAGGTAAAGGTATTAAATGAATCACAAGAAAAAGAGAAAGTAACAGTTTGTGGCAACTTATGTACAGCAGCTGATTTAATTGGCAAGAATTTAGTTTTACCAAAGGTAGAAATAGGTGATATTATTGCAATCACAAATGCGGGAAGTTATGGATTTACATTAAGTCCAGTATTATTTTCTAGTCATGATATACCTTATGAAATTTATTTAAACTCTAATAATGAAGTATTTATAAGTAAATACTAAATATATTTTTTAATAAACTTAGAAATTAAAGTATTTAGAAAATAAAAAATATTAATAATACACCGGAAATGTTAAAAGATAGTCCTGTTTTAATAATATATTTCACATCCTAAAAATGATAATATTTAAATATAGAAAAACAAACAATAAAAAATCAAAATAAACAGAGATAATAAAAAGATTAAAATATAAAGGTACATTTGGGGAGGTAGAAATATGTTAAAAACAACTAAAATAACAGATCCAGAAGTATATCAAATAGTGGCAGATGAATTAGAAAGACAAAAATATAATATAGAAATGATAGCATCAGAAAGTTCAGCACCAACAGAAATATTAGAATTAATGGGAAGTGTATTTGTAAATAAAACTGAAGAAGGTCTTCCAGGTAAGAGATATCAAGCAGGCTCACAAAACGCAGATAGAATCGAAAATCTTTGCATCGAAAGAGCTAAAAAAGCATTTGGTTGTGAATATGTAAATGTTCAAGCTTATTCTGGAGCAACTGCAAACTACACAGTATTTAATGCGGTACTAGAACCAGGAGACAAAATACTTGCTATGAGACTTGACCACGGTGGTCATTTAAGCCATGGCTCTCCAGCGAATTTTATGAGTAAAATATTTAATTATGAACATTATGGTGTAAATGATGAAGGTTTTATAGATTATGATGAAGTTGAAAGAAAAGCATTAGAATTTAAACCTAAAATGATAATAGCAGGAGCGAGTGCATATCCAAGATTAATTGATTATAAAAAAATGAGAGAAATAGCTGATAAAGTAGGGGCTTATTTAATGGTGGATATGGCTCATATTTCTGGACTTATAGGGGCTGGTGTAATTCCTTCTCCAATTCCATATGCTGATTTTGCAACATCTTCTTGTTCAAAAACAATTTGCGGTCCTAGAGGTGGATTCGTAATGTGCAAAGAAAAATACGCAAAACAATTAAATAGAGCTACATTTCCAGGAACACTTGGTTCTATACAAATTAACGGCATAGCAGCCAAAGCTAATATGTTTAAAAGAGTTAGAGAACCAGAGTTTATAGCGACAATGCAAAGAGTTTTGGATAATGCAAAAACTTTAGCAAAAGAATTAGAAAATAGAGGATTTAAAATAGTAAGTGGCGGTACTGATAACCACACAGTATTAGTTGATTTAAGACCAAAGGGAATTACAGGTAAACAATTTGACCAAACTCTTGAAAAAATAGGTATTACAGTTAATAAAAATACAATACCAAATGACCCAGAAAGTCCATTTGTTACAAGTGGAGTTCGTATAGGACTTACTGCAACATCAGAAAGAGGATTTGGTGCCGCTGAAATGGCTGAAATTGCTGATATAATGAATGAAGTTGCTGATAATATAGAAGACGAAAAAGTATTAGAAGATTGCAAAACTAAGGCTAGAGCATTGGCAGCAAGATTCCCATTATATCCAGAAGGATATTTTGAAGATTAAAAAAATATATAATAATTTAAGTGAATCCTTTAATAACAAATAAATAAAAAATAGACTGACCACTATATTTAATAGTGGTCAGTTTTTTTCATATAATGGACATATTTTGTAAACTATAATAATATATATAGGTACGATTTATTAAAATACATACAACTTATTCAAATCATAAAAGTTTTATACATAAATTACGACGAATTTATAAGAAATATATTTTTTTAATGAAAGAAAATATGAGAGGAGATAAAGATGAGTAAGTATATTATGGCACTGGATGCTGGAACAACTAGCAACAGATGTATATTATTTAATAAAAAAGGTCAGATAATTAGCGTGGCGCAAAAAGAATTCACTCAATATTTCCCAAAGCCAGGATGGGTAGAACATGATGCAAATGAAATATGGTCATCTCAACTTGGTGTTGCTGTTGAAGCTATGGCAAAAATCGATGCAACTGCAGATGATATAGCAGCTATAGGAATAACTAATCAAAGAGAGACAGCGATAGTATGGGATAAAAAAACAGGTGAACCAATATATCATGCTATAGTTTGGCAATGTAGAAGAACATCACAATATTGCGATGAATTAAAGGCAAAAGGCCTTACAGATAAATTTAGAGAAAAGACAGGACTTATAATAGATGCTTATTTCTCTGGGACTAAGTTAAAATGGATTTTAGATAATGTAGAAGGTGCGAGAGAAAAAGCCGAAAATGGAGAATTATTATTTGGAACAGTTGAAACTTGGCTAATTTGGAAATTAACTAAAGGCAAAGTACATGTCACAGATTATTCAAATGCATCTAGGACATTACTTTTTAATATCAATGAATTAAAATGGGATGATGAAATTTTAGAAGAGTTAAATATTCCAAAATGTATGTTGCCAGAAGTTAAACAATCAAGTGAAGTTTATGGATATTGCGATCATTCTTTCTTAGGAGGAGAAATTCCAATATCAGGAGCAGCAGGAGATCAACAAGCTGCACTATTTGGACAAACTTGTTTTAAACCAGGAGAAGCTAAAAATACATTTGGAACGGGATGTTTTATGCTTATGAATACAGGTGAAACACCAGTTTATTCAGATAATGGACTTGTAACTACTATTGCATGGGGGCTTGACGGAAAGGTAAACTATGCATTAGAAGGTTCAATATTTGTTGCAGGAGCAGCAATACAATGGCTTAGAGATGAGCTTAAAATAATAGAATCAGCAGCAGATTCTGAGCATATGGCAAGCATGGTAGAAGATACTAATGGATGTTATGTAGTACCTGCATTTACAGGACTTGGGGCACCACATTGGGACCAATACGCGAGAGGTACAATTGTTGGAATAACTCGTGGAGTTAACAAATATCATATAGTTCGTGCAACTTTAGAATCACTGGCTTTTCAAGTAAATGATGTGCTTGAAGCTATGAAGGCAGACTCAAAGATAGAACTAGAATCATTAAAAGTTGATGGAGGAGCAAGCCAAAACAACTTATTAATGCAAATGCAATCAGATATAATAAGTGCTCCAGTAAAACGACCAAGATGTGTTGAAACTACCGCAATGGGAGCAGCATATTTAGCGGGACTGGCAGTAGGTTATTGGAAAAACAAAGAGGAAGTTCTTAAAAACTGGGAGATAGATAAAGTATTTACTCCACAGATATCAGAAAAAAACAGAGTTAAGAAGATAAAAGATTGGCATAAAGCAGTTGGATGTTCATACGGATGGGCAAAGGAAGACTAAGTTTAAATAAAAAATACAGTTCTACTAAATATTAACGTATTTAAGATAAAGTTAATATTATGGTAGTATAGTAAATTATATAGAAATAATATATAGCCCTATGGAATAAAATCCATAGGGTTTTTAGATGAAAGGATAAGTATTATGATATTGCCAAAAAGATTGAAAAAAGGTGACACTATAGGTGTCGTTGCTCCTTCAGGGCATTTACGTGAGGTTAATATTGATGATGTTGAAAAATCATTGATAGAAAGAGGATATAAAGTAAAAATGTACGAAAGTTGCTACTCTGTAGATAGAGGGTATCTGTCAGGTAATGATGAACTAAGGGCAAGAGATTTACAAGATGCATTTGAAGATGAAAATATAGATGCAGTATTTTGCATAAGAGGCGGTTATGGAGCAGCTAGGCTATTAGATTTAATTGATTTTGATATTATTAAAAACAATCCAAAAATATTTTTGGGATTATCTGATATAACAGCTCTTCATATAGCGTTTAACCAAAAATGTGATTTAGTGACTTATCATGGTCCTGTTGGAAGAAGGTTTGTGGATATGGATGAATATACAGAACAATCAGTATTTAAAAATATATCTACAGACTGTGCTATAAATTTTGAAAATCCAAAATGCGAAGAAATAATAACTTTATACGATGGAAAATGTCAAGGCGAGATAGTTGGGGGAAATTTAAGCTTGATAAATACATCTCTAGGAACTGAATATGAAATAAATACTAAGGATAAAATATTGTTTATAGAAGAAACTAGCGAATATGTGTACAATGTAGATAAAATGATAAATCACCTACACATGTCAGGCAAATTTGAAGATTGTAAAGGTATTATATTTGGCGATTTTGATAATTGTAGAAAAGTTAGAGATGAAGATTGGTCAGTTGAGGAAATAGTAAATGAAATAGCACAAAGATATAAAAAACCAACTATTTACAATTTACAAAGTGGACATTGCCTGCCAGTTGGAACAATTCCAATGGGTGCTATGTGTTATTTAGACGCTACTAATAAAACAGTTAGATTTGATTATTCAAATTGCTAAAATACAAAATAATAAATAATATAGATAACAACTAAGGAGGAAATATGGAAAAAATCACAACAGTATTATTCGATTTAGATGGAACGCTAATTCCCTTCGATCAAAAGGAATTTATAGAGTCTTATTTAAACCTTATATCTAAAAAATTTGTTCCAATGGGATATGATAAAGATACACTTATAAAAGCATTATGGGATGGAACAGGAAATATGGTCAAAAATGATGGCAAGGTAATGAATAGAGATGTCTTTAAATCTACTTTTACAGAATTGATGGAAAAGGAATATGACGAAATGGAAGGGGATTTCATGGACTTCTATGAAAAAGAATTTGATGATGTAAAAGAAACACTACAAGAAGAAGTAGACAGAGCAGAATTTATTAAAACTCTAAGAGATAAAGGGTTAAAAGTAGTTTTAGCGACAAATCCAATATTCCCAAAAGTAGCAGTACAAACAAGGCTAAATTGGATAGGTCTTAGTGTAGATGATTTTGACTATATTACAACTTTTGAAAATAGTCACTATTGCAAACCAAACTTAGAATATTATAAAGAAATTTTTGAAAACATAGGTTCAAAACCTGAAGAATCTATAATGGTTGGAAATAATGCATTAGAAGATATGATAGTTTCTGAATTAGGAGTTAGAACTTTCTTGATTACTGATAATCTTGAAAATCCTCAAAAAATAGATATAAATAAATTTGAAAATGGTAACTTTGATGTTATAGCAGAAAAAGTTCTAAATATATTATAATTTCCACTATAAAAAATATTATACAAAAAATATTGACAAAAAATAAAACACTATATATAATAATAAATCATAAAGTTAAACAAAATTTAAAAAATAAATTCAACGAAAAAGAGAGTAACATAAATTAATTTTATAGAGAGTCTGGGATGGTGGAAGCTAGACATTGAGATTTTTGTGAAAAGAGCTTTGGAGAAGACTGCAGGAAATTAGTATGGCAGTCGGTGTTCTCGCCTTAAGAGATAGAGTGGGTAAGTTTTTTCTTACCAATAAGAGTGGTAACGCGGTAATTTCGCCTCTTGGATTTTTTCCAAGGGGCTTTTTTGATTATTAAAGCGTCTACCTTATTGTGAGCAAAAGTTTACCAATAAGAGTGGTACCGCGATAATTCGCCTCTTAGTATTTTATACTAGGAGGCTTTTTTTATAGCACAAAGGAAATTATATTCATTTAATAAAATTATGGAAAAATATAATTTTTACAAAGTGCTTATAGAAAATCAACGTTAAAAACTTTTAAAGTGAAGATTTTCTTTTAAATCAAAATAATTACAAAAAATTGAAAAATCAGAAAAAAGGAGAAGGAAGATGGAAGCATTACAACCAAAAGAAAAAGAAATTAAACAGAAAAAGAAATTTTCAATGCCAAATACATTAGTAATTATGGCAGTAGTTATTGCATTAGTAGCAGTTGCAACATATTTAATACCAGGGGGAGCATACGATAGAGTTCTTAATGATCAAGGTAGAGAAGTTGTTGTAAGTGGAACTTATAAAGCAATAGCAAGTCAACCACAAAGTTTATTTGATGTATTACAATCACCAATTGAAGGTATAGTTCAAGGTGGAGAAATTATAGCATTCTTATTTATAGTTGGTGGAGCATTTAGTATAGTTTCAAGAACTAAAGCTATCGACTTAGGTATATTAAAAATAGTAAACGTATTTAAAGGAAAAGAAATTTTAGTTTTACCAATATTAATGTTTATGTTCTCAGTTGGGGGAGCAACATTTGGTATGAGTGAAGAAGCAATAGCATTCGTAGCAGTTTTAATGCCACTTGTATTAGCATTAGGATACGACAGTATAGTTGCTGTAGCAATTACTTACTTAGCTTGTAACCTTGGATTCTCAGCAGCAATGTTAAATCCATTTACAGTAGGTATAGCACAATCAATAGCAGGAATACAATTATATTCAGGAGTTGAATTCCGTACATTAGTTTGGTTTGTAACAACTCTTGTAGGATGTGGATTTGTTATGTTCTATGCTATGAAAGTTAAGAAAAATCCAGAACTTAGCCCAATGTTTGAACATGATCAAGTTAAACGTGAAAAATTAAAAAGTACAGAATCAGAAAAGACTGAATTTACTTTAGGACATAAAATAATAATAGCTTCATTATTTGGGGCAATAGCATTAGTAGTATATGGAGTTTTAAAATTAGAATTCTGGATACCACAAATAGCTGCAATTTTCCTAGGATTAGGACTTATAAGTGGTATAGTTGGTAAATTAACACCAAATGAAATGGCAGAAGCATTCGCGGATGGAGCAAAAGATATGATAGGAGCAGCTATTATGATAGGTCTTGCAAAATCAGTAATGATAATAGCTCAAAATGCAAACATAATAGATACAATATTATTTAACTTAGCTAATGTTGTTGGTCAATTACCATCATTAATAGCATCTTATATAATGTTCGTAATCCAAATATTTATAAACTTCTTTGTAAGTTCAGGTTCAGGACAAGCTGCACTTACTATGCCAATACTTGCACCACTTGGTGACTTAGTTGGAATATCTCGTCAATTAAGTGTTTTAATATATCAATTAGGTGATGGATTATCAAATTCAATGTTCCCAACATCAGGTGTATTAATAGCTTGCTTAGGTATGGCAGGAGTTCCTTATGGAAAATGGTTAAAATGGGTATTACCATTACAAGCAATATTATTTATGACAGCAGCAATATTTATAACAATAGCATCTTTAATCGGATGGGCTTAATATATATTTTGGGAGATTAATATGAAAAATATTTTATTACAAGAAGGAAAAAAACTACACACTCAAATGTGTGAGATAAATGATTTTATATATGAAAATCCTGAATTAGGGAATGAAGAATATAAATCATCTGCAAAATTAATAGAGTTCTTAGAAGAACATAACTTTACTGTTGAAAAAGGTCTTTTAGGAATAGAAACATCATTTAGAGCGACATATGATAGTAAAAAGCCAGGTGCAACTATCGGTTACTTATGCGAATATGATGCTCTTCCTGAAATAGGACATGGTTGTGGACATAACATGATAGGTGTTATGTCGGCAGCTGCTGGTATAGCTTTAAGTAAAGTTATAGATGAAGTTGGAGGGAAAATCATAGTATATGGTACTCCAGCAGAAGAAACAAATGGAGCAAAAGTTGTATTTGCTGAAGAAGGAATATTCGACGAACTTGATGTTGCAATGCTTGTTCACCCAAGTGATAAAAATATGAAAAGTGGAACAACTCAAGCACTTTATCCATTAGAGTTTAGATATAAAGGCAAAACTGCACATGCTGCAAGTTGTCCACAAGATGGAATAAATGCACTTAACAGTGTAATCCAACTATTTAATGGAATAGATGCACTTCGTCAACATGTAACTCCAGATGTTAGAATGCACGGAATAATAGTAAAAGGTGGAGTTGCAGCAAATGTAGTTCCAGACGAAGCAGTTGCTCAATTCTACTTCAGAGCAGCAACTAAAGAAACTCTAGATGATATACTAGTTAAAGTAAAAAATATAGCACAAGCAGCAGCTCTTATGACAGGGGCTACGTTAGAAATGGAAAGATATGAGTTCCCTAATGACAATTTAGTGACTAATGAAAATCTATCTGATGCATTTACTGCAAATTTAATGGAACTTGGAATAACAGACATAATGCCACCAAAGGCATCTGGCTCAAGTGATATAGGAAATGTAAGTCATAAAGTACCTACAATTCATCCATATATACAAGTTTCAGCTTGTCCAGCACCAGGACACACAGTAGAACTTGCAGATGCAACAATTTCTGACTTAGGTCATGAGAGACTTCTTACAGGGGCAATGGCATTAGCCTATACAGGGTATGATGTATTACAAGGGAAAGTTGATTTAACAAAATAAATTTTTAAATATAGATTTGATAATAAATAAAAACCGTAGCTTATTGGCCGCGGTTTTTTTAGTGTAAGGAAATTACATATAGGAATAAAAAATTTAATTATTTCCAGTATAAAATTTATATATTTTACAACTTTGAAACAAGTTATTAGCAGAAATTATACCCCTATATATTATTATAATCTCATCAAATTAATAGACAACAAGGAGAGATTGAGATGGGAAGATTAAATTTAAAAAAAATAGCAATAACTTTAGGGGTAAGTGGAATTATATTATTTGGGGCAAGCATACCTGTTGCCAAAATAATAGACAGACATAATACAAAAAATAATCAAATAAGTATTGATGCAAATGCTGAGGAAAAAAAAGATGATGTAAAAACTTTTGTGGGAGTTAATGAAAAAGGTAAAAAATACACTTATGATGCTAAAAAGGTAGCAGAAAAATTATCTAAATATGATTATTCAAATGAAGGTAAAAAAGTAGTGTTTTTAACTTTTGATGATGGAACATCAAAAACTAATACACCAGAAGTATTAAGAATATTAGATGAAAACAATATAAAAGCAACTTTCTTTTTAACAGGATCTAACATAGAAAATGGTGGAGAAGTTGCTAAGGATTTAGTAAGACAAGAGTTTAACAGTGGACATGCAATAGCAAATCACTCATATAGTCATGATTGTAAAAAATTATATCCAGGACGTTACTTAGATTTTGAAGCTTTCAAAGAAGACTTTGAAAAAAATGATAAATTACTAAAATCAATATTAGGCGATAACTTCTCTACAAATGTAATTAGATGTCCAGGTGGATATATGTCATGGAAGAACATGAATGAGTTAGATGGATATTTAAAAGAAAACAACATAGCATCTATAGATTGGAATGCATTAAGTGGTGATGCAGAAGGACCTAAGAAAGATGCACAACAATTAGCTGATTATGCAATAAAAACTGCTCAAGGAAAAGAAATGGTAGTGTTATTAATGCACGACACATATGGAAAAGAAGAAACAGTTAAATCATTACCTACTATAATAAAATATTTTAAAGATAACGGATATGAATTTAAAACTTTAGCATAATAAATAATAATTAAAATTGAAGAATAACTGGTGATAAGATGAAGTTTTGGAAAAAGATATTTTTATATTCATTAATATTATTCCTCCTATTATTCAACGGAGGAGGAATAATATTAATAGAAAAAATTCATGGTGAAAATTTAAATACAGCAATAAAATCTTTAATGTATAAATATTTAAATGTGCAATCAGTTATGTACTTGAATTCAGATTATTTAACAAATATAGATGTAGACAGTGAATCTAATATGAAAAACTGGATGGATATTATTATAAATGGCTATTCAATAAACAATGTGGAACAATACAATACAGAATTATACTCTATGGAAAATAAAGAAATAACATCTGATTTAAAGCAGAAAATACTAGGCAAAAGACAAGAAATTTTACAAGCTCAAACAGGTAAAAAAGTCTTTATTATTAGGAGTATAAATAATAAAAAGTATGCTTTTGTTAGCTCAATTGTTAATTTAGAAAATAGAGATTTTAAATTAATCATCTCTAGAGATATACAATATGTTTATACTGAAAGAATAAATAATTATAAATTATTTATTCTAATTGATTTTATAATACTTATTATCCTATCTATAGGAATGTATATAATTTCAAAAAAATTAACTAATCCAATAGTTAATTTAAGTAATATATCTAAAGATATAGCCAAAGGTGAGTATGATATAAGAGTTGTAGAAAGTAAAAAAAATGACGAGATAGGAGTATTAGAACATAATTTTAATCTTATGATAGACGTTATTGAAAATAATATAGAGGAATTAAAAACTTTGAATGAATCAAAACAAAGATTTATAGATAGTTTAAATCATGAAATAAAAACACCAATTACATCAATAATAGGTTATTCAGAACTTTTATTAAAAGGAAATGTAAGCGAAGAGATAAAAATAAAAGCTTATAAATATATTAATTCTGAGGCAAAAAGACTGGAAACCTTAAACTCTACCTTATTAAAATTGACTTTAATAAGGGAAGAAAAGAAAACTTTAAAAAAAGTTAATCTTATAGAAATGATAAATGGTGTTGAAAATATACTGAAATATAAATTATTAAAAAAAGATATAAATTTAAATATAAAAATAGAAGATGTAAATATCTTAGCAGACAAAGAATTATTAGAGGTTTTACTCACAAATCTTATAGATAATAGTATAAAAGCGTCTAGTGAAAACTCTATAATAGAGATAGATGGATACTATAATAATGAAAAATATATATTAAAAATTAAAGATTATGGTATAGGCATACCAAAGGAAGATTTGGACAAAATATTAGAACCATTTTATATGGTAGATAAGGCTAGAACTAGAAAAAATAATGGAATAGGATTAGGTCTTTCTATATGTAGTGAAATTTGTAAGATACATAATATATCATTAGATATAGAAAGTGAATTAAATATGGGGACAATAGTTATTTTAGGTTTTGATAAGGAGAATTTTTATAATGAAATCTAAAGTAACGATAGTAGCATTAGCATTATTGTCTATTATTTTATTATCCATATTTAATGTGAAATATCCATATTCTTATAAGGAAAATGTACTATATAGCCAAAATGATGTAAAAGGATATCATGAAAAGGAAGCTGAAAGTGATAACTTAGTAAATAGAAATGAAGCTATAAAAATAGCTAAATACTATATAGAAGATGTATTGGGAAATGATTTAGATGCTCCCGATATTAAAATGTATGTAAATTTATATAAAAATGATAGTAGTGCTGAATCATATTATTGGAATATAAGTTGGTCTAGTTCTACTATATCATGTGGAGTTGAAATAAAAACTATCAATGGTCAAATAAATAATATCTATGTAAATAAAGACTTCAATCAATATACTAATAATGGAACAAAATATCACAAGTTAACTAAAAATGAAGTTTTAGATATTGTAGATGAGTTTATAGTAGCATTAGGAATTGATTTAGATTCATATGATTTAACTATGTATGATATGAATGAAAATAAACAAGATAAGTTTTGTACATTTACTAATAAAAAGAATAAAGATGATAAATTCTTAATATCTATTTCTAAAAGAGGGAGATTTATCACTAGATATAGCACGAATCCATTAAAGGAGAATTTGTAATGAAAATATTAGTAGTAGAAGATGAAGCATCTATTAGAGATTTAATATCTATAAATTTACAACTAGTAGGTTATGAAGTGTTTACAGCAGAAGATGGGCTTAAAGCAGAAGAATTTTTAGAAAATCAAAAAGTAGATTTAATTTTGCTTGATGTAATGATACCTGGTATAGATGGATTTTCTTTGATTGAAAAAATAAAAAAACACAATACACCTATTATATTTGTGACAGCAAAAGAATCTGTCTTAGACAGAGTAAAAGGTTTGAGACTTGGTGCTGATGATTATATAATAAAGCCTTTTGAAACAATAGAGCTATTAGCTAGAATTGAAGTTGTATTAAGAAGATATAATAAAAACAATAAGTACATTAGATTTAAAGATATAGAAGTTGATACAGAACAAAGAACAGTTAAATTAAATGGAAAAGAAGTATATCTAACAGTAAAAGAATATGAATTGCTGATGTTATTATTACAAAATAAAAATATGGCTTTATCTAGAGATCAGATACTAGACAGGGTATGGGGATTTGAATATGGAGGAGAAACTAGAACGGTGGATATTCATATTCAACGTATCAGGGAAAAATTAAATTTAAAAAATAATATAAAGACTGTATTTAAAGTTGGTTATAGATTGGAAGAGTAAAAGATACACCTTTGTGGCAAGTAAAAAATAAACGCCATAAAGGTGTATTTAATTATTCTTATAATTAATATTCTGATATACATGCTTCATCAATAATACCTCTAAAAGTATTAAGGGGTTGCTCAGATTTAATACAGAATAAAAACAACCAATCATATGGATTTCCAATATAAAGAGGAGCCATACCACAAGAAGTTAGTATATCATCTACTTGATCAACAAATTCATCAAAATAATCACTGCTATCATCACTTTGTTGATCTGCATCAAAACAAAATTCATAAAATGCTAGTAAAATAATAGCTTTTCTCAAACCTTCAAACGAATCATAGGAGCATTTTCTTATTTTTGAAAATATATGCTTTGATGGGAAATTACTTTTTATTAGTTTTAATAAATGGGCATTATTTGCAAATGAATAAGTTTTTTCTGTTCCAATTGGAAGCTTTGAATTATATATAATAAAAAGCATAAAATCGATAGATGATACATCTTTATTAGCTGTATATTCAGATGTAGTATCAGTATCAAAAATTATATTTTGCTTTAGTGCATCTTGGATAACAAGCCCACATTGTTGGATACGTTGTCTATCCTGATTAGTCATATTCTTCTTTAATTTTTGTTTTTTTAATTTGTTTATAAAATCTCTGTCATCTTTTGAACCTTGGATGCGATTTAACAATTTATTAAATTCCTCAATAGCAGTTACATTATATCTATTAAAATTATTTCTATTATCTGAAATATAACGCATCAACTCTTCTTCAGTTGTAAAAAAGTCAGTTTTTTCTCGAATAGAATTAGTATAAACAATCTCATCCATATTTTGAAAGGGTTCAGAATGCAGAATTTTTTTCGCCTGTTCTATTAACTTAACAGCATCAGCATAACTTTTTTTATTTTTTATACAAAAGAAATATACTAGTTCTTCTATATTTTTGACGTTAAAAGTTCTATCAAGATAAACTTTATTGAAGAAGTCATTTGTTTCTTCAATACTTAAATCCATTGCAAAACAAAGTTTAAATACATTATCCCTATTTCTTTTTTTAGAATCGGGTCTAGTTTCACCTGAAAAGTAGTTTTCTAAAGTTGCTTTGGTAATATCTATATTTTTTTCTACAAATCTTCCATATAAGAATTCTGTCTTTTGTTTTATCAAACTTTCTTTATCTAAGCTATCATCTTCAACATATCCATGTTTTTTTATAAATTCTGTCAATCCATCGTCAAAGGTTCTAAAGTTTTCGGCTTTATTTAAATAATCTATTATTTGATCATAGTCTTCATCTTCTTCATAATTTGTAATCCAAAACTGGTTTAACATATTTGTTGTGAATTGTCCCGCACTTTCATACATGTCTTTCATAATACCCCTCCAAAAATATTGTTTACAAATATAATACCATTTTTTACTATATAATTAAATCATATAATATTTAGAAAGAAAACATAAGTTACAGATAGAAAAGTAGTACTATTAAAATATAATTGAATCGGATAAATAGCTTGTTGGAGGTGATAAAGTTGAGGCAAGCATTGAAAATAGGGCAAAGAGTTAGCTTAATTAGTAATTGTGAGAATTGTAAAAAAATATATGAATATGTCATTAAAGAAGTTACTGGGTTTGGAGCTAGTTGTATTGTGTACGGGGCATATTACGAGGATTCGCTAGGAATAAAACATCTAGTGAGATTAAAAGAATTTTATCCAGTCTGTATGGATATAAGTCGAGATGAAAATTTAAATTTAGATGTGAAAGATGAGTATAAACAAAAATTTAATGAAGAGGGAAATTTATTTATTAAGGCATATAAAAATAATACTTTGTTTCAAAGTAATTTAGAAACTTTAAATAGTACAGGAAATGTACAAAACTTTTTATATGGAAACAACACAATGTATATGGTTGTGAATTATAATAATGGCATTTCATATGATAAAGTTAACGGTGAAAGCATACACGATATATTTCAAATTGGCCTCACTTTATCAAAGACAATAGGCGTATATCACAAATATGGATATTTACATCTTGATATAAAACCGGAAAATATCTTGAAATTACCAGAAACAAATGAATTAATAATCTTATTTGATTTTGGGAGTGTAGATTCAATTGAAAATATACACTCAGGAAAAACTAAAAATTTATCTTACTCTGAAAAATGGGCAGCACCAGAACAACTTCAACATAAAGTGAGCAAGATATGCGAGGCCACTGATATATATTCAATCGGGGCAGTTTTATTTTATAAGATAATGGGAAGGATACCTGGATTAGATGACAGAAAAGTTTTTGCAACATGGGAATTTGATTTAAAGGATAAAAAATTTGAAGGATGTAATCCAAAAATTTTTAAATATATCAAAGAGTTATTTAAAAATACATTAAGAGTAAAACCTTCAAAGAGATATAAAAGTATAGATGAGTTAGTAAAAATTTTAGAAAAACTAGTTATACTTTCAATCCCTAATTCAATATATTTAAAATCAAATTTTGTTCAAAATGACAATATATTTATAGGAAGACAAGAAGAAATAAAACTTATACATGATAAATTAAAAAGTGAAACAAATAGTGTATTTATTCATGGATTTGGTGGTATTGGAAAAAGTGTATTGGCAAAACAATATGCATTTTTGCATAAAAATGATTATGATACTATTGTGTTTGCAAGTTACTTAACCAATATAATGGACTTAGTTTTGAATGATAGAGAAATTTCGATTGCTAATTTTCAAAGAGTAGAAAAAGAAGATGATAGAAAGTACTTTAAGAGGAAGATGGATAAGTTATATGAACTATCAGATAATAGAACACTTATAATTTTAGATAATTTTGATGTTGATGAGGATGATAACTTGGAATATCTTCTAAATTGTGGCTGTAAATTTATTGTCACAACTCGAAATGATTTCACAGATTATAATTATCATCAGGTAGAAATAGAAGCATTTGAAAATATAGAAGAATTAGAAAATCTATTTTTTTGTTATAACAAAATTGAGTATTCAGAAGAAGAAATAAATCAAATTAGGGACATAATTGAAATGGTTGATAGACATACCATGACAGTAGAACTTATAGCAAAACAGCTTAGAATAACAGAAATTAAACCAATAGTTTTATATAAAAAATTGAAGAGTCTAGAGGGAATAACTAGTGTAAACAAAGAAAAAGTGAAACTTAAAAAAGATAAAAAGTTAAGTAATAAATCAATAATGAATCATCTTGAGGTAGTATTTGATATAGCTAAGTTAAGTAAATTAGAAAAATACATACTGATGAATATGTCTTTAATTGCAAATGTTAAAATAGATAAAATTGAGTTTATGAAATGGTGTTGTATAGATGAATTTGAAAATATAAATTTACTTATTGATAGAGGATGGGTTGAATTTAAAGACAATAGGATAAGTCTTCATCAAATAATAATTGATCTTGTTTATAACAAACTCACACCAACATCAGAAAAATGTGAAAAACTTCTCCAAACAATGACACAGATGGCAACTATGAGAATTAAAAATAATACAACAAAAAGAAATCAATATATAAACCTTATTGGCATTTTTGCTGATAGGATAAAAGGAAATAATATGGAACTTGCACAGTTTTATAATAATTTTGCAGAATTGTTGTCTTCTCGATATAAGGATAATTGTTTTTATTATTATAAAAAGGCTGTAAATATTTATGAAGATTTGGATAATCATATAGATATTTATATTGATAATAAGATTAAAGAGAAGTTGATAGAGGTTAATTTTAATATGGGTGCAGCATATATAAATTTAATGGAAGAGAAAGCTATATATACTGTTAAAAAAGATGAAATAATAAGATACTATTTAGACGAGATAAAAACTTCATTCGATACTTGTATAAAGTTGCAAAAATATATATCTGGAGAAAAATCACTTCAAATAGCTAATAAATATATCAAAATTGCTCAAGTGATTTTTTATTCATTTGATAGTATTTATAGGGTTTTAGACAATATACAGGCTAAAGAATATTTTTCTTACTTTGAGAAATGTCTTATAAAGAGTTTTGAAATAAAAAAAGAAATTTTAGGTATTGATAATGAGGAGACAAAAGATATTTGCTATGAATTATATCAATACTATTTAGCAGACTCAACTAATATGATGATGTTTGAAGATTTAATACAGGATAAGAAAAAGGCACTTTATTATGGTGAATTATACATAGGAGAGTAAAAATGTTATTTGATAAAATCTTTAGAGATAAAGAATACTTAGATCACAAAACACTTGGTGATTTGGCGATGGAAATTGGAGAATACGACAGAGCTATTAAACACTATAAGAAACAATTAGATATTATTTCTGAAACAAATTATGATGACGAAGTTTTTGATGTAGATAGTATAGAAGGAACTTATCTAGAGTATGAGCTATATGATGAAATATCTAAAGCATACCAATATAAAAATGATTATAAAAATACAATAAAATATGTAAAATTGATGATTGAAGATGATGAAAACAGAGGCGTAAATAAAGGGGAGTCAGTTATAAAACTTGCTCAATTTTATACTCTAAATAACCAAAAGTCAGAGGCAATAAAAATATTAGATGAATTATTAAATTATGAAAAAGACCAAATTGAAAAAAATTATAATAGTAATTCTTTAGAAAAAAATTTTGATAATACATACGAAAAACAACAGTATTTAAAAACATGTTACGAGTTGATTAAACTATTGAATGATACAGACAAACAGAAGAGTATCTTTTATATGAATTTAGCTATTGATATGTATAATAAACATGGAAAAAATGATTTGGGTCTTGAAATAGCCTCTATTTTGAGATCACAATCTAATTTTTATAAAGAAGAAATAGATTCTAGTTTGAAGAGTGTAGAATCACAACAAGATAAAATTGGGGGGCAAGAAATAGAAAAAGTAAAATATATCTGTAAAAATAGCCTTTTGGAAAGCGAGATTTATATGGAAGAGTATGAATATGAAAAATCTAAAAGTGCTATTTTAGAAGGAATAGATATTTATAAAAAATACAAACTAGATGATTACAAATTGGATTTTTATTTAAAATATCAATTAGCAAAGATAGATTCAGAGTTAAATGATGATTTTGATAATTATCCGGCAATTTTTGAAGAATACCTTCAAGCGTATAAAATATTAGAACAACATGACTTTTTTGATGAATATAACAAAAATATGATTTTACTTGAATTATATTCTTACAATAATGATTATGATGCAGCACTTAAGTATAAAAAACAATGTGATTACTATTATATAGCAGAATATAATATAAAACGTAGCAAAAAGAAAAAAGTATCTTTTTTAAAAGAATACTTTGATGCAGGAAATTCATATTTTAGTTGTCAAAATTATAATATGGCACTAAAATGCTACAAAAAATCAATGCAAAATTTAATTTTAAATATGGGTATTTTCGAAGGAAATGTCACTGATTTTAAAGATGAAAATGCTTATTATGATTCTGTAGAGCGTTCTTATTTTGGATATGTATTTTATATAAAACTTTGTGATGCTATAGCAAATGTATATAAAGAAATTGGCAATCTTGATAAACAATTAGAATATCTAGAAGATGCAGTTAAATGTCTTGATGAATATTATTATGAGCGTGATTTTAATTCAAGTAGATATACTTTATATACAAATATTTTTAGTGATATAGTAGAAATTTATATTAAAAAAGAAGATTACAATACAGCTATAAATTATGAACTTCTTTTAATCGGAATTTATAATAGTCCTAATTTAGAAAAATCTATTAATAAAAGATTTGAAGATATAGATAAGGTCAGGGGATTATTTGAAAAAGGAGAAATTAAGAAATTTATTTTATCCGATAGTTATAAATTTAATTTGGAAAATAAATGGCTAAATAATGTAAAAAGCTGCTTTGAAAAAATTGTACAAATAGCAAAACTGATTGAAGATGATGAATTGATAAAAATAAGTGAAAAAAAAATAAAAATATTAAAAGATATTCCTTTTGATTTGGATATATAAATAAAAAGCTATAATTTGCTGATAATAATTTTGGCAATGTTATAGCTTTTTTAATTGCAAGGAAATTATATATTATCTGGTTTGTGGATAATTTATAATTTCCAACCTATTACCTTGAGCAACGGAATCTCCGATTCGTTGGCGACATGAACGAAGTGAATTTTGAGCAACGGAATCTCCGATTCGTTGGCGACATGAACGAAGTGAATTTTTTACATAAAACACAAATTACAGATTTAAAATTCAAGATAATATAATGAAAATATAAAAAATCACATTAAAAAATTAATTGAACAAGGGGGATTGGATATGTATTGTAAACAATGTGGTAATTTTGTAGATGAAGACAAAGATAAATTCTGTATGAATTGTGGAATGGAGGTTAGGGAAGAAGATGTCAACCAAGTTGAACAGTATAAAAGTAACTTAGGGGATACTATTTTTTATTATGCATCAGAGGCACTTTCAATTGTTTTTTTATTTTCATTGTTTTTAAACTTGTATTATGGAGATGAGACATCTGCTATAAGTGATATTTTTTACTTTATAGCAAGTATAAATATGCATAAGATAGCTATAAGTAGATTCATAAGAAATAATAGAACAATTAACTCATTGTCTATAATTATTGAAAAATTAGTTGGATTGAAATATAGATTATGGGAAGAACCTAGTTATATTTACAATAATGCAAGAAAAAGAAATACAAAGATAAATATAGCCATTATGTTTATTTGTATTATTTTAGGTGAGGCTTTGTAATATAGTACATATTAAAAATGGAAAGGGGAGTTATTTATGATATGTAGCAAGTGTAGAAATGAGATGCCAGAAGGAGCTAAATTTTGTAACAACTGTGGAGCAGATTTAAGTATCAAACAATTTGATACAAATGATAGTGATAAAAATACTCAAAGTATAAATTTTAAAAAAGAAGATACAGGCCAAGACAGTCAACAATTTATAGATCAAAACAACAATCAAGATAATGGACAAAACAACTCAAATATAAATCAACAACCAGACAATACTAAACAACCAAAAAAGAAAAAAAATATTATAATAGGTATTATAGTTACAATAGCAATATTATTAGGTTTGGCAGCATTGGGATCAAGTGGTGATTATTCAGAAGAAGTTAGTAGTGTTAAAAATGGTCATTTTGAGGATTATTCTTCTGATAATGGATATCCAAATGTAGGAGATGCATTTGAAAATTATTTTGATGATACAAGTTGGAAGGCTTTTACCAGCGATGGTATAGATATAGTAGAATTTAATGGGACTTTTTTATATTATGACGATGAGACAGATTGTTGCCTGCAATTTCAAACATATGATGATGGAAGCTTTGACATATATGCAGTAGAGTTTAATGGAATACCCCAAAATAAATTAATAATTTCGGCATTGATAGATGAAGTTATGGATGAAGCACAATTTATGAATTAAGTAGAAAATTATAGCTTTTTGTTTATCATAGAAATTTGTTAATTATTATATATTTTAATATAAGGGGAGTATTTTAGTTTATTTATTAAATAGTTAGGGGGGAGATTATGGCTGATAATCCTAACAACTCTAATGATAATAAGGGTGGTATACTTGTAGGTACAATAATTTTTTTTGTAATAATTATTTTTATAATAGGCAAGATAGTGAATGTAGTTGAAAGTATTATTATGTCAGATGATTTTAAAGATGATGTAAATCATGCAGTAACAACAATACAACAAGAAACATACGATTCAAAATTAGAAGCTTTAACGGGAGATTTGGTTGTAACATTAAAACAAGATGATTATGTACAATATAATGTACAAAATGGGGTAGTAACTATAGATATATTTGTTGAAGATTTACATGTTCCAGAGGAAGAACTAGATGCAACAAGATATGGGATAGAGTTATTTGGAGTAGTTCCAGACACATTATTTAATGAGATAATATACTGGTATAATACGAAAGGAGAATATCCATATGTTGTATTAAATATGTGTGATGCCGAAGGACATATATTGTATAATCTAGAAGGTAATAAAGAGATACAAGGAAATTATTAAATAACTTTTTATTATTTGTGTGAAAATTAAAATAAACAAAAAGTCAGATAGGAAACTATCTGACTTTTTCGTTAAGTTATAATTAAAATTGGTCAACGCATTAATTGCGTTTTATTAAGGAAAGCAACTGTTATAGATAATATTATTACCACTCAAAGCATAATATATTCATGTTTAATTTATTTTTTTAATAATATATACATTAGGATTTTATGCAAACTTAACATGTTTATAGTATAATGATAAGAAAATCATGATTATAAAAATTTGAAATAGATTAAAAAACACAAGGAGAATAATATGAATATACTTATATCAAATGATGATGGAATAAAAGCAGAGGGAATAAAAATTTTGGCGGAGGAGATATCAAAAATAGCGAATACATATGTAGTTGCACCAGATAGTCCTAGAAGTGCTAGTGGACATGCGATAACTCTTCACAAACCAATTTTAATAAATGACGAATTCATAGCAGAAAATGTAGAGGCTTATTCAACTTCAGGAACGCCTGCTGATAGTGTAAAGGTTGGTATTGAATCAATTTTAAAAGATGTAGACATCGACTTAGTTTTAAGTGGAATAAATAATGGTCCAAATTTAGGAACTGATGTTATATATTCTGGAACAGTTGCAGCTGCTATTGAAGGACTTATTATTGGTAAACCATCTATAGCTCTTTCTTGTGATTCATCAAAAGTTACAAATGAAGAGTATAGAGAAGCAGCAAAATATGCGGCTAAATTACTTCAAAAGCTAGATGGAAACTTAGATAAGCTAAATGGAAGCATACTAAATGTGAATTTCCCAAAAGGAGAGAAAAAGGGAGTAAAAATAACAAAGTTAGGTAAGCGTGTATACAACAATGTTATGGATGACAGACAAAGTATAAGAGGTCAAAGATATGTATGGATGGGTGGAGATTTAGCTGATATAGAACAAGATAAAGACAGTGATATATTTGCAGTTAATAATGGATATATATCAATAACTCCAGTTCATATAAATATGACAGAAATAGATAAAATGAAGGAACTTAAAGAATTAGGATTAGAAGAATAATATAATTATTATAAATAAAGTATAATTTACAAAATATATTATTATAAATTAATATTTCAATAAAAATGCCAAAGGAAGGAAACTTTGAAATACAAATCCCTTTGGCATTTTTTAAATTATTTATTAGGATTAAATTTAGCTTTTGAAATTAATTGTGTCATTGTTCCCATTGGACAGTAAACACACCAAGATCTCGGTTTAAATAAAAGCATTGTTACAAGTCCTAGTATTGTTGAAGTTAACATCATACTATAAAAACCAAATGCAAATTGATAAATCCATGGTGATACTAAGTTTGGGTTTGTAATTTCCCAAGGAAGTTTAAATGTCCAAAGGAGCGTAAGGACTTCTTTTAAACTGCTAGCACCAGCAAATACTAGATAAGTGTTAAATAACATTATTCCAAACATAGTTAAAAAGAATGTTAAGAAGCCATATCGGAATAAATTACTTTTTAAAAATTTAGGCATTGGTTTGTATCTTGATAACTTTAACTTATCACCTAGGAAGTTAAACAATTGACCTCTTCCACAATATATATTGCAATATGATTTTCCTCCACCAAGTACTGAAATTATAATTGGTGTTAAAAAGGCTAATAGACCAAGCCAAGCAAATAATATATTAAAAAATCCAAGGCTAAAATAAGTTATACTTAAAATCCACATATAATCTAAAAATGATTTTTTATTTTTCATCTATATAACAACCTCCTTTTTTTCGATATTTATAATAGATGCAGGACAGACTAAGGCACATTTTCCACATCCAACACATTTTTCATAGTTTATCTCTGCAAAAATACCTTGTTCTATACGTATTATTTGAAGAGGGCAGGCCTTTAAGCAAGTTCCACAAGCAACACAAGCACTTTTATCAACTATAGCTTTTTTCTTAAATTTTTTCATTTTATTCCTCCAAATTTGTAGATTGTAAATTTAATTATAATGATTTTGAAAAAAAAACTAAGTGATTAAGTCACTAACAATGAAAAAAACTACTTAAGTAATATTTAATTACATAAGTAGTTTTTCTAAAAAATAAGATTGTTTATTTAATTTTTATTTGAAATGGCTTGTAAATCTTTTATATTTATTATGGTTATGCATCCACGATTGAGTTTGACTAAATTATCTTTTTCAAATCGTTTTAGCATTCTGCTTATAACCTCGCGTGATGAACCCAAATCATTTGCTATTGCCTCATGGGTTATATCGATTTTAAGTGAGTTCTTTAGATAGTATTGCTCAATTAAATACTCCGATAATCTATGTTCTAAACTAAAAAATACAACTTGTTCTAATACACCCATAATTTCGGAAAGTTTACTTTGGGTTACTTCAAACATAAACTTCTGTACGTCTATATTTGTATCTAATAATTCTTTGAAAGGTTTACCATCTATTATAACAAGTGAAGAATTTTCTACAGCTTGTAGGTTTATGTCATACGACAGATTTTGATAAAAACAAGATGATGATAATACACATAAATCCTTTTCAAATAATTTGAAAAGGGTTATTTCCTTGCCTGATAATGAGGACATAAAACTTCGAAGTATTCCATTTGCGACTAATACTAATCCAGTACAAGATTGATATTTTGAATATATTAGTTCGCCGGAATGATATTCTTCTATATGACTTGAATTATAAATTAAATCTTTTTCCTGTTTTGATAAATATTTAAAAAAGGGTAAACTTTCATTCAAAAGTATTTCTTTATTTTCACACATTTAAATTCATCCTATTCCTTTGAAAAATTTATATTTTTATTATAATAGAAAATAAAAAAATATATGTGATAAAGTCACATAAAATATAGAAGGGTAGAACTAATAATTCTATTTATATGTTTCTATATTTTTAAAAAGTGGAACTTCAAAAAATATAGAAATGACGTTATTTGTATTATCTAAGTAAGCTCCCACATTTCCGTTCATTTGCTTAACTAAAAATTCTACTATAGAAAGTCCAAGTCCAGTAGATTTATTTCGAGTTGAATCAGCAGTATAAAACCTGTGAAACAGCTTATCAATATTTATATGAATATCCGGATTTATAGGATTAGAAAAAGTTACTTTAGCATTTTGCTGCATTTCTATTTTAATATCGATATTTCCAAGGGAATGTTTTGAGCAGTTGTTTAGCAGATTTTCAATTATACGAATTAACATAGCTTTATCTCCAAGTACAAAAATTGGAGGTGTTTCTTTCATATTTACTCTTATATTTTTTTCCTCTAAAATACTTATATAAGATAGAACACACTCTACAACTAAATTACTTATATTTATTTTTTCTAAATTTGGCTCGACTTTGGCTGTTATAAGATAAGAATATTCAAAAAAGTGCTCTATTAAATTACCAAGTTCATCAGTAGATTTTTGAGCAGTATGAAGGTTTTGAAGTTGATCATCGTCTAATTCAGTTTTCTCAAGGAGTTGTTGATAACCTTTAATAGATGTCAAAGGTGTTCTAAGATCATGTGAAATATTTGAGATTAATTCTTTAAATTGTTTTTGTTCATTTATGCTTTCAAGGCGTCGTTGTTCTTCTAATTTTAAGCAACGATTGATATTGCTTGCCAGTGTGTTTAGTGTTTTATTAAAAAGTTCAATATTAAGAGGTTGGCGAGTATTTTCACAAAGTCTTTTGTCCAATTGATTGTTAATTGACTTTAATTGTTTTACAATAGGTAGAATATATATAATTAAAATTAATAAAAATATACTTAATATAGTAGTAGCAATACTCATCTACTCCAACCCCTTCATCTTTAGTATTGAATATTATAATATCTATAATAAATTATAACATTTAATACTTTAATTTATATAAATTTACTTAATACCCTTTATTTAATTTCAGCTTTTCTAAATGAAATATAAGATAAAATAATCATAATTAACATAAAAATCATACTAGTTCCTATAAAACTTCCATAAACAGATGCACTTGCATCGAGTGTTAACTTTGAATAATCAACACCGAATGGAGTCAATTTAAATAAATCAGAAAAATTATCTATATTTACTATTTGCGCAATTGCTGCATTTATAATATAACCTAAACTAATGACAATAATAGGTTTTTTAACTGCAAAAGCTATAAGTACAGATATACTAATTTGAGATGCATATACAATACTCATAGTAAGGTATATCGCTAATATTTTGAAAAATATAGTAGAGTTAAAAGAAATACCTGATTTATATTTCATTATATTTTGAAATACAGATGGTAAAAATGATTCAAATGAATCTCCAGAACATATTCCAATTATAGCAACTACCATATATGGAAGCAGAAAAAGCAATATTGATATATAGTAAGTGATAGTTTTACAGATTACTATAGAACTTCTGCTATAACCACTTGATATAGAGTCGTGTATAGTTTTATTGTCAAAATCATTGCAAATAAATATAGAAATAAAGATTACACTTACCAATGAAATCATTTGAAAATCTGTTACAAAAGATCCGAAACCGATAATATCTGTACCTAAATTACCTTCAGTTAATTGTTTACATACAACATACATAATAGCTGCACTTATACAACATAAAAGAAATAATATTTTAATTGATTTACTTTTTCTCATTTGATATAAATCAGCTCTAATTAAATTAAACATTTTCAATGCCTCCCACCATAGAAACAAAGTAGTCTTCAAGCGTTCCACCTTCATTTGAAAGATTAGTTATAGCAACTTCATTTTCAAATAATGTTTTGCCTACAAATTCTTTATCGTCTATATAATCAAAAAGTTGGACAGAGTTATCTGGCATAACCTTATAATTAGTTGTGTGTAAGTTTTGTTCTATTACATTGACTAATTTACAAACATCAGTAGATTGTAGTAGAAGATAATGCTTGCAGTGTTCGTCTAATTCTTCAAGTGTAAGTGTTTCGATTATTTCACCTTTGTTTATAAAAATATAGTCTGTAGCTAGTTGATACATCTCAGGTAAGTTATGACTTGAGATTAAAAGTGTCATATTTTTTTCATCACAAAGTTTTATAAGAAGTTTTCTTATTTCTACAACTCCAAGAGGATCAAGTCCATTTATCGGTTCGTCTAATATTAAAAATTCAGGATTGTTTAAAAGTGTGATTGCAATTCCTAAACGTTGTTTCATACCTAATGAAAAGTTTTTAACTTTCTTTTTACCTGTATCTGCAATATCTAAAAGAGATAACAATTCATCTTCTAATTCTTCATTTGGTATACCTCGAATGATTCTATGAAGTCTCATATTTTCCTTTGCAGTCATAGATAGATTAATACTAGGTGCTTCAATCATACATCCCATACGTTTTCTTTCAAGTTGTATTTCTTTTTTATCTTTATGACCGAATAATTCAATTTCACCTTCATTAGGGTAACTAAGACCAGCAATAAGTCTCATTAATGTACTTTTTCCAGCACCATTTCTGCCTATTAAACCGTAAATTTTACCTTGTTCTAATGAAATTGATACATTGTTTACAGCATTATATCCTTTATATGTTTTGGTGAGATTTGTAGTTTTTAAAATATACTCACTCATATTTTTCCCTCCTTATATATAAACAAAGTATAAAAATTTATAAAGATAATTTTTAACTTTTATACTTTAAGTATATATAATAAAAGTTTAGAAAAAGATAAGAAGTAAAATTAAATGTAAAGATTTAGATAAGTTATTTTTTAAAGAGGCGATACCCAAGCCCCCAAACAGTTTCTATATAATTTTCATCTGGATTGAACTTTTTTAATTTGCTTCGTAAATTACTGATATGTGTCTTGATTGCATTGTCATCGCCTATATATTCTTCTTGCCAAATTGATTCATATAAATTGGCTTTGCTAAATACTTTATTTTGATTTTTGATTAAAAGCTCTAAAATCATATATTCTTTTGCTGTTAAATCAAGTTGATTATTATTTATTTTAACTTCTTTAGTATTTTCATCTAAAGTAATATCTTTGTATGTAAATAGAGAAGAGTATGATGCATTTGATATAGAGTATCTTCTTAAATTTGATTCAACTCTTGCAACGACTTCACCTAAATCAAAAGGCTTTGTTATATAGTCATCGGCACCGAGTTTTAATAAATCAATTTTTGTACTTATCATGTCCTTTGCTGAGATAATTATAATAGGTACTGATGAAAATTGACGAACTTCTTTTAAAATTTGGTCTCCACTTTTATAAGGTAACATGATGTCTAAGATAACTAAATTGTAGGAGTTATTTTTTATTTCATTGAGACCATCAATACCACTAAATACAGATTTTGTATTGTATCCAGCATCTTTTATTGCTTTAGAAAGAATTAAATTTACATCTTGATTATCTTCTATAATTAAAATATTTTCCATATTTACCTCCTTATTAAAATTATCGAAACCTATTTGAATTACTGGGTTTAAGTTGAGTATATAGTAAAAAAATGAGAAAAACAATAAATATAAAATGCAATTACAATTTAAAAATTATAAAAATAAAATTGTTGACGAATATAAATTTATTTGATATTATAACTTAGAACTAAATTTCGATAAGGAAAATATTACATTTTTCGATTAGAAATTAATCAAATAGAATATTATAAGACAGATTACATATATAGATCCATGATAAGGATGGACGTTTCTACAGGCTGCCGTAAATAGCTAACTATACGTAATTCATTTAGAATTACTATAGACTATTTACGGCAGCTTTTTTGTGTGATTGAGGAGGTAATATGAAATTAATAAAAGGTAATTTTATCTATTCAATAGATAAAGACAATATAGAAGTCAAAGAAAATCAATATGCATTGATTAAAGACGGAAAAATTGAAGGGTTTTACTCAGAAATACCAGAAAACTTAGAAAATATTGAAATTACAGATTATAAAGATAATATAATAATTCCAGGTTTAATTGATTTACATGTACATGCTCCACAATACGCATTTAGAGGAATGGGAATGGATATGCAGCTTTTAGACTGGTTAAATACTTATGCCTTTAAAGAAGAAGGTAAGTATAGAGATTTAGAATATGCTAAAAAACAATATTCTAAATTTGTTAATGATGTAAAAAACAGCGCTACAACTAGATTGTCTATATTCGCAACTCTTCATAAAGAAGCGACTATTATGCTTATGGATCTTTTAGAAGAGGCTGGTATAAAAGCTTATGTAGGAAAAGTTAATATGGATAGAAATGCACCAGAATTTTTAACAGAGGATACAGAAAAATCTAAAGAAGATACAATAGACTGGTTAGAAGAAACAAAAGATAGATATGAAAATATAAAACCAATATTAACACCTAGATTTATACCGAGTTGTACAAATAATTTAATGACAGAAATAAACAAAATTAATGATAAATATAATATACCAGTTCAATCTCATTTATCAGAAAATCCATCTGAGATTGAGTGGGTAGCAGAATTACACCCAGATACAAATAACTATGCACAGGCATATGACAAATATAATTTATTTGGGAAAGAAAATAAAACTATAATGGCACACTGTGTTCACTGTCCAGATGATGAGCTAGACTTAATTAAACAAAACAACGTAACAATAGCTCATTGTCCACAATCAAACGCAAACTTAACTAGTGGAATAGCTCCAATTAAAAAGATGTTGGGTATGGGAATTGAAGTAGGTCTTGGAAGTGATATTGCAGCAGGTTCAAGTTTATCAATTTTCAGAGCGATGAGCGATGCAGTACAAGTTTCAAAATTAAGAGAAGCTATGACTGGTGAGGCTAATCAAATATTGACATTATCTGAAGTATTCTATCTTGGAACTAAAGGTGGAGGAAAATTCTTTGGAAATGTGGGAAGTTTTGGAAAAGGATACGAATTTGATGCTGTAGTTTTAAATGATGAATCATTCGGTGACAATAGCAACTTTACATTAAAAGAGCGCTTAGAGAGAATAATATATCTAAGTGATGATAGAAATATAGTAGCTAAGTATGTTGCTGGAAAGAAAATAATTTAGCTTAATTGTATAATTATGAAATATATCCAAACAAAAATACTCCTAGAAAATTTAAATACAATCTAGGAGTATTTTTATGCAAATTATTAAATTTAAGTAGAAAACAAGTCATTTATCTATAAAGATAGTAAATATTATTTTAAATTTAATTTCATAAAGATAGAAGTTTGTATAGGGCTATTTAGATAGGGCTCTATTTCATAAAATCCTAATTTTTTATATAAATATATTGCACTTTTTAAAAATGGAAGTGTATCCAAAAACATATATTGATATCCAATCTGTTTAGCATCATCTATTATCTTTTGTATTAAGATTTCTCCTAATTTATGACCGCGAAACTCTGGTTTTACAAACAATCTTTTTAGCTCACAATTAATATCAGATATTTTTCTAAGAGCAATACATCCAGCAGCTTTACCATCCATGTAGGCTATGTACAATCTACCGTAAGGTGTTCCGTATTTTTTGTCTAAATGTATTAATTCATCATCATAGTTTTGAATTTGCAGATAGTTAGACATAGAAGGTTCATTTTTTATTAGCATATCGGTGTATTCTGAAAATAACTTTTTAATATCCTCTTTTTTATCATAACCTAATTTAATCTCTAAACACACATAAATCACCCCTTATTTAAAAAAATATATTATAGTTATAGTTTAGTATAACAGCTAACTTATTGGGCTAAACCGTACAAAATTTATGGTATAAATTTATATAAAAAGTACATTTTTTAAACTTTTCTTTTAAAATCATAATTTACTAATTCAGGTGTTATAATAAAAATATACAAGCTATTTTTGTATATAAAGATAAAAACTTTTATTTTATCCTTTAATATATAATTTAAACTACTATTTAAATATAGGAAGGTAGGTATATATATGAAAAAGAAATTATTAGTTGGAATAATAATGTTATGTTCAATAATTTTTACGGGATGTGTTGATGCAGATGTAACTGTAGATTTAGAAAAGGACGGAACTGGAAAAGCCATTGTTGAGGTATTAGGACCAGGAACTATATTTAATAATATTTCAGAAGATACAATAAAAGACTGGGCACAAGCTTATGAAAAAGTAGAAAAAATAAGCGAATCAGATAAAACAGGATATAGATTTACTACTAGACAAGGTCCAATAGACGAGGTATTAAAAGAAGTTACTAATTTAAATGATACAATAGATGAAAATGGTGAAAGAGATTCACAAGGATCAATGGAAACATATAAATCAAGTGATGATTTAGCTAATCAGCTTTATGAAAAGTATGTAAAAGTAGATGAAGAAAAAGGCTTATTTACAAACACATATAATATAGATTTAAAACTTAAAGATGCTATATATAGTGAAATGTCTAGTGAACAACAAACTGTAGTTAGTCTTTTAGGACGTTCAGCGAATATAGGACTTCATATAAAAGCACCAATCAAGGCTGAAGGAAGCAATGCAACTAGTGAAACTAAAGAGGATGGGAAATATGTATACAATTGGGATTACACATTGGCAGATGTACAAAATATAAATTTTGCTGCTAAAATTCCTAATGTGAGAAATCTAATAATTTCTGCTATATGTATATTAGTTGTTTTAATAGGATTAGGAATAGTTTTATTTAGAAGAAGAAAATAAATTAAAAGTTTTATATTGACTCTAACACTGTGATAGGCTCTACAATATAAATAAGCTCAAAGAAACATGCATGTAAAGGAGTGGTTAAATGTTTAAAATAGGTGAGTTTTCAAAGCTTTCACAGGTTAGCGTTAGGATGCTTAGACATTATGACAAGATTGATTTATTAGTACGAATTTAATGGCGATATGTTTAGTATATATCATGTTGGTCCTGCAGAAACTAAAAACCAAGATGAGCTTGTAACTGAAATATGTTTCCCAATAAAAGAAAAATAGAGTATTGAGAATATAATAAATTAAATTGAAATAGGCGAAAAGACTAAGGTGTAAAAAGATTTTACTTCTTAGTCTTTTTTTATCTAATAAATTTTGTACTGTATAAATCTATATTTTCCTAAAAAAGTGAAATACTAAATTATAAATAAAAAAATGGAGGACTGAATATGGAAAATAATATGGCAATGGAATACCCTATGTTTTGTTATCAATGCGAACAAACAGCAGGGGGTAAAGGATGTACTAAAATGGGTGTATGCGGTAAAACTCCTGAAATTGCAGCACTTCAAGATTTACTAATATTCCAAATAAAAGGTATAAGCTGTTATGCAAAAGAAATAGTTGAAAAAGGTGAAAATGTAGACAAAGATATAGTTTCTTTCGTTGAGAACTGCTTATTTACAACTTTAACTAATGTAAACTTTGATGCAGATGTTCATGTTGAATTATTAAAAAGATCACAAGAAATAAAAGAACAACTTAGAAGTAAAGTTGGAGCTATAAAAAATAATACAGAGCACGCTACATATAACTTAAGTAGTACAAAAGCAGAAATGTTACAAGATGCGAAAAAAGCAGGAATAATGTATGACCAAGACTTAGACCCGGATATTCGTTCATTAAGACAAACAATAGTATATGGACTAAAAGGAATAAGTGCATATGGTCATCAAGCGAGAGCGCTTGGATATTATGATGACCAAGTTGATAATTTTTATATAAGAGCATTAGAAGCTACAACTGACGACAATCTAAGTGTGGAAGAACTTATAAGATGGACAATGAGAACAGGTGATATGAGTGTAGCTGTTATGAAAAAACTAGATGAAGCAAATACTGAAGTTTTTTCAAATCCAACACCACAAAAAGTAAACGTAAAAATTAAAAAAGGTCCATTTATAATAGTATCAGGACATGACTTAAAAGATTTAGAAATGTTACTTGAACAAACTGAAGGAAAAGGAATAAACATTTATACACATGGTGAAATGTTACCATGTCATGGATATCCAGGACTTAAAAAATATAAACATCTAGTAGGTAACTTTGGTGGTGCTTGGCAAGATCAACAAAAAGAATTCGATGGGATACCAGGATGTATTCTTATGACAACTAACTGTCTTATGAGACCTAGAGAAACTTACAAAGATAGAATATTTACAACTAATGTAGTTGGATGGGATGGAGTCAAATTTATACCTAAAAAAGAAGATGGAACTAAAGACTTCAGCGAAATAATAGAAAAAGCATTAGAATTAGGTGGATATGAAGAAGACCAAGAACCACATGAAATTTTAGTTGGATTTGGTCATCATGCAACTTTAAGCAATGCAGGTGCAATTGTAGATGCAGTAAAACAAGGTAAAATAAGACACTTCTTCTTAATAGGTGGATGTGACGGTGCTAGACCAGGAAGAAATTATTATACTGAATTTGCAAAAAAAGTTCCACAAGATTGTGTGATTTTAACTTTAGCATGTGGTAAATACAGATTTAATAAATTAGACTTTGGAGAAGTTGCAGGACTACCAAGACTTCTAGATGTTGGACAATGTAATGATGCATATTCAGCAGTTAGAATAGCAACAGCTTTAGCAGATGCATTTGAAACTGATGTAAATGGCTTACCACTTTCTTTAATAATATCTTGGTATGAACAAAAAGCTGTAGCAGATTTACTTGCATTATTATCACTTGGAATCAAAGGAATCTATTTAGGACCAACACTTCCAGCATTTCTAAGCCCTAATGTACTTCAATACTTAGTTGATACATTTGACTTAAGACCTATAAGTACACCAGATGATGACTTGAAATCTTGTTTACAACAAGAAGTATAGATTCTAAAGGGAGTGTAAATTGATTTGTGCTTTAGAGTAATTTCGCTCCTCTATAGCAATTTATTTATTAATAATATTTCTAAATATCCAATAATTATTCATAATATGGATATTTATTTGTAAAATGG
>NZ_JAHLOQ010000020.1 GCF_018917435.1 Intestinibacter bartlettii
ATAATTTTAGATGCCAATGGAATTTAAAAAAGCTGACTCCTGTTCAATTCAGAAATCAGCTTTTAATGGCGGCTTAGCCACCCTTTTTTTCTAGTGTCCTTGACAAAGGGTCCACTTTACTTCTTTCATATTAGCACCTTTCCTATTTATTAATATATATTTCACATAAATATTTGACTTGCAAAATACCTATTAAAATTCATTATATATTATTATTAATAAAAAAACATTATATATTACATAAGATTTTTTATAATTTTCAATATACTTTATATTTAATAAAAATATATAATACCCGTGTTAATTGAATATGTACTTTTTAATGTAATTTTTTATGATTATAAATAAAATTTAATACAAATGAGTACTTATTTAATTAAAAGAATATTATACTTTTAATATATCAATTATTAATAGGAGGGATGTGTTTTGTTTCTTAGAAAAGAGGACTTTAATGAAGTAAAAATTATTTCTTGCATTTTAGTCTATTTGCTAATGAACTTTGGAATAATTTTAGCAATATCATTCGTAGACAGGAGCTTTTTAAACAATAATTCTAATATTATTCAATTAATTATAGATTGTTTATTTATTATATATTTATTTTTTAAGTTTGGTATAAACTTAAGGAATGTAAGCAATTTAATTCATGATTTCCTGCAAAAAATAAATATAAAAGAAATTATTAATGTTGTTTTTACTCAAATACTTATATCTTTAGGTACTACTTTATTAATACTTGCTATTATGTGTGTTATAGATTTAGATAGTGCAAATGCTCTTAATAACTCAAGTGATGATCTTTTTACAAATACTCTAGTGTCATTTATTTTAACTGTAATAACTGCTCCTATACTTGAAGAGCTTCTTTTTAGAGTTGTATTTTTTAAGAGATTATCTAGGATTTTTGATGTATACATAGGTATGATAGTTTCATCAATAATTTTCGGTATGTTGCATGTTGAGTTGGCTGTTGTAGGAGCTATAATTTTTGGAATTGCAAACTGTATTTTATATTTAAAATATAGAAATATATTGATACCTATGACTGTGCATTTTCTCAATAACTTCCTTGTGAGTATACCTTCATTATTATCTAGTCCAGATTCTTTATCAAATACAGAATCAGAATTATTGACTAAAAATGATGCATATTCGTATTTAGTATTAGGTGGCATTACTCTTATAATAGGATTAATTTTATTTATTAAATTTATTATAAAAAACCGTCAATATATTGAAAAAGACGCCTTTGATATGAAAACTTATAAATTCGATAGTCTATTATAAATCATTAAATTAATAAAACCGTATCTTCTAATCACCCTTTAGTGAATTAAAGATACGGTTTATATTTACGTAAAGTTTTATAAAACAAAATATACTATCCAAAGTTTTAAACTTTCCTTATAGCCCACTTTGTTTTTGTAATACTTTTATTTTCTGGATAAAAATCAACATTTACACCATCCATAATCACAAGAACTTTGCCTGGTGGAATTGTACTTCTACTATTTCCTTTCGTCGCAACCCATTCGTGATTAGATATATTTTTTAATCCTAATACGTTTTTATTTTTAGTATTTTGAACTACTTTACCAATTAATTGAGTTGATTTTACCTCTTCATATCCAACTATGCTATTTATAATTTCTGTTCCCGCAACTAAATCTAAAATTTCATCATCATTCGCACCACTTGCATATGAATATGTTATACATAGTTGAAATTTTACAAAAGGTTTTTTGATTGGTTTTTGGGCTTTGTCTTTATCTATGATTATTATCTTTTGCTTTTCTTCAAACCCTTTATTTGTATCTGTTATTACAACTTTTTGCTTTGATACTTCCTTTTCATTTTTATCTTGATTTTGATTGTAAGATGGTTGTTTTACATTATTAATAGATTCTCTATTGTCTTTGTTTGAATCTAATACATTTTTAAATTCATTTAATCTATCTATAAATATTTTTTCCCCAACGCGAGATTCTGGATTGTTTATTCCATCCACAAAACTTTGTTCAAATATAATTTTTATATCATCTGAATAAAATTCATTCCAAGACTTTGTTAAATCTGAATGTACACCATAAACAGGTCTATTACTTCTATCTTTATAACTATAAATAAAAATAGGCTCTTCATAATTTTTTAGTTCGTCTTCTTTAGTATAACAAACTGTATCCAAAGCTTTGCTACCTTCAAATGGATCTGCTTTAAATAAAACTTCAAATACTAAAAATGCCATGCTGTGTTTATCTGTATTGATATTAGGTTTAGATTGATTTGTTAGAATTTCAGGGGCACAAGTTTTTTCGTAATTAATACTACACTCATCATTATCCTGAGATACTAACTTTTCCGTATTTTTTAATTTACACTTTTTATCATGAGTTATTATTATATCTTTTGCTGTTATTCCATTAAAACAATATCCTAAATTATGTACACTTTCAAATAACTTACATAGTTGTATGCACATATCTATACTCTCATCAAAGCTATCAAATTTAGATTTTCCAGAAATATAGTTTTCTAGTATTTCACCATCTATGCCTATTAATTGTTCGATGTCTTTACTTTCCTGTTTTTCAAATGTAAATTCATCTAAATCCATTCCCCATTGTCGCTGTTGCTTCAATTCTTCCACTTTTCTATTTTTTTGCTCTTGCACAATTTCTTCTAGTGATACTTCCTTTTTCAGTTCGACTTTTGGTTCTTCTTGCTCTTTTTCTTCATTTTTATTTAGGTATAAATAATCATCTATTATCTCACAATCATCTAGTCCATCAGCAAGGTTGTCATTTCCTAAATTATTTGTATCTTTTCTATTCATCTGCTCCACCTCCTACCTCTTAATTAATTTTCTCCCACAAAATTAATTATTTAAATTATTTTGAAGTTGTCTTTTTTCTTCTTCCTTGATTCTCATATTTTCTTCTTCTAATTTTTTATCTTCAAGATTTTTATTTTGCTCATCTTCTTTTTCTTGTTCTATAATTTCATATTTCATAAGAAGTGAATCTAGTTCTATTTTTCTATTATTAATATTTTCTTCTTCCTGGCATAGTTGGTCTAACTGTTCTTGTAACTGCTTAAGTTGTTCTTCTAATTTTTGTTTTCTTTCCCCTAAGTCTGCATTGTACTCTTCTAAGTCTTTCTTTTCTTTATTTATGCTGTCTATCTTTTTTCTGTTTGCATTTCTCTCATTTATAATTTGTTGACCTTTAAACTCAAAGTCTTCAATCTTTTGCTTAGAAGTATTTATTTCCTCATCTATCTGTTGTATTTTTGCTTTATCTTCGAGTTTTCTTGCAACTTCTTCATAGCTCTCTCTATTAAATATTATTGAAATGGACATATCATCTTGGTTACTTTCTCTAGATCTTTGTTCAAATAATTTTCCTAACTTTTCTTCCATCTCAATTTTGTCGTCTATAGTATTAAGATTTCCTAACTCCTTAGCTATAGCATTATTATAGTTTAAAAAATCTTCATCATTAGTAAATGATTTTGCAAGACCCTCTGTTGATATCATTATTGCAAAAGGCATTTCATCCAAAAAGCATGTAGAAAATTTATTAAATGAATTTGGATTGCTTAATAATGTTTTTTCATTTTCTATATTATTTCTTTCTAGTATTGGAGTTTCTACTTTTCCATGTTTGTCTATTACAACAAAACTTCCGTCTCCAATTAAAAAGCCAAAGTTACACATTTTGCTCATAACACCAGCTAACAAAGTTGTACCATAAATATCGTATATTTCTTCTTTATTAAAATCACCATCTAAATATTTTTCTATTTCTTCTTGGGTTATTGGATTTCTCTCCAAATCTTCTTTTATTTTTAGATGCCATTTTGTTATTGTCATCTTTATAATTCGATTTATTAAATATTCTCTATCTGCCTCATAAGCTTCTACAAACCTATTGTAATCATTCATATACTCATAAATACTATCTTTCGCTGATTCTGCTGCAAATTGTGACCCCCTAGCACTTCTAAAATATTTTTTAGAACTGTATCCGTCTGCAACAGCCGCCATAACATAGTCTTTTCGATCCAAATCTAACTCTGCATAATCCTGACATTCTGCATTATTATCTATGTGAAATTGTCCTGTTGTCACTGCACTTATTCCATTTAACAATTTGCTCACCTCCCAAACTACATACGATTCTCATAAAGTAAAATTTAAATATACACCAGTAACTTTGATTACTTATTTCGTCCATATTTTACATCATCTTCTATATGTAAATCATACTTTAAAATATTTCTATTATCAATATATATTTATATGCTAAAAAAATAAGCCCAACTAATTATAAGTTGAGCTTATTTCTTTAGATTTTATATTAAAATTCTATTATTATAAGTAATATATTTACTTTCTTAAATCAATCTTTTTATCTTTTACTGTAGCCTTTTCTCTTATTTGACTTGCATATTGTGACTCAATATGTAGCATATCCATAAATTCTTGCACTGAGTTGAATCCTCCTAGCATTTCTCTAAGCGAAATGGCTCTGTTTGCAATTTGTTCATCTACACCTGGCAAACTTAATAACTCATCTATTGAACAGAAATTTATATTTATACTACCGTCACTTGTATATTCATTTTCTTTATCATCCATGTTATAAGGTTCATAACTATTCTCAAAAGTATTTTCATCATTTGTCATAGGTTCGCCGTTATATTCACCAAATGCATTATCATTAGGTTTAGATGAAACTGTATCATAATCTCTATACTCTATGTTTGAATGATAAGTACTATCTAGATGAGTGTCATTTCCACTACCTTTTATATAATCTTTTCCTTTGTAATGTTTTCTTACATTTTCTCTCATCTCTTCTAAATCTTTATCTTCTATTCCATTAGTAAGTATATAGTCTCTTCTTACAAGGTATTCTCTTCTTACTAAAAATGAGTGAATAAGGCCTACTAATAAACTCAACATCCATACTAAAACTGCTACATTTGATATAGCATCTTCTGTATATGTTACTATAATAAATAAAGATATTATTCCTATTAATAGATATAACACTCCTGTTACTTTCCATTTAGTAGTTCTTGTTTTTGTCCCTATATATATAAATGACGCAAATGAAAATCCCATACATGAAAGTATAATCCACCATGAATTAATAATTTCCCACATTAAACCACGTCTTGTAATTGACATATTTTCACCTTCTTTAATAATTATTTTTAATAAATATATATTTGTTATCTTAGTTTTATAACATAATTATATCATTTTAAATTAATTAATATGAAACTTTAAAATATTTCTATTTACTCAGCTTTTACTGCGCTTGAGATTCCTCTTTTATTTGTCTATTTTCAATTTTATCTATAAGCCATTGACCTGATTCTTGTACAACTATGAATTCCATATATTCTTTTCTATTTTTAGTTGTTTCACCCTCTGTTATATTATATTGAAGAGTTATTCCAACTTTGTACTTACCGTTTTCAGCTTTCATGCTATCTTTAGTATAGTTTATAATATTTATTTTTTTATTATTTTGTAAGTCTTGTGGTAATGTTTGAGTCAATTCATTATATAACTCACCTGTTTGAGTTATATAATCTTTAATAGAAGATATATCTCCTGAATTTACCGCTTGTGCATAGTTATTTAAATATCCTGCTACTACTGCATCAACAGCATTATTTGAGTCTGAGTCTTCTCCATCAGCTTTTTCAACTATCAAGTTAATATTATATAATTCTTCTCTATTATATAATATTCTAAGAGTTGTAGAACCTTCCTCTTTTCCTGATATTTTGCAAGTGTCTTGATTTCCAGAAATATTAGCTAAACTTGTATCATCAATAGAGTAAGATAATTTACCATTATCTGCGTTATTACCTTTTAAGATTACTCTCATCTCCGCATCCTTACCTATTTTAACAACATAGCCACTACCTTGTTTCTCCATATTTATTGCTTCAATTTTATCTATTCCAATAATATTTTCTTCAGACTTATCTCCATCAAGATCATCAAATCCAATATTTATACTGTCTATTTTATTTCCACCATAATATACATGAATTGTAGTGTTTCCTTTGCTTAGTCCTATTAATTCACATTGGTTATAGTCTAATTTTCTATACATACATATACTTGAATCATCTAAAGCATATGATACTTTTCTCTCATCTATTTTACCTGATTTACTACCTTCTAATGTGATAGTTAATTGAACATCTTTTCCTTCATCAAACATATATGTTCCGTCTTGTAATTCATATTTTTCACTAAACTCAAAATCTGTTACCATTACTTCTCCTGGGTCTGATAATTTTCTATGTATAAAAAAGCCTGCTACTGCTAATATTGGTATTAATATTAATAAAAGCCATAAAAATTTCTTTTTGCTCCCTTTTTTATTTTCTTGAAAATCTTCATATTCTTCATTAGCTAAATCTTCAGCTTCTATATTTTCATCTTCAAGCTCTATATCTTGCTCTATTTTTTCATCTTGATTTAATTCATATTCAGTATTATTATCATCTTTTTTTATTCCCGCCATATTATCATCTCACTCTCTATATATTATTTTTCTAATTTATATTATTACATAAATAGATGTTTTTTTCTATATTTCCAAGACTGAAAGCTCAATATATGTCTAATATATCCGATATAAAATAGTATATAATAATAGCCTGTATCTATAAATACAGGCTATTATTATATCTATTTTATACTAAAAGGTATAACAGAATTTAAAAGTCTTTGTGCATATTCATTCTGTGCAAATGCTAACCTATCACTTGAAATTTTTTCAACTATATTTCCTTGATATAAAAATAAAACTTCATCACATAAATTAGCAACTGCTTGTAAATCATGTGCTATAAATAAATATGTCATATCTAACTCATTTTTTAAATCTTTTAAAAGATCTAAAACTTGTGCTTGTATCGATACATCTAATGCACTTATTGCCTCATCTAATACTAAAATTTTTGGATTCGTAGCTATTGCTCTCGCTATACATACACGTTGTAACTGTCCTCCACTTAATTCATGAGGATATCTATCCACTAAATTTGCAGATAACCCGACCTTTTCAAGTAGTTCTACAACTACTTTATCTAGGTTTTCAGTTTTACGAAGTGCTATTAGAGGTTCCGCAACTACTTGTTTTATCGTGAATTTAGGATTTGCAGACGATGTATAATCTTGAAATACTACAGTCATTTTACCTGGATTTTCCTTTATCCAAGATTTCACAGGTTTTCCTTCTATAGTAATTGTTCCTTCATTTGGTTTTTCAAGACCTAATATTAATCGACTCAGTGTACTTTTTCCACTACCACTCTCTCCAATTAGTCCTACACATTGTCCTTCCTCTATTTCAAAATCTATTCCTCTTAATACATGCAATTTATCTTTTTTAAAAAATCCTCCACCTATTTTAGAATAACTTTTATGTACGCCCTTAACTTCTATCATCTTACATTACCTCCTCTTTTTTCATAGATTGTATAAATGATTCTGTAAGATGAATACGAGTATCTATCAAGTACTTAGTATATTCATCACTAGGATTTCTAAATATTTTTTCTGCCGGACCACTTTCAACACAAATCCCATCTTTCATTACTAAAAGATCAGTTGCCAAATGTTGAACAACGCCTAAATCATGTGATATAAAAATAAGCGATGTTTTAGTAAGTTCTCTAAGTCTCACAAATTCTTCTACAACTTCTTTTTGATTTATTGAGTCTAATGCAGTAGTAGGTTCATCAGCAATGATTATATCTGGCTCCATTGCCAATGCTATAGCTATCATACATCTTTGTAACATTCCACCCGAAAGTTGATGTGGATATTTTAGAATAACTTGTTCTGGTTCTCTTATTAACATTTTTTCTAAAGAGCTTATAGCTAATTCTTTAGATTGTTCCTTTGATAGCCCTAAATTTTCTACAAATGTTTCTATCATCTGGTAACCTATTGTATAAAGAGGGTCAAATGAAGTCATTGCATCTTGGGGTATCATACATATCCTTCTACCTCTTATTTTTCTCAACGTATTTCCCTTTAGACCAACTAATTCTTGTCCATCAAATACAGCACTTCCTGTTATTTTAAGCCAAGGATTTGTAAGACCTAATATAGCTTTTACTGTCATAGATTTTCCACTACCACTTTCTCCAACTATTCCAAGGCAAGAATTCTTTTTTAATATGAAATTGTTATTTTCAACAATTATTTCTCCATTTTTTGAATCAGTTATAGTTAAATCTTTTACTTCTAGTAAATTCATTACTCATTCACCGCCTTTTTCTTATAACTTGAATGTTTAGGATTAAATGCATCTTGTAGACAATCTCCAAAGAAGTTGAATACTGCTACAACTATTAATATAGCTATACCTGGTACCATCATTTGGCTTGGATGTAGCATAAGTACAGTTTTTGCCTCATTTAACATCATACCCCACTCAGCAGTAGGTGGTTGAACTCCAAGTCCCAGAAATGACATTGCTGATATATTAAGGATTATTCCACCCATATCTAATGTAGCAAGAACAGCAATTTCACCTAATGTAGATGGCAGAATATGTTTCGTTATAATATGCCAATTACTACAACCTGCAACTTTTGAAAATCTTATATAGTTTTTATCATTATATTGTATAACTATAGATCTTATCATACGAGTATACCATGCCCATTTTGCTATGATTGTAGCTATAACAAGGTTTTTCATTCCGATTCCCAAAACCCCAATTATAGAAAGAATCATAACTTCACTTGGGAAAGATAGCATTATATCGCAAATTCTCATTATAACTTCATCTACCCAACCTCTAAAAAATCCAGCTAAAATTCCTAATACACTACCTATAAATATAGTAATTGCCATTGTATATAATGATACAAAAATAGTTGCCCTAGCCCCATACATCATTCTTGATAAAAGGCATCTTCCTAATTGATCTGTGCCTAAAGGATATTCTACCGACATAGCTGCAAATTTATTAGTTACATCTATTTCAGCAGGATCATGTGGTGCTAAAACGGGTGCTCCTATAGCAACTATAATTACTGCTGCTATCACTATCATACAAAATACTGCTATTTTATCTGAAAATAATCTTTTTAATACTGACATATCTTTACTCCTTTCTCATTCTTGGGTCAATAGCTACAGAGAAAATATCTACTAATAAATTGCATATTACAAATAATACAGCCATTAAAAGGATATATGCTTGTATTACTGGAAAATCTCGGTTAAATATTGCATCTACACATACTCTTCCTACTCCAGGCCAAGCAAAGATATTTTCCACTATTACAGTACCTGCTATAAGCTTTGGAATAGACATCCCTAAAGCTGTTAAAGATGATTGTAAAGAGTTTTTAAATATATGTTTTATTATAGTTGTTTCTTTAAGCCCTCTTATCCTAGCATAATAAACATAATTCTCATGCTTATTTTGAACCATATTATTTCTTATAAGTCTTACATAAGTTGAAATATAAGCAAGTGCAAGGGTTATTGAAGGTAGTACTATTGAACTAGGTGTCTCCATCCCACTTGTTGGGAACATATTTAGTTTTACTGAAAAAATCCAGATTAGTAAAAGGCCTACCCAAAAGCTAGGCATAGCAGTTCCTACAAATACTAATGCTCTAGTAATTTTGTCTCCAAATGTATTTTCATATACAGCACATAGAATTCCAACTACTATACTAAAAACTATTGTTATTATTAATGCTACAATAGCCAATTTTATTGTATTAGGTAAAGCTCTACCTATTAAAGTTGCAACTGGTTTATTATTTACATAGCTATTCCCAAAATCCCCTTGTAAACTATCTTTTAACCATGTTACATATCTTTCTACATATGGCTTATTAATCCCAAGTTGCTCTTCCATAGATTTTACTGCTTCTTCAGTTGGAACAATTTCATTGACACGAAGTGCAACTTCGGCGGGATTACTAGGACTTAAACTTATAAGAGCAAATGATAAAAATGAAATTCCTATTAATATTGGAATCATTGTAGCTAATCTTTTTAAGATATAATCTCTCATAATATTTCCTTTCTATAATATATCTAATTTTTCTAGTTAATAAAGAAATCTTTATTCTAAAGCCCTTTAAAGATGTAGATTTCTTTGAAATGCATTAACGGAAATTATATTTATCCATACTTTAAAGCTTGATTATAATTTCCTATGCATTATAAATAGAAGGGATTGTAAAAATCCCTTCCTCATTACCATTTAATTATGCTATTATTTTTTCTAGTCTTATTCAAAATACATTTTTTCAAATGGTATTTCATATTGAGATGGATTAAATGTTACACCTTTTAAAGCTTTTGTATGAACTGCTTTTGTTCTTGAATAACTTATTGGTATATAAACTGCCTCATCATGTATATATGTAAGTATTTCTTTATACATTTCTGCACGTTTTTCTTCACTTGGTTCTATCATTAAGTCTGTTATAGTTTGGTCAACCCATTCTTTCTTTTCCATACCTACTTGAGCTTGATAGTCACCATGTGCTGGTATTCTCCAAGAAGATAAGTAAGATTGTGGATCATATGGTGTACCCCAAGATAAAGAGTATTGTAAATCGAAGTCACCACTTTTTTGTCTATCTAAGAATGATTGTTTTTCCTCACCAACTATATTAAGTTTTACACCTATTGCTTTTAAATCAGATTGCATATATTCACTGATTGTTCCTTCTTGAGAGTTATCTGAGTTATAGTATATAGTTATCTCAAATTTCTTACCGTCTTTATATCTATATCCATCATCTCCCATTTTCCATCCAGCTTTATCTAATAATTCACCAGCTTTATCTGGGTCATAAGAACGAACTTCTAAGTCTATGTCACAATATGGAACTGATTTTGCCATTAATGTGTCTGCAACTTCTTCTGTACCGTTTAATACTCCATCAACTATAGCTTGTTTATTTATAGCATATTGTAAAGCTTGTCTTACTTGTTTATCTCCTGTTATATCTTGGTGAGCATTTAATAATATAGCTCTTGATGCAACAGGATCACTCATATCAGTTACATATTTTCCTTCAGATTCTAATTTTTTGTATGAATCCATATCTATTTGGTCCCCATCAGCTCCGTATAATAAATCAACTTCACCTTTTTCAAGTGCCATTAATATTGTTTGGGCATCCGGCATAACTTTCCATTTTACTGATTTTACTTTTGGTTTTTCTCCCCAATAATCTTCATTAGTATCGAATATTGCATATTCATCTTCTTTATGTTCAGATAATACATATGGACCTGTTCCTGCATATCCATTTACACCATTTTTAGTTTCACCATCTATAAAGCATTTAGGTGATATCATTCTGAAAGGACGAACTAAAGCTAGTTCTGTTAATGTTGGATAATAAGCATGTTTTAATACTAATTTAAAAGTAAATTCATCTACAACAACATTTTCTTCTATTTCATTCACCATATCTAACCAAGAGTGTCTTTCTATATTAGATACGATAGCATCCATGTTTAATTTTACAGCTTCCGCATTAAAAGGTTCCCCATCTGTAAATTTAACATCTTTTCTTAAGTGGAAAGTATACTCTGTTCCATCATCTGATATTTCCCAACTTTCAGCTAAGCATGGTTCTATTCCTTTTTCTGTTTCTTTTACCAAAGATTCAAATACCATGTTTTGTGCTGACATTTCTCCCCCATAAAGATGTGGATTTATATCCCTAATGTCTTTTGTACAGGCGTACACTATTTGATCTTTGTCTGCAGTGCCTGAGCCTCCACTACTACTACTGCATCCTACTGCTGATGCACATATAAGTACACTCAGCGACACAGCTAAAACTTTTTTTAACTTTTTTAGTTTCATTAAATTTTATCCTCCCTTTTTATTTATACAAAAAAAAATTATGAAAATCTGCATAACATATGATGCATAAATATAAATTAATGCATCATAGCATTGCAAAATTTTCATAATTTTGTTCTCAGTTAAAATATCTAATTGTTAATATAATTCTATATCTAGAATATCAAAATAAATTTACATTTTCAATATTTTTTACATATTTTGTAAATAATTTTGTATTCCTTATTAAATTCTACATACTAGTTTATTTTTTATTATATTAATTAAGATATTTTACTATATAGTTTCAACTATTTGATTAGTCGTTTTTTTTATCCAGCTACTTTTATAATAATAAGCAGTCATTGCTATATTTGTAAGTATCCATGTTAGTGGATAACTTGCATAAACTATTCTTACATCTTTTACAATTCCCATCATAACAACAAGCCAACCTACTCTAAATCCACACATACAAACTAGACCTATTATCATTGGCACAAAAGTTTTTCCTGCACCTCTAAGCACTCCTGATAATATTTGGTTCATAGCATAAATAAAGTAAAGTGGTACTATAAACATTATAAATTGTGAACCGTATTTCACTACTTCTGAGTCAGTTGTAAATACATGAAGTATTGGAGTTTTGAATATCATAATCAATCCACCAATTAATACTGTCATCCCTACACACATTCTCATACTTAAAGATTTACCTTTTTTAACTCTGTCAACATTTCTAGCCCCGATATTTTGACCAATAAAGTTACTTGCTGCCATAGCAAGGGCTTCTATAGGCATATAAATAAATCCTTCTACTTTGTAATATACAGTAAGCGCTGCCATTACATCTAATCCAAATAAGTTTACTTTTGATTGTACTATTATATTTGAAAAACATACTAATACAGATTGTAAACCTGTTGGTATACCTATTACTAAAATACGTTTTAATATTTCTTTATCTATTTTTATCTTACTTAAGTGAAGTTTATAAACTTCATTTGTAGTTACTAATTTTATCATTATTAAAACTGCAGATAATGTTTGTGATAATGTTGTTGCAAGAGCAGCTCCCATTACTCCCATGTTGAATACTATTATAAATACTAAGTCTAGAATTATATTTAAAATTCCAGCAGCTCCTAAATAGTAAAGTGGTGTCTTACTGTCTCCCATAGCTCTAAGTATTCCTGTTCCCATATTATAAATCATCATAGGAATCATACTTAAGAAATAAACTCTAATATATGTAACTGCATATCCTATTACATCATCAGGAGTATTTATCATTTTTAAGATAGTTTCTGCACTTAATAGACCAACTATCATTAATACTATCCCTGATATAAAACTAAGCCCCATTGTTGTATGTACTGTTTTAAATACTTTTTCTTCGTCATTTTCCCCAAAACATTGTGACAAAACTATACTAGATCCGTTCGATAAACCTATAAAGAAATAAATCATAAAAACCACTACTAAGTTGCATGTCCCAACAGCTGCTAAAGCATTAGCACCTACAAACCTTCCAACAATAGCCGTGTCTACTGTATTGTATAATTGTTGAAATAAGTTTGAAATTAAAATTGGAATTGAAAATAATATAAGTTGCTTTGATATACTTCCTTCAGTCATTTGTGTTACTGCCATATCTCTCCTCCTTTTTATATCCCTATAAGTATATTTATATTTAATTAATATTTAGTATCAGTATATAACAAATCTCATTATATGAATGATTGTTCATATATTATTTTACAATATAATTTTAAATTATAATATTCCATTTTGTTATTACCATTAATCAATTATTTCAACATGCTTTAAATCACCAAATGCACCTATGTCTCCGCCTTTTTTTATTCTTAATCCAATATGATTATACATTACCCTACAGTCACTTACTGCTCTATATTCTTCTAGAACATTTCCAAAGAAATCTTTAACACAACCTATTAAAGCTCCTTTTTTTAGCATCATTCCTGGCTCTATATCTGTATACCAAAGTCCTGCATAATTTGAAGTCATATATTCTACTTTTCTCCAAATAAATTTCACTTCTGGTGAATTTTTTTCGTTTTTATCTAATACTTTGAAATAATCTAAAATTAGATACACATCTTCAATATATGCTTCATAGTCTTTTCTATCGCATCTATTAAGTCCTCCTCTTTCAAGCAAAATAGCTGGAACACCTTTTGTTGTCGCATAACTATAAAATCCACTTTTGGCCTTAGATGCAATTAAGTTATTTATAGTTGTAATTTTTGCGACTTCTAATGAAACTTTATTTACTTCTTCACTTCCTGTAGAAGGGAAGAAAATACATGTTGATAAAAGTTGTTCACCTTGTCCACTATGTAAATCTACTATGAAATCCGCTTTATTAATTATATTTTCCTCAAGAAATGCTGCTAGCCTCTTGCTAAGTGTTCCATTTTTATCTCCAGGAAAAACATCATTCATATTTCCGCCATCTTCCGGAACAAATCTTTCATGTTTCGCAAAAAAACCACTCGTATTTATACAATGTAAAATTATTATACGACCATTTACTTTTAGAGGATCTATTTTCTCTGAAAGAATACTGCAAGCAGCAACTCCTGGATATTCCCCCGAATGAATACCTGCACTTATAACAATAGTTTTTCCCTCATTAATACCATTAATCAGAGTAACTGGTATATCATAATTTTCATCATATGGATGAGCTATAAATTGTAATTTTTCTCCTACACCCACCTTGTTTCCTAATAAATTCCATTCCCTATTTTTCATTAATTAAACCTCCTCTTAAATTTAAATAAAAAATAAATATTATAATCGTCACCTTATTTTTCTACTATTAATTTTATTATTAATATTTTTTAAAATGGATTTTAACAATTATTCTGTTAATTACATAAAAATACTATTTTAAGCATGAGTGTAATAAAAGCCTAAAATAGTATCTTTGTATAATTAATCTATATTAAATTTTCTTTTTTGACAAGATAATGGCAATTCCAAATCGCAATCCTCCATTAACTCTTTATCTAGTAATATATTTTTAGTATCCCCATCGGCAACTATTTGCCCATTTTTCAAAACGATAGTTCTCTCACAAATATCTTTTATTTATGGTAATTTAATAAGTATCTGAAATTCATGCAAAATAATCCCATATTTTAGTTGACATAGTTTGTAATCGTATAATATAATTTAAGTATAAAATTAAGTTATTGATAATAAATGTTTGAAAACATGCAAACCAAGTCAGAAGACTTTGAAGTCTCCTGGCTTTTTTTATTCTTATAACTTAATCATATTCTACTTTCCCCAAAAGATAGAATAAAAAATAACCCTGTCTTATAATTAAGATTTATTTTTGTTACTCATTTTAATCACCAATAAGGTGATTTTTTTTGCCCAAAAATAAAAATCCATAAAGTACAAATAAGTTATCGATACTTTATGGATTTTATATTATTTTGTTTTGTCTTTAATCATATTATTTAGGTTTAAGGTATTTTATCTATAATTAATTATATCTGATTTGCTATTAAATCTCCCATTTCTTTTGTTCCAACTACTTGACCAACACCGTTGTATATGTCTTTTGTTCTGTATCCAGCATTTAGAACGTTTGTAACTGCAATTTCTATAGCTTTTGCTTCTTCTTCTAATTTGAAGCTGTATCTAAGCATCATAGCTACTGATAATATCGTAGCGATTGGGTTTACTACATTTTGTCCAGCTATGTCTGGTGCACTACCATGGATTGGTTCGTACATACCGAAGTCATCTCCTCTAACAGAAGCTGATGGTAACATTCCTATAGAACCTGTTATCATTGAGGCTTCGTCTGATATTATGTCACCAAATATGTTATTAGTTACAATAACATCAAATTGAGAAGGGTCTTTTACAAGTTGCATAGCTGCATTATCAACATACATATATGATAATTCAACTTCTGGATAGTCTTTTGCAAGTTCATTTAAAACTTTTCTCCATAATTTAGAACTATCAAGAACATTAGCTTTATCTACACAAGTTAATTTTTTATTTCTTATCATAGCTGTTTCAAAAGCTTTTTTACCTATTCTTCTGATTTCATTTTCATCGTATTTTTCAACGTCATATGCAAATTCAACGCCGTTTTCTACTCCTGTTTTTCTTTCACCAAAGTAGATTCCGCCTGTAAGTTCTCTAACAACTACAAAGTCTACACCTTTCTCTACTATGTCTGCTCTAAGTGGTGATGCTTCTTTTATGCTTTCATGCATTGTTGCAGGTCTTAGGTTTACGAATAATCCAAGTCCTGATCTAAGAGCTAATAGACCTTTTTCTGGTCTTTTTGAACTTTCTATATTGTCCCATTTTGGTCCACCAACTGCACCTAATAAAACTGCATCGCTAGCTTTGCATGTATCTAGTGATTCTTTTGGTAGTGGTTCACCTGTTACATCTATTGCAGCCCCACCACCTAATACATTTGTATATTCAAATTTGTGGTTATATTTTTGAGCTATTTTATCTAAAACTTTTAATCCTTCATCTACTATTTCAGGACCGACACCGTCCCCTTTTATTACTGCTATTTTAAAATCCATCTATCATAATCCCCCTAGTTGCCCTATTTATTTTTTTCTATTGATTTAATTAAGCCACCATTTTGAATTATATTTTGCATAAATTCTGGGAATGGTTCTGCTTGATAAGTTTCGTTTTTAGTTATATTTTTAATTACACCTGTGTTAAAGTCGATTTCAACTTTGTCGCCTTCTTCAATACCTTTTGCAGCTTCGTCACATTCAAGTATTGGAAGTCCTATATTTATTGCATTTCTATAGAATATTCTCGCGAAAGTTGATGCTATTACACAAGAGATTCCACTTTCTTTTATTGCTATTGGTGCATGTTCTCTTGATGAACCGCATCCAAAGTTTTTGTTTGCTACTATTATGTCCCCTTCTTCTACTTTTTGAGCAAACTCTTTATCTATATCTTCCATACAGTGAGATGCTAATTCCTTCATATCAGGAGTATTTAAATATCTCGCTGGTATTATTACATCTGTATCTATATTATCTCCATATTTAAAAACTTTTCCACTTGCTAACATATTATTTTTCCCCTCCACAAACTTCACTTGGTGATGATATTTTTCCTGTTATTGCAGATGCTGCTGCAACTGCTGGACTTGCTAAATAAACTTCAGATTCTGTATGACCCATTCTTCCTACAAAGTTTCTATTTGTAGTTGATACTGCTCTTTCGCCTGCTGCTAATATTCCCATATGTCCACCTAAGCAAGGTCCACATGTTGGTGTTGAAATTGCAGCTCCTGCAAGTACCATATCAGTTATATATCCTTTTTCTATTGCTTCAAGGTAGATTGCTTGAGTTCCTGGGAAAACTATACATCTTACATCATCAGCAACTTTTTTACCTCTCATTATTTCTGCAGCAATTCTCATATCTTCAATTCTACCGTTTGTACATGAACCTATTACTACTTGATCTATTTTTATATCTTCAGTTATTTCATCAGTAGTTTTTGTGTTTTCTGGTAGATGTGGGAATGCTACTGTTGGTTTTAATTCGCTTAAATCTATTTCAATCACTCTGTCATATTCAGCATCTTCGTCTGCTTCGTATACAGTTGGATTTTTTTCGATAGTTTTGCATGGATGAGTTTGCATATATTCTTTAGTTTTTTCATCAACAGGGAATATACCATTTTTAGCCCCTGCTTCTATAGCCATGTTACATATTGTGAATCTATCATCCATTGATAAGTATTGAACACCATCTCCTGCAAATTCCATTGACATATATCTTGCTCCATCAACTCCAATTTCACCGATTATGTGTAAGATTATATCTTTACCGCTTATCCATTTAGCTGGTTTATTTTTAAGAACAAATTTGATTGCTCCTGGCACTTTAAACCATGCTTTTCCTGTTGCCATACCAGCAGCCATATCAGTTGAACCAATACCTGTTGAAAATGCACCAAGTGCTCCATATGTACAAGTATGTGAGTCAGCACCGATTACTACATCACCTGCTGTTACAAGACCTTTTTCTGGTAATAAACAGTGTTCTATCCCCATTTGTCCAACATCAAAGTAGTTTACAACTTCTTTTCCTCTTGCAAAAGTTCTAGCTACTTTACATTGTTCTGCACTTTTTATATCTTTGTTTGGTGTGAAGTGGTCACAAACTATTGTAACCTTAGTATTATCAAATACTTTGTCTATTCCTAATTTATTAAATTCAGTTATTGCAACTGGAGTAGTTATATCGTTCCCTAACACTAAATCTAAGTTAGCTTCTATTAATTGTCCTTTTTTTACTTCATCCATCCCAGCGTGTTTTGCTAAGATTTTTTGTGTCATAGTCATTCCCATTGGCGTATCCCCCTTATTTTTTTCAATATATTATTTATTTACCTGTATTTTCTCAATTAATCTTTTTAGTAGGCTATAGTATTCTCCATAGCCTACTATTTCTGTATTTTTCTATAATTTACATTTATATATTTAATCTTAGTTTACATCCATTTTTATATAACTCTTGTTGATAGCGTTCATAAGTGCGCTTATTGCTGCTGTATTGATATTTTCAGATATTCCAACTCCGAAGTATGGTTCAGTACATCCTGCATCAATTTGTATATAAGCAACCCCTTTAACGTGTGAACCTTCACCAAGAGCATGTTCATGGTAGTGAACGAATTTATAATTTTTAAGTGGTTTTAATTCTTCTTCATCTTGTTCCATTAATGCATTACTAAATGCATCGACAGGTCCATTACCAGTTCCTTTTATTGTATAATCATGACCATTGAAGTTAATTACTGCTTCTAATGATAAAGTATTTGTTTCTATATCATTGCTATCAACATCAAATGAATCAGAATCGATTGAGCTTATTTTATATTTTGTTAATTTGTATGGTGTTTCTATATTAATGTACCATTTTTCAAATAAGCCGAATATTTCTTGTGGAGAAAGTTCTTTACCCATTGAGTCTGAACGTCTCTTAACAACTTTACCAAAGTATGTTTGCATAGCTTTTGGCATATTGTATCCAAATTCGCTTTCCATGATATATGCTGCTCCACCTTTACCTGATTGAGAGTTTATTCTTATGATTTCTGTGTATTCTCTTCCTAAATCGTGAGGATCTAGTGGTAAGTAAGGAACTTGCCATATATATTCTCCCCTAGCTTCTCTAGCTTTCATACCTTTTCTGATTGCATCTTGGTGTGAACCAGAGAAAGCAGTGAATACTAAATCTCCTACATATGGATGTCTTTCATGTATAGTTAATTTTGTACAATCTTTGTATATTTCTGCTATATTATTTATATTTGAAAAATCAAGTTCAGGATCAACACCTTGAGAGTACATATTCATACCTACTATTAATATATCTAAGTTTCCTGTTCTTTCTCCATTTCCAAATAAAGTACCTTCTATTCTATCAGCCCCTGCTAATAATCCTAACTCAGCAGCTGCAGTTGATGTTCCCCTATCATTGTGTGGGTGTAAACTTATTGTCACACAATCTCTATTTTTAATTGTTTTGCTAAACCATTCGATTTGGTCTGCATATCTATTTGGTGTAGTCATTTCAACAGTTGATGGTAAATTTATTATCATCTTATTTTCTGGTGTTGGTTGCCACACATCCATAACAGCTTCACATATTTCAAGAGCATAATCCATTTCAGTTCCTGTAAAACTTTCTGGTGAATATTCAAATTGGAAGTTTGTCTCTGGATATTTAGCTGCTTCTTCTTTAATTAATTTTGCCCCTTTAACAGCTATTCCTATTATTTCATCCTTTTCCATATTGAACACTACATCTCTTTGTAATACTGATGTTGAGTTATATAAATGAACTATTGCATTTTTACATCCTTTTAATGCTTCAAAAGTTTTTGTTATTAAGTGTTCCCTTGATTGAGTTAAAACTTGAACTTTTACATCATCAGGTATTAAATTTTCATCTATTAATTTTCTTAAAAAGTCATATTCAGTTTGTGATGCTGATGGAAATCCTACTTCGATTTCTTTGAATCCTACATCTAACAACATTTTAAACATTCTCATTTTTTCGTCTACGTTCATTGGTGTAGGTAGTGATTGATTCCCGTCTCTTAAATCTACACTACACCAAATAGGTGCTTTTGTTATATCTTTGTCTGGCCATTCACGATTTGTGAAATTCTTTGGTTGAAAATCTGGTTTTACATATTTTTTATAATTAAACTCACTATTTGTCATTTTAAAAATCCCCCTGTATTAATTATTCTACATTGTGCCGTATTTGTATTATTTTCAGTATATTCTGATATTTAGATTGGGTATTTTTCCGTTTTCCCCAGTTATTTGTATCATTTCGTACAATTTATAGTTGTACTTATATGTTCTGTGCCTTTTTGTTTTATCTTCCCTAGTTATTTTTTATTTATTATTTTTATTCCCTATTATTTTTCTCTTATCGAGTCCCAGTTATTATGTATTAATTATTTACCAAATATTAAAAAAATTAAAAATTTAATTGAGATTGGCCCTATCTCGTATTTTTTTGTTAAAAAAACCCCGTCTCTAAAAATTAGAGACGAGGTTGTATTCTCGCGGTACCACTCTAGTTAGCTTATAAAAAGCTCACTCTATAACAGTTAAAATAACTGTCTGCCTTATAACGTAGACTAACGTTTTACCCTAGGTAAACAGCTCCTAGACAAGTTCAGATTCATCCACTGCCAAATCACACCACCCTTTGGCTCTCTGTAAGCTTCATAAATTCCTACTACTTCTACTCAACGCCTTTGTTTAGTTTCTGTTGTTGTTTTGTGTATTTCCTTAGCTTAATTAAAATGATATATTACTTTCCATTTATTGTCAATAAGTTTTTCTACATTTTTTTTAATTCATTAAATTCCGAAAAATTCTATAATTTGGTCTTCCCAATAATTTATCACTAACTCTTTTGGGAAATTAATTTCTTCAATTAACTCTTCTGCATATTTAAAAACTCCTATATCAAAGCAAATATGAGAATCAGTTCCCATTATAATTCTAACACCATATTCTTTACAAAGTTCTAGATATGTTTTTATATTTTCTCTAGCCCCTTGTCTAAAAGTATTTGGTGATAATGATGAGTTATTAACTTCTAATAAAATATTTTTTTCCTTTGCTTTTTTTACTATTGCTTCATAATCAAGTGGATATCTAGAATCATCTGGATGACCTATTATTTTTACTTTTTCTTGTTCCATAGCATTTAGTATTGCTAATGTGTTGTCTTCTTTAGTTGATGGTTCTATACAAACTGTATGAAGACTTGCAATTAAATAATCTAGCCCTGGAAGCGCTCCTGGTTCTAAATGGTCTATATTTCCTTCAATATCCATTATATTAGCTTCCATTCCTTTTAAAATTCTAACTCCATCTATTTCGTTTGGAATTACTTTTAAATTATTAAAGAAATATACTTGTGGCCCACCTAACATGTCTGGTCCATGATCAGATAAACCTAGTACTTTTAAGCCATGTTTTTTTGCAAATTGTACATTTTCTAATAGTGTGCTGTAAGCATGTCCACTTGCAACTGTATGTGTATGCATGTCTATTATTGCTTTCATTCTATTTCCCCTTTACGTCTAATTTATTCTAAAATGTATTCAAGCTGCCCCAATACTGAGACAGCTCTTATTTTAATCTTTAATTATTATTTTCCAGCTTTTTTCATTGCATCGCCAATTGTAGCACCTAAAGATTCTTCAGGTTTCATAAATTGAGTGTAATCTTCTTCTGGTTCAGCGTTAACTTCTTTTATAGATATTAACATTCTTTTTTCTTCTGGTTGGAAGTTTAATATTTTAGCTTCTATTTCATCTCCAGGATTTACTACACTGTTTACTGTAGGAACTCTGTTTTCGCTTAATTGAGATATTGGTAAGTAAGCTTCAACACCTTCTTTTATTTCAACGAAAGCTCCTCTATCTATAGTTCTAACAACTTTACCAGTTATAACATCACCAACAGCAACTTCTTTAGCTATTAATTGCCATGGATCGTTGTTTATATCTTTTACTGCTAAAGCTATTCTATTGTTTTCTTTGTTTACTTCTAATACATAAACATCTATTTCTTGACCTTCAGTAACAACATCTTCAACAGATTCTACTCTTTTCCAAGCTAAGTTGTTTATATGAGCTAAACCTTCTAAACCTTCACCGATATCTATGAAAGCTCCATAAGGCATTATTTTTGTTACTTTACCATGTATTTTTTGTCCTACTTCAAGAGAATCGAATATGTTTTGTCTAGCTTCTTTAACTCTAGCTCTTTCAGCATCTCTTTCAGCTTTAACTCTAGCTCTTTCAGCATCTCTTTCTGCTTTTTCTTTTTCTTTTCTTTCTTTTCTTTCTATGTTTATTCTTTCTTGTAATACTTCTCTATGAGATGCAACATATTTATTTCTATTTTCATTGAATTCTATTACATAAACTTCTAAGTTTGCACCAACGTATTCATGTGTATCGTTTACAAATTTAGTATCTATTTGAGATATTGGTATAAATAATTGAACTGATTTGTATTTTGCAAATACACCTCTTGGTATAGCTTTTTCAACATATGCAGTCACTATTTTGTGTTCATTAAATGCTACTTCTAAGTCTTTTAAGTCATTTTCTTGGTCTGCTAATACTTTTGATAATCTTACTGTACCATCTTTAGGAGATACTTTAGTTATAACAGCTGTTATTTCATCACCAACTTTGTAAACATCAGCAATTTCTTTGTCCTTTTCTATATTTAAATCGTCTCTTCCGATTATTCCGTCAAATCCACAATCTAAACCAAGTACAACTACATCATGAGTTACTTTAGTTATAGTGTTTGTTATAAGTTCCCCTACTTTTAATTTGTCTAACTGTTGTTCCTGTTGTTCTAACAGTTCTTGCATTGATAATTCATTAGTCATTTTATAATACATCCTTTCACACGTTTATCTTATTAATCCTATAAGTATTATTATACCATTAATCGTTAAAATACCTACAGTTTTATTACAAAATTTACACATAAATTTTATTTATTTTACAAATATTTATGTTTTTAATATATGATTATTTCTTTAATTTGCAAATAAGAAAATCGTAATTATTTAAGATTAATATATATTTTTTTGCTATACGTTAATATTATACTAAATTTTTTGCAATTTTACATCATTCTGACAAAACTTGGTATAATTTATTTTGTAAAATGGCTAAAAACTGCGAATTTTTGACTATAATCATCTATGCATATCATTTTAAATACTCCATATAATAGAATCGATGTTTCAAATATTTTTAATATAAGGAATGATAATTATGAACTCAAATGATTATAAAAAACAATTAAAAAAGGAAAAACAAGAATTAGAAAATTTAATTTCTGAAATGGAAGATAATACTCTATTTGGTGATACAACTCGCCACACTAGTGAAAGATACAGCTCTGGTGAATTATCTAGCTATGATAATCATCCAGGCGATATTGGAACAGAAGTTTATATGAATGATATGCAAAATAGTTTAACTGATCATCAAAAATATAGACTTGATAGAGTCAATGATGCCCTATCAAAAATTGAAAATAATTCATTTGGTTACTGCGAAAGATGCCATAATAAAATTGAACCGGATAGACTAGATATATTACCAGAAACTAAACTTTGTGCACATTGTGCCCAACAAACAGAAACTTATTCCAAATATGATAATACTGAACAATATGACGCAAATAATATAAATAGAGACCCTCATTTTTATTCAGAATACATCACAGATTTAACTGATTTAAATAAAAATGGAGTATCAGTAAATCAAAATGGTCCAAGGGATAAGGATGATTTATTTTATGGTGAATAATAATTTATAAAATAAAAAAGTATAGGACTAAATTAATAATCCTATACTTTTTCTTTTCTATAATTAATCTAAATCTTCTCCATTAGTTTCTATTACTTTTTTATACCAATAAAAACTATCTTTTCTCTTTCTCTCTTGTGACCCATTTCCTAAATCATCTTGGTCAACGTATATAAATCCATATCTTTTTGTTATTTGTGAAGTTGAAGCACTTATTAAATCTATAGGTGCCCAACTAGTATATCCCATTAATTCAACACCAGCATCTACTGCTTTTTTCATTTCTTTGAAATGTGCTTTAAAATAGTCTATTCTGTATGGGTCATGTATACTTCCATCTTCTTCAACTACATCTTTTGCCCCTATTCCGTTTTCAACTATAAATAGAGGTATTCTGTAACGGTCATATAGTTCTATTAGAGATATTCTAAGACCTATAGGGTCTATTTGCCATCCCCAATCGCTTGATTCTAAATATGGATTTTTTACTCCAAGAACTGTATTCCCTGGTGTTCTTTCAGCATTTGGATCAACTGACTCAGTCATTGTCATATAATAACTGAAAGATAGGAAATCTACTGTTCCTTCTTTTAATATTTGTAAATCGCCTTCTTCCATTTTTGGATAGTATCCAGCATTTTTTAACTGAACAGTTTTTAATCTAGGATATTCACCAAATACCATTACATCTGCATAGAAGTTGTTATCTAAATTTTTATCTTGTGTTGCCAAAACATCTTCTGGAGCACAAGTTCTAGGATAAGTCATTAATTTTGTAAGCATGCATCCCATTTTGCTGCCAGGTATAATTTCATGACACATTTTAGTAACTATTGCTGCTGCAACAAATTGATGGTGTAATGCTTGATAACAACATTTTATTTCATCTCCATCACATAATTCTGGGATTATTCCTGCTGTTGTAAATGGATGACGTATTACACTGTCAACTTCATTAAATGTTAACCATAGTTTTGCATATTCTCCAAACTCCTCAAAGCAAGTTTTTGAGAATCTAACAAACATATCAATTACTCTTCTATCATTCCAACCATTATATTTTAATGCTAATTCAAGAGGCATTTCATAATGAGATAGTGTAACTAATGGCTCAATTCCAAGTCTTTTCATTTCTTTAAACATTTCTTTGTAGTATTTTACCCCTTCTTGGTTTGGAGTTAATTCCTCTCCTGTTGGATACAATCTACTCCATGCTATAGAAACACGTAATACCTTGAATCCCATTTCTGCAAATAATGCTAAATCTTCTTTATATTTATGATAGAAATCTATTCCCCTTCTTTTTGGATAATAAGTTGTATCTTTATCTACCATTGCTTCTTTTATTTTTTCTAAAGATACTTCTACATGTTTTTTATATTCTTTTACATCTACATTAGGTTTATAAGTTGCAACGTCAGCTACTGATAACCCTTTGCCACCTTCATTCCAGGCTCCTTCTAATTGATTAGCAGCTACTGCGCCACCCCATAAAAATCCTTGTTGAAATCCCATATTTAAGCCTCCATCTTTATAGCATCAAATAATATTTCTCCAGCTTTAACTGGACCTGTTTTTGAATTTGCAATTGAATATTTATCACCGTTAATTACTATTACTGGCGTAGTTAATTCATAACCTTCTGATTTTATTTTATTTATATTGAACTCTATTAAGTTGTCTCCTGTTTTTACAGTTTGTCCATTTGATACTTTAACATCATAATATTTTCCGTCTAGTTTTACTGTATCTAATCCTACATGCATTAATACTTCTGTTCCATTATCTAAAGTTAATCCTATAGAATGTTTTGTATCTGCTATCATACTTACTTTTCCGTTACCTGGTGATTTTAGAACACCTTCTGATGGTATTATTGCAATCCCATCTCCAAGTATTTTTCCTGCGAACACTCCATCATTTACATCCTCAATATTTATCATTTCTCCAGTTAATGGACTCTCTAAAGTTACATCTTCTTCTACTACTTCATTACTTTCTTGTGCTATTTTTGTTTGTTCTTGTTTAGTATTTGATGTTGCAGTTTCTTCTTTGTATAAGATTATAGATGCTATAAATGAAACTGCAAATGCTATTACAAAACCTATTACTGCGTACATAAAATTCATACTGTTGTCTGGATTAACGAACATTGACATAGATGCAAGTCCAGGCCCAACTACAACAAACGCTTCTACAGAAAATAGTCCTAAGAATAATCCTGATATTCCTGCCCCAATCATTACACTTCCTAGTACTTTTTTATTTTGAAGTGTAAGACCATAAAGTGCTGGTTCTGTTATTCCAAATAATGCTGATATACCTGCTGATACTGCTGTTGAACGAGTTTCTGTATCTTTTGACTTAATTGCAACAGCAAAACAAGCCCCACTTTCTGCTATATTATGTGCTAATGATGCTGGCATATAAATAAACTCTTTTCCTGTTTCTGAGTAAGTTGATATAGCATATGGAAGGAATGCTTTATGCATACCTGTTGCAACACATAATGGTAATAACATTGCAAATAATCCTATTCCTATAAATCCTACTTTTGCATAAATTGTTAGTATTATTGTAGTTAATAAAGTACCTATATTATATCCTAGTGGCCCTAAGAATAATAATGTACAAGGTAAAACTATGATGTAACACATCATTGGTACAAAGAATATACGTATTGGTTTTGGTGTAATTTTGTTAAAGAATTTTTCTACAAATGCTAGTAAAAATACAGTTAGTAATGCTGGGAAAATTTGATAAGCATATGCTATATTCTTTAATGTAAGACCAAATAACTTAACCCCACCTTCTGTAGCAAGAAGTGTTGTTATATTAGGAAGCAATAATGTTCCTACTGCTGCTATTGCAACCATTTGATTGCATTTTAATTTTTTAGCCGCTGAATTAGCTACTAATAAAGGTATAAAGTATAATGCTGCATCACCTATATTATTAAAAACTGTGTATGCTACACTAGTATTATTTAAAATCCCGAATAATACTAATAATGATATTACAGATTTTAATACCCCTGCTCCAGCTATTGCAGGCACTAGCGGTTGGAATACTCCTATCACGAAGTCCATTATTTTAGAACCTAACTTCTGATCCTTTTTAGCCTCTTCACTTGAATTTTTTATATCAAATGATGCTATTTTTAATATTTCATCGTAAACCTCAACAACGTTATTTCCTATTATAACTTGGCATTGAGCCCCCATTACAACTCCAAGTACACCTTTAACTTGTTTTAATTCATCAATTTTTACTTTATTACTATCTTTTAATGTAAAACGTAATCTAGTAGAACAGTGTTCAAAGTGTGAAACATTATCTTCTCCACCTATACACTCTAATATTTCAGTAGCTATCTTTCTATAGTCCATTCTTATTCATCCCTTCTTATTTTATATTAAAATATTCCTCTGGTTTCAATTCTTTGACTATATTAACTATATGATATGCAAGATAACCCATCTCTGCTTTTGTTACACTCTTTTTGTAATTAAGCTCTATAAATAAAGCTATCTTATTTACACAATCTATAGCTTCTGGATAAGCATTTTTACTCATATTGTATAAAAATGTATCATCCTCTTGAATTAGATTTTCATCTAAAACTCTTCTGACAAAGAATTGTAGATGTCTAAGAAATCTTTCATATCTAATTGATTTTTCATCAAATGTAATATTAAAATGGACTCTAATAATTTCTAGTATCACTTGAATCAACTTTGGCGCGCGCATCGTAATATCAAAAGATTGATCCATTGATGCATTTACTATATGTAGAGTTAAAAATCCTACTTCATCATCCGATACTCGAATATCAAAATGATTTTCAATTATATTTCTAGCTTTTTTAGCTAATTCATATTGTTTTTTATAGATATGTTTTATATCCATTAATAGCGGATTTTCAAAAGATATGTTCTTTTTTTCTCGTTCCATAAATAAACTAATATGGTCTATTAATGTAATATAGATATTTTCACTCAGTTCTAAATCAGAGTTTTGTTTTATCATATTTGCAATTTCATCTGCTATATCTAAATATTCTGTTGATATATTTTGAAGCAACTCTTCCACACGTGATATTACATGTTTATCTTTTAATGTGAAGTATTTTTCTATTTTAGTTTCATCTATTATATCGCCTTTCTTCTTTTGAAAACATATTCCTCTCCCTGAAACTATCATTTCATCACCATTTTGTAAGACAGCTGCTACATTATTGTTATAAACTCTTAAAATCTCCATATTACATCACCTCATAGTTATTCATTAATTGCATAAAAAAAGACACACCTCTTCTCCATTTATAAAGATTACTTAGTTTCATCTATAAATAAGAATTTGGTTATGCCTAGTAATTAGTAACATTCCTCATTTCTAATTAAGATACTACCATAATATGGTTTATTGTGTCAATTGCATTTTACATATTTTTACATTATGAATTTTTTTTCATAAATACCACTTAACTTCAGTCAAAAAAGTGTAAAAAAAATAGAAGGTGAAAATCACCTTCTTCTTGGTAAATAATTAATACATTTAAATAACTGGGCACTATATGTATATATTTATTGTATATAATTTTAGGTTTTTATGCAACTTTTTTTGGTATTTTTATCCCTAAAATTTTTATTGTCTAATTTAACATTTCAAAGTCTATAATAGTAGATATTTTTATATTTAAAATATCTTATAAAATCTGTTTTCTTTACTTTAATGTGCTATAAATATTAAATACCTTGTGCTACTATTTCTATAGAGATATTATCAAAGTTGAGGTGATTAAATGGACAACTTACGAAACAGATTATTTGAATTAGCTGATGACAAATATAAAAAATTTCATAGTAACCTTTGTCCAAATACTGAAAATATTATAGGGGTTAGACTTCCCCAATTAAGAGAGATAGCAAAGGAAATTACTAAAGGTGATTGGAGAGGCTTTTTATCTACTTCTAAAGAAGATTACTACGAAGAAGTTTTAATAAATGGATTAGTAATAGCATATGCTAAATGTGATGTTGATGAAAGACTTAATTATATTAAAGACTTTGTTCCAAAGATATATAACTGGGCTATTTGCGATACTTTCTGCAATACTCTAAAATTTGTAAATAAAAATAAGGAAGCAGTATGGGATTTTATTCAGCCTTATCTTAAATCAAGCAAAGAATTTGAAATACGATTTGCTGTTGTAATTATTTTAAATTACTACATTACAGAAGATTATATTGATATAGTTTTAGAAACTTTGGATAAAGTCAGACACAATGGTTATTATGTAAAAATGGCTGTGGCGTGGGCCATTTCTATATGTTTTGTAAAATTCGAAGAAAAAACTATGCTGTATCTCAAAAACAATAACTTAGATGATTTTACATATAATAAATCTCTACAAAAAATATGTGAATCTCTTCGTGTTGATAAAAAAACAAAGGCATTAATAAAGTCAATGAAGAGATAATCTCTATCTTAAATAATATAAATACAAGGGGGTATTTTCTATGAGCAAATACGATGTGATTATTATAGGTGCAGGTCCTTCAGGGATATTCTGCGCCTATGAATTAATAGAAAATAATAAAGACTTAAACATATTAATGATTGAGAAAGGTAGACCTATCGAAAAAAGAAATTGCCCTAAACGTAAAACAAATAAATGTGTTGGATGCAAACCATGTTCAATAACAACTGGATTTGCAGGGGCTGGGGCTTTTTCTGATGGTAAATTATCATTATCGCCAGATGTTGGTGGAAATTTACCAGAAATATTAGGCTACGATAAAGCAATCGAGCTTATCAAAGAATCAGACGATATATATCTAAAGTTTGGTGCTGATACTAAAGTGTATGGTGTCGATAAAGAAAAAGAAATCATAGAAATAAGAAAAAAAGCTATTACCGCTAACTTAAAATTAATCGAATGTCCAATAAGACACTTAGGTACAGAGGAAGGATATAAGATATATTCAAAACTTCAAGACCATTTACTTTCAGCTGGTGTTGAAATGATTTTTAATACTATGGTTGAAGATATAATTATAGAAAACAATACAGCAAAAGGTGTTGTTTTAGATGATGGTCGCAAATTTTTTGGTGATGAAATTGTAAGCGGAATTGGTCGCGAAGGTTCTGAATGGTTCTCAAATATTTGTAAAAAACATAATATAGAGACTCAAGTAGGGACTGTGGATATAGGTGTTCGTGTTGAGGTTAGAGATGAAGTTATGGAATTTCTAAACAACAACTTATACGAAGCAAAATTGGTTTACTATACTCCAACTTTTGACGATAAGGTAAGAACATTCTGCACAAATCCATCAGGGGAAGTTGCAACAGAATATTACGAAGATGGCCTAGCAGTAGTAAATGGTCATGCCTATAAATCAAAAGATTTTAAAACTAACAATACGAACTTTGCTTTATTAGTATCAAAAAACTTTACTAAACCATTTAAAACACCGATAGAATACGGTAAACAAATTGCCCAACTTAGTAATATGCTATGCGATGGAAAAATATTAGTTCAAACTTTTGGTGACTTCCAAAGAGGAAGAAGAACTACTGAAGAAAGACTTTGTAGAAATAATTTAATTCCTACTCTTAAAGATGCAGTCCCTGGCGACTTATCTCTAGTATTACCTCATCGAATCATGGTTGATATAGAGGAGATGATTTTAGCACTTGATAAAGTAACTCCTGGTATTGCCAGTGATGAAACATTACTTTATGGTGTTGAAGTTAAATTCTATTCTAATAAAGTAATGGTGAATAAAGATTTTGAAACTAGCGTTAAAAACTTACGCGCTATGGGTGATGGTGCATCTGTTACTAGAGGATTACAACAAGCCTCTGCCAATGGTCTTAGCGTTGCCAAAAGTATATTAGCTAAAATAAATTAATACTTTAAATTTTTACCTAAAATCAAAAGATGCATGTTTAATAATTATCTCCCATGCATCTTTTTTAATTTATAAGTCTTTTAGTTAATCGCTATTAGATTATTTTATTATTGTAAATGTGGTATCTACCTTTTTATTGTTATCAACTCTATAAGTGTTTATTGTAAATTTTCTATCAGTAACATCTATCATTGAATATGTTGGTACATTTCCTTGCCAGCGGTATGCGATATATGCTTGTTGGTTTTGGGCTAGATCGTAATATTTACTTCCTGATGAAGAATCAGCCGTAATATATAAAATTCCCTTTGGCTCAGTCACACACATTAAATCCTTGCCTTCTATTGCATCCTCATCTTGTATTGACTCTAAGTATTTTTTATATTCCTTATTATTATTTTTATATCCATTAACATATTTCTTGTATTCTTTATCACTTATCATCACATCTTTATCCAATCTTCCTCCCTTTAATATATATGAACGTGAATATATATGATCGTGTCCACTTAAAACAACGTCTATATCATTTTCCTCAAATATAGGAATTAATTTATATCTTAATTTTACTACGCTAGGTGTACTTGAATGTTGTCCAGAACCATATATATCATGGTGTATTGTAACTATTCTCCACTTAGCATCTTTATTTAATTTCGCTACGCTTTCTATAAACTTTTCGTGTTCATCTACATTATCATTATTAGTGTTTAACATTATAAATAATGTATTTCCATATCTATAATAATAGTCTCCTCCTGCCATAGTTGAGCCAAATTTACTTTGGTTTGGGACATTAAAATGATATGAATAATTTGCACTCCATGAATCATGATTTCCTATTGTTGTAGCTATTGGAATCGATTTTAGTGCAAGTGGACTTAGATATCCAGCATATTCAATCTCATTCTTGTTATATAATCTGCTTGGTTTTTCTTTATCCCTAGATTGTATTTGATCTCCTGCTGATATTATAAAACTCATATTGGAATTTCTTCTAATCATACTATTAATTGTATTATTCCAGTTAAAGCTATCATTTCTAACTGCCCTATCTTGTATTTCAGCGTCAGTTAAATTATCTGGCATATGCATCCATGATGCGCCTATTTGTGGATCTCCAACAAAACCAAATGTGTAACACTTTGAGTTTTTAGTTTGATATAATTCTGGCTCTGTCCACTTTCCGTTTATCGTATAGCTATAATAGTACCTTGTATTTGGTTTTAAATTTGTTGCTGTTGCCTTATTTGAGTTAAACCCTTCTGTTGCCTTTGCTGTTACAACTTGTAGCGCTTTTGCATCTTTCATTTTAGGATTATCACTTATTTTTAAATTTGGCTTTATATCACATGATTTTGAATACCATGAAAAATTAAGCTGGGTTTCATCTGCTCCTGGTGATAATGACATTTGAGTTGGGCTATTTTTTATTTTTTCCCATTCATTGCACCAATTTTCCCATGCTCCCATCTGACTTTGTCTAGTTTGTGTTGCATCTGTCCAACTATCATCTATTGCAAATACATTTATCGCCGAACTAAATATCATAACTGCAATAATTATTGATACAAAGTATTTTATTCCTTTTTTCATATATAGCTCTCCCTTTCCAGTTGTAATATTATCAACATCTACTATTTGTTATGACATGATTACGTAAATATAGTATTTTACTAAAATAGCATTTTTATGCATATATGCTTACTATGATTTTAATAGCTATATATTTTCCTCAAAATAAAAGCTCGTGCTACAAGATAGTTGCAATCTATCCTATAACACGAGTTTCTTTTGATTTATATTATTTTTTTCTTATATTTCTAGTGGCTACAATATCAACACCAGTACCTGCTACATCTTTTAATAATACATCGCCTATTTTGATTGGTGCTTCAACTTCTACATCTTTAAGTGCTTTTATACAATCATGTATTTTTGATTTTGGAATATCTTCTTTAGTTTTAACCGAAACTACCGCTATATTTCCGTTTTTAACTCTTACGATAGAAGTAACTATTCTTGTTGGATTTGTTACTTCTTTAACTGCATATTCTTTTCCCTTTTTACAAGTATTCCCCTTTACTTCAACAACTTCTGATCCGTTCATATCAACAGTTAAATTGCAGCCTAAAGGGCACCCTATACAAATCAATTCGATTTTATTACTTACTTCTACAGCTCCCATAATTAAGCCTCCTCAATTTTTATAGTTATATCATCTAAATTCTCAAAGTTTTCAAGTTCTTCTTTTTTAAGCACAACTTGTTCCATTTCCCCAGGTGCCATAACTCTACGTTTTTTGTGCCCAACTCTTTCCTCGTTAAAGTAAGTTGATATATAAGCATTTTTAAATACATTTCCAACTCTGAAACGAACAGTTAATTCATCATCCATATTTTCAATATTTATAGTTTTTGGAACTGTATATCTAACTCCATCAACTGCTTTTATTTCTATTGTTTTTTGTGATGGGTTCTTTCCTTCAAGTATATATTTAGCAGCATTTTTACCTGCTGTTGCTGCCTCTTGTGAAACGAAGTCAACTAAGTCGTGAACATGTAGTACATTACCACAAGCAAATACACCTTCTACGTTAGATTCCAAGCTTTCATTTACACATGGTCCATTAGTTACTGGATTTATTTCTACTCCCATTTCACGAGATAATTCATTTTCTGGTATAAGTCCACAAGATAATAATAATGTATCACAAGAATAAAATTCTTCTGTTCCTGGAACTGGTTTACCATCTTTAACTTCAGCTATAGTTATTCCTTCAACTCTTTCTTTACCTTTTATATCTACTACTGTATGGCTTAATTTTAGAGGAATATCATTGTCATCTAGGCATTGTACAATATTTCTCTTTAATCCACCTGAGTAAGGCATAAGTTCTGCAACTACTTTAACTTTTGCTCCTTCTAATGTCATTCTTCTAGCCATTATAAGTCCAATATCACCAGAACCTAAGATTACTACTTCACGTCCTGGAAGGAAACCTTCTATATTTACTAATCTTTGTGCTGTACCTGCTGAATAGATTCCTGCTGGTCTATAACCTGGTATGTTTAATGCCCCTCTTGGTCTTTCTCTACATCCCATAGCAAGGATTATTGATTTTGCTTCTATAGTAAATAATCCTTCTTCTCTATTCATTGCTGTTACAGTTTTATTGCTATCTATATCCATAACCATAGTGTTTAATTTATACTCTATGTTTAGTTCTTTCGCTCTTTGTATAAATCTATCTGCATATTCTAGTCCTGTTAATTCTTCATTGAAAGTATGAAGTCCAAAACCATTGTGAATACATTGATTTAATATTCCGCCTAATTCATTATCTCTCTCTAATATTAATATTGAATCTATTTTATTTTCTTTTGCTGCAATTGCTGCTGCAAGCCCTGCTGGTCCTCCACCAACTACTACAAGATCATAATTTTTCATTTTTTTCACCCCTTATATTGAATCTTTGATTAAACCAAGTACCATATTTGAATCTCCACCAGCTTTTGTTATATCAAACATTGAAAGATTTAATTCTCTTTCTAATATTTCCATAGTTTTTGGTGAACAGAATCCAGCTTGGCAACGTCCCATACCTGCTCTAGTTCTTCTTTTTACTCCGTCTAGTGATTTTGCCCCTAAAGGTCTGCGTATTGCATCTATAATTTCACCTTCAGTAATCATTTCACATCTACATATTATATTTCCATAAGCAGGTTGTTCTTTTATTAATTGATTTCTTTCTTCAAGACTCAATGTATTTGGGTCAAGTATTCCTTTTCTAGTTCCTACAAAATTAGGATTTTCTTCTAAGTTTAATTTTTCTTTTAGTATATTTGCTACCATTTTTCCTATTGCTGGAGAACTTGTTAATCCTGGTGATTCTATTCCAGCACAATCTATAAATCCTTTTGCATCTTCAAGTTCTTCTATTATAAATTCATGGTGATCTTCATGTGCTCTAAGCCCTGAAAAAGATGTTATGACTTGTCGCATTGGAAGATTTTTAACATTCATTGATGATTTTCCTATAACTGTGTCTAATCCTTCTCTAGTTGTATTAACTCCCTCTTTATCATCTATATCAGTTGATGTAGGTCCTACTATTAAGTTTCCATGAACTGTTGGAGATACTAATACACCTTTTCCCATTTTTCCTGGAAGTGCGAATATTGTTCTTGAAACATGATTTCCAGCTGTCTTATCTAGTAGACAATATTCTCCTTTTCTAGCTGTTATATTTATTTTATTTTCACTAACCATGTTGTGGAATTTGTCTGCATAAACACCTGCTGCATTAACTATATATTTTGTTTTTATATCCCCTTGATTTGTTTTAATTATAAATCCACCGTCTATTTTTTCTATATCTTGAGCCTCTGTGTTAAATTTAAATTCTATTCCATTTGTATTTGCATTTTCTGCAAGAGCTATATTAAGACTAAAAGGACATACAATACCACCAGTAGGAGCATATAATGCAGCGTAAACATCGTCTGTTATATTAGGTTCTAATTCTAAAACTTCTTCTTTATTTAATATTTTTAATTCTTTTACTCCATTTTTTATTCCTCTGTCATATAACTCTTGTAATTTTGGCATATCATCCTTTGATAGGCAAATTACTAAAGATCCATTCTTTTTAAATGGAAAATCTAATTCCTTTGATAATTCCTCCATCATTAAATTACCTTCTACATTTAATTTTGCCATTAATGAACCTTCGTTTGCATCGAATCCAGCATGAACAATACCACTATTTGCTTTTGATGTTCCTGAACATACATCCTCTGCCTTTTCTATAACACAAGCATTTACTTTATATCTTGATAATTCTCTAGCTGATGCGCTACCTGAAACACCAGCACCTATTATTACTACATCATACATATAACTCATTCTCCTTTTTAAATATTAATTTTTGTATGTACTAAAAAAGTCAAGAAAATTAAAACCCATGTTAATCGGTTTTTAATTCCCTTGACTTTATCTCTATTCTCTAGTCTTAATATTTAATTTTATATCATTCTGTGAATACCTTTTCCTTTTGTTTATAAATTAGATTCATAAATGTAAGGAATATATTCTTCTCTTATATAATACTTTAAATATGTCTATATTACAATACAGATTTGTATTATTTTTCCATTTTCTCGTATTGCATATAAAATATTATTGTTTTTCTACCATGGTATAGCGCCATATACTAATACAGCTAATACAGCACCTACTATAGGTCCTAGTAATGGAACTATTGAGTAACCCCAACCAGAATCACATTTATTTTTTATAGGTAATACTGCATGAGCAAGTCTTGGTCCTATATCACGGGCTGGGTTGATTGCGTATCCAGTTAATCCACCTAATGACATACCTATTGAAACGATTATACCAAATACAAATATGTTATTTAATCCTACATCTCCAGCACCTGCTACATTACTTATACCTTTGATTGCAAATACTAAAACAAAAGTACCAATTATTTCGCTTAAGAAGTTTAATGGTTTGTTATCTATTGATGGAGCTGTACAGAAAACGCCTCTTTTTGTTGTACCATCTTCTGTTTCATCAAATTGACCTTTATATAATACATAAACTAAGCATGCACCTAAGAATGCTCCTGCAAATTGAGCAACTATGTATCCTGGAACTATTGACCAAGGTATTGTTCCATCAACTGCTAATGCTATTGTTAATGCTGGGTTAAAATGTGCTCCTGATGCTGCCCCAAAGATATATGCTGGAATCATAACTGCAAGCCCCCAAGCAAGTGTTATTTGTATAGGTCCTGCACCTTTCATACCTGATTTATTTAGGTTTACGTTGGCAACAACGCCACAACCTAATAATATAAGAATCATTGTACCTAAAAATTCTGCTATATATGCTAACATAACATACTCCCCCTTATTATTTAACTCATATTATTTAATTTTTAACTCTTATCATCAGTATTTCTCTAATTTCATTAGTACCTTTTAGTTTCTAAGCTTCTGAAGTTGCTTCTTCGTCTTCTTTAGCCCATCCGAATGAGCATTTAACTGCTTTGTTCCATCCTTTTATCTTTTGTTGTCTATCTTCTTCAGGCATAGCTGGACTGAATATTTTATCTATTGCCCAGTTTTTAATTACGTCTTCTTTGCTATCCCAATATCCTACTGCTAAACCTGCTAAGTATGCAGCACCCATAGCTGTAGTTTCTACACAGCAAGGTCTCTTAACTGGTGCATCTATTATATCAGATTGGAATTGCATTAAGAAATCGTTTGCACTAGCCCCACCGTCTACTTTAAGTGCAGCTAAATCAATACCTGAATCAGCTTTCATAGCTTGTAATACATCATTTACTTGATAAGCTAATGATTCTAATGTAGCTCTTATTATATGGTATTTGTTGACACCACGAGTTAAACCAACAATAGTTCCTCTTGCATATTGATCCCAATGAGGAGCTCCTAAACCAGTAAATGCTGGTACTACATAACAACCATTAGTATCTTTAACTTTTTTAGCCATATATTCTGAATCTGGTGCAGAATCTATTATTCTAAGTTCATCTCTTAGCCATTGTATAGAAGCACCTGCTACGAATATAGATCCTTCAAGAGCATAGTTAACTTTTCCATCTAATCCCCATGCTATAGTTGTTACTAATCCATTTTTAGAATAAACTGGAGTTTCACCTGTGTTCATTAACATGAAGCATCCTGTTCCATATGTATTTTTTGCTTCCCCTGGATTGAAACAAGTTTGACCGAATAATGCTGCTTGTTGGTCACCTGCTGCCCCTGCTATAGGTATTTCTTTACCAAAGAATGAAGCATCAGTGTAGCCATATACACAGCTTGATGGTTTTGGTTCTGGTAGCATACATTCTGGTATATTTAATTCTTCTAATATTTCTTTATCCCAAGTTAAATCTTTTATGTTAAATAATAATGTACGAGATGCATTAGAATAATCAGTTACATGAGCTTTACCTTTAGTTAATTTCCATATTAACCAAGTTTCTACTGTACCAAATAATAATTCCCCTTTTTCAGCTCTTTCTCTGACACCTTCTACATTATCTAGTATCCATTTTAATTTTGTTCCTGAGAAATATGCATCAATTATAAGTCCTGTTTTTTCTCTAAATTTATCAGTTAATCCTTTATCTTTTAAAGTATCACAATATTCTGAAGTTCTTCTACATTGCCAAACTATTGCATGATATACAGGTTCTCCTGTATTTTTGTCCCAAACTATAGTTGTTTCCCTTTGATTTGTTATACCTATTGCTGCTATATCATCTGCTGTTATTCCTAATTTTGCCATAGCTTCAACAGCTACACCTAATTGAGATGACCATATTTCATTTGCATCATGTTCAACCCAGCCTGGTTTTGGAAAATATTGAGTGAACTCTTTTTGTGCTACACTACACATTTCTCCTTTTTCATTAAAAATAATACATCTGTTACTAGTTGTACCTGCATCAAGCGCCATTACATATTTAGACATATTCAAAATCCCCCTTCTAACAAATTTTATTCACAACAAATAAATAAAAATATATCTAATTATATAGACTAAAAATATTTAGAGCCATATATAATTGTCCTAAGTTAAAATTCTGTCTTCATACTTTAATGCTACTTTAATACTTCTTTGCTACATTACCCAAGTGTCTTGATTTGTTGAAGATACACATACTGCCCCAGATGAAAGTGCATCCATTATATCCTCTTTATCACAAATTAATCCTCCTGCAATAAGTGGGCATTTTACTTTCTTCGAAATTTTCTTTATTATTTTAGGCATTACACCTGGTAATATCTCTATAACATCTGGATTTACATTGTTTTGAGATTTAAAAACGTTTTCCAAAGCCATAGAATCTATTAGGAAAAATCTTAATACAGTATATAGTGATAATTCTTTTGCCCTTTTAATTAAATTAGGCTTAGTAGTTATTATGCCATCCGCTTTAGTGTTTTGTTTTATAAAATCAACTGATATATCTTTAGAGCTAAGTCCTCCAATTAAATCAATATGTACCATTGCAACTTTATTGTGTTCTTTTATTTCATTTACTATATTAGATATGTTACACACATCCCCAAATAATATAAATATAATTCTTATTGAATCTATCTTAACAGCTTTGTGCAAACCTTCCATATCTTTAACTGCTGCTATAATTGGATTACTTTCTATTTCATTGTAGAATCTAATATCCATCTAAAAACCCCTTTATTATTTATTTCTTTAGTTACTAGTTAGTATCACTAAGCTTGAAAACTCTAAAATTTGTATTAAACCATAAAAAAAGCAATACTAAGTAAAGACTGTTACGCCTTCTTTAATATCGCTCTCATCGTCTCAACTATAATATTCATCATCTTTACCTAAATAGTAGCACATCTATTTTTTGTACACAACATTTGATATTTTTTTAACACCATTTTTTTGATAAATATATAGTTTGAGTTTTTGGGTATACAATGTCCACTGTTATAGTAGTTTTTAACCGTTATATTTACTTTTTAAAAGTTCTATTTCTCTAGCATATCCATCTAATTCATTTGGAGTTTCTAATAAAAACGGTAAATGTTTTAATGCATCATGGTTTATAATTCTAACTATTGCATCAAGACCAATTTGCCCTTCACCAATTTTAGCATGTCTATCTTTATGGCTACCACACGCATTTAAACTATCATTTAGATGTATTGCTTTTAGTCTATCTAACCCTATAATATTATCGAATCTTTCTAATACTCCATCTAAGTCATTTACTATATCATATCCTGCATCAAACACATGACATGTGTCTAAACATACACCTAGTTTTTCATTTAGTTCTACACCGTCTATTATTGCTTTTAATTCTTCAAAGTTTCGCCCAACTTCAGTTCCTTTGCCTGACATTGTTTCTAACAATACAGTTGTTGTCTGTTCCTTTGTAATTGATTCATTCAGCATATCTATTATATACTTTATTCCTACATCTGCTCCTTGTTTAACATGACTTCCCGGATGGAAATTATATAAATTATTTGGAGTTAATTCTAATCTTTTTAAATCATCTTTAAAAGTATTTACTGCAAATTCTCTTTTACTTTCGTCTGCGGCACATGCGTTTAAAGTATATGGTGCATGAGCTAGTAGCTGAGCAAAATTATTTTCTTTTGCTAATTTTAAAAACTTATCTATATCATTTTGATCTAATTGCTTTGCCTTTCCTCCTCTTGGATTTCTAGTAAAGAATTGAAACGTATTAGCATTTATTTGTAACGCTTCTTTTCCCATATTTTCAAATCCTTTTGAAACTGATAAATGACATCCTATATTTAACATAAATTTTACTTCAATAGATTTTTGTTAAATTTACAACAATCTATTGATATCCTCCTCTACTATTGATCTATATCCTATTTAAACTTAATATATTTATTAAAATTTGATTTATTTTACTTATTCACTTTATTTTGTTGTACTGATATACCTTCTAGATTTAAAAGTCTTTCCTTTAAATCTAATCCTCCTGCATATCCTACTAATTTTTTATTTGATCCTACAACTCTGTGACATGGAATTATTATAGGAATCGGATTTTTATTGTTAGCCATGCCTACAGCTCTGCACGCCTTTTCATTTCCAATAGAAATGGCTATATCTTTATAAGACCTAGTTTCACCATAAGGTATTTCAGTTAGTGCCTTCCATACTTTTATTTGAAACTCTGTTCCATTTGGATGAATTGGCAAATCAAATACTGTTCTTTTACCATCTATATATTCTTTTATTTGAATATAAGCTAGTTTGGTTAAATCACTTTCTTCTATAACTACATCATCTTTAGATATGTTTTCTGACCCAAAATATACATGTGTTATATTTTGTCCATCATCTCTTATGCCTAATTTTCCTAATTCGGTATCATAAAAAAACAATTTATCCATTCAAATTCCTCCTCTTTATTCTACCCATTATTTCTTAAATTGTAACAAAATTATTGTCTCATGTACATTTTCTATCACCTTATTCATCTATTTTTTATATATTTTGACTTAAAAAAATAAATCACTTCATAAAATTTTATTAATTCATAATATTTTTACAATTTTATAGACTTATTTTTGTAATTATATATAATATTAATTATACAAATACTTTATTCTTCTATAAAAATTGTAGAATCATAATAAATTCTATATTCAAGTTTTTATGAAGTTTAAGATCGTTTTCCTAAATAAACTTTAGTCAATTAAAGCCGACGACGATGGTGATTAAATAAGTAATTACCATCGTCGCTGCATGTATAATATAATTTTACAAAATAAAAAAGCAACTGATGAGTTGCTTTTTTATTTATAAATAATTTTCTTTAATTAATTCTATATAGGTTCACTATCTTTTTTCTCTTGTTTTAACAACGGATTATAATATCGTCCTTTTTTTCTTGTAGCTTTGCCATACTGAATCGCTTCTTGTGGACATCTACAAATACATGCCATACACTTTGTACAGTTTTGGGACCACATAGGTCTTCCTTTATATAACTCTATATTTTTATAAGGACATACTTTAACGCAAAGTCCACATGAATTACATTTATTATCGACATTAAATTTTGATGTTCCCATACAAAAAATATAAAATAAAGGCTTTACAATATATGTTTTAAAGTAGTCCATTATATAATATTTATCCTTATCAAAAGCATGTAATCGTCTATCTTTAATTTCTTCGTTTATTGTAACTATATTTTTTTGTGCATCTTCTAACTTTTTATTTCTCAAAAGTGTAGAATCTAAATCAAACATAGTTATAAAATTTTCCGGCATTTGTATAAATGCAGTATAGTATATCTCCATCTTTTTATCTTTGAACATATTATCAAGATACTTTGACATACATCCTGTATCACTCCCGCAAGTATAAACTGAAAATAAATAATGTTGTCTATACCCATTGAATTTTATCTTTTTTATAAAATCCTCAACTATTCGAGGTGGCGCCCATGAATATGTGGGAAATACAAATCCTATTTTTTCTTTTCTATCTAAATCATAAATATATTCTTCTTGATCTTTTTGCAATTCTGATGCGATATCTATTAATCTTTCATTTTGATACTTGCTTATTACTTGAGCTACCCATAAAGAATTACCGGTTCCTGAGTAATAAAATATCATATGTCTCTTCCCCCTAACATGTAAAGTCTCCTCTACTTCTATAAATGAACTTATATATCAATATTTTCAATATATAAAATATTCTCTTCTAGTGCTATTTGTTTAAATTTATTATAGCATATATGTTTTTCTTATTTATATCTATAATTTACGATAATTAAATTAATTTAACACGAATTTAATTATCCCCTTTATTTTATTATAATAATGTTATCTATTTTTAATGTATAATTAATTTTAATTTCTTATATATTTTATTTTAAGCAAATTATTTTATAAGTTATGAAAAACTAAAAATATATTTCAATAAAAAAATCTCAGGGACTAGGAATCCTGAGATTTTTATCGGTTATACCCTAATGATTTTTTTAACCATTTCTTACTATTTATATTATAACCTATATTTATCAATTTTTATAGTAATATTTTATTATATCACTTATTAAAATGTTATTTTTATCTAAAAAAAATAATATGTAAATTTCTTTTTATTGATGTTTCATTATACAATTTTTATTCTTACATACTCTACAAGCACCTGTACATTCATCAACTAAATCTAATGATTGCTCAAATGCAAACTTACTATTATTTTTATTTCTTATTATAGGTATATCTTGTTTTTTTGCCTGAGTCTCAACCGATGCCATTAATTTGTGCGACACTGTTGAAGTAAATATTACTATTGCATCGGGACTACCGATTGATCTTTTAACCTTTGACGACATATTCAAAACTACCTTAGCTTTATATCCCCTATTTTTAGCTAATTGTATGTAATCCCTTTTCATTCTTTCATTTCCGCCAACTACTACTAAACTCATATTTCTTTCCTCCCCTTTTGATTTTCCGTTATTATCAATTTGATAATTATATTCTAATTTATTTATTTTCATTTGTCAAGCAAATGATATTGATTATCATTTTAATATTATGTTATAGCATATTATCTAACTTGTCAAGCCAAATGATAATATTTATCATTTATATTTTCCATTAAAAAAGTAAAAAAAGACTATGCATATTAAATACATAGCCTTTTTTTTAATTATATTAACAAAAATAACTTTTATTATTCTTGTTCTTCTAAATCAACTTTTATGCTTAATTCTTCTAATTGACCTTCTTCTGGTAATCCTGGTGCATTAGTCATTGGGCATATAGCATTTTGGTTTTTAGGGAATGCTATTACCTCTCTTATGTTGTCAGCTCCTGTAAGTAACATCATAAGTCTGTCAAATCCGAATGCTAGACCTGCGTGTGGTGGAACACCATATTTGAATGCTTCTAATAAGTATCCAAATTTATCGTTAGCAGTTTCTTCGCTCATTCCTAATGCTTTGAACATCTTTTCTTGAACTTCTTCATCAGATATTCTCACACTACCTCCACCAAGCTCATATCCGTTTAATACCATATCATAAGCTTTAGCTCTTAATTGAGTTTTGTCTTCTTGATCTAATTTATCTATATCTTCGTCTAATGGGCAAGTGAATGGATGGTGCATTGCTATCATTCTACCTGTTTCTTCATCTTCTTCGAATAGTGGGAATTCAGTTACCCATAATAAATTGTATTTGTTTTTGTCTATTAAGTCCATTTTTCTAGCAACTTCTAGTCTTAATTGACCTAATGCATCGTATACAACTTTGTTTTTGTCAGCTACGAATAATATTAAGTCTCCTGCTTTAGCATCCATTCTGTCTAATATAGCTTTTATTTCTTCTTCTGTGAAGAATTTAGCTATTGGAGAATCTATACCTTCTTCAGTAACTTTTATCCAAGCTAAACCTTTAGCTTTATAAGTTTTAGCATGTTCTTCTAATTTTTTCATTCCTTTTTTAGAGAATGCATCTGCTCCACCTATTGCATTTATAGCTCTAACACTTGAGTTAGCAGCATTTGCAGCTGATGAGAATACTCCAAATCCACAGTCTTTAACTAAGTCTGATAAATCTGTAAGTTCCATAGCAAATCTAGTGTCTGGTTTGTCAGAACCGAATCTGTCCATGGCTTCTTTGAAAGTCATTCTCTTAAGTGGTAATTCTATATCTATGTTGTGTATTTCTTTGAATATTCTTCCTATCATGTTTTCCATCATAGTCATAACATCATTTTCATCAACGAAAGACATTTCACAGTCTATTTGAGTGAATTCTGGTTGTCTATCAGCCCTTAAGTCTTCGTCTCTGAAACATTTAACTATTTGGAAGTATCTGTCCATACCACTTACCATTAATATTTGTTTGAATAATTGTGGTGATTGTGGTAAAGCGTAGAATTTACCTGGGTTAACTCTACTTGGTACAAGGTAGTCTCTAGCACCTTCTGGACTTGGTTTTATTAAGAAAGGTGTTTCTATTTCTAAGAAGTTGTTTTCAGATAAGTATTGTCTTACTATTTGAGCAACTTTACTTCTCATTATTAAGTTATTTTGCATAGAAGGCTTTCTTAAGTCTAAATATCTATATTTTAATCTTTTATCTTCAGATACGTTGTCGTCATCTTTTATATATATTGGTGGAGTTTGAGATTTGCTAAGAACTCTAAGTTCTGTAGCAGATATTTCTATATCTCCAGTTGCCATATTAGGGTTTTTAGATTGTCTTTCACGTACTATACCTTTTACAGCTATAACATATTCTGAACCTAATTTTTCAGCTTTTTCAAATGCATCTTTGCTTACATCAGCATCGAATATTATTTGGCTTATTCCTCTTATATCTCTTAAATCAACGAATACTAATCCGCCTAAGTTTCTTTTCTTTTGAACCCAACCATTTAGAATAACTTCTTGTCCAACATTGTCCATTCTAAGATCTCCACAATAGTGAGTTCTCTTTAATCCTTTTAACGTCTCCATGTTTTTCTCCTTTATATTGTACACACTAAAGGAGGACTACTATTTTGTGGTTAGCAAAAATATAAGCAGCCCCCGTAGTATTTTCTTATATTAGATTATAATCTTTTTTTAAGTTCGTCAACTAATTCGCTTAGTTTTATAGTTGTTTGTTCTGATGTTTTCATATTTTTAAGTGTTGCAGTGTCGTTAGCTAACTCATCATCACCTATAACAACTGTGTATTTAGCGTTAAGTTTATCAGAGTATTTAAATTGAGCTTTAAGACTCTTATCTAAGTGGTCATTGTCAGCACTTATGTGATTAGCTCTTAAGTCTTTTATTAATTTAAAACTCTTAGTTTTAGCTGCATCACCTATAGTTGCTATATATATATCAGTTGATTTTGGATTTTCTATTTCTATATTATTATTTTCTAAAGTTAATAATAATCTCTCTACTCCAAGACCAAATCCTATACCACTTATTCCTTTTGGTCCACCAAGCATTTCAACTAATCCGTCGTATCTTCCTCCACCACAAACTGTACTTTGAGATCCGATATCGTTAGATATTATTTCGAATGCAGTTTTCTTATAATAGTCTAATCCTCTAACTATTGTTTTATCAACTACATAGTTTATATCCATTTCTTTTAAGTAAGTTTGTAATTTTTCAAAATGGTCTTTACAATCATCACATAAGTGGTCAATCATGAAAGGTATATCTTGTAAGTTTTCTTTACAGTGAGGATTTTTACAGTCTATAACTCTCATTGGATTTTTATCTTTTCTTTCTAGACAAGTTTCGCATAATACGTCTACTTTTTTATCTAGATATTCTTTTAATTTTCTGTTGTATTCTTCTCTACATGTTGGGCATCCTACAGAGTTTATATTAACTGATAAGTTTTTAAGTCCCATTTCATTGAAGAATTGTACTGCAAGGCTTATAACTTCAGCATCTACTGATGGTCCATCACTTCCTAATACTTCTATACCAAATTGGTGGAATTGTCTTTGTCTACCTGCTTGTGGTCTTTCATATCTAAAGCAAGGAGTTATGTAGTATAATTTTGTTGGTTGTGTATCAGCATACATTTTGTTTTCTATGAATGATCTGATAACACCTGCAGTCCCTTCTGGTTTTAAACTTAATTGTCTATCTCCTCTATCAGTAAAACTATACATTTCTTTTTGAACTACGTCAGTTGTGTCCCCAACACTTCTAGCAAATACTTCTGTGTGTTCAAAGATAGGAGTTCTTATTTCTTCATATCCATATAATGCACAAATTTCTCTGAATTTCTTTTCTACATAATGCCATTTATATACATCCTTTGGTGTTATATCTTTAGTTCCTCTAGGTGCTTTACTTAACATTCTTCTGTACCTCCTCATATTTTCTATTTATCATTTCGTCAACTCTATCAATATATTGTTCTAGATTTTTGACGTTTTCTACTCTTTCAATTCTATTTTCATCTGCGTATACAAATTTTGTTATTGAACCTGCCCCTAAAGCTATATTGCTTTGGCGTTCCTCCATAATTTGAATATTGTATATACATTCATATCCTTCTTTAGCATAACCTATATTTTCTAGATTTCCTAGCATATGTTTTTGTCTATACATGTAATATGGATTAAGTCCCATATTTTTTGCATACTTCATAGATAAATCTATCATTTTAGTCATTTCATCAAATTGAGTTAATTCGTAATTGTCTATATTTTCTTTTAACTTAGATGTTCTCTTAACTGCTAATGTATGAACTGTTAAACTCTCTGGAGAAAGTTTTTCTATTTGTTTTAATGTATTTTCTACCATTTCTAGGTCTTCATCAACAAGTCCTAAAATTATATCCATATTAATATTATCAAATCCTAGCTCTCTCGCCAACTGGAAACATTCAATTATATCATTTACACTATGTTTTCTTCCGACCTTTTGTAAAGTTTCGTCGTTCATAGTTTGTGGATTTATACTAATTCTGCTTACACCGTGTTTTTTAAGAACTTCTAGAATTTCTCTATTTATTGTATCAGGTCTTCCTGCTTCAACAGTAAACTCTTTTATTTTACTTAAATCAAATTCTTTATATAATCCTTTTATTAAAGTGTCCATTTCCTCTGGTGATAGAGTTGTAGGAGTACCTCCACCTATATATAAAGTTTCTATCTCCTTGTTGTTATCTCTAAGAAGTTCTGCAACTCCCCTTGATTCTTCAAGCAGTTTTTCAACATATAAAGATTTTTTAGATCCAAATTTGTCTACAGGATTCGCTGGGAATGAGCAGTAATAACATCTTGTTGGACAGAAAGGAATCCCTACATATAATGATACCTTATTTTCATCTATTGGATATATAAATTTTCTTTCTCTTTTTGCAATATTTAATGCTAATTCTATTTTATCATCTTTTATATAATAATCTTCTTGTAATTTTTCTTTTATAAATTCTTCATCTTTTCCTTCGTCTAATAAAGCATGGACAATTTTTACAGGTCTTATTCCTGTAAGTATTCCCCAAGGTACATTAGATTCAAATTTTTGTTCAAGAATTTTGAACATACTTCTTTTTATAGTCTCTTTTATAGTTTTTTTACGAGCTCTTTCGTCTAAACCACTTAAGTCTCTGTAATCTACATTACTAAGTATTTCTTGATAGTTTTCACAGTAAACAGTTTTTGAGAAAACTCTATCTCCATGATAGAAAATACTATTTTCAATTACCATCATGCAGTCTCTTTCGTCTATAAATCTAAAATCAGAAGTAAATAATTTTATAAGTTCACTTACTTCGTATTTATAATCATGTCCTTTTAGAACAACTCCTATCATTTTACGTCTCCTTTTATCGTTATCGCTATTTTTCTATTAAAAAAATAAACCAGTACTGCTTTAATTAGCTAAAACAGTACTGGAAAAACTTAAATTTGTTGCATATATGGATTCATTCTTTTTTCTACTCCAATTGTAGATGTAGGTCCATGTCCTGGATATATTACTGCATTATCATCGTATTTAGCTAATTTTCTTAAAGATTTCATCATTTGTTTGTAATCTCCGCCATAAAAATCAGTTCTTCCTATACTTCCTGCAAATAAAGTATCCCCTGTGAATATGTGTTCTCCTACTTTTATACACATTCCACCTTTTGTATGACCTGGAGTGTGTATAATTTTTAATTTAAGGCTTCCAAGTTCTATAATGTCGCCTTCTTGAACATACTCATCCGCATCAAATTCAACTAAAGGCCCTGGAAGTTGAGCACTTAAATTTTTATTTCTGTCTATTAATACTTCTTCTTCATTTACATGAGCTACTATTTTAGCATTTGTTTTGCTTTTAATTTCTGGTACACGACATATATGATCACCGTGTCCATGAGTTAATATTATATATTCTACAGTCAGTCCATGTTGTTTTATCTTATTGAATATATCTATAACACTTCCACCTGGATCTATTACTGCACATTTTTTAGTTTTTTCGTCTCCAAGTATATAAGTATTTTCATCCATAAATCTATCTACAACTTTTTCAATTATCATCAAAATCCCCCCTAGAAAGCTTTCTTAGATTCTAATAAAATTGTTACTGGACCATCATTTGTAAGTTCTACCATCATGTGAGCACCAAATTCTCCTGTCCCTACAGTGATTCCTTGTGCTCTTAATTTTTCTACAAATTCTTCATATAAAGGATTTGCAATCTCTGGTCTTGCAGCATCAGAAAAGCTTGGTCTTCTTCCTTTTCTCGCGTCTCCATAAAGTGTAAACTGAGATACTGCCATTACTTCTCCATTTATGTCTTTTAAAGATAAGTTCATTTTATCATTCTCATCTTCAAATATTCTTAGATTTGATACTTTATCTACCATATAGTCTACGTCTTTAGAAGTATCATCATGAGTTACTCCTAATAAAACTAATAGTCCTTTTTTTACTTCTCCAGTTACTCTTTCATCTACAGTAACTCTTGAACTTGATACTCTTTGAACAACAGCTCTCATATCTGCCTCCCTAAATTTTAGATTAGTTTATTAGTATAAAATCCTGGGATTAGTTTCTCATTCTTGAAACTTCATCAACCCCTGGAATTGATTTTATTTTTTTCATAAGTTGTTTTAATTCTGATATATCGTTAACTTCAACTAATAAGCTTATATTTGCTGTATTGTCTTTTAAAACTCTGCAATTTATACCGCTTATACTTAGTTTTTCCATAGATACAATGTGTATAACATCATTTAAAAGACCTACTCTGTCTACTGCTATGATTTTTACTTCTCCCTCAAACTTGCTCTTTTCAGGATTATTCCATTCAACCTCAACAAGTCTATTTTTTAAGAATTCATCATCTAGTTTTATATTTGTACAGTCTTTTCTATGGATTGCTACCCCTCTACCTTTTGTGATATATCCGACTATATCATCTCCAGGAAGTGGATTACAGCATTTAGCAAATCTTACTAGTATGTTATCAAGCCCCTTAACTGTAATACCATTATCTTTTTTCTTTCTTTTCTTAGCATATTCTTGCTCGTCAAAGTTTTTCTTAATTTTATTTTCTTTTTCTTGCATTCTTTTTTCTTTTTCTTGGCGGTTAACTTCTTTATTATAGAAATCTCTTACCTTTGGCATAACTTGAGATGTAGCTATACCACCATATCCTATAGTTGCAATTAAATCTTCTAGTGTTGGTTGATTGAATTTTTTTGCAACTTGATTTAAGAATTTTTGAATGCTAGCATTTTTATATGGTATATTGTAGCGTTTGAACTCTTTTTCTAATATATCAGTTCCACGTTCGATATTTTCTTCTCGTCTTTCCTTTTTGAACCATTGTCTTATTCTATTTCTAGCAGTTGGTGTTTGTACTATACTTAACCAGTCACGACTAGGTCCTGGAGAATTCGCAGATGTTATAACTTCTACAATTTCACCATTTTGTAATTTATAATTTATTGGAACAATTTTACCGTTTATTTTTGCACCTGTACATTTATTCCCTACATTTGTATGAACTCTATAAGCAAAGTCTATAGGAGTTGAACCGGCTGGTAACTCTATTACATCGCCTTTTGGTGTAAATACATAAACTTGGCTATTAAATACATCATCTTTAAGAGCATCTAAAAACTCATGTGGATCTTGAACATCTTTTTCCCATTCCATCATTTGTCTTAGCCATTTTAGTTTTTGTTCCATTTTGGCATCGTGGTTTCCTGTTATTCCTTCTTTGTATTTCCAGTGAGCTGCTATACCGTTTTCAGCTATCTCATGCATTTCATGAGTTCTAATTTGTATTTCTACAGGTTCTCCATCTGGACCAATCACTGTTGTGTGAAGAGATTGATAAAGATTTGGTTTTGGCATAGCAATATAATCTTTAAATCTTCCTGGCATAGGAATCCACATTGTATGAACCATCCCTAAAACTGCATAACAGTCTTTAACTGTATCTACAATTATTCTTACAGCCGTTAAATCATAAATTTCTTCGAATGTTTTATTTTTCTTTTTCATTTTTTTGTAGATACTGTAGAAGTGTTTTGGTCTACCAGAAACTTCACAATTTATATCTACTTCTTTGAATTTTTCTTCTAGTAATTGAACTATTTTATCTATGTATTCCTGTCTTTGGCTTCTTTTCATTGTTATTTTATCAGTAAGTTCACGATAACCTTCTGGATCAATATATTTTAAAGCCAAGTCTTCTAATTCCCATTTAATCTTTGATATACCTATTCTGTGAGCAATCCCACCGTATATTTCCAGCGTTTCTTTAGCTTTATATTTAGCTTTTTCTTCTGGCATATACTTAAGAGTTCTCATGTTGTGAAGTCTATCGGCTAATTTAATTAATATAACCCTAATATCCTTCGCCATAGCTAAAAACATTTTTCTAAGATTTTCAGCTTGAGATTCTTCTTTTGTTTGATACTTAATTTTACCTAATTTAGTTACTCCATCTACTAAGTCTGCTATATCTTTTCCAAATAGATCTTTGATATCTTCATATGTGTAAGGGGTGTCTTCTACGACATCATGTAAAAGACCTGCTGCTATAACTTCCATATCTAGCTCTAAATCAGCTAATATATTTGCAACTGCTATTGGATGAATGATATATGGTTCACCCGATTTTCTAAATACGCCTGCATGTGCAGATTTTGCTAATTCATATGCTTTTATAACTGGAGTTACATCTGCATTAGGAGCGTATTTTTTAATTTTATCTAAAATTTCTTGTAATTCCTTGTCATACATATTACCACCTGATTATCCTATATTTTTATATATATGAAAATAGTTGGTATATACCAACTATTATTATTCTAGTATTTAATTAGAGCATTTACTTGGCAGTTATCTAATTTTTCTCTACCATTTAAATCTTCTAATTCTATTAAGAATTGAGTTGAAACTACTTTTCCGCCTAATTTTTCTATTAGTTTTATTGCTGCTTCTGTAGTCCCTCCTGTAGCTAATAAATCGTCAACTATTGCTACTCTTTGACCTGGTTTTATTGCATCTTTGTGTATTTCTAATACGTTTGATCCGTATTCTAAATCATACTCAAATCTTTCAACTTCTCCTGGTAATTTTCCTGGTTTTCTAACTGGAACAAATCCTACACCTAAAGCGTAAGCAACTGGTGTTCCTATTAAAAACCCTCTTGCTTCTGGTCCAACAACTATATCTATATTTTGGTCTTTTAAATCTTCTGCTATTTTATCAACAGTATATTTTAAAGCCTCTCCATCTTGTAATAGAGTTGTTATATCCTTAAAACTAATTCCCTCTTTTGGGAAATTTTCAATAACCCTTACACATTTTTTTAAATCCATTCTAGATTCCTCCTAATAGCTTTCTAAGTAACTTTCCCTTAGATGTCTAATATTCGTAAGTATCAAACTTTCATCAAGATTAAATTTGGATACAGATTCCTCTGTAAAATCTATAATTAAAGTATTGTTATTTTCATTTATTTTATAATTTAATAAATTAAACTCTCTAAATACACTTAATATAACAAATAATTTTAGTGGCATCACTCCAAATATAGCCTTTATTTTATTAAGTGTAATATCTATATGTTTATTTGTAATACAATATTTATAGACAAATATAAACTCTTGTCTTATAGGTACTATGTTTTCAACTATATTATTTAAATATAATTGACTTTTTTCATCATAATACTTCACAAAATTAGCATTTGCCTTAATATTTTCTAATAAATACGAATATTCTTCTTTATTATATAAAACATCGTAAAGAATAATACTATTATATATGTTTAACTCTAATTTATCAAGATTAGGAGAAAATATAAGTTTTATTTTGGGTTGATTTTTAGATATTTTGCCAAATTCAACATCAAATTCATCTTCTATAAGCGATAAATCCGAATATGCTCTGAAAAAACCATTTAGCGTATTACAAATTACTAATGTATCTTCTTTGAAAAATTCAAATATATTTATATTATTTTTATCATAAAAATTATTTGATATTTCATTTTTTCCCAAATCATCTTGTTTTATTCTTTTATTTTCTAAATTATAATTTATTTTATATAAATTATTCACATCTTCTGGTACTATCTTTGAAAATAGTTTAATAGATGTAAAATCTTTTATTGCTGATTTTGGGTGTGCCATTCTTATATCTTTAAGTAAAAATTGAACTTTTCTATTATTATTGTAGTTATTCTCATCTAATTGGAATAATACATCTACTTTGTCCCCTCTGGTAAAATCATCTGCTAAATAGGCCATATTAAATCCTATAGCTTCATATATATGGTCTTTTTGAAGAGTTAATTTAAGATGTTGCTTTGATGCTCCAACAAATCCTATATTAGCAAGTACTAAATCTCTCATTATAAATCTTGGTGTTGGATTATTCATTCCAAAAGGTTCTAACATATGAAGATCATCTACTAAATCTAAACTAACTTGCCCTTCTTGTAGTTCATACTCTACCTTCACATTTTCTATCATATCCTCTTGGGTTAAATTATAGTCTGCAATTTCATTTACTCTTCTTCTAAGTTCTTCTACATTTTCACTATTCATAGAAAGTCCCGCTGCCTGTTCATGTCCACCAAACTTAGTCATCAAGTCTTTGCATTTAACAAGAGCATCAAATATACTAAATCCTTTTATTGATCTAGCGGAACCTGTAGCCATTTTATCTTCTATTGTAAGTAATATAGTAGGTTTATAATATTTTTCAGTTAATTTAGATGCTACTATACCTATAATTCCATGTTGCCAACCTTCCTTAGCTATAACTAAGACTTTATCATCTTGATAAGATGCATCACTATTTATAATTTCCTCAGCTTCACTATACATCTTACTTTCTATTAATTGTCTTTCACTGTTTTTTTCTTCTAAATCAAGTGCTATTTCTTTAGCTTTTTCAGGATTATCAGCTGTAAAAAGCTCTACTCCTAAATAAGAATATCCTAGACGTCCTGACGCATTTATTCTAGGCCCTACTGAATAACCTATATGTGATGATTTTATTTGATGAGTATCTATACCACATACTTTTATAAGCTCTTTTAGACCTATATTTCTTCCATCTTTCATCATATTTAGACCATTTTTTACAATTATTCTATTTTCATCTTTTAATGGAACTATATCACAAATAGTTGCTAAAGTAACAATCTCTAAATAGTCATACATTGTTGTCTTAAATTCTTCAGATGGTGTCAATGCTTGTATTAATTTAAACGCTACTCCACATCCACATAAAAAATCATAAGGGTATGTACAATCTTCTTGTTTTGGATTTATTACTGCTATTGCATCTGGAATTTCATCTTGGCATTCATGGTGATCAGTAATGATTACATCCATTCCAAGTGTTTTTGCAAATTCTACTTCTTTTGCTGATGTAATCCCACAGTCAACACTTATTAACAAATCACATCCAATTTCATTTATTTTTTCTAAGGCTTCTATACTAATTCCATAACCTTCTTCTAATCTATTTGGTATGTAATAATTTACGTCGTATCCTATCGACTTAAAATACAACACTAATACAGAAGTTGAAGATACGCCATCGACATCATAATCTCCAAAAATAAATATTCGTTCATTTTTTTCAATAGCTTGCTTTATTCTATCTACACCTTTTTGCATATCTTTCATTAAAAAAGGGTCTCTTAGATAATCTAAAGATGGATTCATGAATATTTCCGCATCTTTTTCTGTTATTATGTCTCTATTTTTTAATATTTGGCTTATTTCCGGGGAAATACCAATTTTTTCACTCATTTTATCTTGTTCTATTTTCCCAAAATGTCTCAATGTCCATTTCTTTTTATAAAGCATATAATCACCTCCTGATTTTATATAAATCACATTCCTATTTTTCCAATTTATCCATTTATTATAAAAACTCTACATATTTTTATAACGTTAATTTTTTCCATAGATATATTATTAAATTTATATTTTTTGCTTTATATTTTTACAATTCTTATTATATTATATTTTTTCTTTATTTCATAATCTGTTTTACTTTTTCCAATATACTACTGCTTTTGTAGTTTTTATCGTTTCATACACCACACCATCTTTACTTATATCTTGTAGATATTTTTTTACTATTTGTTCTTGCTCTTCATCTATATCATATTTTGCTTTACATCTATTTATATACACATCACATGCTTTTTCAAACTTCATATCACTATTCCAACTTTGATCTATATATTCTATATTTGGATAATTTCCATTTTCCCATAGTATATTGAATACATACAAAGGGATATTGTCTGAACCCTTATCAAGTTTATCAAAACCTAATAACTTATCTATTTTATCTGTTACAGAATCACTTCTTCTTGTTCCGCAACAAAATATCCCTGCATTTTTACTACAGTCCATAAATTTCTTAAAAGTATTGTAATTGCATATAGCAGGAGTCATGCATGCTATTACTAAGTCAAACTTATTTATTAACCCATCTTTTTTAATATCTAACTCGGACCAATTATCACATCTAAACTCTAAATTGTTTTTTCCATATTGTGTTGCCCTTTTTTGAGCATATTCAATCATTTTTGGCGATAAATCTGTTCCAATTGCCTTGTAACACTCATCTGATAATGCAGCGCAATATTTACCCGCTCCACAGCCTACATCTAAAATTGTTCCTTTTTTATCAATTAAATTATTTTCTTTTATTATTTGTATAAATTTCTCTTTTTTAACCTCTTCTAATTCATAACTCCCAAAATAATCTGCCTTTGCATTCCACAATTCAATAGCTGCATCATCATTTGCATTTTCATATTTCCAATTTTCCTTAATAGTTTCAATAAACATTGTATATTCCCCCTTTATAAAAAAAATGGATACAACATTGCTTGTTTTTTAATGTCGTATCCATTTATATTCTATATAATAATTTTAACTTAGTATTGTTTTAAATTACAATGTTAAGTATTTATGATTTTAAAGTGATTTATGTCTTTGAGCATTAGCATGGTAATCATCTGCTGATTTTATTAAACTTTGTTTTTCTTCTTCTGTTAATTCTCTGACAGCTTTTGCCGGAGATCCTATTATAAGCATACCATCTGGAAACTTTTTATTTTGTGTTACTAAAGCACCAGCACCTATCATACAAAATTCTCCTATTTCAGCACCATTTAGAACTATCGCTCCCATACCTACAAGACTGTTATTTCCTATCTTGCATCCATGTACTAATGCGTTGTGACCTACTGTTACGTTATCACCAATAATAGTGTCAACATCCCATCCTACATGAATTACAGTACCATCTTGTATATTAGTATTTTCACCTATTCTTATAGCATGTTCATCTCCTCTAAGAACAGTGTTATACCATATGCTTGAATTTTTACCTATTTTGACATCACCGATTATGTCTGCACTTTCTGCAACAAAAGCAGTTTCATCAATTTCAGGCATAATTCCTTCAAATTCTTTAATCATTTGCATTCGCCCCTTTAATATTAATTTCCTTCTAACATCATTTTGGCTTGAATCATTATAGCACATTCAGTACGTTTCTTTTGCATTTCGCATCCAAGTTTATAAGGAACTTTTATGTCGTTGTTAAAGTTGATTGCGTTAGCATGACATCCTCCAGAACAATAGAATTTATTCCAGCAATCTCTACACTCATCTTTAGCATAAACATGAGCCTCTCTGAACATATTTGTTACTTCTTCTGGTAATTCTATTTTTTCATCTAATATATTACCTAATTTGAAGTCTTCATTACCTACGAATTGATGACATGGGTATATATCTCCTGATGGAGTTATTGCAAGGTATTCATTACCTGCACCACAACCAGTTATTCTTTTTATAACGCAAGGTCCTTGATTTAAGTCTATCATAAAGTGGAAGAATGTGAAACCTTCTCCTTTTAGTTTCATATCAGCATATTGAACTGCTAATTTTTCATATTCTTCAAATACTTTTGGAAGATCTTCTTCTCTTAATGCATAAGGATTTTCTTCTTCACCAACAACTGGTTCAACAGATGTTAATTTGAATCCTTCATTTGCAAAATGAAGAACGTCTTCTGAGAAGTCTAGGTTATCTCTAGTGAATGTACCTCTTATGTAGTAGTATTTGTCTTTTGGTCTTTCAGATACTAACTTTTTAAATTTAGGAGCTATTATGTCATAACTTCCTTTATTGTTTACAGTAGGTCTCATGTTGTCGTTTACTTCTTTTCTTCCATCTAAACTAAGAACTACATTGTGCATATTTTCATTTATGTATTTTATTTTTTCGTCGTCTAATAAAACACCGTTTGTTGTTATTGTAAATCTTATATTTTTCCCACGAGCTTTTTCAGCTTCTCTTCCGTATTCAACAAGTTGTTTAACAACTTCAAAGTTCATTAATGGCTCTCCACCGAAGAAGTCTATTTCTAAGTTTCTTCTGTTTCCTGAGTTAGCTATTAAGTAATCTATTGCAGCTTTACCAACTTCGAAATTCATTATTTCTTTTGCTCCACCGAAGTCACCTTGTGATGCGAAACAATATTTACATCTTAAGTTACAATCGTGTGAAACATGTAAACATAAAGCTTTTACTACTTTTTGTCTATTTACGAAGTTTGGATTAAATTCATATGTATCTGTTGTAAATAATAAACCTTCTTCTTTTAAAGAAGTTATTTCATCATATGCTTCTTCTATTTGCTCTGCTGTAAATTTATTTTCTAATTTAGATATTATTTCTTCTTTTGTGTTTTCTTCATATAAATCAACTAATTCATATGCTACATCATCTAATATATGTACGCTTCCCCCATCTACATCTAATACTATATTGTATCCGTTCATGGAAAACTTATGTATCATGTCTATTTCCTCCTAAAGTAAATTTTGTCTATTTTTTACACAAAATTTATTATAACTTTTTAGGGTGATGTAATCAAGTTATACAAAATTTTATTTGTCTAAATATAAGTTAATATAAGATATATATAGTCGATTATAGTTTTTAAGTAGAGTTTTGTATTGCCCTATTTCTGATATAATATAATGTAAAAAAAGTATTATAAGGAGATTGAAAATGATAAATATTATGTTTGTATGCCACGGAAATATATGCCGTTCTACTATGGCTGAATTTGTACTTAAAGATATGGTTAAAAAGAAAAACTTAGATAATAAATTTAATATAGCATCTTCTGCTACTAGCCGTGAGGAAATCGGCAATGATACTCACTATGGTACAAAACAAAAGTTAAGAGAGATGAATATTCCATTTACACCTAGAAAAGCTGTACAAATTACAAAGGCTGATTACGATAAATACGATTACATACTGTGTATGGATAAAAATAATATAAGAAATATATCTCGTATTATTCCAAATGATAAGGATTCAAAAATAAAGCTTTTACTAGATTTCTCACAAAATCCAAGAAGTATAGCAGACCCTTGGTATACTGGTAATTTTGATGAAACTTATGATGATATATTAGAAGGTTGTGAATGTCTTTTAAAACACATTGAAGAAAATTTATAAAACTTTATTTATTATAAAAATATAATATATACCTAATTTAAAACAAAAACTCTCTCAACAATTATGTGGGAGAGTCTTTGTAATACTTCTTCTTTATGGGTGTTTTTAAAAATCAAAAACAGAGTTTTTATCGAATTTAACTCTAATTTTTTGTCCTAATTCAACTTTTCTTATATTTTTATCAACTTCCATCTGTAATGAAAGATTATTTTCGTTGTCACAATTTTTTATATGTATATTGTACGTAAATGAATTTTCTATAACTTTTACAACAGTCATTTCAAATATATTTTCGCTATCTTCTAAAATTTCTTGATTATCTTGAATTACTTTCATATGGTGGGCTCTTATTCCAACATGTTTAGAATTTTCGTCAACACCATTTTCTATCTTACATTTAAATCCCCATTCTTTGGCAAATACTGTATTTGTATCTATTATATCACAAGATGAGATATTTTTACATCCTGTTATAACTGCCTCTGTCATACAACGTGGGTGTACAAATAGTTCATCTTTTTTTCTTTTAGGTAATGAAACTCCGCTATCAAATACTATGATATCATCACTTATTCTATAAGCTTCTGATATATCATGTGTTACAAATAGTACATTTCCATCAAAATCTTTTAGTATTTCACATAATTCATTTTCCATATTGCTTCTAAGATGATAATCTAATGCCGAAAACGGCTCATCTAAAATTAATATATCTGGATTTAAACATAGCGCTCTAGCTAGTGCTATTCTTTGTTGTTGCCCCCCTGACAATTGCCATGGGTATCTATTTTCAAATCCTTCTAATCTGAATTTTTTAAGATATTTTTTAGTTATTTCGTCTTTTTCTTCTTTAGATAGTTTTTCAATCCCTAATTGTATGTTTTCTTTAACAGACATATGTGGAAATAGTGCGTAGTTTTGAAACAGGAATCCTATGTTTCGTTTTTGAGGTGTTAAATTTATCTTCTTTTCTGAATCAAAAAATACCGTTCCATTTGAAATTATCTTCCCTTTATCAGGTTTTACAATTCCTGCTATACATTTTAATGTCATACTCTTACCACAACCAGATTGACCTAATAACCCCACTATCCCATTTTCTTGCTCAAATTTAACTTTTAATTTAAAGGAGCCTAAATCTTTTTCTATATCAACATATAAAGACATTTCTATTTACCTCCTCTACTTCTTTTTCCTACAAGATCTTGTTGTTTATCTGACCAAAAGTTTAATATTAATATCATAACTACTGAAATAGCAACAATTGTTGCAACCCATAACATCGCACCTTTATAATTCATAGCTTGTACTTGGAAGAATATCGCAAGTGGCATAGTTTGAGTTTTACCTGGTATATTACCAGCCATCATTAATGTTGCCCCAAATTCACCTAATGCTCTTGCAAAAGATAATACTACTCCACCGATTATCCCTGGCCACGCAAGAGGTACTGATACCTTGTAGAATATTTTCCAATTACTCATACCTAATGTTTTTGCTGCTGAAATTAGATTATCATCAATTTGTTCAAAAGCTGAACGAGCTGATCTATACATCATAGGAAATGCTACTACAACAGCTGCAATTACAGTTGCCGTCCAAGTAAATATTAAATTTATATCAAACTTTAATAAAAATTTTCCTGCTGGTCCATTTTTACCAAAGAATATTAGTAAAAAGAATCCCAAAACAGTAGGAGGAAGAACAAGCGGTAGTGTAAATATACTATCGATTACTCCCCTCCATTTCCCTTTATAGTTTGCAACTAAGTAAGCTGTTCCTATTCCTAAAAAAAATGTTATTACTGTCGCCAATAAAGATGTTTTAACCGAAATCCAAAGAGGTGTTAATCCTGCATCCATCTTATTCTTCCTCCTCTTAAATTTTAATTTTCTATATTTATTAATAACCTATAAATGATAGTAAATATATCATCTATAGGTTATTTTTATACAAAGTTATTAATTATATATTTATTTTTATAATTTCAAAATAAATTTAATTATTATTTAGCTTTTTTAAATCCGTATTTTTCTAATATATTTTGTCCTGCATCACTTAATAAGAAATCTTCAAATTGTTTAGCAGCATCTGTTTTTTTACTATCTTTAAGAACAGCTATTGGATAAGCTATTTCTGAGTGAGTATCTTCATCTGTAGTTAAAACTACATCAACATCATCAACTCCATGAGTGTCACTTAAATAAACAAATCCAACTTGTGCAGCACCTTGTTGTACATATGATAAAACTTGTTTAACGTCTTTTCCTAAAACTAATTTGTTTTGTACTGCATCATATAATTTAGTATTATCTAAAACTTCTTTAGCATATTTACCTGCTGGAACACTTTCAGGATCACCTATAGCTATTTTTGTTATAGAATCACTTTTTAAGTCATCTAATGAATCTATTTTTTCACCTTTAGCTGCAACTAATACTAAGTCATTTATTAATAAAGTTTTTACATCGTCTTTATTTATTGTTCCATCTTCAACTAATGCGTCCATTTGTTTTGCACCTGCAGATATAAATACGTCACAATCTGCACCTTCTTGTATTTGTTGCATTAATGTTCCTGAAGAACCTAGGTTAACAGTTAATTTTACATCTGGATTTACTTCTTTGAATTCTTTTTCGATTTCTACCATTGCTTCTTGTAATGAAGCTGCAGCAGATATATTTAACTCTATCTCTTTTCCTGATGATTGTGAAGATGATGCATCACTTGATGATCCTGATGATGAATTAGAAGATGATGAGCTACTTCCATTACTGCATCCCACTGCTCCTAGCATTAAGCATAATGCTAAAGTTAAAATACCAAATTTTTTTTTCATGATTGAAAATTCCCCCTACCTTATATTATAGTTTTTTCATAACCAAACATGTTATAACATTATTATTTAGTCCTATTTTGTTATGTTATATAACGTTTTACCATTTTTAATTATGTTCAATTTTATTGTATAATGTTTTATATTATTTTTCAACTTTTTTAGACATTTTTTTCCTTTTATTTTTTTATCAAAATCATTTCCTCCCTTATTTTTAGATGTACATAAATAAATAAATATTATAAAATATTAGGTTTTGTTAACTAGATATGAAAAAAATGATCCTCGACAGGATTAATAACCGATAGGTTCAAATTTAGATTTCACATATTAAAAAATGGCATAACAAATAAGCCTAACAAAATTATAATTTTTTTAGACTTAAAGTGCAATTAATATTTAACAAACCAATTAATTTTATCTCGATGAGAATAATTAATACCACAAACTTCAGCTGGTGTTAAATTACTC